>CAYPIY010000018.1:0-7271 GCA_964410965.1 uncultured Bacteroidota bacterium | reverse complement strand
CGCAGAGGCGCAAAGGGAAAAAAACATATAAGAATATGAAGCCACGGAAGAAAAACAGATAGTTGGTTCGAGTAGGCCGCAACTGCGGACGTACTTGTCCTGAGTGAATCGAAGGATCGAGAACCGACAGACAAAATAAAATAACAGCGCTTCCCTAAACACCCCGACATAAGCCGGGTCGACCCGAAGCGACGAATATAAAGGAGACAAAGTATGAAAAAAGCTACCCTGCTCGTCATCGCAGCGATGCTGATCCTTCACACACAGATCAGCGCGCAAACCACCGAACGGTACATTACGGACAATCTGGGACGGATCGTTGAAGTCGCCAATTCCGGCGATACTTTAACTTCCCCTCATCTGCTGATCGGATACGACACCACCGGAATATTAGGTTATTATTCAAATTCCCTGGATGCATACAAAATATTCGGATTATCTCCAAACCAAAGCAGTCTGCAGAATTTGAACAGCCGGAATATATTTGGATCCCCGTCGGGTGATGACAGTTACGAAATCCGTTTCGGTTCCGACTCCAGCCGGTACTGGATCAACACCTCTTTTTTTGGTACGGGCGGTACTCTCGCACCGAACCGGCTGCCGTTTTCAGTTTATCATGTCGGACCGAAATCATCGGCGGATACTTCGGTTACCGGTGGAACAAAATTGTGCGTGAAAGTCACGGACCAGGATACAAACGGCATTTTCTCCGCCGGTGAGATGATCCATGTATTCGCCGATCTGGCATTACCGTTAGACAGCACCTATGACAGCCTCGGTTACCGGACTACCAATCCTTTTAATTCTATCCGAAGCGTCATAACGAATCTGCGTTTCGGGGCAGCATCGGTACCCTATTCACAGGGTTCTTTTTCCGTTCCCGGTGACGGATTCATCCCGCCATCCGGTACGGTGATACGGTTTTGCGCAAAAACAAGCGACTCGATCGCCCCGATCGTATATGGTCTGACGGATACATTCAGAACTTACGGGCTCGGAACATTTACAACCGGCTTTCAGGTCATTTCCTATGAGACGCCTTCTTACTCTCTGACGGACGCCCCTGCGGGGATGACCGTTTCGAACAATGTGATTACCTGGAATGTCTCTGAAGACCAGGTGGGACAAACGTACCATGTTACATTGCGGGTCATCAACGGGAGCGGAACGACCACAAGAACATTCACAACCTCAAGCGTCTGGGGAGCCCAGGAAATCAAGACCGAAGGCGCAGGAAACCTGATCCGGATGTGGCAGAGAAATGACGGATCGATCGGACATCAGGCCAATCAAATGAATTCCGGAATGGAATATCCGATAAATTCCGGATACAGCCTGAATTACGCCGGAGGATTTTACTTCGGGGGAAAGAAGCCCGGAAGCGGCAATCCCGATACGCTGAATGTCGCGAATGTTCAGTATCAAACCGAATTCCAGCCCGGCCGGATAATGAATTCAGGGCCGTTTGGCTCGTTAATCGCCGAGGATTTTCTGGTGAATCCGACCATATTCAAATTACCCGGCCAGGAAAGCGTATGGCCAGCCGATGCTCCGCGTACTTTGTCAGGCGATCCCCTGAAATTATCGGCAGTGGATACCTGGACGGTATTTAACGATTTATCAATCCATAAAGTGCAGGATACCACATCATTATCCCCGGGGTTCGGGCTGGAAGTTCAGCGTCAGACTTTTCAGTTTAATCAATATCCGTTCAATCACGCGGTATTGGTCCGTATGACCTTTATCAATAAATCGGATAAAACGTATGATTCCAGTTTTGTCGCGTTCTGGAACGATGCCGATGTCGGGGCAAACGCCGGGGAAAATAAGGGTTTTTCAGATTCATCGTTGTCGCTCATCATGATCAGTTCCATCGATGGGGATGTTGCAAAAACCTCTTTTGGATGCGCGATACTGCAGGGACCTGTGGTAACCGGGTCGGCGACGGATACAGCCCGCCGCATAACGATTGGTCAGGAAGGGTTCGCGACGGTGGTTAAAGCGGGAAAGAAAGATATCCGGGCCACTTCCGTGTATTGTCCGGCGAAAATACATGATCCCGGTAATTTCACTCATCCCGAAACCGATTCGGCCCGGATGAAATATATGCAGGGTTTTGATTTTGACGGGAACACGAAACCAGGCGGCCCGTTTGATCCCGGAATCTATGCCTCCGTCATTGCCGATCAACGGTCGCTCATATCCTCCGGCCCTTTTACGTTTGCGCCCGGCGATACCCAGGAAGTATGGTACGCGATGATCGGCGGAATGGGCGTCACCAATTCCTCGTCGGTTGATACGGTTCGTCATTACGCGTCTTTAATGCATGAGGCTTTTCGCCATTCCATGAACGATTATCTTGTTGGAATTCTTGATCCGGCGATTGCGATTCCCCAATCGGTAATATTATATCCAAATTATCCTAATCCGTTCAATCCATCGACGACCATCAGGTATGAACTCAGGCAAGCATCGAAAGTGACGCTGAAGATCTACAACCTGCTTGGCCAGGAAGTCCGGACATTAATCAATGCGCAAAAATCCTCCGGCATCCATTCTGTTGTCTGGGACGGGAAGAACAACCAGGGCCAAAGAGTCACGTCGGGTGTGTATTTCTATAGGCTGGAAGCGGGTGATTTTGTGAAGACGAGGAAGATGGTGCTGGTGAAATAACCTCTCGCCAGGGCGCAGAGGCGCAAAGGGAAAAGAATAAATATAAACCAGTTCGGATAACGACAGAAAAGAATCAAATATGAATTATCAACCTAATCAGGGAGCATGAACCATGAAAAACCTGTCATTGTGTATTTTAGGCGCATTGCTGATCGGCGTATTTACCGTAAGCTGCGAGAAAGACAAGGATACACTGAAAGATGCCGGTAAGTACTTTAAGCAGAAAAAGTACACTAAGGCGCTCGGTATCTACCTGGATTACATCGATACGGACAGTTCCGTCGCTCAGGTCGGCGCGGGATGGTGCTATCTGCGGCTGAATGATTATGAGAACGCGGACACAATGTTTGCCGCAGCGGCGCCGGACAGTTCATTAGACGGCCTGGCCGGATGGAGTTTCACCGCCTGGGGATTGAACCTGTTTGACGAGTCGATCGAGCGTGCTTACGATGTGTTGCACAGAAACGCGAATTTCAAAATGAGCCTGGATACGCTGGTGGACTCTAAACAACTGATCTGGGTTCAGGCAGCCAGTTATTACCAGAAAGGCTATTACGACGAAGCCGTGGAACGCATTCAGGAACTGGATCCTGCGTTCAACCCGGATATGGCCGACCCGGACATCGGCGCCATGATTCTGGCCAAACTGGAACAGCTGGGTAACGGGGAATGGACGAAAAAACTGACGGCTAAAATGAAATAATCCGCTAGGTCCAATATCCGTGCGCCGATCGTAACTGCAAGGAACATCCCGGTAACCCCGGTTGCCGGGATGTTTTTGTTCTTGACATTTCAACTGTTTTTACATATAATATTTCGGGTTTTGACGAAATACGAAATGTAATAAACAAATAAAGGCCATGTCCAAGCGGATTATCATTTTATGTACCGGGAACTCCAGCCGAAGCCAGATGGCGGAGGGATTTCTAAAATCCTTTGACAATAGCTTTGACGTATCTTCCGCCGGAACGAAGCCGTCCGGACAGGTGCACCCCAAAGCGGTGCAGGTGATGAAGGAATCCGGCATCGATCTGAGTAAGAATTTTCCTAAGCATGCGGAACAGTTTGTGAATCAGCCATTCGATTATGTTATCACCGTCTGCGGACACGCGAGCGATAATTGCCCTGTGTTTACCGGACAGGTAAAACACCGCCTGCATATCGGATTCGAGGATCCCGCCGGGGCAACCGGATCGGATGAGGAAATTTTGTCTGTATTCCGAAGGATAAGGGATGAGATCAGGGAACGTTTCTACGGATTTTATATACAGGAATTGAAATCTCCACAAAGCCTCGATGAATAACCGAAAGGAACGCTTCATCGCGTATATTTCATTGTGTACCAGAACTAACCATTCAATTATACCAACAGGAAGGCCGAAATGAGTTCCGTTTCCAGACAATTATCCTTTTTTGACCGTTATCTGACGCTGTGGATTTTCGTTACCATGTTCATCGGCGTGGCGGCCGGATGGTTATACCCGCCGATCGCGAAATTCTGGGATTCGCTGAAAACTTCCCCGGAGAGCACCACGAACATTCCGATTGCCATCGGCCTGATCCTGATGATGTACCCCCCGCTGGCGAAGGTGAAATACGAGGAACTTCCGGTGGTGTTCAGGAATATCCGTCTGCTGGCGTTGTCGCTGGTTCAGAACTGGATCATCGGCCCCCTGGTGATGTTTTTTCTCGCGCTGATCTTTCTTCCCGACAAACCCGATATGATGGTGGGCGTGATCCTGGTCGGGCTGGCCCGGTGCATCGCGATGGTGCTGGTCTGGAATGACCTTGCGAAAGGCGATTCGGAGCTGGCCGCCGGACTGGTCGCGTTCAACGCGCTCTTTCAGGTCTTTCTATACTCGGTTTACGCCTACATTTTTATCACGCTGCTGCCCCCGATGTTCGGATTTGAGGGCCAGCTGGTGGACATATCCATCGGCGAAATCGCGGTGACGGTATTCATCTACCTGGGCATTCCGTTTCTGGGCGGGATTCTCACGCGCGCCGCGCTGGTTTCATTGAAAGACAAGTCATGGTACCATACATCGTTCATCCCGAAGATTTCGTTTATCACGCCGGTCGCACTTCTCTTTACGATTTTCGTGATGTTTTCATACAAGGGCGACAAAATTGTCGAACTGCCCCTTGACGTGGTCCGGGTCGCGATCCCGTATCTGTTTTATTTCGCGGGCATGTTCTTCATTACGTTTTTCATCGCGCGGAGGATGGGTGCCGGATATGAAAAGTCCACGACCGTTGCCTTTACCGCCGGGAGCAATGATTTTGAGCTTGCTATTGCCGTCGCCGTCGCCGTTTTTACCATTGATTCACAGGCGGCATTTGCCACGGTGATCGGGCCGCTGGTGGAAGTGCCGGTGCTGATCCTGCTGGTCAACGTCGCGCTCTGGTTCCGGAAAAAATATTTTCCCGAGACCGCTTAACCGAAAGCTCACGCCATGAACCAGGATTGTTTTCAGGGAATAGGATACAGGAACGGCGGTGTGGTTTCGCTGTCGCCGAGGCAGGCCTACGAATTCCTTACGAAAGGCGCGGTTCTCGTTGATCTGCGCGAGAATTACGAAACCGACTTCAGGCAGTTCGACGTTCCGGAAGTCATATATATAACGGTCAGGGAATTTAAAAATGAATACAAGCGGCTTTCCGCGGAAAGGCCGCTGATACTGGCTGACAATGCCGGCACATTCAGCAGGGAGCTGGTTCAGTTTCTTCAGGACAACGGGTATACCAACGCGGCCTCGCTGGTCGGGGGCGTACTCGAATGGCTGAACGACGGCATGCCGATGACCGTCAACCGCGATTACGAGCTGAACGGGCAATGCTCCTGTAAACTGAAGACCCGTAAATTCAGATCACATACGGATCATTAAGAATCAACGTTGCCCCCGAAACACACGAACATCTGAAAAAAAGTGAAACACAGCCATTGTTCTTATGCAATAAGTTTTTTTGTGTTTATCGCGTGTTTGGCGGGTAAAAATAAACTGAAAGATTTATATGAGTTTTGAAGAGCATTACACCGAACAGCAAATCAAAATCGCGCGGTACGCCAAGGCGCTGGGCCATCCGGTGCGCGTTTTCATTGTGGAATATTTAGCCGCGCGCCAGAACGTATGCTGTTACAGCGGCGATATGGCGGAACTTCTGCCCATCGCGCGTTCGACGTTGTCAGAACATCTGAAGGAACTGAAAGAAGCCGGGCTCATCCAGGGCGAGATCAATCCTCCGAAAATCAAATATTGCATCAATCTGCAAAACTGGCAGGAAGCAAAAGAATTATTTAAGGAACTTTTCAAACAAAAAATATCCAGAAAGGAAACCGTATGCACGTAAAAATCCTGGGCACCGGATGCCCGAAATGCAAGGCGCTTGAAAAATCCGTCCGCGACGTTGTCGAACAGAACGGAATCGCAGCGCAGGTCAGCAAAGTCGAGGATATCGGCGAAATCATGAAGTACGGCGTGATGACAACGCCCGCGATCGTGGTTGATGAGAAAGTCGCCGTCAAGGGCCGTATTCCATCCGCTGATGAAATTAAAAAACTATTAACTCAATAAACAGGAGACATGTATAATGAAGAACACCGTCAATACCCTGCTGATGATTGCAACATTCATCAGTTTGATCGCTTGCGGAAAATCCACAAGTCAGCAGAAGGACGAATCAACGGTATCCGCGGGAACGGTTGAAGTGTATTATTTCCATTATACCCGCCGCTGCGCGACCTGCCAGGCCGTGGAGAACGTGACGAAAGAAGCGCTGGAATCCGGTTATGCGAAAGAAATGAAGGAAGGGACCGTCGTTTTCAAAAGCGTAAATCTTGATGAAAAATCATCCGAAGAGATCGCCGCGCGTTACCAGGTCGGCATGCAGACCCTGCTGATTGTATGGGGAGAGCAAAAAACCGATATCACGGAAAACGGTTTCCGGTACGCCCGGACCGATCCGGACAAACTCAAGCAGGAAATCAGATCGCTTATCGATAAATACCTGAAAGGATAATCCGTTCATGGAATCCATTCTCCAGCAATTTCTGGATTCTTCATCGTACGCGGTTCTCAGCGCGTTCCTGCTCGGTTTGCTGACGGCGGTCAGTCCCTGTCCGCTTGCGACGAACATTACGGCGATCGGGTTTATCAGTAAAGACATCAGCGACCGAAAGCGTGTATTTTTCAACGGTATGATTTATACGCTTGGTCGTGCCGTATCCTACACCGGCGTCGGGATACTTGTTTATTTCGGATTGAGTAAATTGGACCTGACGAAATTTTTCATGAGCTGGGGTGAACGCGTTCTTGGCCCTGTTCTGATTATTATCGGATTGCTGATGCTGGATGTTATCCGATTTCCGGCTCTTCGAAGCGGTTCCTGGCATGAGAAGCTGGAACGGCTGGATTTCAGCAAGTGGTGGATGGTATTGTTGCTGGGGATCATTTTTGCGCTCGCGTTTTGCCCTTACAGCGGGGTGCTGTATTTCGGCATGCTGATCCCGATGACAATTGCAAGCCCCGAAGGTTTGTTTCTGCCGCCGGTGTTCGCGCTGGCCACGGGACTCCCGGTGATTTTGTTCGCTTGGATGA
>CAYPIY010000017.1:0-17504 GCA_964410965.1 uncultured Bacteroidota bacterium | reverse complement strand
AGGAATCTGAAGCGAATCGCCCTGCATCAGCGTATACGGGAACGACGGCAAATCGAAAGTGAACGGCAAGCCGGTTTTTATTGCGCCTGAATCAATGCGTACGACTCCAGAAACCGGTTTAAGAATAAGACTGATTTCCGAACTGTCGTTGATCAGAACGCTTCCAAATGATATGTCGGACAGCGACGATTGAAGAACTCCGGCCGACCCGTTACCGGAGAGAGAAATTTGAAGAGGGTTGACGGGTGTGTTATTATAAACCGCCAATGTACCCGTTGAAATGGTCTTATTTTCAGGCCTGTACCTGACATGAATGACAATACTGTCATTCTCAGCAATGCTGAAAGGATAATTCAGGGTGTCTGTCATCGAAAAAACCGCATCGCCTGAAACAAACGCATCCGTGATTTCGACCGCTGAATTCCCGGCCTTGAGGACAACTTCCAAAATCGTCTCGTTTCCTATAAAAACAGTCCCGAAATCCAGCGAATCAGGAGTGGTTGTAAGTACGGGAATCACCGGAAGAAAAGGCGCCGAAAAACCGGACGTATTACCGGCCGTATCCTGCAGCGCGCTGTAGTACCATCCGGAATAATAAGGTACATTCACGGACCAGTTTCCTGAACCGTCCGCAGTGACTGACGCCAGATACATTCTTCCTTGGGAAACAGCCGAACTGTCGGTGAAAATGTGTACATGTCCGTTCGGGATTGCTGATCCGTATAGGATATAGCTGTAATCCATTGAATCCACTGCCGGAACGGATATGGACCATTGCGCATCGTTGATAATTCGTGCTGGTACGCCGTTGTCGTAAAACCGATTTACTGAAAAATCATTATTTTTCGTATGAATGTCGGTTACCAGAATGCCCGTGCTGTCATTGTAGGCAAACACGTTATTGAAGATATGATTATAGGTCGAACCGCCGTCGGCTGATTCCCCGTTTCCGTCTTTATGGGGATTCGCATCCTTGACCACCATTCCGCTTCCTGCGTTTCCCAAATCCGCGGTCAGGCTTTGATTGGTTCCGATCCGGTTGTTGGATACGACATTGGAATCCGTTGCGATAAGCACTATGCCGTCATAACAGCCGGCAATGACATTGCCAAAGTTTTGTGCAGGCCCGCCGATTTCGTTGCCGGTGTTTTTGCAGTTCGTCATGTTATAATCGGTATTATCAAGTACGATGCCGCTCTGATCGCTGATGATCGCCGGAAAGATATTCTGACCGGTAATATCGGTTCCGATATAATTTCCGATAACTTTATTGTACAATATTTCATAGGTTATTTCGCGGACAGCTTCTTTCAGAGGCGGATGACTTGTCTTTTTCTTCGATGATAAAGATTGCATACTGATATTTTTGTAACTTCCGGCAATTACATTCCTGCCATATTCGGTTGTATCGCCGATCTGATTGTACATGCCTCCGCCTGCGATGGAAATGCCTTCATCCCAGTTTTTAATCACATTCATGCCGGTTACATCCAGACCGACCAGGTTTCCGGTGACTTTATTATAATTGCTGTGAGCCAGCCAGATACCGGATTCATAGTGGCCGGAAGAAATGTTCCGCCCTTCCAATGTCCCGTTTCCGATCTGGTTATAATCGCTTTCCCTGACAACGATCCCCATATACTGCTCGGCTTCCATACGGGTCATACCATCGGATTTAAGTCCGAAAACATTTCCGGCGATGTTGTTAAATCGTGAATTGTTCAGATAAAGCCCCCAGTTGTTTCCGGAGACAAGGTTCCTTCCGCTGACTGTTCCGTCGCCGACCCAAACATGACGGGTATCGATCAAATAAATGCCCATCATATTCGGAACCGGATTCATGCCGTCTTTGGATGTTCCCACAAAATTACCGACAATGCGGTTGTTAGCGGATATAGTATCAGAAATGTGAATACCGAATGTATTTCCGGAAATGACATTTCTCCCGGTTGCTTCGGCTGTGCCGATCTGATTTTCTGAGGCACCGGCTCTGATGATGATGCCACAGTAATTGCCGTATGCGGCCGTTCCGGAAGTATCCGTACCCAGATAACATCCGGTGACAAGATTATTATGAGCGTTTGGTCCGCTGAATACAATCGCGCCATTGACCGATGAACTCCCGAAACCGCTTATGATGAGACCGTGAATGTGATTGTAAGAGGAAGACACTATCAGTCCGCTGAACTGATCCTGTCCGGTAATCTCGATATCCGGAATTCCGTCATTGTTGATATCGCCGTCAATCGCCAGGCTGTCCTGATTTACAATGGGCAACGCTGAGGCGATGCGGATACTGCCGGACAGCGGCAGGAATCGTATAGTGTCAGCTCCCATGCTGATAACATTGGCGTATATCATCGCGCTGCGAAGGGTTCCCGTGCTTCCGTCATCGGCGGTTTTGGTCACCAGCAGGTAATCGATCAGGGCATCAAACACCGATGAAAATGCCGACGTGCTGTGGTTGACGGTCTGAAGAGCCGTCAGATATTTATTATAAGGCAGCGTAGCGCCGCTGATCGTCCAGTGGCCGGACGCATCCGCATAGGTTTCACCAAGGAAAATCCGTCCCTCGTCGTCGTCGTCTGCAAAAACCTGGATATGGGCATTGGTGTCGGAATGACCATACAGGGTGCCGGCTCTCAGTGAATCGAAAACCGGCGGAACCAGACCGTTCTGAAATCCGGCGATTCCGCCGTGCAGATGGCTGTGTATGGAATTACGGTACACGAAATTTCCGGCAGACTGATCATAAAAACCGATGCCTTCGGAATTATTGTATGCTACAATATTATCCATAATCGTATCTGCCGTTATCGTCACCAACGAACAGGATACCGAGATTCCGATGCTGTTATTGCCCAAGGGAGTCGTACCATCCGCACCGACGCCGATAAGATTCCCGATGACCGGATTGTGAAGCGAATTCACGGATGTCGCCTGCATGTAAATTCCAGCACCGGTGTTTCCTGAGATAATATTCCTGCCGTCGGACGTATTCATTCCGATCCGGTTGTCGTTACACCCGTCGCCGATCTGGATGCCGTCGCCGTTGTTGGGAACCGATGCCATTCCGCTGATATCGGTTCCGATGCGGTTCCCGTAAATGTGGTTGTTACTTGAAAATCCCAGCACCAGCGCGCTTTGCTGGTTTCCCGAAATCAGATTCCCGCTGCCCGCATCACCTGAACCGATAACGGTTTGCGAACAGTTCAGAAGCGCAATGCCCTGTCCGCCGTTCCCCAGATCCGTTTCGTTTCCGTGGACGCCGGTTCCGATATAATTATTGACAACAACGCCGCCGATGCACTGGTTCAGCATAACACCGGCACCTGCATTTGCAGAGACAATGTTTCGTCCGTGGGGACCGGGTACGCCGATATGAATGCTGTCGGATTGAGATACGAATATTCCAATATTCGCGTTGCTTATTGGATATTGCCCGGTATAGTCGGTTCCTATAAAATTATTGACGATTTGAATATTCCGGCAATTGTTGGAAATATAAATCCCGTTCGATGAGCTTCCGGATATGACATTGCCCTCTCCCGGATTGGGCAGACCGATATAATTGTCATGGGCGCCGTTTTCAATGACAATCCCGTTTTCATTCGTATAGGCAACCAATCCGGTGCTGTCCGTTCCGATATAATTACCGATGAGCGTATTATTAAACGCAAATGGGCTTGTCATGACCACTGCGCCCGTAATACGGAAGCCGTGTAACACGAGCCCCTTCAGTACATTGTGCGGAGAAGAAATAACAAACCCCGGTATGTCATTGGGAGCATAGTCTCCGTTTGCGATGATATCTGGCATATGATCCCCGTTCATGTCTCCGTCAATCACCGTTCCGCTGTCCGAGAGGCCGGGCAGTTCGGTATAAATCCTGATTTCCGAACGCGGCGCCAGACTGAACCGTATTGTATCCGTGCCCGGATGGGAATTGGCGTACTGGATAGCGCCTCTCAGTGTTCCGGCCGAGCCATCGTCTGAAGTCTTCGTCACATTCAGAAAATCGGACAGTCCGCTGTTGGGATAGGAGAAAACGGATGTATTCAGACCGACCGTCTGCAATGCCGTCAGGTTGACATTAATGAGTCCCGGATCGGCCGTATATTGCCAGTTCGTTCCGGTGGCTCGCACCGTATCCAGATAGTGTCGTCCCTGACTGCCATTATCCGCATAAACCTGAATGAGCGCATTGACTTCGCTAGTACCGGTCACCAGATGTCCCGCAACGGATGAAATTACCGGTGGCTGTATATTTCCCTGGGCACCGTTCAGATAAATCAACCCGGCGGACTGATTGGCATAAATCGAATTATGAAATAAATTATTGTTGAATACTGACGATCCTTCAAAAAGTATTCCTCCGTTAGGTCCGTTATAAGCGATACGATTACCTTCAATTTGATTATCACGAACGGCGGCGCCTCCCGTGAAAAAACGGATACCGCATGAATCATTGCCCAGGACGGTGTTCGTATCCGCCCCGACGCCGATATGATTACCTGCGATCAGGCAGTACGCTACGCCGCTTTCCATCCCATCCGCATAGATGGCGTTTTCGCTGTTGCCGGATATGAGGTTTCGTCCGCCTTCGGTTCCGTCGCCGATCACGGTACTGTCGCAGCCGTCAGCCATATAGATACCGTTACGGCCGTTCCCGCGGTCAAGGTTGCCCGTGATATCCGTACCGATACGATTGCCCAGAATCCGCGTGCCGGTCGAATAATTTATCAGGATGCCGTCTAAGACAGCAAGGGCAAGTGTATTTAGTCCGTCTTCGGTGCCGTTGCCGACCTGATTGTAATCGGAAGATTCCATCAGAACATTGTAATTTCCGTTGCCGATTTGTAGGCCCGTTGCGTTAACACCGACGGTATTTCCAAGGATTTGATTGTTCTTTGAACCGGTCAGATATATTCCGCTGTATAAGTTGCTTCCGATTAAATTTCCACCGCCGGGCGCATCATCGCCAATGCGGTTATTATCGCTATTATCAAGCGCAATGCCGCTGCCGTTGTTGTTCAGACCTGAATTACCGGTCAGATCGGAGCCGATCAAATTGCCGATGATAGTATTGTCGTTTGAATAATACCCTCTGATGCCGTCAAAGTTATTGCCGGATATGACGTTTTTATGCGCGGGGTCATAACCGCCGATCAGGTTTTCTCGGGACTGGTATCCGAGATATATTCCGTACGAATTGGACTGAAGGCGCTGACCGGCAAGATTCAGGCCGATATAATTGCCCTGAATAGTGTTGTGATGAGCCGAACTGTCATAAAAGTGAATTCCTCCGCCGGAAAAATCGTAAAAACCCCTGATCGCGAAACCTTTAATCGTATTAAACGACGACCGGACGGCAATCCCGGAAAAGAAACTGCTGTCACCGGTAAGTTCCACGTCGGGGAGGTAATCCTGATCCATATCAGCATCTATGTAGGTATAACTGTCGGATATAAACAATGTACCCGTGGTATGAATAACCGAATTATCAGGAATCGCGAACCGGATTGTGTCAGTTCCCGGATTAGTATTGGTAAATGATATCGCATATGCCAGCGAACCCGGACCGGATGCGGATGTATTCGTCACCAGAACGGGCGCGAAATTGGATTGATTTGTGGAACCTAACGTAATATATTTACCTGCCGCCAGGCTGACATTGACAAAAGCGATCTGATTATTCAGATAAATTCCCGTACGGGTAGTAGCGCCTGCAAACAGATCATCGTCCGCGATCATCAGCCGCAGAGACGCGGGATCACCGATGAAAGAAGACGCGAGGTTAAAGAACAGGGTATCAATCATCTGCGGGTTCGTCATATCCACGCGCCAGGACCGTTCGAGTTTCCGCACCACTCCGCCCGTCCATGTGCCTGACTGCGATTTTTTATCGGATTTACCGTCGCTGCCGAACATGATACGCTGGGGATCGCCGGTAAATGAAACGGATTTCATTCCCAATATCCCCGAATAAGCCATATTCACAATATTTCCCCCTGATTGACCGATGCCGGCAACATCGTAATGATGCATCGCATCATAACTGAAAAAATCGTTGATGATCGGAATGGAGTATTTGGAGGCCAGGTAATTCTCGACAAACTGTCTCTGTAACGGATTGAGCGCGATGTCGTAATAAATGATTTCATGTATGTCGCCGTTGAAATAGCCGGCGTTGTTCCCTTTTCCGATAAACATCGGCATGGTATTATTCGTAGCCACATTACCGAAAAAAGTTCCCGTGCCGAGAACCCCGTTCACAAAAAACTGATCGGCATATCCGCTCATGATCTTGGGCGAGTTCACCGCCACAGGACCTCCTTCATATACTGAATAAGAGCCGAACGCACCGGTATTGAATTTCCAGATATTACCGGCCGTAGCATTAAAAAAATAACCACTGCCCATAACCGAATCATAGCTGGCGAAGGGGATCTGATCCGATCCGGTCAGTCCTTTAGGATTTGCCACGATGATGACAGTAAACGGATTAACATTCAGTGCCGGAGCCTGGGTGCTCGATAAGAACTGATTGATTCCGTTAAACCGGACAGCCGGCTGATTGTTGAGAGCAATGGTTTCATATGACGGTACATTCGCGGCTATGCTTTGTGAAAAAAAATGCGCGTTCCCGCTTACATCCGCCCAGCCCAGATAGGAAAAAGATTGCGTGATTCCTTTATCCGCGCGAAGCCACAGTTTATTCGTAACGCTGGTACCCACGCCCCCGGGACCGGTTTGTGAGAAAACCGCACCTGTCAAAAGACCGGATCCAATCATGAACCCGTAAACAAACATCATTCTTTTAAAGAAATTCCTGATTGTCCGAATTATCGCTTTTATACCCGTATAACCCTGACTCATTGTATTATTTGACATAACTCTTTTCCTTTTATAATTATTTTAATAAATAAAGTTGTCATACGTCGTTTCACATTGTTTCACATTACAAAGTTTCACATTACAAAAGCATATCAAACATATAGTATATTAATACATTTTTACTGAAGTTGTGACCTGAATCACACTTGCATAATTATTGAAAAAAATTATAAGATATTTCTTTAAACAATTTATTATTTCTGAATTATGATCTTATTTGATTCATCAGATTCTATAATATCAAGTATTAGTCAGCTACAGACTATTGTTTTGAAAAGGGAAATCTTACTTAAGGAATACCATCTTTCCCGATCGCAAAAAATGCTTAGATGATGAAGTTACAATAAGCCGGTAAAAATAGATTCCGCCCGCAACCGTGAATTCCTCCCGGTTTTTTCCGTTCCAGCAGATACGGCGTTCACCGGCGCTTTGAAATTCATCAACCAGCGTATTAACTTCCTGACCGAGAATGTTATAAATTTTCAGATTCACATGGCCGCTCTCGGCTAACTGATAACGGATCTCCGTCGAAGGATTGAATGGATTGGGAAAATTACCATAAAGGTGAAAATCGCTTTCTGATACTTCCCGGATTCCGACGCCGGAAATAGGATGCATCTGAACGAAAACATGGCTCGTCGAATCATTTTTCGAGCGGACATTCTCAACAACTTTCGGATAATACCCCGGCGCATTGAAGACCAGTGAATAATTCCCGGTATGGATCATCCTGTGAAAAGCGCCTGTCGCGGAATCGGATCTGACAAACGTACTGTCAGGCAGATCTTTACCCGCAATGCTGACGGTTGCTTGAACCGGACCGCCGGTCAGTGAATCTGTGACGGTTCCTTTGATCCCGAACAGCGATTGTTCGATGAAACGCAGCAGCGATTTATTATTGTAATTCCACATCGGCAAAATCTGGCTCGTCGGAATATTTTTTGTGATGGATAATTCGACGGTAACTTCGGAGCAGTGCTGGTAAAAATTCATGTAATCCTGCCGGCCGCCGATCACTTCATACCAGTCGTATCCGTTGACAATGCCCGGAATTCCCGGATAACCAAGCATATCGTCCATGTAAGTTAATGGTGAATAGATATGAACCGTATCGACATATTGTGTCCCGATATGAATAAACCAGTTATCATCGGGGTGAAACCTTTGCCAGGTATCCCACGGGAAATTGAATACTTCCGCGCCGCCGTGAAAATTTACGGACAATGTAAACAACGTTGAGGATGCCGCATTCATCATGACGAGGGTTTCAGCCTGCCACGAACCGGTTGGATTCAATCCGTCCTCCGGATCAGGAAAATTTCTGTTGAGATCCTTATAATTCGCGTTGTACCTCTTGGCGCTTCCGACCGTGTGATTGCCTCCCCAATACGTTCCGTCGGGATTTGCGAGGGGATTGATCCAGATTTCGCACTGATCCGTCAGCCGCCCGATGAGTGCGCTTTGCGAACGGCCCCTCAGCAGCGTGTCGATCAGGTGCAGCATCATCACGTAACCGGCGGTTTCATCGCCGTGCATGGATGACGTCAGCATCACGCGGGGGCGGTTGGGTGTTTCAGACAACGAATTGGTGATCTTCGCGAACAGGATGTGCCTCCCGTTCACGGACTGTCCCGCATCTACGATTTCACACATGGCAGGATAATGCGCGGCATAATAATACATTAAATTGACATATCCCTCATACGTGGGATAAACGTTCCACTGAATAATCGTGTCAAGAACAGAACTCATGCTCACATTCTCAACATCGCCGGGATGAGGCAGTACGGTAAATATTATTCCCTTATTCCGGAACTGATTTAATTCATCACGGTTCGCGTAGGCATAGACCGTAAAACCGCTTCCGTTGCGGTCAACGCGGTCAATTGACATGCTCCGCGATAATTCACTGATTGCGTTTTTTTCCGCGGCGTCAAATTTAAAGTACAGCTCACCCTTGGTATCCAGATAAAAATCGACGGCTTCCTGCTGAGTCGTGAACGACGTTAGGTTCTGCGCCTGAACGGAAAAAACAGAAATTAAAATAGATATTGTCCATACCGGAAAAAAACAAACACGATTTCGCATAAATATCCTTCATGTTATCTATCTTAAAATAAAGTGTCCGGAACATAAAAACAAATCATTTCTCATGGTCTTACCGCATCCATTTTTTCAAGCATGGCGGTATCCGCCGCGTTCATCGGGACAAACGTAAAACGCGGCGTCAGTTTTTCCGCCGGCAGATCCAGACGATAGTAAACGTTCAGGGAATCGACGGCGCGGTTCAGTTCATCGAGAACAAACACAAGATGATCGTAAGGACTCTTCGGATGCATTTTGAAAACAAGAATCAGTTTATAACGCTCTTTGGTAATGACTCCAGGATTGGAATTGATATTGTTTTTACTTTCTTTTACGATCATTTCATGGATGCTGTTTTTATCAATCGGCTGGAGGGTTCCTCCCCCGGATTTACAGTAAAACCGGTTGTCCCGGTTAACCATCAGCTGGACGAGATTCGATTCCAGGATCCGCACTTCTTTTTTTGCCTGCTTGTCTGCGGGGATAGTGATTTCAATGGTCTGCGGGCGCCGGAAAGCCGTGGTCACCATGAAAAATGTAAGCAATAAAAAGGCCACGTCAACCATCGGCGTCATGTCGATACGTATGCCCGCGCGCCGGATGCGGCGCCGTACGGGCTTGCGTGAATGTCCCTGTTGTTCGTTTGTTCCGGCCATGGTTATGAAGGATTCGTCATGAAATACACGGTTGAAATCTGTCCTGTCCGCAGGGTTTCGATCACTTCGTGGATCAGTTCGTAGCTGATGTGACGGTCGGCTTTTAAAACCACCTGAAGCGCGCGTCCGGTTCCGTACAGCGCCATGTTCTCGATCTGGATTTTACTGATCCATTGCTGCAAATCCTCTTTCTTGATATCCTGGTTGATCTTCCGGCTGTCCCTGAATACCGCCGTTCGCAACCTCGTATCCTCGATCGTCAGCCAGAGGGACTGCTCATCCGTGACCGAAATCGTCAGTTTGTCCGAAGCGGGAATTTTCATCATCGTTTTCGAATCGGGGATGTTCACGGGAATATCGTCAAGCGGCCGGAACGTCGTGGTGAGCATGAAGAACGTCAGCAATAAAAACGCCACGTCAACCATCGGCGTCATGTCGAGACGGATCCCTGTTCTTTTTTTCCTGAATCGGCTCATGCGTCCTGTGCCGGGGATGATTCGTCGTTGACCGCAAGCAGTTCGACGATATCGTAACCGGCTTCCTCGATTTCGTAGATGTACGTATCGACTTTATTGACAAAGTAATTATACGCGATGATGGCGATAATGGCGGCGGCGAGTCCCCCGGCGGTATTGATCAGCGCTTCAGAGATGCCGACGGAGAGCTGCACGGCGTCCGGCGCTCCGACCTGAGCAAGCGCCTTAAACGCGCGGATCATTCCGATCGTTGTTCCCAGCAATCCTACCAGTGTGGAAACGGAGGCGATAGTGGAGAGCGCAATCAGGTTTTTTTCCAATAGAGGAATTTCCATCGCCGTGCTTTCCTCAATCGCTCTCCGAGCTTCGGCGATGCGCTTTTCATGCGGGTGATTCTTCTGCCGTGCGCGCAGATAACTGTCAATCGCCGCCTGAATGATCGTCGCGCACGATCCTCCCTGCCGGCGGGTCATTTCCTGCATGCGGTCAAGTTCATGACTCTGAATGAGCTCCCGCACCGGATGCATGAATGCCGCGACGGGCTGACGTCCGTAAGCTTTGCGGAGAAAAAAAATGCGCTCAAAGATAAACGTCACCACCATGATACTGAGCATCATCAGGAGAATGACCAGCGGCCCGCCTTTGTAAATATAATTCATCCCGAACGCATCGTTTTCCGCGCCGAAAATGTACACGTAAACCAGCACCGATACGGCCAGCGCAAGGCCGATGAGAAACATCATAAAAACAGACGGCTTCATTTGGTTATCTCCGTTATATGGGTAGGCAGACCGTTACGGGCCGTACCGCATTTTATTTATTCAAGCACAGGCCCCTTCGATTCCCGAAGAATCGTATCCCTGACCTGCGAATATGTTCAAGGATTCGTTCATGAGGCTTTCCGGTTTCATCATTCGGCATTTCGCCCGTCGCCTTCAAACTTCAGGCGGACAGGATTGACGGCCGGCACAAGATTGAGATCCGGAAAAATTCTCTGGCCCTCGTTTCCGCAGAGAAACGACGCGAACCCGAGACTGACATCCGGTCCGGTTTCATGAGTGTACAGATAGATAATCCTGCGGAGCGGGTAATCCCCGCGGTAGATATAACCCGGTACCGGTTCCACCGCATCGCTGAAATCATCGGCGCTTATGCTGACAATCCGGATCAGATCGCAGAAACTGAGGTAATCCGGATTTCCGGTCAGCCAGGCCGTGCTTACAAATCCGAGCGCATTTCGATGCGATGCGGTATGCTCAAGAATCTGGGCGGAAGATGGGCGGTTTGGCTCCGGCCTGAAAAATACGGTCAATGCCGAATCACCAAACAACAGTCCAAGAGATTTCAAAAAGGTCGTATTTCCGGAATCATCGGATTCGCGGAGGACCTGGATGCGGTCCTGTACGGTTACCGGTTGTTCCTGCATTTTGAACGCTTTCCAAGTACGGATCTCACCCTTAAGTATTCTTTTCAGCTGATCGACCGAAAGCGAACGCACGTCATTTCGGCGGTTTACGATGACCGCAAGAGCGTCGAGCGCGACTTTGTGCCGATTCCAGGCCAGGGCGCTTTCTTCGATCCGGGAAGATCCGGCTGAGTCCGGAATGCACGTAATCATCATGCAAGCGCTTTCCTTACCGAACCAGCGGGAGCATATTTCACCGGGAGATCCGGTCTGCAGACGGACACTTGCC
The DNA here is from genome assembly GCA_964410965.1 of uncultured Bacteroidota bacterium. Taxonomy (GTDB): domain Bacteria; phylum CLD3; class CLD3; order SB21; family JBBIRG01; genus JBBIRG01. Next base: position 5,696 of record CAYPIY010000017.1, on the reverse strand, counting down.
TCAGGATACATTTTCTGAAATTCATTTCGCTGGAACTCCACCGCGGGAAGGATGGATTCGTCACAGAGAAATACCGCTGCGCCTGTAGTCATCGTCGAAGAACGGCAGGAAACGGATACCATGATCATAAAAACGGCACACGCCAGGATCCGGAATGAATCAGTCGCTGGCACGGTGAACGTCCTTCCCTAAAAAGCCGAGCCGAGTGACGAGGCGATAACATCCGTACAGACCGATCACAGCAGCCGTCATGTTATTGTAAATCGTAAAAACGGAACCCCCATAAAAAAACAAATACGCCGCAGCACCTAAATAGAGAAACGGCATAAAGAGCCTATAAAAATAAACCAACTTTTTCATTTTGCTGCTTTCTGGTGACAATGTATAACATTGATTTGATAAATTCAACAGAACATTTACAACGCCTACGGACGGAGCGGTTTGTCTGTAAATGAAAAAAAAATTTAACCGCTCAACGAAACACAAAACAATTTATATTCCTTTCGCTTATCAACATTGAATCATGGCAAGACCGGATTCATCAGAAAACAGAAAATGATTCGGTCAGAATGCCTGCGTTGACTAATTTTATTTTCTCTTGCATATCAGAATCCCATACCGTATAAAGTAAATCGATAAAGAACGAATCCTGAGGTCAATCCTTTTAACTTAGAATTTACGATCCCGGATAAACGGTGATCATTTCGTGAAATCGAACAAGATGATGCTGATAAAATAGCTTGAGGTAGTAGAAAGAATCGTGGTTAATTATAAGCCGTCCCGTTATAAACGGGGCGGTTTTTTTATTGCAGAAAATAAATCATTCATTTTCAAAAAAAACCTTGACAAACGATCTTTTTTATGTTAACTTAACATTGTTTATTAAACAACGTTAAGTTAACTGAATACCATGCCACGACCAAAAGAAACTGAAAGAAAAGACATCAAAAAACTTGTCCTGGACAAGTCAAGAGAACTTTTCCTGAAATACGGCTTTGATAATGTGACAATGCGGAGCATTGCGGAGCATATCGGTTATAGTCCGGCTGCTATTTATATCTATTATAAAAATAAATCCGAGATCATTTTTGAATTGTATAACATAGGATTCAAAATGTTGTACGATCGCCAGGTTAAAATTTCCCAATTTCAATATGCTGATCCGATAATAAAGTTAAAAGCCCATGGTATTGAATATGTCCGTTTTGGAATAGAAAATCCTGAATATTATGATCTTATGTTCATTCAAAATGAACCGCAAAAGTTCATGCAAGAGTGCCATGAGATCATGGAAAAATACACAAATTATGGCATGCTTTCTTTCGATCAGCTTCGTCAGAATATTATTGAATGCCAGCAAGCGGGATATTTTCAAGGTCATGAGATCAATTCGATGGCATTTGCAATTTGGGCAACCGTACACGGAATGGTGGCATTAATTCTCAGGAAACGCATCCCGGTTCCTGATGAACACTTTCAATCGTTACTGGAGTCCGCCTTGCAATTCATGAATTCATTGTTCGAAAAAGGAAAGTAAAAAAATTTTTTCATATAACTTAACAATGTTAATTTACTAAAAGGTCAGTTATGAATATACTTGTTTTAAATGGAAGCCCAAAGAAAAACGGAATCGTTTCCGGAATGTTGAAACACATCCAAAAATCAATTGAGCCACAAGTTAACGCAGAGCGAATTGATATCTATGATTTGATCATGAAACCCTGCATAGCCTGCATGAAATGCAGAATAACCGGATCATGCGCGCTTCCGGAAGATGATGCCCACAGAATCGGACAAAAATTAAAACACGCGGATGGTATCGTCATCGGTACGCCGACTTATTGGGGAAATATGAGTTCGCAACTGAAAGTACTTTTTGAAAGAAATGTACCCGTCATTATGAAAGAACAGGATCGGGGTTTCCCTATCAAATTGCAAAAGGGCAAACCGGCTGTAATCGTCACATCGTGTACGACGCCCTGGCCGCTGAACTGGATATTGCCCGAAAGCCGGGGCGCTGTTCAATCCGTCAAAGAAGTGCTGAATTACGGCGGTTATAGAATCAAAGGTATCGTCGTCAAATCAGGAAGCAAAAAAAATCCGGAACTCACGGCGCGGATTTTACGTAAAGCACGAAAAGCAAATCAATGGTTCAAATAATTTTAAAAAATATTGAAAGAAAGGCAAGTCATGAAATCGAAACTGTACATCATTCTGTTCATCGTTGCACAATTGACCGGAACGCAAATTTTTTCACAGGACAAAACCGGCACAATCAAAGGAAAGGTTACCAGCGCGGTTACCCATGAGCCGCTTATCGGCGTCAACGTGATGCTGAAAGGCACGACCCGAGGAGCGGCTACGAATAACGACGGCATGTTCAGCATTGCAAATGTACCGGCCGGAAGTTATATCGCCGAGTTTCATTACATCGGTTATGAAAAACTGAGCAAGCCGGACATTATCGTGCGTCCGGCGCGTATTACCTATGCCAACGCCGAACTGACCGAAAGCGTGATCCAGTCGGAGGAAATCGTGATCACGGCGGGATATTTCCAGAAAAAAGAATCCGATCCGCTGAGCGTGGTGAGTTTCAACGGTGAGGAAGTCCGCCGGTCGCCGGCCGCCGCGGGCGACGTCAGCCGCATCATGTCCGTCCTGCCCAGCGTGGCGCAGGTCGCCGATAACGCCAACGATCTCGCGGTTCGCGGAGGAAGCCCTGTCGAGAACGGATTTTACGTTGATAATATTCCCATCCCGAATATCAACCATTTTCCCGTTCAGGGCTCCTCCGGCGGTCCCATCGGTATGCTGAATACCGATTTCATCGACGACGTGTCGTTCTATTCCGGCGGCTTCTCGGCGATGTACGGCGACCGTTTGTCCTCCGTCATGAACATCAAATTGCGTGAAGGCAACCGCGATGAATACGACGGACAAATCGATCTGAGCATGGGCGGTTTCGGAGGAATCATCGAGGGACCGATGTTTGACAAACGCGGATCCTTCCTGGTCTCGCTGCGGCGCAGTTACCTGGACTGGATCGTTGAGGCCATCGGAACCGGCGCTGTGCCCAAATACGGCGATCTGCATGTAAAAACGGTTTTTGACTTGAACAAAAATCATCAATTAACCTTATTGAACATCACCGGACTGAGCACGATCAATTTTACTCAAAAGGATGCAAGAGAAAGCGGAAACCCCGGTTATGGCCTCAGCGAGGGAACTCAGTCCACGATCGGAGCGAATCTGGCAAGCGTCTGGAACAGTCATTTATTTTCAAATACATCATTTTCATACCGGTTTCTTGACGCCAATGATAGATTTAAAAAAACCGTCAACAGTGAATTGTTTGTGGACAATAATTCGCTCGAAAGCGCTTTCCAGTTCAGGAACGTCAGCGCGATTACGATTAACAAACAACATCGCGTTGAATTCGGCGCCGACGCCGTCGTTCAGATGGAAGACTATGAATACGAATACGGACGTTACACCAACCGGCTCGGCGATACGCTGCCGGGACTGAAAGTGGATCATCATTTCAAATCGGCCAAGGCCGGCGGATTCATCTCCTATAACTGGACGCCCACGCAGATATGGACAATAACCGCAGGTCTGCGCGGGGACTATTATCATTACAACCGCAATCTGAATATCGCTCCCCGTCTCGCCACCAGCGTGAAAGCGACCGAACGGCTGACACTCAACGCCTCGTGGGGTATGTATTATCAGAATCTGCCCATGCTGATTTTATCCCAGGACTCAAAAAATAAAAAACTGAAAGACCCGCGCTCAACGCATTATGTTGCCGGCTTTGATTACATGCTGACTGAAGATACTAAATTATCGGTGGAGGGGTACCTGAAAGAGTATGATCAGTTTCCCATGGATCAGGGCGACCCAATGCTGTTTGTTCTTGATGACGGAACAAGCATGAGCCGTTTTAACCAATACACCGATCTGGTTGACAACGGACGCGCTCAAACCCGCGGTGTTGAAGTGATGATCCAGAAGAAACTCGCGAAAGATTTTTACGGACTGGTCAGCGGATCCGTATTCAAGAGCCGCTACCGGGATCTGAATAAGAAGTGGCACAACCGCATGTATGACAATAAGTACGTTTTCAATGTCGTCGGCGGATACAAACCGAATAACAAATGGGAATTCAGCCTTCGCTGGACTTACGCAGGCGGCGTTCCTTATACTCCGTTCGACCAGGACCTATCCCGGCTGGCCAATTCCGGCATCATTGACGCAACTCGAATCAACAAGGAACGTTATCCCGATTATCACACGCTCAATATCCGTTTCGACCGCCGGTTCCATTTCAGGGGTTCCGCTCTGGTCGCTTACCTGAATTTATTTAACGCGTATAACCGCAAAAACATCGCGACGTATTACTGGAACGAGATCGACAACAAACAGGATAAAATGTATCAGTGGACTTTAATTCCGGTCGGCGGATTTGAATATGAATTTTAACCGCAAATAAAACGAGAATAGGTAATTTGTTTAACCACAATTAACGCGAATATACGCAAATGAAAACATGGAACCGCAAATAAACGAAAATACGAAAATGATTTAACCACGAATAACACGAATTTGCACAAATATAAAAGCCCGCTTTAAGCGGGCTGATGTTTCCGTAACGATTAGAATTACACGGACTTTTGCGTATAAATAAATCTTTTCCATTCAAGTTTCTGCGGAAACCCAAAGTTGAGTAAAACCCCCATTTCAAAACCGGAGGCTTTCAAGTAATTTATCATTTGGGCTTCTTCAACCGCTGAAATCTGTTTAATCGCTTTCAGTTCAACGATAATTTTATCATAACAAACCAGATCGGGCGTATAGTGCCGGTCCAGCGTGAAATTCTTATATCGGATTTTGACCGGGATCTGGACTGCGAAAGGAATATTTCTGAGGTGAAGTTCAATAGCCATCGCGTCCAGATAGACGTTTTCCAGAAATCCTGAATTCAAATGATTATAAACTTCCATTGCCGCGCCGGCAATCTGATAAACCTCATCTTTGAAGATGATTCTATCATTTATATTATCTATGCAGTGAATCATAAGAGACATTCATTTTTTATTCAAAATCAATATGGTGAAAAAATAATAAAGAGCCGGTTTTTATACCGGCTCTTTTTTTCTAACGGAAAACCATGAATTATACGGTCAAATCAGCCGATTCTACGCTTTCTTCCGATTCGTGTTTCACCGCCTCGGGCCCCGGCTTCGTGCCGAGCATCTGCATGTTACTGGCGACAATCTCGGTGATATAGTTTTTCTTTCCGTCCCGGTCCTGGAAGACTCGGGTACGCATGGTGCCTTCAATGCAGACCAGCGATCCTTTGTGCAGGAATTGTCCGCATATTTCGGCGAGTTTGCTCCACGCGACGACCCGGTGCCAGTCCGTCTGGACTTTCATCTGACCGGTTTTGTCTTTGTAAGCTTCGTTGGTCGCCAGTGAAAACATGGCGATGGACGTTCCGCCGGGTGTGTAACGGATCTGGGGTTCGCGGCCGATACGGCCAATGAGCATTGCGCGGTTGAGGGTTCCTCGTGACATGATGGATCTCCTTTTGTTTTTTATTAAGTTAAGTTCTCGGCTTCTAATCTAAGCCATCATTTATGCTATCAATATAAAGTATATTTGAATCGATTTTTTCTCAAAATTTGAGAATTTTT
>CAYPIY010000016.1:0-34520 GCA_964410965.1 uncultured Bacteroidota bacterium | reverse complement strand
ATTCCGCTCAAGCGCAGAAGACGTTGTTTAAAGGTTACACGCTCGATGAACACGGCAAGGCGATTCCCTATGTCAATGTTTATTTCACGGACGGTGATTACGCAGGTGACGTCAGCGATGACAGCGGATATTTCGAGATATCAACGTCCGTTACCGGAACACGCATTCTTACCGCGGGCATGATCGGGTATGAAAAATACAGCAGGACAATAACGATTCCACAATCGTCGGTTCAAATCATCCGGATGCGCGAAAAATCGCTCGACCTGAAAGAAGTGACTATTGAAGCCAGCGCCTATACCGGCGGCGAAGGAAAGACTACGCTGAATAAATATGACGTTTACACGACGCCGGGCGGAGCGGCGGATATCTTTCAGAGCATCAAGGCGCTGCCCGGAATCACGCAGACCGATGAAACCGCCGCTATCCCCGTGCGGGGAGGCAGTCCGTCGGAAAACCTGATCATGATAAATACAGCAACGCTGAATCATCCCTATCACGGTGAGAATACCGCCGGGACGGGATTGTTTACAATCGTTGAAACATCGGTGATGAAGAAACTTTATTTTTCAAGCGGCGGGTTTTCGGTCAAATACGGGAACGCGCTTTCCGGCGTGCTCGATATCGAAACCGAAAACAGGATCAGGCAAAACCGGCTGAACCTTGACGTCAACATGGTCTCGCTGGGCGGCGGATTTCAGCGGGTGATTTCCGATAATGTCAACATGCAGTTATGCGGAAAAAAAACGTCCACAAAACTTCTTTTCATGGCGAATAAGCCAAGCTTTGATGTTGTCGAGGATCCGGTGTCGTCCAATCTCACGGGCATCGTGAATGTTAATTACTCGAAAAGCGGACTGGTCCAGTTTCTAGGGATGTACAGCGATGACGCGCAGCAATTCGATATTTCGCTTCAGACGAATCAAAGCCGTTACGCGCTGACGTCCGGTCAACTGGTCGGAGGCATCGTTGTGTCCGATTTCATTAAACCAAACTGGTTCAGCAAGGCCGCCGTGACGTACTCCGGCTATCGTAACCGGTGGTCGTTCATGAACTGGAGTCGTGACAATCATGAATACAACCTGAAGGGCCGCTGGGACAATCAGATGGACATCAATGACCAAACGCGCATCCTGTTCGGCTCGGAGATTTTCACGGATCACTATCATTTTCGGTTTGTACTGCCGAAACGCGGAGGGGAATTTTTTACCGGCGCCGACAGCATGTCCATTGACGGCCGCAGCCGGTCTTGGGTTCAGGGCAATTACGCCGAACTCCAGCACAAATTAGCGGCCCGATGGTCTTTATCCGCCGGAATCCGCGGGGACTATCATGATTTGTCCGGGGCTTTAAGCGCGGATGTCAGAGGTTCCCTGGCGCATGAATGGTCAAACAATACTTTTATCCGCTTTTCAGCTGGAACCTTTCACCAGTATCCCGCGATTACGCTGTATGATCCCGTGTATGGAAATCCTCATCTGAAGCCGATGCGCGCGATTCATGCCGTGCTGGGATTTGAGAAAACGGTCAATGCCACACAGTTGAAAATTGAAGGATATTATAAATGGTACTCCCGTTTGCCGCTTGAGAACGCGGATAAGCAGTACATCAGCCGGGGAAAAGGATTCGCGCGGGGTGTTGACTTTTTTCTGAAAGGCGGAATCGGGAAGCTTTCCGGCTGGATTTCCTACAGCTTCATCCAAACACGGCGCAAGGAATTTGATGTTCCCGGTCAGCGGCCCACGATTTATGACATTACGCATAACATTAAAATCATACAGAAAACACGGATGGGAAAAGGATACGAATGGTCATTTACCGCGCGGTACGCTACAGGCCGGCCCTTTACGCCCGTTGAATCCGGCGTCGAATACGGCGGAGTATGGAAACCCGTATACGGGGAGAGGTATTCGGAACGATTCCCCGCGTTCATGAGGTTCGACACCAGACTTACCAAAATGATTTTCTTCGGCGAGCAGAAGTATGTGGCGCTGTACATCGAAGCCCTGAATCTGTTCGGCACGAAAAACATTCTTGATTACCGTTATTCGGAAGATTTCTCACAGCGCAGCCCGATCCGGAGTTATTTCAGCAACCGGACGATTGTCGCCGGAATCAGCATGAGCATTTAAAAAACCCGTTGTGATTGAAAACTGAAATATTTAAACTCACATTACTATGAACGCAAAAAAAAATAAATCAAAATCAATTCTCAGACGTTTCATCCGCGAACTCGTCATGTATGTTGTCATAACGGCTGTCTCCGCATATCTGATCGGCAGTCTGTACGCAACGATCAATTCGTGGGAAACGTACCGGATCAGTTTTTTCATCGCCACAGTCTTTTATGTGGTCATGCGGCTGCTGCCGGGATTAACCGCGCCCTGGATCATACAGAAGCTTTTACTTGAAAGGTTCGAGCGTTCTTTCAAAACCACGGTCATCGAGATTCTGATTTTTTCCCTGTCCGGTTTGCTGGGGACATTGCTCGTCCTGACTATTCTATCCGGAATCACCAACATGAATTTTCTGGGTTCGGGTCGCGTCATTTATGTTCAGCTTTTCATCGGGCTCGGGATCACGCTTCTGATTGTCGCAAGCATTTATGCCGTGATCTTTTACCGCGAGATGATGAAGAAAGTGATCGAAGCCCAGCAGGCCCGTGAACTGGCGACGCAGGCAGAGTTAAAGGCGCTTCGCGCGCAGATCAATCCGCATTTTTTGTTTAATACGTTAAACTCCATCTCGTCGCTGATCGCGGTCGAACCGGAAAAAGCAGATCGGGTTACCCAAAAACTTGCCGACATTTTCCGGTATGTGCTGATCGCTTCGGAAAAGGAAACCGTTACGCTCGAGGAAGAACTCAGGTTCATTCATAACTATCTTGAAATTGAAAAAATCAGGTTCGGCGACCGGCTGGTTATTCAAACCTCGATTCAGCCGGAAACGGCGGCGCTGACCGTACCCAGCCTGATCCTTCAGCCCATTGTCGAGAACGCTATGAAACACGGGATCAGCAGGAAAGTCGGAGGCGGAACGCTGACCATCAGATCAAAAGAAGATCAGGATTCGCTGATTATCACGATTGAGGACGACGGAGACGGTTTTTCCGGAAACGATGAGAATGCCGGCGGATTGGGAATCGGCCTCAGCAACGTGGATCAGCGGCTGAAAAAAACATACGGTGAACAGTACGGAATAAACATTGACCATCAACCATCACAAGGCGCAAAAGTGACTTTGCGGTTACCCTGCAAAAAACCATGATCCGAATCCTGATCATCGATGACGAATCCCTGGCCCGCGAAAAGCTGAAACGGCTGCTGACCGGATTGAACGATCCTGAGATAGAAATCGCCGGAGAAGCGTCGGACGGTGCGGAAGCTCTGGAAAAAATTGACTCGCTCAAGCCTGACGCCGTGATCATTGATATCCAGATGCCCGGGCTGACCGGAATGGAAGTGATACGGAATATTGCGCATAAACCCGCGGTCATTTTTTCCACGGCGTACGATCAGTACGCGGTTCAGGCGTTTGAGAATAACGCCATCGATTATCTGCTGAAACCTTACGATTCCGACCGGCTAAAAAAAGCCGTTCAAAAGCTGAAAACGTTTTCGGGGCAACATACGCTGCAGGAATCCCTCAAAAACATGATCGCCGAAATGTCCGCGCGGAAACCGGTTTACATCGAACTGTTGCCGGCGCGGACGGGGGAGAAGATCTACTTATTCAAAGCGGAAGAGGTGATCTGGTTTGATTCGGAGCACAGCATCACGTTCGCTCATCTTGAGGAACAACGGCATGATATCCGCTATACGCTGGATGAACTGGAGCGGCAGCTTCACCCGCGGGATTTTTTCCGCATTCACCGCTCGGCGATTGTCAATCTTCACCGCATCGCCGCGATCGTGCCGTGGTTTAACGGACAGTACCGCATCACGCTGAATGATTCCGCGAAGACCGAACTGACGGTCAGCCGCGGGCGCGCGCAGGAACTGAAGAAACGGTTAAAATTTTAAAGTGATTTGAATGGATATATACAATCAATCCGCTACCGGCCTGCAAAATATTCCGCTTCCTGATGTTGCGGTTGTAACGGCAAGTTTCGAGTCAAACAGCCCCTGCGGATGATCTCGCTTCATGACTCGGCGCCGCAACACGCTTCCGTGGGTATCGCATATCTCTCTTCCCGGCTGCGGGGAATTTATATGCAGTCGGATTCGTTAACATCATACGCTTCATAACAAACCAGTAGGATGTCGTCACATCGGAACGGATCGGAACATGGGTCTTTTCCGGACTGAGAAATTTCCCACCGGGCCCCTCCCGCATCACCAGCTGAAAAGAAACGCGGCTATCCCGATAACCATGCAGATTTTCAGGATGAGACTGACGAGACTGAACGTCTTTTTGCCGTGTCGAATCCACATGAGGATAACTGATCCGATCACCAGCGGAAACACGCCGGCGACCGTAATGTACAGGAAGAGCGCGGGGTAATCATACATGACCGCCGCCGCCGGAATCAGGATCAGCAGGGCCGCCAACAGCAGAGATGCGAACGCCACCGAGCTCCGGAGGCCGAACCGGACCGGGAAAGTCCGTGCGCCGTGTATCCTGTCGCCTTCCATATCTTCCATATCTTTTACGATTTCCCTCGCGAAATGGATCAGGAAAGCGAACAGCGCCGGAACGACGGTGTGCTGCACGGCGTGAAGCGCGGCCCCCGTGTAAACGAGCGCGAGGCCAGTAATCAGGCTTACCGCAAGGTTACCCCATATCGGGGTTCTTTTCAGATACCGGTTGTAAAGATAAAGAAAAACGGAGGTCAGAACGGCCATGGCCGCGCATACCGGATTGATGCCGATACTGAGGATGATTCCTGCGGATGTCAGCGTGATCCAGACATAACGAGCCTCCTGAACCGTGACTTTCCCGGCGGGTATGGGACGGCCGGGCCTGTTGATCCGGTCAATATCGGCGTCAATAGCGTCATTGCCGGCATTGGCGCCTGCGGCGATCATCCCGGCGGAAAGAGCCGCCAGTACGATCAGTTGTCCGTAATCAAGAGCCGGGTCTCCGGGAATCATCCATCCGATCACCCCGACCGCCATCATGGTGATGATGACGTTGACCGGACGCGTGAGAAGTATCAGATGTTTGGTTTTTCTGAACATGCTGTATCATCCCCTCCTATCCGGGAATAAAAAAAAAGGGCATGTCGTAAACATACCCTTGAACAGACAGGACTGATCCTATTCTTTTCCGGTTTCGGACTGAGCGGGAGCCGCCGCATCCGACCGTTCGGCGACACGGGCGTGCTTGCCTTTCCGGCCCCGCAGGTAATACAGTTTAGCCCTGCGCACGCGTCCTTTCTTAAGAACCTCGATCTGCGCGATCCTCGGGGAGTTTTTCAGGAATATGCGCTCTACGCCGATTCCGTTGGAAATCTTACGGACCACAAAAGTCTCGTGGATGCCTCCGCCTTTTTTCTGTATGACGATGCCTTCAAAAGTCTGGATGCGTTCTTTGTCGCCTTCGATGACCTTGACCTGCACCGCAAGGGTGTCGCCCGGAATAAACTCCGGTAAATCATTCCGTACCTGGAATGCCGTCGCCGCTTCAATTTTGCTCATGGGAATTCTCCTTGATTAACATGTTTATGTTTAATTTTTTTGTTCCATTAGTTGAATCAAATCAGGTCTCCATAATCTTGTGTTTTTCAGTTTTTCTTCCTCCCTCCATTTCCTGATTTCCGCGTGATTCCCTGACAAAAGAACCGGCGGAACGGCCATATCCCTGAAATTTTCGGGTTTGGTGTAGCAGGCGCAGTCGAGCAGACCATCCTGGAAAGAGTCGGTCAGTGCCGATTCGGAGTCATGCAGGACTCCGGGGATCAGCCGCACGACGGCGTCGATGACGAGCAGCGCGGGCAATTCCCCTCCGGAACAAACAAAATCGCCGATGGAAACGGACCGGGTGACCAGTTTGTCCGAGACACGCTCGTCCACGCCTTTGTAGTGTCCGCAGATCAATACCAGCCTTCTCTTCAGAGACAGTTCCACGGCGGTCGCCTGTACAAACGTCCTTCCGCGGGGAGTCAGGAGTATGACTTCTGTACCAGCATCCAGATGATTCCGGATATGGTCATCCGGGCCAATGGGAGGAATTTCAAAGATCGTTTCGATACATTCAAATATCGGTTCCGGTTTCAGGACCATACCGCCCTGCCCGCCGTATGGTGTGTCATCAATGGTCCGGTGGCGGTCGTGCGTGTATTGCCGGAGGTCATGCGCCCGGATCTGTGCGAATCCGCGTTTTACAGACCGGCCCGGAATACTGCAGGATGCGGCGTCTTCGATCAGTTTCGGAAAGGCCGTAATCACGTCAATCGTCAGCACGGGCACCCTTTCCGCTTGGGTTCGGCTCAGATTCCGTTCCGATGTCTTTCAGCAGTCCCGGCCGGTCCCGGATGATGATCTTTTTACATTCAATATTTACCGACCGTATGAAATCCTCAACGGCGGGTATGAGCCTTTTCTCCCCGGTTTCCTGCAGCGTCACTTCATACCAGTCATAAGCCGGCCCTTCGCGGATATCGCTCAAAACCCCGACCGGATTCCCGTCTTCATTGAAAACGTTCAGACCGATCATTTCAAACACAAAATATTCGCCTTCGGGCGGGGCCGTCAGCCTGTCTTTTCCGATGAGCAGAAAACCGCCGGCGAACCGGTCTGATTCGTTCCGGTCGCCGATCCCGGAGAATGACAGAAACCCGGAATGACCGTTCCAGCGGATATCAAGCACCGTTTGCCGGCTGAGCTGGGAATGCCGGTCTGAGACCCAGCACTCTCCGGAAAAATCACATAAATTGAAATACGGCGTTAAAGGTTCAATCTTCATTTCACCTCTGACGCCGTGGCTTCTGACTAACTTTACTGCGCGGTAGTACGTCTGGCCTTCGATCAGGAACATAATTGGTCCGAGTTCTTACCGCGGGGGTTCCGGTGAATACGCGTTATTCAAGGATTTCCAGCACGGCGCGTTTCCCCGCGCGGGCCGAGGCGGCCGCCAATAACGTCCGGAGCGCTTTGGCGTTCTGGCCGCGTTTTCCGATCACTTTTCCCAGATCGCCCTGCCCCACTTTCAGTTCATAAACCGTGACGCGTTCACCTTCCACTTCCTTGACTTCCACTTCATCCGGTTTGTCGACCAGGTGCTTCACGATGAATTCGATGAAATTCTGCATGGCCATTCCTCCTTGAGTTGTTGCCGTTCAGGTTCCTATTCAATAAGTAAAAAGAAAACTCATCCGTTCTATGAACCGGCCTTGGTTTCCTCAGCGGGCTTTTCATTTTTCTTCTTCACCGCTTTGGTCTTTTTAACGCGCTGCTTGGCTTCCAGGGCCTTGGCTTTTTCGGACTGACGCATTTTCCAGTTATCCATTTCGGTCTGGATTTTATCTTCAGGCAGGTTCCGCATCATCATACGGAACTTGTGCAGAATTCCATGTTTGCGTAAAATGCTCTTCACCGTTTCGGTCGGCTGGGCGCCTTTTTTCAGCCAGCGGATGATTTTTGTCTCATTCAAATCGTATCCCGCGGGTTGGGTCAGCGAATTATATGTTCCGAGCCTTTCGATGAAATCTCCGTCGCGTTTCCGGGTGCTGTGCGCCGCGACGATGCGGTAAAACGGGCGGTTTGTCTTGCCTGCGCGCTGTATTCTGATCTTTACCAACTTGTCTGTACCTCCAGTAAATGAATGTCCTGAGTTTCCAATAAGTAAATTAGTTTAAAATTAACCTTAATCCTAATCTTATAAAATCATATAGTTTATGATATTAGTAAATTTATTAAAAATAAGCAAATATTTTTTGTATTTTTTAAATCCCTGAGGAATCAGCCCAACCCCTTCATCTGCATCATTTTCATGACCTCGGCCGGGTTGATCTTGCCGAGCTTTTTCATCATTTTCTGCATATCGGTATATTGTTTCAGGAGTTGGTTGACTTCCTGGACAGAGGTTCCGCTTCCCCGGGCGATTCTGAGCCGCCGCCGTCCGTCAATGGAGTGCGGCTTTTTCCTCTCAGCGGGCGTCATAGATGAAATAATGGCAGTCATATGGGTAAGCGTCTTATCATTGATATTCAGTCCCCGGATCTTACTGCCGATGCCCGGAATCATTCCGAGAATGCTTTCCAGCGAACCCATACGTTTCATCTGTTTAATCTGGTCGGCCAGGTCCTCGAGAGTAAACTCATTTCTCAGGAATTTGGCTTCCAGTTCCTTCGCTTTTTCAAGATCGATAGTTTCCTGCGCTTTCTCGACCAGCGAAACGATATCGCCCATACCGAGTATGCGTGATGCCATACGGTCGGGATGGAATTCCTCCAGCGCGTCAATCTTCTCGCCTGTACTGATAAATTTGATCGGTTTGCCGGATACTTCGCGGATCGACAGGGCCGCTCCGCCGCGGGCGTCGCCGTCCAGTTTCGTGAGGACGATCCCGTCAAAATCGATCTGTTCAGCGAATATTTTCGCCGTGTTGACCGCGTCCTGGCCTGTCATGCCGTCCGCGACAAACAGGATTTCGGCGGGCTTCGTTTTTTCCCTGATCGATTTTAACTCATCCATGAGCTCCTGGTCGATATGAAGCCGGCCAGCAGTATCAAACAGAGCAACATCAAAATTATTCTTCCTTGCGAATTCAAGCGCCTGAATGCAGATTTCCACCGGATTGGCATTGCCGGCAAGCTCAGGCGTATACGTTTCAAGGTTCAGCGACTGGCCAAGGATTTTCAGCTGGTCTGCGGCGGCCGGCCGGTAAACGTCTGCGGCCACAAGCAGGGGCCGTTTCCCTTTTTTCAGCAGGTAATTCGCCAGTTTCCCCGTAAATGTCGTTTTGCCCGATCCCTGAAGGCCGGCGATCATGACCGCGTGAGGAGGCAGGCCGGAAAACACGATCGGCCGGCTCTCGCTGCCGAGTGTCTGCACCAGTTCATCATAAACGATCTTGACCATCTGCTGGGCCGGGGAAACGCTTTTCAGAACATCCTGTCCGAGCGCTTTCTGCGTTGCTTTGTCGATGAATGATTGCACGACTTTATAATGAACATCCGCTTCCAGCAGAGCCTGCCGGATATCCTGCAGAGCGTCGGAGATGTTTTTCTCTGAAATCGTCGCCCGGCCGCTTAGTTTGCGAAATACAATTTCCAGTTTCCCGGTCAGTTCGTTGAACATATCTTATCCCTGTATGAATGGATGAAGCAAATATTTCCGATATGATAATGCGGAATGAATTAAAATGCAAAAATAATTTCAGGTCTGCACAGGATTTTGTATCCGGCAGAAGACTGGATTTCGAACATATCCTGTTTGCACGCCGTAAGAAATCAATTCATGGGGCGGCACGGCTTGCCGGAAATCCGCAGAGCCTAATGAAGCGATTCTCACCCTGAAAGGAACGCGCATTCTTCCATAGGACTCCGGGTGCAATTTCCGAATCAAGCATTTTGGGGTCCGTTCATGGAGATTAATTGGTTACCCGCTTAAATATTGCCCGGAACCGGTAATTTCATCGGATTGTTTCATCGGATTTGTCGCAACCGCAGGAAACCAACTGTACGCGATGCCCCAAACCATAGGAGCTAAGGGTGTCGGATGTCTGAATAAAAGAAACCTTCCTCAGATTTAAAACGGAAGAACGGAGTTTCCATTATAACAGTCAATCATCAACTGATCGGCACCGGAGCGTTTTTACAAATTTATGTTACATTTTCAAAAGAGATCATTATGGTTTTTTATTCTGATTATGTGATTTATCTGCATCTTAGATTATGAACCATAATTTTTATGCTTTAATTTTATCGGTTTTTTCAGTATAGTAAAAACCGATGAAGACCATGTAACAAAAACGGATTCAAATCATGAAAATTACTCAGGATTTCATACCCTATATAAACGGAGAAAAATTTTCCGTCTCTTTAAAATTGATCATTGCGGAAAAACAAAACGACATCCTTTACCGTTTTCCTTTTCTTGAAAACCTCGTTCAGAACAGACGAATCATTCATTTAGGCTGTCTGGATCATATCCCGCTCATTGGTGAAAAAATCGAAAAGGACATATGGCTGCACGCACGCCTGACCCGTCAGGCTGCTCATTGCCTCGGCGTGGATATTGACCGGGAAGGCGTTGATTATGTCACAAAACAATTCGGAATTAATAACGTCGTATGCGGCGATATCACTACGGGTGAAATACCGGAAATCGGCCGGTCTCATTGGGACTATCTGGTCGCCGGCGAAATACTCGAACATGTCGACAATCCGGTCGCATTCCTGCAGTCGATTAAACAACAGCATCATGGCCGTATCGAACGGTTGATCATTACTGTGCCGAACGCTTTTGACATCCGCAACCATAAGAACGCCCTCCGTCATACCGAAGAGATCAATTCAGATCACCGTTATTATTTCACACCGTTTACATTGTGGAAAATCATCCATCTCGCCGGAATGACGCTTGAATCGCTTGAATTTGTCCACGGCCACAGGGTTTCCCGAAAACGCTATTTTTTCCTTCACAGAAAACTCTCCCGTTTCCCGGCGCTGCGCGATACGATTGTCGCTATATGCAGATTGTGACGGTTTAACCGGGATATTTCCGGTTATAATGATCGAGGATTTTCCGGAAGAACGATTGATAATTCCGTCCGGCATTCATCTGTTCATTCCATACCTCAACACTCCGGCGTTTTTTCTCTTTCCACAATTCAGGATGATACACATATTCACAAATCATCCGTTTGATTTTTTCCGGTGTGACCGGCGGATCAATCAGTGCGCCGTTTTTATCCGAAACAATTTCAGGGATTCCGCCGATGGCCGGGGCAATCACCGGAATACCGAAACTCTGGGCCTCCATAATGGAGACGGGAACACCTTCCGAATAACTGGCGTTAATAAAAAGGTCAACCGGATGTTCGCGGTAAAAGCCAATAACTTCCTCATTCGGCAAAGAACCCATAAAATCGGATTCAACACCAAGCTCTTTCGCCAGTTGCATTAATTCCACTTTCAGTTCACCTTCCCCGATGTGCGTCCAGTGAAACCTGGCACCGGTTTCCGATGCCGCCAGGGCAATACCCCGGATAATGAAGTCAATTTGTTTGAGCGGTATCAGGGCGGAACAGGATACAATGTGCGTAACCGGCCGGCCGGGGTCTTCGGGCAACGCCGTCTGTTCGGGTACGCCGAGCCGGGCGATATGAAATTCGGTTTTTTGAGAAGGATAATTCTCTTTCGTGTGGTCCAAACCGTTTTTGGACACAAAAAACACATCATGCATATGCCTGAAAATAAAACGCCGGTAAGGCAGATAACGGTCGGGATGTTGATCTTCATAAACATCATAACCATGCGCCCTGGACACGAACAAACCCTTCTTACCTGACCGGACGATAAGCGCAAGGGCCATCGCCTGCGACCAGAGCCAGTAAGAATAATATATCCCCGTGTTTTCAACCCGGATCTTCAGGATGATGTGTTTCAAACATAAAGCCTGATAGGTAAAACGCAGGAGTTTTCTGAAAGAATACAGACTGAATTTCCGGAAACAGAGGCGAATCAATTCAGACCAGAAAATGCCCAGAAAAAAAATCTGAACGGCTTTCATCCGACGTACCCATGATCCGCCTATGCAATCCCAATGCACAACGGATGCGTTATCAGGGATGGAACGGGTTTGATCATTAACGGTTTTTGGAACGATTAAGATACGCCTGAAAAAAGCCGCTGCGATGCGGATTTCCGTCTCGATGAACTGCTCCCCCACGCCGTAGGGAAAGGATTCGGTAACAAATATTAACGTCGTATTGTGCTGCTTGTCAACATTGGTTTGTTCGTTCATTGTGCTATTTTATAATGATTTCCCGCCGTCGAAAACATTCATAATGCAATATGACAAAGACAAAGCAGGTTTGCAATGAAAAACTGAAGCGATCAATTGCTGTGATGACAAACGTGCGGCAGAATCAACCCCATCACATAAATCACTTCACCGTCGTCACGATCTCAAACGCCGGAGGATGCGCGATGGTCTTTTTGACTTTGCATAATTCAGCGGCATTGATCAGAGCGTCTTTGTATTTGTCGGGAAAATCTTTAGGAACCTGAATATCCATTTTGATCTTACTGATGGTCCCGGTGGTCCTGTCGACATCCACTGACTGGATGATTTTAATGCCTTCGGAAGGTAATTTTCTTGAGTCACAGAATCCCTTGACATATATGCCGGCACATGTTCCTATAGACGCAAGAAACAACTCAAACGGCGATGGTGCCGAACCCTCTCCCCCGCCCTGAACCGGCTGGTCCGTCTCAACGCGGTATCCGTTGAAATTCGCTATAACTTTCTTTTTGCCTTCAAACGTGATTTCCATATTCATGATGATCTCCTGTTTAAAATTATTTAGTCTGATAATATCTCATTGTGTTCTTGGAACGACGGAAAAAAAATATTATTCCATATCCGCTCACTATGCGTTCGCGTAACCCTCAATTGGAATTTCTTGAGATTTTCATAAACAAACCTTTTTTTGTTTCTTATCCGTCATTTTGAAAACCCGGAAATAAAAACAAAAACCTTATAACTTCTTGTATTTGTGTTATAAGGTTTAAGTTTTGTGCGTCCACCAGGAATCGAACCTGGAACCTCCAGATTAAGAGTCTGCTGCTCTGCCAGTTGAGCTATGGACGCTTCTCTTAAGGGGTTGAATTATATAAAAAAGAAATCATCAAATCAAGTGATTTTTATTGATCTTCTTCAAAAGTCCGATTTTCACTTTCATGTTGCGTTCATGTATTAAATGAATTAATGTGCTATGAGCCATGTTCTGTACAGCAGATGTGTCCGATAAGACACACGACCGAATTACCGGAGAAATGAAAACTCTGCTGTATGACATCAGCGCATGAATATCCGGACAAATAAAACCGTTACGCCGGCAACGGCATACCGGAAGGAGAATGATTCATGAAGCCTAAATTATTTCTGTGCGGATTTATGAGTACCGGCAAAACCACGGTCGGGAAACTCCTGGCAGAAAGCATCCGATATGAATTCGCCGATACGGACCTGCTGATTGAAGAACAGCAGAATATGACCATCGGTGATATTGTTAAGACCAAAGGGGAGGACTTTTTCCGTGGGCTGGAAAATCAGGTTATCCGGAAACTCATTAAAGGGACCAAACCGACGGTCATTGCATTGGGCAGCGGCAGCCTGATGGATGTGAATAATCTTAAGGAAGTGCTGGACGCCGGCTTACTTGTCCGGCTGAATTGCGACTGGAGTTTCATCCGGGAAAGGCTGCGGGTTATTCCTGACAATCCGCTGCTTGATTCAGAAAATCCCGATATAACCTGGAATGAACATACCATCAACCACCAATATGCCGGATTCAGCATAGACATTACCGGCAAATCCCCGGCTCAGATTATGCAGGAATTATTGCCCTGCGTTAAAAATATGAACAAATTGATTGCAAAACAAGTCAGCATCGAGTGACGGAATTCCGATGTAAGATGTAATCTTTTTCCTTGTCTTTATGTAAGAAGCTATTTAAATTTTAATTGTTATACTAATTATAACTATACTACAAAAGGAGAATCATCATGTTAGTAGGTCTTGTCATAGGAATTATCCTGATCGGTGTAGGCGTTCTGCTTATCATCATGAGAACAAAAAAACAGGGACATCTGCTTGAAATCAAATCCACGCCCACCTCAACGACAAAAGAACTGGCTGACACCTGCAAATCCATTAATGATGAATTGGGCACAACCGGCGGATTCAAACAGCTCGTGGAGGTCAAGGGGATGATTAAATGCGATCAGCCGCTGACCGGCGAACTCTCCAAACAGCCCTGCGTGTATTATGACATGAAAGTCGAGGAACGTTACGAGGAAACCTACTGGGACAAAGACGCCAACGGTAATCAGGTCCGGAAAACCAGAACTGGAAATACAACCGTTTCCAGCAACACACAAAAGATCAATTTTCAGATTATGGATGAAACCGGAAAAATCACGATTAATCCGAACGGCGCAAATATCGATCCGGTCAAAGTGGTTGACAAATACGAACCTCACACCGCTAACCAGGCCAGCATTTCGTTCGGCGGCTTTAAACTGAACCTGAACACCGGCAGCAGCGGTGACCGTAAAATCCTTGGCTATCAATATACCGAAAGCATTCTCCCGCTTGACCGCAAGGCATACGTGATCGGATTAGCATCCGATTCAACCGGCGAATTGATGATCCAGCAGCCTACGGAAAAAGGAAAACCATTTATTATTACTCTGAAATCAGAAGAAGAACTTGTTAAAGGTACCGAATCCACGATCAAAATCATGATGATCAGCGCGATTGTTTGCTGGGTAGCGGGAGCCGCGGCCATTGTGATCGGAATGTTCAGCGGAAAGTAAATTTGTCCTGACAAATTCAAAAGGGGGAATATTTTTCCCCTTTTTTTATATACTCTCAAATCCGCATACAGATTCTATGGACAATCCCAACCTTCGTGATGAATACATCGCCCGCATCAACCGGGTGATTGATTACATTGATAATCATCTGGATCAGCCTTTATCTTTGAACCGGCTTTCCGGTGTAGCGATTTTCTCGCCGTTTCATTTTCACAGAATATTCAGGGCGATGACCGGCGAACCTCTGAATCAGTTCATTCAGCGTCTCAGGATCGAGAAAGCGGCAAGGCAACTGACAGACAATCCGAAGAAATCCATAACCGTCATCGCTTTAGACTGCGGATTTTCCGGTTCGGCTTCATTCGCCCGTGCATTTAAAGATTATTTTAAAATGAGCGCAAGCGAGTGGCGGAAGCAATCCGGCAACAATAGCAAGATCGGTAAACCAAACAGCAAGAACCGGGAAACGAATAGCAATGCCGGAAAAGCATCACGCCTGTCCAAAGGTTATATTAAGAGCGTAACTTTTAATATAACACGGAGAAACAACATGAAATCAACATCCAGCCTGAATGTCCAGGTCCGGGAACTTCCTGACATGCCGGTCGCGTATGTCCGCCATATCGGACCTTACAAGGGCGATGACAAACTATTCCGCGGTTTATTTCACCGGCTGATGAGCTGGGCCGGGCCACGGGGTTTGCTGAAATTTCCTGAAACGCAGATCCTGATCGTGTATCACGATAATCCGGACATCACCGACGATCATAAACTGCGCACCAGCGTCTGCATCACCGTTCCCCCGGACACAAAAACCGAAGGTGTAGTCGGAACCATGACCGTTCCCGCAGGAAAATACGCCTGCGCGCGGTTCGAACTCCTTCCGCATGAATACCAGCAAGCCTGGGATTCGCTGTGCGGGGAATGGCTTCCCGGCAGCGGCTATCAGCCCGATGACCGTCCTTGCTTCGAATGGTGCCTGAATAACCCTGATGAACATCCGCAAAAAAAACATATCGTGGATATCTGCATTCCCGTCAGGCCGCTCTAATAAATATTTTACAGAACAAAAAAAGGTCATTCCCTTTGCGTGGAATGACCTTTTGATTTAAAAAAATCCTGGACGCCTGATTAACCGGCTTTCACGGATGAAGCGTCTTATAAATCGTCTCAGCCAGCAACTGGATATTGTAAGGCTTTTGCAGATACACCACCTGATCGCGTAACACGCCGCGGTGAATGATCTGGTCGTCCGTGTAACCGGAGGTGAAGATCACTGGCAGTCCGGGTTTTTGCTCATGAATTTTATCGGCCAGTTCACGCCCGCTGATGCCGGGCATGACCAGATCAGTCAGCATCAGGTCAATGGAATTTCCTTTGTTGCCAAAGATGGCCAGCGCTTCTTCGCCGTTCTCCGCCGTCACGATGTTATAACCGAGATCTTTTAAGATACGGCTGGTCATGTCACGGACGGGCTCATTATCTTCCACCAGTAAAATGGTTTCCGAACCGCGCTGGAGCACGATTTCTGATGTCTCTTCATCGGAAACGGCGGATTTGACGATACTCAACGGCCACAGGATTTTGATGGTCGTTCCGATATTCGGTTCGCTGTATACGTGAATGGACGCGTTGTTTTGTTTGATGATACCGTAAACCGTTGCCAGGCCAAGTCCGGTGCCGCGGCCGGTCTCTTTGGTGGTAAAGAACGGATCAAATATTTTCGATCTTGTCTCTTCGTCCATCCCGATCCCCGTATCGCCGATCGTGATCTGTACCCGGCGCATATCGTCGTCCGGGGCAGCGTTCGGAATCATTCGCCGGTCGATGACCGTTTCATGCGTATTAATGGATATGGTTTTACTTATCACCGGGTCTTTTCTTTCATGGATCGCGTCGCGGGCATTGACGAGAAGATTGATGAGAATCTGCTCGATCTGGATGGGGTCGGCCAGGATATCCGGAACCGTACCGGCAAGATCCAGCTGAATGTGAATATCCTCACCGATCAGACGCGTCATCATTTTAAGTGAATCGCGGATCAGCTTATTGATATCCAGAGGTTCGGGATTGAGGATCTGCTTTCGGCTGAAGGCCAGAAGCTGGTTGGTGAGGAATTGCGCCCGTTCGCCCGCCCGTTTGATTTCAAGAATTTTCTCGGCCGACGGTTTCGGCAGGCTCTGATCCATCAGCATCAATGATGTGTAGCCGGAAATGATGGTCAGGATGTTATTGAAATCATGCGCAACTCCGGCGGCCAATTGTCCTACCGCTTCCATTTTCTGGGCCTGGCGGAGCTGTTCCTCCATTTTGTTGCGCTCTGTGACGTCGCGCAGAATGCCCTGTACCGCCGTTCCGTTCTGGTATTGGATGTAAGATACCGACGCTTCCAGTTCGATATCCTTCCCTGAATGGCTTCGTCCCGTAAATGAAAAACTCGGATAGGGAGTCTGCCCGGACGATATTTGCTGCAACCTGTCTTCGATGAATAATTTGCTTTTCGGCGCGACTAACTGAATGAGGTCAAAATCGGGTCTGCGGACATCCTCCACAGAAATTTCGAAAAGTGTCAGGAATTTCTTATTCACGATCTCATATTTCCGGTTGAACATCAGGTAAATCGCGTCATTGGATTGTTCGATCAGCTGCCGGTATTTGACTTCGCTTTCCTGTAGCGCTTGTTCTGCGGCTTTACGTGTAGTGATATCCGTTATAAATCCTTCAAGAAAAAATAATTCTCCCTTTGCGCTATAAACACCCTGTCCTCTTTCCCATACCCAGCGAATTTCATTATCAGCCGTGATGATCGGGTATTCATGCTCAAATGTCTCTTTTCTTGAAAGTACGTCCTGCCATTTATTCCAGAGCAGGGCATGGTAATCGGGATGAATGATGTCGTTAAATGCAAGCCGCTTGTTTCCGATGAAATCCCCGGGAGTATATCCTGTGATTTCCAGACAACCGCTGCTGATAAATTCCATAGTCCATTCATGATCGTTTTTGCAGCGGTAGATAAACCCGGGCAGAT
The DNA here is from genome assembly GCA_964410965.1 of uncultured Bacteroidota bacterium. GTDB lineage: Bacteria > CLD3 > CLD3 > SB21 > JBBIRG01 > JBBIRG01. The sequence continues at coordinate 17,001 of CAYPIY010000016.1, read as the reverse complement.
TACTGATCAGCGTGGCATGCATGCGTTCGCTTTCCTGGAGCGCTTTTTCGGATTGTTTGCGGCGAGTGATATCGCGCATCGTATACATGATGAATTCAGGATTACCGTCGCCGCCGTACAGTACCGAACCGTTGAATTCAGCCGTGAATTCACTGCCGTCAAGCCTGATCACACCGGCTTCGACGTTATTCATATTACCGGCGCTGAGGAACTGTTCCATCAGACTGAATATATGCTGTTTCCCTTCATCCGTCAGGAATTCAAATGCATTCCGGCCGATTATTTCTTCGGCGGTTTCAGCGCCAACCATCTTCGCTTTACGTTCATTGGTAAATACAATGGTTCCGTCGGGCTTCAGAAGTGAAATACCGTCCTGGGATGTTTCAATTAAAGTTTTATATTTTTTCTCGCTTTGGCGCAGCTTTTCTTCGGATTGCCTTGTTTCAATGGCTTTCGCGAAAAGGCTTGCCGTCGCTTTAAGAAGTTCAAGCTGGGTAGTCGACCAGGAGCGCTTAGAAGTACAATCGTCGTAACCGATAAAACCCCACCATTTCTTATCAATAAAAATCGGAGCTATAACAACGGATTGGACATCCTGGGTTTTTAAAAGATTTTTTTCCGGTTCGGGCAATTCCCCGATGTTCCCGGAGATCATTTCGCCGGACTGAAGAAGTTCAATCCATCGCCCGTAACCCGCTTCGCGCAAACGGATATTCTGCAGTCGGGGATTCATGATCTGAGGCTGAACGCCGGGTGCGCACCACTCAAACCGCTGGCTGGCAAAAATTTCATGCCCGGCCCCGTTATGAACCTCAAAAATATACGTCCGGCTCACGTCGACGGCCTGTCCTAATGTCTTGAGAATCTCATCCATGTGCGTTTCCCAGTCAGGCGAGGCGAGAAACCGGTCGGCGGCGAATGCGATCGCTTCGAGAATGGATTCGCGCTGGCGGATTTTATTCTCCATTTCTCGGTGCTGAGTGATATCCCTGTAGAAGGCCATGGTTGCGGATCCGTCTGACAATGAAACAGTCGCAATGTTGACTTCATGCAATACCCTCGTCCCATCGCGGCGTATGCCGTGACATTCGTAATGATCCGGCACAGGCAGTTTCGCGCTCCGTTTCCGGATATAATCCGCAATACGCTCCCGGTCTTCGGGAGCGATAAATTCCATGACATGAGAGCCGATAACGGATTCGGCGGTTTCCGCGCCGATGCCTTTGATGAACGCCTCATTTGCGTAAAGAATCAAACCCTGTCTCGCTAATAAGATCGGTACCGGCGAGGATTCGAATAATTTCCTGAACCGTTCCTCGCTGCTGCGGAGGGCTTCGGCCGCTATTTTCCGTTCGGTGACATCTGAAAAAACAGCCACCATGTTTTGCGGGGTAGTCTGAAATGCCGTTACTTCAAACGCGCCTGAAATAAGACCATCTTTATAACTAATTTGCTCGGTAGACCATTGTTTGTTTTCTTTCGCGGCTTCTCGGTAACGCTGAGGGATTTCCGTCGGAGCAAGAAGCGGAAACGCCTCCTCAATGGTCTTACCGACAAAGACCGAATTGTCAGTTCCAAGAAGTTTATCCGCCGCGGGATTGTATCCTGTAAATATTAATTGATTGTCTTCCAGCCTGTAAAAATGCATCCCGAGAGGAAAATTATTATTCATTTTGCGGAACAGTTCCTCATTGCTTCTCAGGGCTTCCTCGGCAAGTTTGCGCTCTGTGATGTCCTCAACAAATCCAACCGTCGCGGGCCCGTCTGATAAAACGACATTGGCGATATGGATTTCATATGGAAAAATGGTACCGTCCAGTCTGATTCCCATGGATATATACGTATCCGGTACAGGCAATCCCTTGAAGCGGCTTCTCATGTGTTGCGTTACCCGTTCCTTTTCATCCGGCGCAACGCAATCGATAATATTCCTTCCGATCAGCATATCCCTTGAACCTGCCGCCATCATTCGCCGGAACGCCTCATTGATATAAATGATACATTCGTTCCGTCCCAGCACTATAGGAATCGGCGAGGATTCGATCAGTTGCCGGAACCGTTCCTCGCTGGCCGCCAATTCCTCTTCCGCCCTTTTTTGATCAGTGAAATCGATGTTGGTGCCAACCCAGCGGCAAGGAACCCCATTCTCATTTTTTAATAATTTTCCGCGTGTAACGATCCATCGCCATTCACCGTTTTTATGCTTCAGCCGGTGAATGATTTCATACTTCTCGGTTTTGCCTTTCAGGTGATCGTCAACGGCCTTTTTAATCTTATCCGCATCTTCCGGATGCCACAGATTCTGCCATCCCGAAAACGAATTTTCCACTTCGTGATCATCATAACCGAGCATTTTTTTCCAGTACGGGGAAAAAACGACTTTATCGTTAATCATATCCCAGTCCCACATACCGGCGCTTGTTCCTTCGACGGCAATGTCGAACCGCTCTTCGCTTTCCCGAAGCGCATCTCCGGCTTTTTTGCGGCTGGTGATGTCCCGCACGATCGCCTGCAGCATGATCCGGTCGCCCAGAATAATTCGGTTTAGCGATACTTCCGCCTCAAATGGTGTTTCGTCAAAACGGATATGCCGCCATTCAAAGAACTGGTCGTCACCTCGAAGCGCGGCGCTGATTTTTTCCAGCGCTTTTTCCGTCGAATTCCTGCCGTCGGGCTGGACATCGGGCGAGAAACGGTAGGGCGGCTGATCGATGATCTGTTCCCGCGTACAGCCGAACATTTCCAGTGTCCGCCGGTTACAGTCAACAAAGCGGTCGCCTTCCATGATGAATATCGCGTCATTAGCCGATTCAAACAGCAGGCGGTAGCGCTCTTCGCTTTCTTTCAGGACGGATTCGGTGCGTTTTCGCGCCGTGATATCAGTATGAATTCCGACGAGCCCGATGACTTTGCCGGACGTATCCTTGATGGCGTATGCGCGCAGGAGAATGTTCAGAACGGCTCGGTTTTTCCCGTGCATGCGCGCTTCGCCGGTCCATACTTTTCCGGAACGGATGGCGGCAAACACTTCCCGGCCCTGCATTTCATCAACGTAAAGCGTGGCCGGCGGGTCCTCTCCGATTTTACCGAATAAGTCGTCAAACGCCTTATTCTGATAAAAATGTTTCCCGCCGGGCGTGGACATTCCCACGGCGTCCGAAGAATGCTCGACCGACGATTTAAAAAGATTCAGCGTTTCATCCGTTCGTTTTTTTTCTGTGATATCCTCCGCGAGCGCGATAACGACTTTCTTTCCGAAATACTGACCGGGATATAGGCGTACGTCTTTCGGGAAAATGTCGCCGTTTTTACGGCGGCCCCAGTACTCAAACCGCTGGGGTTTTCCCTGATAAGCTTTTTGGACCGCATTCGCGACAGCCTGCAGGTCGTTCTTTCCCGGTGCGCTGATAAACGCCGGTGTTTTGCCGGTGAAATATTTTTTCGGATATCCGTACATGGCCGCCGCGCCGTCGTTGACATCCAGGAATACGCCGTTCTCATCCTGAATGTAGATGGCCTCCAGAACGCTGTTGAACAGGTTCCGGTAGCTGATTTCACTTTGCAGGGTCTGTTCGGCCGCCATCGCGCGTTCCTCTTCGTTACCGATTGCCGCTGCGATCATTCCGGCTATCTGAAGATCCTCTTCCGAAGGCGAAAAATCCGTTTTAAACATCGCACATAAAGAACCACGGGTAACGCCGGCTATTCTAACAGGAAAACCGATGCAGGTATGCAGTCCGCAGGATTTGATACTGGAATCGGTTTGAGCTTGCCTGGTTTTATGAAGGTTTCGGATGACCAGCGGTTCGGAAGTTTTTTTGCGGATCACATCATAAAAGATCCGTCCCTGGGGCTCTTCCCCGGTCTTTAAAATATCAGGCCATTTCCAGTGACCGCGGATGCAGAGCCGCTTTCCTTCAATCCGGCTGTAGAGAGCGCAATCCGCTTTCAGCAGTTTACCCGCCAGAGCTGTTAATGTATTGATATTCTTTACATGGTTTTCGGTTAGCGCCAGAAAACAGTCGTTGATACGTTGCAGACGACTCTCAAACGAAACGGATGAGTTTTTTCCGAATGCTGAGGTCCTGGAAATATTCTCTTTTTTCCGGATGGCCTTCCCCGGCAGAATACCCGGTTTGCCGCTTTTCGAACTTTTTTTGTTTGAACGGGCAGACGCGATTGTTTTTTCCTTTTTTGGATTTCCGGATTTCATGCGCTCACCGGCTTTTTGGATTGTGATGGTATGTAAGCGATCCGGGCAAATTTAACAAAGTCCGTGGTGAATCACAAATAAAAAACTCAGAATCATCTCACCAGTTCATACTTGACTTTCAGTGTCAGCGTAAATTGCACCATGGGTTCAATGATCAGGGAATTGATGACCATATCATAGCCCTCAATGGTCATCCCGTTATAAAAAAAAGTTTTTGATTTGCGTTTTTCCTTGATCCAGGTATCTGCTTTGGAACTATATCCCGTTCTTTGCTTGATGGCCGCGCTTTCGAACGCCTGGTAGGAGTTGTACATCTCCGACGGGAAGCCGATTTCATAATTCTCCTCGTACACCTGCGCATTTGATTTCAGTTTCACATTCAGTTTCTGGGCGTACAGGTCTTTTTTCCTGTGAATGATTTTAACGGCTTCTTCGAACAGCTGATTCCGGATTTCCTCGCTTTTATTGACGTAGTAGTCCACTTTGACGAGATCAAAGATATCATTCCTTGAAGCAAGTACGACGAGGGTGTCAAACAGTTTCCTTTGACCGAAACGGATGCTGACATTTTTCTGCACTTCAAAACCCTCGAGTTTTTCCTCGGCGATGTTGCCGGATACCGCGTAATCGTAGATCGGACGCTGGCTGATAAAATCAACGTCAACGTCGCTTTCTCCGATACCCTGCGCCGTAAGCCCCCGCAGGAATGAACCGATTCGTTTGTCGATTTTTTCAATACAGCCGGATATCGTCCTGGTTTCCTCTTTCACGGCCCAGACCGCCACAAACTGATCCGCTTTGGTGTTGATGATTACCGCGGCGGGTATCAGGATGGTAGTATCACTGAGATATATCTTGTCGTTCGAGGATGAGTAGGTTTTGGAAGATGAACTGCGCGAATAATCCGTGTAGCTTTTCTCGTATTCGATGTTTCCGCTCACCTGGGAAAAAACCGGGGTTGCGCATAACAGGCAAAGGGCAATGACACATTTTCTCATATTCACGTTCCTTGATTAAATAAAGAAAAAGGATCACACAAAAGCATGATCCTTTTTATTTTCAGGATGGGCAGTTATTTTTTGGTTTTTTTGGGAGGCATCAGGCTTCCGGCGAATGTTGCGTGGTCTTCAACCGCTTTTTTTCCCGCGGACGATGCGGCTTCCATGTCGGACTTGATTTTCATCAGTGCGTCAATGTCGGCTTTCAGGCTTTTCATGACTTCTTCATGGGGTTTGTTGGGATCATATTTTTTGAACCCTTTCATCCAGGCGCTCATGCCTTCCTTGGCGGTCGAAATCATACCTTTCGCGGCGATGATGTCATCGGCATTATGATTGCCGGTCTTTTTTGCAAGGGCTTTGTCCTTGGCGAGTTCATTGTGCCGGGTCAGCGCTGCGTCCAGCTGAACGTCAAGTCCGTCGAGTTCTTTCTGCATCGCCATCAGGTCGTCATGCAGTTTCATCACCTCGGTGTTCAGGATTTTTTCCTTTTCGATCAGGTCTTTGCTTTTTCCGCAGGCCATGAATGTGAATATGGCCAAAACCACGACAATCAGCACTCTTGTCTTCATACGGGTCTCCTTGGTTAAGGGTTAGGTATTAAAAAGACGTAACAAGGTTTATGAACGGAACAATGATTTCAACTGGCGGATAACGGTAGGCCCTCCGTTTATTTCTGCCAGCGGTTTGATTTGCCTTAAAATATATTTGGAATCAAGATTATCCTGATTTTTTTTTATAACGGAATCAATATCCGACCAGTCTTTCGGACGGCCGGCAAAAGCTTTCATCACGATCAAATCCTCGGCTGAGCAAGTCAAAAGCCGCAGACGGGGCAGAAATGAAAAATAATTTGCGCGTCGGATCATCGCTTCCTCAAAAGGAATGCCCGATAAAACGATATCGACTGGAACGTTATTTTCTGAATAAAGCAACAGCACCCTGTTTTTTATCGCAAAGGGAACAGGATCCGAAATCCTGAAACGGAAGCTTTCAATAAATGGATGGATAAAGTTATCTTCATTTCCATATCCGCACAGGAGGCAGATGTCAATGTCCTGGGTCATCCGGTTTTCACCCCACCGCAGAACGGCAAGTCCGCCGATAAAACAAAATGGCCATTTGCGACGTTTAAAGAAAACCTGAAATTCCTGTGCCGCTGTAAAAAGCGGATTGGCAGGATTGGAATACTCGGAATGTTTCATGAGCGTTTTTTACTCCGGGCCTGCAGTTTCCGAAAAAGCTTCTGCATGGTAATCAGTCCGCTGGTTTTGGACACGGTGCGGTGTTCGTAAGCGTACCATAACATCGCGTTCAGCATGGGCAGGTTTTTTTTATAATACTCTTTATCCTGTAATTCCGCCGTCCTGATTTTGTCTAATTCTCGGTTTGCGTTTTTCCAGGTACGCATCCATTTTTTCAGGTCTGATGATTTGTTTTTCACGTCTTTACCTTTGTGATAAATAAAGTACCTAAAATCATCATAAAAGAAAATAAATTTTTCTTAAATAAAATTCATTTGTTTGTTTGCTCTTTTCCATTATTTTATTCCGTTAATTATTCGCGTAACATCAGGATAATAAATCATTCCTATGAAACGCGGGGAAATGAACTTACTCTAAAGGATAATCTGAATGACCATTTCCGATCAGATACGTTCAGCCGGGGTTGTCGGCGCGGGCGGAGGCGGTTTTCCGACATATGTCAAGGCGAATTCCAAAGTCGAATTTGTGCTGGCCAACGGCGCTGAATGCGAACCGCTGATTCACAAGGATTATGAAATCATGGTTCATGATCCGGAGCCGATCGTCGAAGGCATGAAAATGATGATGGAAAGCTCTTCCGCGAAAAAGGGGTATTTCGGAATCAAAAGTAAGAATAAAAAAGCGATCGACGCTATTAAACCGTTTCTGAAAAACTCGTCGATTGAAATGACGGAACTCGGCGACTTTTATCCGGCCGGGGATGAATACGAATTGGTGTATCTGGCCACCGGACGGCTGATTCCGGCGGGCGGCATTCCTTTGAACGTCGGGTGCGTGGTGAACAATGTCGAAACGTTTTATAATGTTTACAACGCGTCCAAAGGCATACCACTGACTCAGAAATTTTTGTGTGTGACCGGCGCTGTAAAAAAACCGTCATCATTTTTCGCTCCGGTTGGAATATCATTCCGAGAACTGATCGCTCACGCCGGGGGAACTACTGTGGACGATTTCGGAATCTACATCGGCGGAACGATGATGGGTACCCTTACTCTGAATCCCGATGAGGTCGTCACCAAAACCACAGCGGGCCTGATTGTTCTGCCGAAGAATCATTTGTTAATCAAAAGAAAAAACCAGCCTGAAAAGAACTGGCACCGCATCGGCAAGTCGGCGTGCGATCAGTGCAGTTACTGCACGGAATTCTGTCCGCGTTACCTGCTCGGGTACGACGTTCAGCCGCACAAAGTCATGCGTACGCTGGAATTCACCACCGGCGGCGCTTCCATGTGGAACAATCTCGCGGAACTCTGTTGCGCCTGCGGATTATGCACGCTGTATTCCTGTCCGGAAGACCTGTTCCCGAAAGAGGCCTGCGACCGCGCCAAAGCCGCCATGCGGAAAGAAGGCGTGAAATACGCTCAGAAATTCCCCGTAAAAGTCCATCCGATGAAGGATTCACGGCGCGTGCCGATCAAACAGCTTGTAAAACGCCTTCAATTACAGAAGTACGACGTCCATACGCCGTTTACGGATAAAAGCCCGAATCCGTCGAAAGTAACCATACTTTTAAAACAGCATGTCGGCGAAAAAGCGCAACCTGTGGTCGCCGCCGGAGAAAAAGTATCCAAGGATCAGATGATCGCCGATGTATCCAAAGACCAGCTCGGCGTGCCCGTTCACGCGTCCATCAACGGAACGGTGGAACAAATCACGGAACATTCCATCACGATTAAATCATAGGAACGGCCATGGAAAAAAATTCAATCGGACTCATCGAACTGACCAGCATCGCTTCCGGCATGCTTGCCGCTGACATCATGCTGAAAACATCCGCGGTGGAACTGATTTTATCGCGCACGATCTGCTCCGGTAAATACATGGTGCTCATCGGCGGGGATGTTGCCGCGGTGCAGGCCGCCGTGGACAGTGCAGTGCATACCATCGATACGGCGGTCATCGATCATTTCGTCATCCCGAATGTCCATCCGTCGCTGTTTCCCGCGCTTTCGGGGCATACCCGCGTGGATACGCTCGAGGCGCTCGGTATTATCGAATCGTTCTCGGTCGCATCCCTGATCGAAGGCACCGACGCCGCGGTGAAAGCCGCGAACGTGGAACTGATCGAGGTCCGTCTCGCCATGGCGCTCGGCGGAAAAGCTTTCTGCACGCTCACCGGTGAAGTTGCCGCCGTTACCAGCGCGGTGGATGCGGGCGCGAGGATCATTGCGGAAAAAGGCCTGTTAGTCAATAAAGTTGTGATCCCGGCGCCGAGACAGGAACTTTTATCAGAGATGATTTGATTTATGTTTATAAAGAACCCCAGATTAAAACTGAAGCTTCCCCTCATCCTGACTGCCCTGGCGTTTTTTACGGCCGCCTACAGTTCAGTGGCCGAATCCGGTGATTTTACCTTCGGTGCGTTTTATCTGTTCATCGGTCTTTGTAATCTTCTCCTTCTACGATATGTTGAAAAACAAACCGTGTTGTCCAATGTATTTATTAATGGACTCAATATGATTGCCGCTTTCGTTGCAAGCGTTCAGTTTTTTTTTGCAGGCAGTGTACGGTTACCTTACGCTTATTTATTCATTGGTTTTTTATATCTTTTCGTTACAGTACGATTCATAATAAAGAATATGCGGATCAGGAAATCTCTGTCGTAATGATAAAACCAAATTCATGTTTTCGTACGGCGGTCGCATCATTCCGACACAAGTAAAATTTGTTTTTTGTCAGATTTCTGATTCAGTAAAAAATTCATCTTAAAAATGAAAATCATATCGCAAAAGATTAAATCACGTTATAAACTTGACAGCAAGTTGCTCTTTAAAATTTCGCCCTTTAAGGAAGTCATCAAAACAACCACAACCTTGATTCGACGGCTCTTACTGTATAACTGAATAGACCCGAAATGATTACTGTGCCATCGAATATTGTTAATGTGCTGAAACATATACTCATGATCATCTTTATATTTTCTATAAAATTTGTTTCAATTTAAACATCCTGATTAAGAAAAATGACCAACGAAACAGTAAATAATCAGCCGCCTGATTCTGTTAATTCTGAATCCAAAGACATATCGGTATCGGGGTTAAAAGGTTCAAACTCCGATCATTCTGAAAACAAAAATCATAAAAATAAATCCGAGGCGAATTCAGTGGAAATTCACACTCATGTTAAATCGCACGAAAAACGATCCTTTAAAAATTATCTTTTTGAGTTCTTCATGCTCTTTCTTGCCGTTACCGCCGGTTTTTTTGTCGAAAATATCAGGGAATATTACGTCGAACGACACCGCGAGGAACAGTATATCGCCAGCCTGTTACGCGATCTCAAAGCAGATACCTTAAGCATGGATGAAATTATTGCAAGCACTGATATGCAGATCAAAGGGCTTGATACATTGTTGAAGGTTTTTGAAAACTCGAAACCGGAGCAATTCGCAATCGACGTATACTACTTCTCTTTCAAATACCTCAATACGACGACGTTCTTCGAACACACCGACGGTACAATAACCCAGTTGAAAAACGCAGGCGGATTAAGGCTGATCCGGCAGGACGTGTCCGACAGTATTACTCAATACTATGCTCAGGTTGAAAATGTCGGGACGAATAGTGAATTCGGGATGGAACAATTTAAAAGAGTCCTTGATCTGGAAAAAAGGATTTTCAAATTTAAATTACTTCGGATGAACGGTTATGCGCAGATTCAATCCAGGATTCCCGATAAAAGTATTTCTTTTCTGACCAACGATCTGGACTTGTTGAACCGTTTTTACAATGAAATTTTTGTATTCACAGCAATGATGGGAAACTGCAATCGTTTATTACTCGATCTCAAACCGAAAACCCGGAAATTAATCCTGTTCTTGGAGCAAAATTATGATCTCGGGTAACCGAATCCGTTTCATGAGTTCGCAGGGTAACAATCATGAACAGAGAAAGACAGTGGTAATCCGCAAACCGGAGCTGATGGCTCCCGCCGGCGACCGGACGATGCTGACCGCCGCGGTGCAGAACGGCGCTGATGCCGTATATTTCGGAATCGACAAACTCAACATGCGCGCCAAAGCGGATAATTTCACGCTCCGGCAATTGCCCGCAATTGTAAAATACTGCCATGATCATAAGGTGAACGCGTATCTAACGCTGAATACCATCGTGTATGAACATGAGCTGAAATCGTTGGATCGGATTATCATTGCGGCGAAAAAGGCAGGGATTGACATGATCATCGCCTGGGATTTGGCGGTGATTGAGCGCTGTAAAAAGCACAAAATCCCGTTCTGCGTATCCACTCAGGCGTCACTTTCTAATTCGGATGCGCTGAAATTCATGAAAAAAATCAGAGCGCGGCGCGTCGTTCTCGCGCGGGAGTGCTCGCTGAAAGACATAAAGAAAATCAGGAAGAAAACAAAACTGGAACTCGAAGCGTTCATACACGGAGCGATGTGCGTTGCCGTCAGCGGCCGTTGTTTCCTGAGTCATGAGATGTTCGGCAAGAGCGCCAACCGCGGAGAATGCTACCAGTCCTGCCGGCGCGAATATGAAATGAAGGATACGAAATTAGATCAGTCCATTGTCGTCGGTTCGGATTACATCTTATCGTCCAAAGATTTGTGCACCATCGGATGTATCGATAGGCTGATCGAGGCAGGCATTGACGCGTTTAAGATCGAAGGCCGCAAACGCAGCCCGGAATATGTGGCAATGGTCACTGCCGTTTACCGAAAGGCCATTGACCTGCATTTTGAAAAAAAACTAACGGGCGAAATCAAACGTCAATTAACGGAAGAGTTGAAAACCGTTTATAATAAAGGATTCACGGACGGTTTTTATTTTCAGAAGCCGGGCGCGGACAGTTTTGCAGAAGCTGAAGGAAACGAGGCAACTCAAAAAAAATTTTACGCGGGAAAGGTTCTTAATTATTTCCGGAAATCCGGAATCGTTCATGTATTGATTGAAACTGGAAATGTCAGCACGAATGACACCGTTCTGATCATCGGCCCGACCACAGGTATTATCCGACTGAATATTCAGGGAATCGTTATAGACGGGGAAAAAGTCCGGAAAGCAGAATCAGGCGAAAATTGCACGTTTCCCTGTCCTGAAAAAGCCAGAGCCGGTGATAGATTATATTTGCTGAAAAAGTCTGGCATATCTGTCTGAAGAAATTTATTTATATTCTTTTCTACGCTCTACGGCTTTTTCCCGGATTAGCCTGGCTTTTTCCGCTTCTTGTCTTTCTTCTTCTGTCTCAATAAGCAATGTCGGGGCTGTCTGCGGTTTTCCTTCTTTGTTGATGGATACCATATTGAAAAAGGCCGTCGCACAGTGCCGCCTGTCGCCGGTAAGATGGTTTTCAGCAAAACATGTGACCTTGACCACAAGGGAGGTCTTGCTCACAAATACAACCCTTGAAACCGTTTCCAGACGGTTACCCATAAACACCGGATGCAGAAAATCAACGGCTTCAACAGAAACCGTCGAAATGGCGCTTTGGCAATACAATGATCCGGCCACTCCTGCCTGCATATCCATGATAGTAAGCAGTTTCCCACCGAACATTACGCCGTGAGTATTCGCCATTTCCGGAAAAACGATCTGCCAGTGACTGTATATTTTCGGATGCTTGGCTGTCTGGGTCATATTGCACCTCCGGATTGATTATCGCCATAATCGGCAAAAGAAAGATAACGTGCGGCCGCATAATTTTCAAGGATCAAAACGTAATTTTCATGAACCGAAAGAACCTGAGGAAAAGTGATCTGACTGTTTAGACCGACCACAGGTAACGGTCCGACTGGTCATCCGGCACTTCCATGCGGATCGGGTTCCGGGAAGGCCTGCGGACAATTTCGGAATCCCCTTCCATGACGGAAACAAAAAACGCCAGGGTATCCCCTGATGAAATCTGCAGATCTCTGAGGGTTACGGCCATTTCAAAAACCTCGTCAAAAAACCATTCCGCGGTAGGGAGAGAACCCGCTGAATCGGCTTCAGGGTTGTCGGGGAAATACCAAATCGCTGGTCTCGGTTCGGTAAATTCGACTTTCAGCCTGTAGACCGGGTCCTTCCGGAAAAAATCAATTTTATCATCAAAGAAATCTACCCGGAGATAAAACCGGTCTGTATCGTTACCGAAAAAAATCCTGTTAATCCATGCGTCAGATATTGCCATGGTATCGCTGTCACGCTTGGCTTCATAAACCCCTGCAAGCCGCCATTCGTAGAAATGGCTGATTCGTCCGTCGAGCTTCGGTGTGATCAGTCCCGATGGCAATCGGATCGCCTGCGTATCCATGCCGGTTATCATAATGGGCTGATGAAGTACGGGAGGAACGGGAGCATTCAGCAATTCATATACCTTGCGGAGATGATACCGGAACAGTTCATCAAAATGATATTTGTTATGAGCCCAGTGGTCATTGCCGAACCACCAGAACCAGTCGCTCCCCTCGGCTGTGTAAATTTCTTCCCAGGCCTGCTGCAGAATATTCCTGTCGATCTCCGGGTGTTCCGGTTGGCCGGCCAGCCAGTCCCTTGTTTTTTTAAGCAAAGTCCACGCTGTGTTTTCCTCCGGATGGCCTCCGATCCAGATCCTGAAATTGTGATTGATCCATGATCCGGGATGGAGCCGTGAAATCACGGGAAAGGATTCGGCAGGCCGCGATCTCAGAAATTCACTGACCGTAACAGTCCTGACCGTGCTGCTTTCCGTCAGAAGACTATAAAGCCTTGTCAGGAAAGGGACACCGTTTTGCTCGTAGAATTCCCAGCAATTTTCACCGTCCAGGATAACCGGCAAAAGATATTCGGAAGGATCGCGTCCTTTCAGGAGAATCTGCCGGCGGATGTTCTCAATACGTTTCAGAAAATCATCCGCGGCGGCGACCGGATCAATCCGCGAGTACTGAAAACCGATGGCATCCGAAAGGCTGTGGTCGCGGAAGATCATCAATAGGCTGCCGTTCCCGGTTACAAGCCGGTGAGGATGTAAAAGGTTTTTTTCAGGATGAGCGGTATCCGAATGATCAAGAATGCCCTCGTCTGTCGCGATCCATTCAACGCCTCCCTCCCGGATCAGCGCGCAGGCTTCTTCGGAGACACTGCCTTCCGATGGCCACATGCCCCGTGGCTTCTGATGAAACCTTGACTCAAAAAAATCAATGGCCCGGCGAATCTGGATTTCTGCGTCTTCAGGATGCCGAAACTGAGTTTCAGGCACAATCCATTCCGGATCGCAGATTCCCGCCACGGAACTGTCACAAAGCAGAGGAAGGATCGGATGATAATAAGGAGTAACCGAACATTCAATCTGACCCGATTCCATAAGAGTCCTGTACAGCGGCAGTACTCGGGACATGATGTCATAATGCCCGTGAATAAGATTTTTTTTGTCTTCGGCGGTATATCCCGATCCTTTCGCATACAAATCCCTGAAAGGCTGTTTGTCCTTCCAGGATTCCCCGACCCAGCACAGGTTATACCAGACCTGAAGATCGGATATGTCGTCATGGCTAAGCGGTGTATCGGTCAGTTTTTTCCTTAACAACTGATTGTAACGATCGTACGGTTCAATCATTCGTTCATAATTGGCCATAAAAAAAAGGTCCAGCACTTTTTCCCTTTCGCTTTCGTTCATTTCCGCTGGATCTTTCAGGGTCATTTCGATGATATGGTCCGTGGCACGGTTATCCACGTAATCCTCAATCTGGGCGATCAGGGACGGGACCAGATTAAAGTTCTGGCGGATGCCGGGAAAGGACAGAAGCAGTGCGGGTATATCATAATAATCCTTCACTGCATGAAGGCGCACCCACGGGAGCTGGTAAATGACTTTCCCTTGGGGATCTTTCGTCCGGTAATAGGGCTGGTGCTGATGCCACAAAAAAGAAATATGCAGAGGACGGTCGTTACGGGTTGAATGGGACATAAGGATAGTACAAACGCGATACAGCGAATCGGTCAGGACTTTTTCGAAACCAGATGATAAGGAGCCTCCCGGAACCGGTTCTCAAAATCATTCAGCAGCGACTCACGGATGATCGACGGCCGCAGGTCATATTCTCCGATCCGGGTGAGAGGAATCATTTCAAAACGGAGATCGTCGTCATCCGGATTGACCTGATCCCTCAGTTCGCCGAACAGCTTTTCGTCGCAGGAGGCAAGATAATAAAATCCCATTTCATGAATCGATTTGTCTGACTGGATGAAAAAATTCTCGATCAGGTAGATCAGCCGGGCGGAGCGGATGGAAAAGCCGAGTTCTTCTTTGATTTCCCGCATAAGAGCTTCGTTTAAGGCCTCCCCGTGCTTTACTTTTCCGCCCGGGAAAAAAGAGTATCCGTTGCGCCAGGAATTGATCAGGATGTTCCCGTTATGGATCAGAATGGCCCGGACAATCAGTTCGGTTTTTTGCTGTGTGGATGTCATAAGCATGACCTGTAGGATTGTAAAAAAGAAAAACGGATTATTAAACGGGTCATTTAATAATCCGTGTTTTGTGTCATATCTTGGATCAGCCTAATTCATCCAGGCCGGCCTTGGCGTCTCGGGCATAGTTGGTTTCAGGGTATTTTTTGGTGATTTGCTCGTAAACTTTTTTTGCCTCATCCTGCTTCTGGATCATTTTATAACAGCGGGCGAGACTGAGCATGTAATCCGGTGTCATGTAAAAATCGGGATATTTGCTGATGACGCGTTCATACTGGCTGATCGCTTCTTCGTAATTGTTCAGGCCTTCCCAGGAAGCTGCGATCCCGGCGATCGAAGATGCTGTAAAGTGTTCATGATCGGAATAATGGTCCACATAGGCTTCATAATACTGTTTGGCGAAATCGAACTGATCGGTATTGAAATACGAAGTCGCCAGGTAATACGTCCCGATACCGCCTCCGTCAGTGCCTTCCCATTCCGCGCAATAGCTTTCAAGCCGACGGATGGATTCCTTGTAATCTCCCGCGAAAAAAACCTGTTCGGCCGGAACTAGTTTGTTGATGGACTCGGTGTTCTGGTTGTCCCGGTAAGTAACGTAGGAATAAATTATAATCGCCAGAACCGCCAGCCCTCCGACTACATACCCGATCCTTTTGCTGTGTTCCTGCGCAAAATCTGTCACAGCGGTCACTTTTTCCATCAAAGGATCATGATGAAGCTGTTTGCGGCTTAATTTTTTCTTTGGATTCGCCATACCTGTTTAAACTCCTAATCGGTAACTGATTCTGTTGTCTTGCCCTATAATACTGAAACTATCAAATATTGCCGTCCTACCCGAAAGGTAATGTACGGCTTTGCTGTACCCTTGGCGCGACTCGAACGCGCGACTTGCAGTTTAGGAAACTGCTACTCTATCCAACTGAGTTACAAGGGCCTGCTAATAAAGCCAATAATTATAATAAACAGAAAGTACAAACTCAAGAAAAAAATTTTTCGTTTTTTTTGGATTTTTTTAGATTTAAGCGGGATTATAAAACCCGGAATAGTCAGAATATCTCAGATTTCTTGCGAACGGTATCTTTCTTCCGGACAAAGAACCGTTTTAATAGGAAAATACGATGACATTGCTCTGCGTTCCATTCACCTCGAAACCATGTTCATAATTGTAACTGAATGACTTTGAGGTATATGAAAGGACGGGCCCGTTCATACATAATACAGCCCGATAAGCTCCGTAAGGGATCATTATATTATTCTCACGGCCGTCCCAACGATATATATAATTTCCTGAATTTAAAATCACCTCGGTCTGTATCACAGATTTTGGATAATCATACATATCGGTAATTTTTATACTTATTTTGTTTAGCTGGCTAAGATTGACCTTTATGACCAGTTCTGCGTTGTAAAACGTAAGAGGCGCTCCTCCGTTACTGCTGACTGCCGCTCCGCCATCACAATAACAACCATCCGATTCATCAGACTGACTGTAGTAATAAGTGTCATCGGATTCGTCTTCGTAACACCCGTCATCGTCCGAACACCCGTCCCCGGAAGATTCCGTGCCGTAGTATTCATTATCATCTTCAGTTTCACAACCTTCATCATCACCGCATCCGTCATCCCCGGAATCATCCTCCGGCCGAAACGATCCTTGTACCGAAGCTATCATAGGCGATGTACGGCCGGCTGAACCCGAAGTCGTTTTTCCGCAGACACGTTCATTATACATTCTCCCGCAGAGCGGTATGAGTTGTTTCTGCACGGCTTTCATCAGCGGGGCCCTGAATAATACCATGAAAAATGCTAACAACATCCATTTGTGCGATGAAAAAATCATTCGTATCTTGTTTTTCTCTGGTTCTTCGGATTTTCTGGCGGATTTATATTTTTGAGTTTTCATATAAGCATTTCGTCAATAATTTTTATTACCGTTTTGTACAATTAACGTGCCGAAAACGATTTTTTTACGCATATTATAAATATTGATGTTAAACAGGTTTTTCACTCATACATCCCTCGTATATGTTGCATGATTTCTACATACGTGAAAAAAAACGATAACAAAGAAAGAGATCGGTTATTTATGATTCGATTTTTCAAAATTCACTTGTACTGACACCTTACTTTGTTTATAT
>CAYPIY010000015.1:0-51670 GCA_964410965.1 uncultured Bacteroidota bacterium | reverse complement strand
AAATGACAGCTTTCATCGCAATATATGTTATAAGTCTGGCTCATACCTCCACCTCCCCGCTTATCAGCTTCGGCAATAACATATCACGTGTAATTCGTAAATTATCAATTTCTGAGTTAAGAACATCAATAAATTGATATATTGGCTTTGTTAGTTCTTCAAATGCGTTTTTAATTTGTTCTGATGCCATTGCAAATTTAAAATTTAATACACCTTCTCGAGGAAGACCCAATACTGTAGTACCTGATGCATATGACTTTGCAAAACTTTTAAAATCATCACTCAGTAAAAGATGATAAAGATAATAATTTGGCATTGTTTGTTCATTAATAATTCTTACAGCGTAAAGATGATGTGTGAATATTAATTCTCCTGAAAATACCTTACCTGGTATCAAAGCAGGAGATCCGATAACATTGCCAGCCTGAGTTAAATCAGTATTAGCGATAATTATATCATGTTCCTTTATAACATGATTTAAATTGTAATCTCCAGAATACGGTTTTGTACCTTCCCGACGAAACCCTCCCCCTACAATAAAGTTTTTCAAATTAACCATAGGAATACCATCTTCGGTTAGACCCTTACCGTTATAGGATAATCCTTTATCAAGCTTTATCCATTTACTAAGTTCACTCACCTCCCACCCCTCCGGGAACATATCTTTCCCGGTGACTTTTTTTTCTTCGGGGGTGGCTTTGCGCAGGCGCACGCCGGGCGCGCGGAATTCCACGAACCATTCACGGTAGATCAGCCGCGCCATGTCCTCTAATATCTTTATCCGCCGCGTGTTGTTCTCTATCAGATCATCATAAGCGGACAGGATTGAGGCGATGCGGCGTTGGAGTTCAATTTCTGGAATATCAATTTCAATTGTGCGAAGATCTTTCAAAAGGAGATTTTTTTGTGCAGTGCCTGAAGCATAATCTGCTATTCTAGTCATATTCTCTTGAATAGAATAATACAACCACTTGGGAAACACCGAATCTTTCCTTGGCTTTAAAATAGCAACACTTTTTTGAAAAGTAGTTCGAAATGTCTGCGGTTGGTTTGTAGCAAATGCCATTCTTCCGATAGTGCCACTATTAGTTATTAGAATATCCTCTGGCTCATATCTTGTACGTTTGTGGGTATCTAAAAAATCATCTTCCGTTATTTGGCGGGCATTTTTGTATTCAATTTTTCCATCTTTAACGTCCTTTGCACTGATGAAGTAATAACCAGAATTCAATTCGTCTTTACAATCACCATGTTTTCCATCAGTAATTAGATCGCAAATATCTGCAAGTTGTTTCGTTATTTTCATCATTTATTTTAGCATATTTTCAATGTTCAAAGAAATGACTTTCTCTAGCCCTCTGGCCTCTTTATTCAATCCTTCCAATTCATCGTTCAGTTCAGTTAACCGCTCCTTGAAATCGTAATCATCTTCTTCCTTATCGGTTACACCTACATACCGGCCGGGATTGAGGCTCCAGCCGTGAGATTCTATTTCCTTCAGTTTCGCGGCTTTGCACAGGCCGGGAATGTCGCGGTATTTCATTTTCGGGAAATCGTTCTTCAAGCGCGGATTAAAATCCGCGGCTAGGGATTCGTCCCTGAATAAACGCACAATCCCCGCTATAAAATCAATCTGCTCGTCCGTGAAATCCCTGTGCGCGCGGTCAATCTGCCGGAATATGTTCCTCGCGTCAATGAACAGCACCTTGTCCTTGCGGTTGGTCTTGGTCTTGCTTTTATCCAGAAACCACAGCGTGCACGGCAGGGTCACCGTGTAGAAGAAATTCGATCCGATGGAAATCACCACATCCACATGCCCCGCCTCAATCATCTGCCGGCGAATCTCAAGTTCAGATCCCCTCGCGTCACCGGCGCTGTTGGCCATCACAAATCCCGCGCGGCCGTTTTTATTCAGCGAAGAGTAAAAAAGCTGTATCCAGAGATAATTCGCGTTGTCCACCTTCGGCATACCAAACGGGAACCGCTTTTTCTGATCTTTGATCTTTTCCTTATCCACGCCGTTCACGTTAAACGGCGGATTGGCCATCACGAAGTCGAACTTGCCCGCCGCGTCGAATAGATCCTCGTAATACGTGATCGCCTGCCGGATATCGCCCTGCAGGCCATGCACCGCGAGGTTCATCTGGCAAAGCTTCACGGTCTCCAGCGTCTTTTCCTGCCCGTAAATCGAAATCTCATCGCCGGGGTTTTTCTTATGCCGCTTCACGAATCCCGCGCTCTGCACGAACATACCTCCTGACCCGTTCGCCGGATCAAGTATCAGCCCATGATACGGTTCTATAATTTCCACGATCAGTTTTACCATGGAGGTCGGAGTAAAGAATTCACCGCCCTTCTGGCCCTCGCTCATGGCGAACTCGCCGAGGAAGTATTCGTAAATCTTGCCGAATACGTCACCTTCGATGTCCATCGGGATTTCCGAAAACGTTTTCAGCAGTGAAATCAGTAATGCGTTATCAAATCGCGTGTATGTCGTGGGTAATACGCCCGCGAGGGATTCATTCTCCCGCGCGATCGCTTTCATCGCCTCATTGATCTTCTTGCCGATGTCCGCGCCTTCCGGCTGGCTGAGCAATTTACTGTACCGCGCATCTTCGGGCACATACAGAACGCCCCGCGCCTGGTAATCGGTTTTGCTAATCTTGCGCCGTCCCGTCGCCGATGTTGCCAGTTCCTTTTCCGCATGAGCGAACTTAAAGTCCGCGTAGCGCAAGAATATCAGGCCCAGCACCGGTATGGAATATTCGGACGATTTCAGGTCGCTGTTAGCGCGCAACTGATCTGCGGCGTCCCACAGCCGTTTTTCGAGTTCGGAAAGTTGTTCAGGAGTCATGAGATACGTCGATTAAATTATAAAAATCCCTGGAGAGAACTAAATGATTCTTTGTCGAATAATTTAAGACGATCTTAACCTTAAAGCAAATAATTTTGTGAATCGGTTAAAATTTATTATTGATATATGCTAATATTTTTTTTAATCTTATAAAGAATTAGTAATCTGTTTTTTTAGTGAATACCTATGGGCTTTAAATTTCCATATAAGCAATTAAATGAGAGGGGTATAGAAAATGAGACTTTTTTAGAAGCCATATCAGAAATAGTAGAGGATCCAAAAATATTTGATAGAGATTGTGAGGAATACAAATCCTTATGTGATAAATATTTAAAAAAGCTGGGAAATAAACCGGTATACTTTAACGAATACTCAATCAAGGAAGAATTCAGAGATTCTTATAATAACTTGTTTACATTTTTCCTTAAAAAACTCGTACCGATACTTATAGAGTCACTGAATCACAAACAAAATAAATATATTTATAAAAAAATAAAATCAATAAAATTGGATATTGACAAGAAAGCAACCGAACCTGATGTTGTACGATGGTTTGCGTGTTTTGCTATGTCCTCTAACTTTGTACAAAGCAAGTTAGCTTTTGAAAATATAACCATCCATTTCTGGGAAGATTATATTATATTTCTTCAGAAGTCAAAAGTTATACCAGATGATGAGAGTAATGTATTCATTGCACGTTTTTTTATATGGAAAATAGCCTTAGCGCTTAGAAAATTGATGAAAATGGAGATATTTAAAACTAAAAATCAATTCGTTGTCTATCGTTGGTTTGAAGGATTTCATTACATAAAAAAAGGCGAAGAAATCACTGCCAAAAGGCTTTATAAAGCATATGACAATAAAATTCACAATTCAAATAAAGGAAAAAGTGAAGACGAAATTTTAGAGGAAGAGAGCCACGACATTGATGATTTGGTGAAATTCTTTAAAAAACTACTGAAAAAGTCTTGAATTTTATTATCTTTCCCTCAAAATAGGGAAAATATTTAACTTCAGATTCCAATCCATTTTATTGTATCGTTAATTATTGTTATTAATGATTTTGTAGTATTGTATTCATTATAAAATATTGATAATATTTTATTATATACCTTATATTTACCTTATTTATACCTTATTTTTACCTGTAATCCATATATTTGTACCTTTATTTGCCGCATTGACGCACGCCTGGTAGGACATTATATTGTTTGTAGAAATTATTAGTTTTGTTTCAAAGAATGATTAAATGCATGCTAAATGGATCAATATAAAAAAGGAACAATTGAAAAATGAAACACAATAATATAATCAATAAAATTCCCATTAAAAACGAAGCCAAACGCCTTGGTTTAATATTTGAAAAGAACAAAATCGTATGCTTTAATTGTCACAGAGATTTTTACAATTCAGAGTCCAGGCTGGATCCGCCACCAGCGACTATGGAAATAGAAAAAAATCGAGCTGTTTGCCCTGTTTGCAGGTGGACCGGCAATGTCATACATTTTCATGCGGAATTTCATAAAGAAAAAAGAGGCTATGATTTGGATGCAGCGCTAAAAGAACTCAAGAGAATCTATCATATTAACGATAATTTCCACAAAGACAATATTGTCCCACATTCGGAAACCACCCGACCTGTGCATTTCGAGCAAGACTGGTGTAAAATATACGAAGACGTTCGTTTATCCGGCTCAATTCCGGAGCCGGTTAAAGAATACTTGAATTCAATAGGTATCCATGATGAAATCATCCGTTATTTCAAGTTAGGGTACATACTTGATTATCAGACTCTGATAGATCACTTGATCGGTACATATGGTGAAAGCGTTTTAATGGCAAGTGGCATTCTAGACCAATTGGGTAAATTTGTTTTTTATAAACATCGCATTATCATTCCTTATTTTGATCAAAACAATAATACAGTTTATTTACGCGGTATGTTCTGCAATGAATGGCATGAAGTAAATCCGGAACAGGACGTTGATTACAAAAAGAAATTTATCCCTTTACAGAAACAGTTTAAGGGCCTTGTCATCAATACTAACAGTATTTTAATTGATTACCAGGCACTGAAGAGCCTTGGTGATAAAGATCCTGTTTATATATGCGACAATGAGATTGACGCAATGATCATCACACAGCAAGAACGGATGGCCATTGCAGTGCCGGATCAATGGGATCCATCATTTGTACGCCAAATTACAGATTATGTACCTCATATATGTTGTCCAGGCAAGAACGCTGAAATCGCTGAATCCTTTATTAATGAAAATCAGCATAACATTAAAATAAAGCACGATCCAATTGGCGAACATGTTTATGATGTAAATCAAATGCTGTTCTTTGATTATGTTCCCGATGGAAAAGCTCGCTCAGCTAAAGCACAACTGGAAACAATAAAAGAAAAGATAAACGCGAACAATTTTAATTTCCCGGACATTGCCGATTACTTACAATCAATCATAAATATGCGGTATAAAGATTCTTGTTTTTATGTCTATAAGCATTCAAAAGGTTATTGGTCCATAGTTAACAATCATAACATCAACAACAGAATTAGAGACTTTATCAGGGCGCATAAACCGCCAAAATCGGATCCCAAAACCGTTGATTTGGTAAGGAAAAATCTTGAAGATGTTGTTAAAGAGCTTTCAGAGGATACAAGAGAAGCTTATGCAAGTTATCATCATTTTCTCAATGTTAAAAATGGAATGCTGAATGTCCGAACCGGTAAGCTTTATCCGCATCATCCGCAATTTAATTCCTTTTATCAATATCCGGTCATTTATGATCCCAATGCCTCATGTCCTATATTTATGGAATTTATGGATTATGTTATGGATGGCAAGACTGAACTGATTGAGTATTTACAAAAAATAATAGCCTATATATTATCTGACCGCAACGATTTTCATTCCTATTGTCATATAATCGGCACCACCGGTACCGGTAAAAGCACCCTGGGAAAACTAATCACAAAATTGATCGGAGAGCAAAACACAACCACTTTAAGCCTTCTAAATGTCAGGAGCGGATTTTTTCTTCAGAAAATAATTGGCAAAAAGTTGATAATCATAAACGAATTAGATGAATCACGTCTTGAGGTTTCCACTGAATCTGTGCTCAAAGAACTCACCAGTTTTGACACTATAGGGATTAATAGGAAATTTAAGGAAGAAATCGATTATCGCAATAAAGCTAAAATTCTAATTCTCAGTAATAATTTTCCGCAGATGAATGATGCCAGCGGGGCACTTTTCAGAAGATTAATTTTATTCGAATGGAATAAAAAAATTGATCATGCATCCGCTATTAAATGGTTCGAACATACTCATGAGTTCAAAACAGAATTATCAGGTATATTTAACTGGGCGCTTGAAGGATACAAAACGCTGTTAGAACAAGGAACCGGTTGTTTTTTACCTAAGCCTACCAATTGTGAAAAATGGGCACACGATTACCGGATACTCTCTAATCAGGTGATGCTCTTTGTTGAAGAATATTGTGAACTAGATCCTGACGCTATAACCTATAATGCGGAAATATATTATTTTTACAACATATGGTTTACGAAAGAAAATAAAAGAAATCAATACCGCTTAGATAATTCTAATTTCTTCAAAAAATTACGACAATCCTATTTTGGTATAATTACAGAAGGAAAAAAAGACACAAATGGAAGAAAAGAAAATGGGATTAAAATAAAGGATGAAATTAAAAGCAATTTAAACGATAAGCCACTGTATTGAATCAAGGAATAGCATGAATTCAAAGTATCAAATAGATGTTCACTGTCATTACAATAAAAATATTTTCCGACAAACTGGAAAACATGATTTTGACTTTATTATGTACAATTGGTGTCATACCGTCATTATTATGAAAATAAATGATTTACAAAGCACAAAAAGACAGGACAGCAAAATATTTAGAATTCTTAAAGGATATAGTTTATCTATGACGCTATGACGGTGTGACAGCGAGAAATTATTGAAAAAATTAATAAAGGAATTAGAGATATTGTTTTGATCGAATAAGAATTATGATCAGCATTTATAAAATAAAGGAATTTTTAAACACCGGTATAAGAAAGTATTCCGACGATGAAGTTGAATGCCTTTATAACACTATGATCTGCCTGGCAAAAATTGAATGTGAAATTCGAAAGAATGCTACTTTTGAGCATGATAATCAAAAAACTAAACCAGTTGAATTGCGTGAATTAACCATAGAAAGCACTGAAAAATGGCATCTGAATTAAAATATACTGGATTTACCTGACATAAACGATATGTAAGACACGCATAAAGGTTATCAAGAAATGATATAAATCATGCGAATTAGCATATAATTCAAATATATTTTATGGAGTTTTTTATGCCGTACAAGAAAGATTACCGATTAAATTACCGAAGAACAATTGCATTTGCAGTTGAGGGAATACTTTACCATATTATTACAAAAAACCAGTCTGAGGATATGAGTTCCTATTTGCGCCAATTGATAAAAGAATACCTTGAAGGTAAATATCCCAAAGGTGAAGGAAATGGCGATTTAGATGAATGTGATGAAAGAGCTGACCATGCGATCCTATCCTTTGTTGTGGACGACTACACCTATAATAAATTGAGATCTTGTGCAAAAAATTATGGTAAATCCGTTTCAGCAGTAGTCCGGAGCATTTTAAGAGAAATACTGGATAATACTTTTAATCCATACCGATCCTTTTTGTTGAAACCACCCGATCCAAAATAATAGGGGCCTTTTATGAAAAATGTGGTTTTATATTGCAGAGTATCCACCGATGAACAGGCACGTTTAGGAACGAGTCTCACCTACCAGGAAACCAGGCTAACGGATTTTTGCGCCAAGAAAAATCTTACTATCGAAAAAATATTTAAAGAGGATTTTTCCGGTAAAACCTTTGACCGGCCTGAATGGAAGGCGCTGGAGGAATTCATCAGGAAAAATAAACAGGTTGATGGAATTTTGGTTTTGGTATGGGACCGTCTGGCCCGCAATATGAGGGAAGCTATAAATAATATATTTGAATTTCGTGAGCGCGGGATTGAAATCAATGCGATTGACCGTTGGTATGATTTTAGTTCTCCCCATGTTCTTCTGTCGTTTGTGATCGATATGGCCATACCGGAATATTACAATGCCATTCTTTCCCAGCGTGTAAAGGATGGGATGCGGGGCGCTAAAAGCGAAGGCCGATATGTCGGCAGAGCGCCCCTGGGTTATCAAAATGCCCGAACATCAAATGGTAAATCGTTTATAGAGCCTAATGATAAGGCCGATATCGTTAAAAGCATATTTATGGAATTTTCAAACGGTCAATACACGGTAGAGGAATTTTATCGGATCATCAGCAAAGAAAAGAAAATTCGCATATCAAGGATAGCTTTCAGAAGCTTATTGTCAAACATAATTTATATTGGCAAAGTTTTGGTCAAAGGACACGATGCCATACCGGATAAAATCGTTCAAGGTCTTCATCAACCAATTGTTGATGAATTTACCTTTTATAAGGTTCAGGATATAATAAATGGTAGAAAACGAAAATATTACATTAAAGATAATTTGCTCCAGGAGCAATTTCCTCTAAGAGGCCATTTGGTCTGTCATCAATGCCATCACGATCTGACCGGTAGTTCCTCAAAAGGTAATGGCGGATATTATTCTTATTATCACTGTATCGTGCCTTGTAAGGAGCGGTTCAGGGCCGATGAGGCTCATAACGGCTTCCTGCACTATCTGCGATCTATAAAGCCCGCAGCAGAAGTGTTAAAAGCTTATGAATTGATTGTCAGAGACACCATAAAGGAAAACACAGATTTTGCGGGAGAGAACAAAAAAGAACTAAAAAAGAAAATAACCGAATATCAGCAAAAACTGGACAATCTCGATGAAAAGCTCATTGAGAACGTAATTGCCCCGGATAGGTATAAAATCAACAGAGACCGGATCCTTAACGATATCAGCTCATTCAAAGCGCAATTACTTGAAATGGAAAAATTTGACACGGATATATCAAAGAGTTTGGATTTCGGTATAAATCTTTTATCCAATCTGGATTGCTTCTATGAGAAAGCTACCGGAAGGCAAAAGAAGAGGATTATTGGTTCATTATTTCCGGAAAAACTTGTTTACAAAAATAAATCATTTCGAACCAATGGAAATAATGAGCTTATAGCTCTTTTAGAGGGAAATTTAAATTTAGTGGGCATTACTGGATTCGAACCGGTGACCTCTCGCGTGTGAAGCGAACGCTCTAAACCAGCTGAGCTAAATGCCCAATGAACCTAAATATAACTTTTTTTTCTGATTTTGCAAGTCTCAAATTTCTATCCGCGGTCTTCAACAGGTATAACCTCAGCGTCGCCCCATAGCCGCTCAAGGTCGTAAAACGACCGTGTTTCATTCTCAAAGATGTGCGCCACGACGTCGATATAATCAATCAGCACCCACCGGTAAGCTTCCGTTCCCTCAACATGATGCGGAGCCTCACCGTCTTTGTAGAGTTCATCAATGACATGATCGGCGATCGCTTTGATATGCACATCCGCCATACCGGTCGCAATCACAAAATAATCCATGACGCCCGTCAGTTTACCCACGTCAAGAATACTGACCCGTTCGGCTTTTTTCTCGAGCATCAGCTGAGCTACGCGCTGCGCGAGCCCGTAAGCCGCCTCTTTTTCAGGAGAAAGGACCGGCTGCGCGGATTTGAAGGATTTGATTTCGGGCTGTACCGCCGTGACGGATTCAAGCAGGGCTTTCGTTTTCCTGACCCGCGTTTCTTTCTGATCCTTCGCCGATTTTTTTACCGTCTTGCGCGTGCCGGCCGGCACTCGTTTTCCCGTTCCGGCCTTCCTTAAGGTTTTTACCGTGGATGCCTTTTTGACGGTTTTTTTCCTCGGACCAGCGGTCGTCGAGGTCTTTACACCGGATTTTTTAGTTATGTTTTTCGCACCCGTTCCCGTTTTTTTCCCGGGGGTCGTTTTTTTTACAGCCGATGATTTGGTTTTTTTCTTTTCTGCCAAGGAATTTGCGTCTCCTGAAAAGTGATCATTAAGTTGCCGAATATATTTTACAGTCAAGTCAAATGCAAGGATTTTATCAGAACGCCGGATTGAAAGAAATTTCCGTTGAAAAAATACCGTTTATGTTTTGTGTGTTGACTTTTTGGGCCCGTAATAGTATTATGCGGAAGTTTTGTTTACCTTTCATTATCAACGGAAAATAAATTGAAACCTTTGACCGCCAAACAGAAAAAAATCCTGCAATCGCTTGCCAATTCCATCAAACCGACCTTGTCCGTAGGGAAAAACGGACTGACCGACAATACTTTTTTTTCGGTTCGGAACGCGTTCAATACCCATGAACTTCTTAAAATAAAGGTCCTGGATAACTGCCCGGATGATCCGGACGACATGGCGAACCGCATCGCAGAAGAAAGCGAAAGCGTGTTCATCCGGAAAACCGGGCGGACGCTGCTGTTTTACAGGCCGGATAAGAAACATCCCAGGATCGTTCTTCCGGCGTCAGACCTCGATTGATTTTTCCTCCTCACGGATGATGTTCAGGATGTCGGCCGGGGAGGCAGAATCGATGATTTTTTTCCTGAACGCGGGCTGGTTGCATAGCCGTGAGATCCGGGAAAGCATTTTGATGTGAAGACTCGCCGGTTTTTCCGGACCTACCAGCATGAATATGATCCTCACCGGCTTGCCGTCCAGCGACTCGAAATCGACATCCCGGGCGGTCACTCCCATGGATACGATCAATTCCAGAGCCTCCGGAGATTTTCCGTGGGGAATCGCGACTGAATTTCCGATCCCCGTACTCATGATTTTTTCCCGGTCCAGCACGGCTGTCTGAACCGCCGATTTGTCGTGAAGCTTACCGGTGGGTTCGAGCAGATCAATCAGTTCGCCGATGATCTCCGTCTTATCGGTCTTTTGCAGCGGAATCCGGATCAGGGATTCGGTCAGTACATCGCCAAGTTTCATCATACACCTTCGGACGGTAAAAAATTAAATATCAAATTCGCTGATCGTTTTGAAACCTTTCACGCGCTGCCCGATCCGTTCCGGGGTCAGCGTTTTCAGCGCGCGGATGCTGAAATCCTCGACACAGAACGATGCCATCGCGCTTCCGTACACGACGGCCTTCCGCAGCCCGGGTTCCGAAAGATCGCCTGTTTTCGCCAGAAAACCGACAAATCCGCCCGCAAAAGTGTCACCGGCTCCCGTCGGATCACACACGTTCTCCAGCGGATAGGCGGGGATGAAGAACGAGGATTGCCGGGTCATCAGCGCCGCTCCGTGTTCCCCTTTCTTGATCACGATAATTTCGGGACCCATCTGAAAAATGGATTTCGCCGCTTTGACCAGATTGGCATGTCCGGTGAGCAGGCGGGCTTCCGAATCGTTCAGCATGAAAATATGGACACGTTTCAGAACCTCTTTAAGCGGGCCGGGACTTCCCGTAATCCAGAAATTCATCGTATCCAGAATGACCGATCTCGGTTTTTGAACCTGATCCAGTACGCTCAACTGGAGTTCCGGAGCGATATTTCCGAGAAAAACAAAATCAGAATTCTTATAGGATTCCGGAATGACCGGCCTGAAAGATGAAAAAACGTTCAGGTGGGTGTATATGGTTTCCCGCTCGTTAAAATCAAAATTATACTTCCCGGCCCAACGGAACGTAAGTCCTTCCGCGACCTGAAGCCCGGTAAAATCCACGCCTCGGGTCTTTAAAAATTCAATTTCGGACATGGGATAATCACCGCCTACGACTCCGACAAGATTCACCGGCGAAAAATAACTGGCCGATGCGCTGAAAAAAGTGGCGGAACCGCCTACGGCCTCATCCACTTTCCCGAACGGGGTCTCGACCGAATCCAGGGCCACCGAACCGACAACTAAAATGCTCAAACACCATCTCCCGTAAATAAGTTCACGCTGTTAAATATAAAAAACACTTCCCCGAAAGTCAATATAAAGGACATTCCGGTTAATCCTCATCCTGTTCCAATTTCGACATGAACCCGGGCGCGGTGACTCCCAAAAGGCCGAGTCCGTGCGAAAGCACAACCCTTGTAGCGCGGCAAAGGGCCAGCCTGGCGGCCGTAAGTTCCCGGTCTTTCGTAACGACCCGGAGAGACTGATCCTTTTTTCCTGCGGTCTGGTAATGATGATAAAGTCCGGCCAGTTCCTCCAGATAAGTCGTCAGCGGGTGCGCCTCCAGTGATTGTGAAAGCCTCAGGGTCAGTTCTGGATAATCGCATATTTTGCTGATGATGCGTGTTTCCTCATCCGCGGTCAATTTTGAAAGATCGGCATCGGGAATCACGGATTCAGGATCAAATCCCTTTTCATGCGCCTTTTTCTCGATCGAGCAAATTCTTGCATGAGCGTTCTGGACGTAGTAAACGGGATTTTCCATGGTCTGGCTGACGGCTAACTCCATATCAAAATTCAGATGTGAATGATGGCTGCGCATGACCAGGAAATACCGGAAAACGTCCACTCCCAGGGTTTCAGCCAGTTCCGCAACTGTGACAAAATTGGCTTTCCGTTTGGACATTTTCAGAATCTCACCCTCTTTGACGAGCGTTACGAACTGGTGGATCAGTACATGCATTTTCGAGGTATCATATCCGAGTTTTTTCAGCGCCGCGATCACATCCGGGTACTGCGCGATATGATCCGCCCCGAAAATATCGATGATCCGGTCAAATCCGCGTTCAAATTTCGTGATGTGGTACGCGATGTCAGGTAGCCTGTAAGTCGGCTCGCCGGTTGCTTTTACGATGACTTTGTCGGTCTCGGGCTGCTGGCCGGCATCATAATCGAACTCGGCGGTTTTCAGCCACAGAGCCCCTTCCTTTTCATAGACCAGGCCCCGTTTCCGGAATTCAGCCACAAGCGCATCAATCCGCCCGTCCGTGTATAAGGAATCCTCATTGTAATATACATCGAAAGCAAGACGGATCGTGTTCAGGTCTTTCCGGATATTCTCGAATAAAACCGATTCCGCGAATTTCCGGAAATCCGCGGAGGGATTGTCTTTCCACTGCGAGCCGTATTTCGCCGCCATTAGGTCCGCGATATCCTGAATATAACTTCCTTCATACAACCCGTCCGGGAAATCAACGGATTCGCCCATTTTTTCAAGATAGCGAAGCCTCACCGATTCGCCAAGACGTTTCATCTGAAATCCGGCATTATTAAAATAATATTCCCGGACCACATCATAGCCTGCGTTTTCAAGCAGCCGGCTGATGACGTCGCCCAGAACCGCCTGCCTCCCGTGTCCTAAACTCAGGGGACCGGTCGGGTTTGCGCTGACAAACTCCACATTGACTTTTTGTCCGTTGCCGCACTTGTGGCCACCGTACGATTCCGGGAATTCATATACCGATCTGATCACCTGCCGTAAATAACCCGGTTGAATAAATACATTAATGAATCCGTTGGCGGATGCAACCATTTTCGTGGTCAGTTCCGGATCGGGAACCAGCTCCGATATGATCTGCTGTGCGATTTCACGGGGATTTTTCTTGAGTCCCTTGGAAAGCATCATGGCAAGGTTCGTCGAAAGGTCACCCATGCGGCTGTCTTTATTACGTGTAAACTGAATTTCATCCGGTACTGGAAATTCAAGTTTCCGGAGGCTTTCCCTGAATTGGCCGGACAGAATGGCTTTAAGTCGGATCATGGCTAATCACTGTTTACTGGACGGTTTTGTTTTTCAGGCAGGCCTGGATGAACAGATCGATATCGCCGCCCATCACCGCCTGTACATTGCTGGTTTCGGTATCCGTGCGGTGGTCCTTGACGAGGTTATAGGGATGAAAAACATAGGAGCGGATCTGGTTTCCCCAGGCGATATCCGTCTTAGCGCTTTCGATTTTATCGAGCCGTTCACGTTCGGCCTTTTTCTGAAGCTGGTATAATTTGGAAATAAGAAGTTTCATCGCGATTTCCCGGTTCTTGAACTGCGAACGTTCGCTCTGGCAGGCGACTACAATTCCCGTTGGGATATGCGTCAGCCGGACCGCAGTCTCGACTTTATTGACGTTCTGGCCGCCTTTGCCCCCGGACCGGAACGTGTCAAGCCTGATATCACCGGGAGCTACTTCGATTTTCGCGTCGGTCTCATCCATTTCGGGAATGGCAAAAACGGAAGCAAACGAAGTATGACGTCGTGCGTTGGAATCAAACGGGGATATGCGAACGAGCCGGTGAACGCCGCTTTCGCATTTCAGGAATCCGTAAGCATATTCGCCGGATATTTCCATAGTCACGCTTTTAATTCCGGCGCCTTCCCCGTCGAGAATGTCGAGAATCTCGCACCGATACCCCTGACTGACCGACCAGCGCTGGTACATGCGCATCAGCATTTCCGCCCAGTCCTGGGACTCGGTTCCGCCCGCGCCCGGATGGATCGTCAGAATGGCCGTTTTTTTATCTTCCGGGTTTGTGAACAACGCCTTCAGTTCCAGCCGGGTCAGATTCATTTCAAATTCTTTGAGGTCATTGAAAACGGCACCCAATGCCGTCTCATCGTTTTCCTCGATGGCCATTTCCGCAAGCAGTTTCAGATCGGATATTTCGCGGTGAAGCTGCCGCCATGAATCGACCCATGTTTTTTCCGCAGAAAGATCCTGCATGATTTTCTGGGCTTTCAGATTATCCTGCCAGAAATCCGGGGCGGCGGTTACCGCTTCAAGCTCCCGGATTTTTTTTTCACGGTGATCGACGTCAAAGAAACCTCTGCATATCGGCGGTTCTTTGAATCATAACATCCATTTTCGAATTGATTTCACTGATCTCTGTCATAAGCATTTCCTGGTCATAGCATAAAAAAGCCGCATATTCTATTGAAAAAAAACCTGATTTCAAAGTATTATTTATCAAAAAAAAATCCCTTTCTTACCAAAAGGGATTTAATTTTGCGATGATCAGGATAGACTATTTCTCTTCATCAGACTCAAGTTCTTTTCTGATTTTTTCAAGTTCTTTTTCCGCTTTCATGCGGACATCTTTAAGTTTCTCGAGCTGATGGGAGGCTTTCTGGGCTCCCTTGTCTTCATCGAGCAGCTGCTGAAGAAGCCGGCGGCGTTTCGTTTCAGTCGGCCCTGATGCGAAGTTGATCGGAAGGATATTGATTCCCATATTCACTCCGAACCTCCAGGTCGAATAATTGGCTAACGTTTTATTGTTATTCGGCACTCCGGGAGGCTGTAATGATCCATCAATATAACTTGTCTTGTCCTTGGTTCCCGATACTAAAATATCGACATAAGTTCCAATATTAATCCATGAACGCAGATTGTATTTCAATCCGGGTGTGATATAAGTAAACGACTCGCGGCTGTAAACCGTTTTAACCGGTTCTTTAATAAAACCGATTCCGTGCACATCCAGCATCAGAGCCACCTGGCTGATCGGATAGCTGAAACCGAGACCATACTGAAAATGCATGGCATTGACATCGCTTTTTTCACCGATCTTCGTAGGAATGATCCAGTTTCCGTTATCATTGTGATTCCAGAAACCGAGATTCACATTGAGAATATACGACTGATCCTTATAATAAGGATTTCCGTATAAACTGGCCATGGTCAGCAAACCGAATTCGAATGATTCGCTGCGATATACTTCCCATGGGATATTGAAATATTTCCCAGTAGGAATCTTAAAAGTAAATGATGCGCCTGTACTGACTTTTCCGTTTGCAAAATCAAAGGATGCGGCACGTAACGTTGTATATATATCTCCGAAAATCCGGTTCCGCGTATCCCTTACAGTCCGGATGTTCAGGTCCTGATAGGTAATCAGGGACACGAAGGCGTCAAAATGGTGCATAAAGCCGAAATTGAAAGTCAATCGGTTTGATGCGTGCCACAGGTTAACACCGCGCACCGAAGACAGAGTATATCCGCTCTTACCCGCTATACCATATACCCGGCCCTGATTATACAAAGATAAAAATCCGGGTTCCGTGGAATAAGCCGAATACGTATTGAAAGTACCGAATTTTCCGGTCGCTAACCCATGCCCTAATTGAGAAAAGGCCGGACTGCCGGACAAAATGAAAATCAGAACGACTGATAAAATACGTAACAATTTGGAATACATATTTCCTCCGAATATATTAAAGTCCATCGAACAACCCTATTTTAAAAAATAATATCAATTTAGCCTCTTAAAGTCAAGGTAAATCTGAATATTATTTCTCAAATCTGATTATACGATTTGAGGGCTTATCAGTCAGATTTTATTTATATAATGCGGAGTTACTCAAACCGCAGGGACTCGATCGGATCCAGTTTCGCCGCTTTTGCCGCGGGCCACAAACCGAAAACGATGCCTATAAGACTGCAGAAAAACAAACCGATTAAAACCCAATCCCACGGAACTGTAACGGTGACGCTCATCAGCAAACTGACAATATTCCCAAGTCCGATGCCGACGCCTATCCCGATAAACCCCCCGATTTGGCAAAGAATAATCGCTTCCGTCAGGAATTGAATCATGATGTCTTTCCGTTTGGCGCCGATGGATTTCCGTATTCCGATTTCTTTCGTCCGTTCCGTAACGGATACAAGCATAATGTTCATGATTCCGATTCCCGCGACGATCAGGGCAATGGCGCCCATGGCGATCGCGACGAGCCGTATCACCGCTGTCATATCCCCGAAAGCCTTGATGACGCTGTCATTGGAATAAATGTCGAAATCGTCCTCGTCAAGGGGTTTGACGTTCCGGGCGATACGCAAGATCCCGCGGACTTCCTCCATTACGTCATCCATCAAAAAGCCTTCTTTGGCCTTGACGGTAATGTTGACGGAGCGATCAAATCCGCGGTTGTCTTTAAGGCCGAACTGGCTGACAAAAGCCGTAATAGGAATGCACGCGATATTATCTCCCGATCCGAACATGGTTTCGCCGAGTTCTTCAAACACACCGATGACCGTATATTTCTGACCATTGATTTTGACGACTTCATCGATCGGATCTTTGAATGGAAAAATTTTGTTTACGATTTTAGCCCCGAGTACGATCACGTTTCGTCCGACCTTAACGTCTTCTTCATTGATGAACCGTCCGTAACCGACTAATTGATTGTTATTGTACTGAAATTCCGGCGTACCCCCTGCAAGACTGACATTCGGATTGGTTTTAAGTTCACCATGCGCCAGAACAGCGGGTTGTTCCCATAATTCGGCGCCGACTAAATCGGCCCCTTTCGCTCTTTCACGGATCAGATTTGCCTGTTCAATGGTCAGGGGTTTACGGCGCATGATCTTCCTCCAGTTCTGACCGCCGCCGCCCATCGCCGGCCATTTCTGAACCTGGAATGTGCTCGAACCGAGCTGGCTCATGTCGTTTTCCATTTTCGTTCTCAGGATCTGAATGCTCGTCATGACGGCAATGATGGAGGCCACACCCGCTATGATTCCGATCAGTGTAAGAAACGATCTCAGTTTATTCGCGACAACGGCGTTCAGCGCCATGCTTATATTTTCACTTAAATCAATTCTCATGATCTGTTCCCGATAAAAAAATTATTCATACCGTAAAGCGTCAATCGGATCAAGCCGGGACGCCTTGAGCGCCGGTAAAAAACCCGAAAGAACGCCGACAATAATCGAAATGATAATAGCGAATGAAATGATTCCCGCCGATAGCGAAGCGGTAAAAAACTGATCAATAATCCAGCTCAATCCGAAGGAAATGACGAGGGCTATCGCACAGCCGATCAGACAGATCATTGAGGCTTCAAACAAAAACTGAATCAGTATCGTCCTCCGTTTGGCGCCGATTGCCTTACGAACTCCGATTTCTTTGGTGCGCTCCGTTACCGATACAAACATGATATTCATCACGCCGATACCTCCGACAAACAAAGATATGCCCGTTATCAGTATACCAATGATCCCTACGACGCCCATAATGCTGTCATAAAATTTCGTGAAGGTATCCTGTTTATTAATCGTGAAATTATCCGGTGTGGAGGGCGACAATTTGCGTATCTTTCTCATCGCGCCGATAATTTCCTCCTGTGTATCATCCATCGCTTCATAATTGATGGTTTTTACGGCAAGTGACAATCCTCTCTGTTTGCCGTAGGCTTTCAGGAACGTCGATATGGGAATTGCGACCTGTATGTCCATGTTAGGACCGCCGAGTCCGCCCAGGAATTTGCCCTGCTTTTCCAGAACGCCGACAATCTTGTAATTATACGCGCCGATACGGAGTTTTTTCCCGATCGGGTCCGATTGCTTGAAAAATTTCTGCCATACTTCATACCCGATGACACAGATAAACCTTGAATGATCAACATCGCTCATGGATATGAAACGGCCAAGTTCCGGCAGCGCCGATGAGGTTTTCAGTTCATTTTCCGTCGTTCCGCGGATGGTTACATCCTCGAGCGTTGTGGATTCATGTTTGATATTGCGGAAAGTAGCGACCGACGGATTGATGGCGGCTATTTTCCCGTTCAGAGCGCGTTCCAGCTTTTCATTTTCCTCAAGCGTGATCTGAGGCCGGTTACGGTATTTCCACCAGTCATCGGTCTGAATCCACGGGAACCGTGAAACATAAAGCACATCGGTGCCGAGCGCCGACAACTGGGACTGGAAAGAATTACGCATGCCGACCATGACGGTCATGGTTGTGGATACGGCGGTAATCCCGATCACGATGCCCAGGGTTGTTAGGATGCCGCGGGCTTTGTTTCCGCGTATCGCCTGTACCGCTATTTTCAGGGCTTCAATGATTTCGTAAAATATTCGTTTCATACTTGTTTGCCCATTCTTCCGTCAACATGCGTTAAAACGCTAATTACTGTCTTTATCAACAAGAACTTTTTTAAAGACCTTGCGTCCGTTGATTTTCTCATCAATCTCGATATGTCCGTCCCGAAGGCGAACCACACGGCGCGCGTGCGATGCGATGTCCTCTTCGTGCGTCACCAGAATGATCGTATTGCCAGCCTTATAAAGATCTTCAAATATCGCCATGATTTCCTCGCCTGTTTTGGTATCCAGGTTTCCGGTCGGTTCATCGGCTAAAATAATGGATGGGTTGTTAACCAGGGCGCGTGCGATCGCGACACGCTGGCGCTGACCGCCGGACAGTTCGTTGGGCTTGTGATGCATGCGATCGGTCAGTCCGACCTTTTCGATGGCCTCCAGCGTCTTTTTCTTCCGGTTTGAGGACGATTCACCTGCGTAGATCATCGGAAGTTCGACATTATGAAACACATTGGAACGGGGAATCAGGTTGAAATTCTGGAAAACAAATCCGATTTTCCGGTTACGGATCTCCGCCAGCTGATCATCTGAAAAATGAGATACGTCCCGGTCTTCAAATAAATATTCTCCGGAGGTCGGCGTATCCAGACACCCGATCAGGTTCATCAGCGTGGACTTTCCGGATCCCGACGGACCCATCAGCGCGATGTATTCATTCTTGTCGACTCCGAGCGATATGCCCCTTAGGGCGGGAACCTGAACGGTTCCGATCTCGTAAATTTTGGTGATATTGTCAAAACTGATTATCATGGCTTAATTCACTTATTGTAATGTGTGCAAATCCCTGTTCTTTACTCGCCTTCCTGTTCAGATTCTTTAACCGGTCTCTTCGACTTGATCGTATTATTCACGGCAACTTTGGATCCGTTCTCGAGAAGTTTGCTGATTGCCCGGTAGTTTCCGGTTACGACTTCATCATTTTCCTTCAGACCCTCAAGGATTTCGATATGGGACTCGCTCTGGATACCTGTTTTTACGGGCTTGGCAATCGCCGTACCGTTTTCGATCACGAAAACGATTTCCACCACGCCGTCCTTGTTCGCGACAAACTCCCGCGACGTGTCATCGGCGATGGCGGCGTCTTTTTCAATTCCGGCCTTACGGCGCAGTTTTTCAGGCTCGCGGACGGTCACGCACTGTATGGGAACGTTCAGAACGCTTTCGCGGACGTCGGTCGTGACATCCGAAGTCGTGGACATACCGGGCCTGAGCGCGACAACCGTTTTATCAAGGGCGATTTTCACCTCAAATTCCGTTTTCTCTTCCTGGGTACCCGCCGCCTTGACATTTGCGGAATTGGCGATCTCGGTGACAAAACCACGTAATTTGTCATTCGGCAAAGCGTCCACCTCAATCACCGCCGAGTCGCCGATGCCGATGGACACAACATCGTTTTCGTCAACATTGACGCGGGCTTCCATATTCGAGAGGTTCGCAATCGTCATGATAATATCCTGGGAAAAGGCCGACCCCAGCGCGATTTCACCGACTTCCTTGTTCAGCTTGCTGACCGTTCCGTCAATCGGGGAATAGATCTCGGTTTTATCAAGGTTATCTTTGGTCTGATCCAGCCCCGCTTCCGATGCCAGTACCATGCTTTCAGCGGATTCGACGGAGGATTTTCCTGTGGACAGAGCCGCTTCCGCTGTCTGGAATTCAGCCTGGGAAGCCAGCTGCTTCTCATACAGACCTTTAATACGGTCATAGTCCTGCTGGGCTTTCTGAAGGTTGGCCTTGGCGGTCATCAACTGGGCCTTGGAACGGAGAACATCGGCTTTCGCCTGGTTTACGGCCGCTTCATAATTCGTGCGGTCCAGGGAAACCAGCAGCTGCCCCTTACGGACCTTGTCGCCTTCCTTTACCATCAGTTTCATGATCCGCGCGCTGACATTGGAACTGATCTTGACATCGGTGACGGGCTGGATCTTTCCCGACGCCGAAACGGTTTTGATCACGTTCCCGCGTACGACCTTTTCAGTCTGTACCTCTATCGATTTCTGGTTTTTTCCGTTCATGTTAAAAACAATGATCAGGACAATCAGCAACCCGAAGCCGAGTCCGATGAATATCTTTTTCTTTTTTGACATGGTTTTTACTCCGTGTATGTAAAAGTGCCTATTTGATTTCGATCTCACCGACCGATAATTTATACTGTTCTTTCGCAAAAAGAAAATCGTAAACGGCCTGAATGTAGCTCGCTTCTGCGGTCGCGAAATTGGTATTAGCGGTAATCTGATCGAGGATCGTCGCGGCGCCCAGATTGTAACGCTCAGTTGCGAGACGAAGGTCTTCCTTGGCCGACTTGACGTTTTCTTCGGACAATTTCACATTTTCAAACGCGGTCTGCAGATTCAGCAGGGCGATCTTGATGTCCAGCGCCACGGAACGGCGGATGTTGTCCAGGCTGCTCTTGGCGGTTTGCACGCTCTGATCGGCCTGGATCACTGCGGACTGGGTCTGGAACTGGCTGAAAATCGGTACGGATAGGTTCAGCCCGAAATTCAGACGGTCATGGTCGCTGTAATTTTTCGTGTTCATGTATACGTGATTCCACCCATACCGGGCGAAAGCGCTCAGGGTGGGATAATATCCGGTCCGGGCGTTTTGAAGGGTTTTTCTTGAACTCTCCACGCGCTTGGAGGCGGCCAGA
The DNA here is from genome assembly GCA_964410965.1 of uncultured Bacteroidota bacterium. Classification (GTDB taxonomy): domain Bacteria; phylum CLD3; class CLD3; order SB21; family JBBIRG01; genus JBBIRG01. The sequence continues at coordinate 30,319 of CAYPIY010000015.1, read as the reverse complement.
TAATCCTTGCGGTTTTCCACGGCAAGCTGAAAGGACTGATTAAAATCATATTTTGACCCGTCATAGGCTACATCCCGGGAAATTTCTTTCAATTCGATCTCAGTATTGACGTCAATGCCTATGAGGTTATTCAGCGATGCTTTCGAGGTATTCAGGTTGTTTTTCGCCTTATTCAGCGCAAGCTTATCGGTACCCACCTGAACTCTCTGACGGTATACATCGGACATGATCTGCGCGCCGAGTTTCTGCCTTTCTTCCAGTTTTTTCAGCTGTTCCTCGCTCCTCTTCAGGTTTTCTTCTGTGATTTTCAGTAACTGTTTGTTTTTCAGCACTGTGATGAACTGCTGATAGACCTGGATCGTGACTTCCTGTTTCGTGTTTTCCACGTCAAAACGGGCGGATGTTTCATTAATCCTTGCCTGCGACATGTCATTGAATTTTTTCAGACCGTCGAACAGTATATAGTTTGCGTCGAGCGAATAGGAATATGCGTTGTAGCTGGTTCCTGTCCTCGTCGCGGCCAGTCCGCTTCCGCTATAGACCGGTGTTCCCTCATCCGACCTTGAAACGGAGGCATTCGCGGATACGGACGGCAGGTTTGCCCCTAGCGTCTTGGGCAATACCGCCGCTGAGGTCGCGTAATAGTTGTTCTGGGCCGTGATGACCTGAATGTTGTTTTTCATGGCAATATCAACGGCTTCGCCGATATCAAGGATCCTGGATTCCTGCGCTGAAAGAAAAGAGGTTATGAGCGCAAACAAAACGGTAAATCGCAAAAAATTCATGGGTTTCTCCTGTAATTTCAAACACATTATGTATTCGGTAAAATTGGAAAATTGTTTCATTAATACAAACTATTTTTTGGCTCTTTCATTCCGCGACTTTGTTCCGTGACTTTATCCTGACGGATTCAACCGCCAGAATCCGGATTCGCAGAAAAAAAATCCCCGGTGTTTGGCCGGGGACGGGCTCAATAAAACAATTTGAACTAACCGAACATCGTTCCGATTCCTGCGAATCCGGTTTTGATCAGCACCCAGATCAGCCACATGATTAAGATAAATACCGCGCTCTTCCGGACGGGAGCTTTATAAATAAGCGAGAAACCGATAATCATGAGAGCCAGCTGCCAGAATGTAAACAAATCGAATGAACTCAGGAATGTATACAGCACCGACCGTGTTTCTTCCCTGCTGACCAGTATTCCGAGCCCTGAATCCACCCGCATGGTTTCATTCATCACCATCAAAGGCAGCTTTACGATGGTCGCGATCATATCGACAAGACTTGCATAACCAAAAACCGAAAGCGCCGTTATATATCCGGGACCTTTGCCGAGAGCCATATTGCCCCCGAGCCAGACCGCCAATCCGCCCAGAAAATAAGCTCCGATAAGCATGATGACGCCGATTACAACACCGAAAATCCAGAATTTTTTCATCATGACCGCCTGTTGTTCGATCACCTCTTCCTTCTGATTGTCGGGGATACGGTCGTTTTTCATGATTGCCGTTTTTGCGGCCGCGATCTGTTCCTGCTGAATCACGTCGTTCAGGAAAAACATCACTGTGCCCATCAATACAAGGGAGACGATCAAAGGCGTAAGCCAGTCGGGACTGACTTCAAGGCTCCGGAATGTTTTTGACGGACTGAAATAAACGTTGATAATCCGTCCGAACAAACCCAGACGGGGTTCAGGTTTGCTGATCACTTGCTGTTCAGTCATACTTTCTTTCTCCTTTGGTAAAATTAACACATAGAAAATGTTTTACGGAAATAGGTTACACAGGTTCCGTTTTTTATAAAAGAATTCAGTTATTTTATTCCGTCCTTTTGGTTTGTCAGAAAATCTTCAACTGAAATATATTCAGGAACCGGACTCGGTCTGGTAGCGCCGGCCAGCATAAGCTCAATGGACATTCCCGGCTCGATCCTGAGATTCATCGAGTGCAAATCCAAACGGGAACTTATCCATTCCTGAAACAGCATCAGTTCGGACGACTGTTCCCTGTCCGGCAGATCGTCTTTGGTTTCCGCGAGAGTCACATGCGCACGGAACGAACGATCATAGGCTTCCGGTTTTTTCAGCCCGGCTTTGTTCAGCTTGTCTTTTGCCGCTAAGATCGTGTTCATCAGGTTTGCAGAAATACCCTTGAGTTCGACGGCCGCAACATGATTTTTCTTTCCGAAAGCCGAAATCGCCGGAATCAGATAACTTGTGTCGGAGATACGGACCTCCATGTACGCGCGCAGAGAATCAAAGTTTTTATCATTCCATTCCTTTCCGATGTAAATGATCGTAACATGCAGATCGTGTACAGATTTCAGTTTAAGATTCGGAAACAATGTTACGGCTTCGGGTCTTAATTGGGCCCATCGTTCACCCAGGGGAGTGTCACGAAACAGAATAGCCGAAAAAAGAAAGCCATGGTTAACGGTTGTGTCGGTGATATTTTTTTCCTGTCCTGAGATTTTCCATGAAAACACAGTACCGTAGACAGCCATAACAGCCAAGCTCAATAACAGCGTTATTCCGTTCGGTTCCCGATTGATTTTCATTGTACCGGTCGTAATCATTTTGTTAAATTAAACCTGAAACCCGGTGGCGGCCGTTCGTCCTGAAACTCAATACCGGTTCAGAGGGCAATTCACATTTTTCATGGTGAGATGATTTTCCGCATGATAAGCTGAAAAAGTTTTCGACACTTTTCGAGCGCTCAATCACCGGTTCGTAATACAATTTTTCCGGATTGTTTTCCTTCCCGAATCCTGTCAAAAGCGGACAGATAATCCCTCAGGTCAAACACCGAATCGATGCAAGGCCTGATTTTATTCTTATTGACGAAACCGATCATTCCTGCGAAATCCTCAGGACTTCCCATGGTAGTTCCTTTGACCGTCAGCTGTTTCCAGAAAATTTTCCTTATATCCACGGTAGAGGGTTTACCGAGGGTAGCGCCGTATGTCACCATGGTTCCTCCGGGTTTCAGGGCATCGAGTAGCGTTTGCCATGAATTTCCGCCGGCACCGTCAACAATCAGGTCAATGCCTCCCGCTGAATCGCCGGTTTTTTTAAGTTCGATCGGATATTCCGGGGACAGGTAATTTACGCCGGCAAGGGCCCCACGCGTCACGGCCTGTGCTATTTTTTCATCCTCTGCGGAAGTTACGATCACCTTCGCGTCCGAAAGCAAGGAATACTGCAGGGCCATGGACGCGACTCCGCCCCCGATCCCGGTTATCAAAACGGTCTGGCCGCGGGCAAGTTTTCCCTGTGTGAATAATGCGCGGTACGCGGTCAGTCCCGCCAGCGGCAATGCCGCCGCTTCTTGCCGGTTCAAATGTTCCGGTTTCCCGGCCAGACAGGATTCAGGCACGGCCGCATAGCCGGCGAACGTTCCGTCCCCGGGCATTCCCAGAATCCTGAAATCCGTTTGCTGATGCGACGCCGACTCTCCCCAGTTCATTGAGGGGTTGATGATCACATCTTTTCCGATCCAGGATTCGTTTTCTGTATCATAAACTGAATGAACCGTACCCGCACCGTCAGATCCTAGGATGCAGGGTGTTTGGATATTCGCATACAATCCCATCACAATCCATAAGTCCCGATGATTCAGCGCGGCGAATTCGATTTTTACCAGGCATTCGCCCGGTTTAAGGCACGGCATTTCCGCGTTTTCACAAACAAGATACTTTGATTTGCCGTTATCCCTCAAAACCAGCGCTGACATTGTTTTCATAATATCTTTCCCTGACATAAAGTTACCTCAAATTTGGAAACAAATCAACAACTATTGTCATATGATCCGTTATTTGTAAAATTTCCCGAAATTCAATTGTTCCCGTTTTATATTCCTTTATTCATTTTTTTTCGTCGAGACAGTGGGTTCTGAAATAATTCCATATCATACTCGTAAAGTTGTATCATAGTAATACAATTTTTATTTACTGAAACATGATTTGTTCTTAAGGATTTGAAAAAGAATATGATTTTTAGGCTAATTAATTAATAAACAACCTTTTATTTTTTTGGCAAAATTTTTGCTGACAATCAGTTCATACTTTATAAGGTATTTATAAAGGAGTTTGTAAATGAAAACCAGGTTTAACAAATTGAAGGCTGAAAAAGAGGAGCTCAAGGCTCTTCATCTCCGGCAATCCATCCTGATGTTTGGTTTGAATTCAGAACCTACATCGGCCAATGTAGTTGCAAAAAGACTGCATATGAAAGAAAACCCGAGGAATATCACGGCAATTAAAACCATCCTGGAAAATCTGGTACACGAACAAAAAGCATACAGGAGCGGCAGCCGATATGCAATCGATTTCCGGGGCGGACTGGATCTGATGAAATCCTTCTGCATCAGAGTCTCAAAGGAAAATTACAAAATCAACAACTACGTTTTCGAGAATATCGCTTCCCGGCACCCGTAAATTCAACATTACCCTCTATCCCTCTCTTTTGTTAAAAAGAAAAGCGGTCTGATGAACATCAGCCGCTTTTCTTTTAGGAAGTCACAGATTGATCATTTGACGTTTTCCGTGAACTTTTTCGCTTCGGGAAAGTATTTCAAAGCCTCAAGGATAATTTTATCGCTCATGATCAGGACCTGATTGGCTTCATTGTTGCCGAAGACAAACAGTGCGGCTTCCGCTTTAATTCTGTTTTTCATATCGGCCTTATCATCCTCCAGTGATTTTTCGACCACAGGAATGCCCTTTTCCTCGCCCATTTTCACCAGTTCCTTCAAATCGTCATCGGTAATTTCGAATTTCGCGGCAAAGCGGCCGAAATCCGACTTGTATACATCTCTCAGCCGGGGACCGTTTTTTTCAAGGTACTGGTTGGAATATTCCCTGAAGACGCCCTTGCTCCACAGCTTGACAAAATACGCAGAAACGGAATCGGCCTCTAAATGGTGATCCGGTACGATGCCGCCGCCGCCGAACACCTTTCGTCCGTTCGTAGTATAAAAGACCTGGGATGAATCCGTTTTCAGAGTATCATTGGACCTACCCTCGAGATAATAATCCTCAGAGGACTTATGATCGTACGGCCGCTGGATAAGGCGTCCGCTGGGCGTGTAATACCGGGCAGTGGTAATCCGGACGGCCGAACCGTCGCCGAGCTCGATCTGGTTCTGGACCAGCCCTTTTCCGAACGAGCGTTCACCAATCACGATTCCGCGGTCAAGGTCCTGAATGGCTCCCGCAAAAATTTCCGATGCGGATGCGGATCCCCTGTTGATCAGTACGAGAATCGGGTACCGGCGCCACTTGGTTTTATGAGTGGAATAAAAATCCTTGTTGGAGTTCGGGATGCGCCCGGCCGTATAGACAATCCGTTTTCCGCCGCCGATGAATTTATCTACCAGCGCGTGCGCCTGCTCCAGATACCCCCCCCCGTTGCCGCGGAGATCGAACACCAGCTGGCTCATGCCTTTTTCTTCAAGCTCACGAAGGGCCTGTTCGACCTCGCTGTCCGTGGTTTCGGCAAAACGGTTCAGGCGGATATACCCAGTTTCTTTGTTAATCATAAATTTGGTATCCACGCTGTACAGGGGTATCTTGTCGCGGATAATATCCACTTCCAGAAGATCCCCGATTCCCGGGCGCTGAATGGTAACATGCACCAGGGACCCTCGCGGGCCGCGGAGTTTTGAAAATACCTGTTCCTGGGTGATGCCTTTCGTGTCGGCCCCGTCGATTTTGATGATTTTGTCACCGGCCTGCAGGCCTTTTTGCTCGGCAGGCGTGCCCGGAATGGCGGTGACCACGGTCAGTATGCCGTTTACGATCTCAAACTGGATGCCGATGCCCTCAAAATTCCCCTGGAATTCCTCCTTGACTTTTGTCATGTCCTTGGGCGGTATGTAGACCGAATGCGGATCCAGGCCTTTCAGGGCGCCGACGATGGCGTCATCCACGATTTTGTTCTGGTCGACTTCCTCGACATACATCTGCGTGATGATGCTGAACACATACTGAAGTTTCTGAAGGCTTTTATAGGTGTTCTGCCCGACCTGCGTGAATCCCGTTATAGCGATGATGATCAGGATTACGAGAAAACCGGGTAACAGGATTTTCTTGAACATGGAGTACCTCCGGGTATTATGCGAATCGTTTTATTGACATATTAATGGATACGTTCCAGCGCTGATTAGGTTTCAGTTTAATTTTCCAGAACGGGAAGACGCAGGAGTTCTGGTACACGCGCTCAAAACCTTCCTCGGACAATGAAATCGTCTCCACCGGAAAGCGCCAGAAGCCCGTCTTTTTAGTCCAGGCCAGACGCCAGTCGATGTTGAGCCATTCGTCGATCATGCCCATGGATTCCGCTTCACCCCATTCGCCGATGCTGTTGAGTTTCCGGTCCGTGATATTCCCGCCGTCCACGTAGTAGTAGCGGTTGTCGGCGTTTCCGGCCAGCAGGGTAATATTGAATTCCGTTCCGAATAGAAATTCCAGATCTCCCGAACCAGTATGGACCAGGTCGTATTCCACGTTCATTTCCGAGGTCCCGGGAACCAGGGTGATCTGCTTGCTGAGCATGAGAGGGAGGCATTCGGCCGGAATTTCCTTTGTAAACAGGACACGGACCTCGTCGTCCGTTGATTGGTTCTCCGCTTCATACCTGGACCCGGCCAGCGGATAAAGTTCCTGATACTCCTCGCGGTAATACTTGTCGAGGGTCGTATGTACAGGCAAAAGCCTGTCAACAAGGGACTGACGGGCATTACGGTCGTATATGAGAAACCGGTCCAGGTTTTCCTCCTTGGCCGTCACCATGTCGTGAATGCTGGGGATTTCACCGTCCTGACCGGAAGGCGTATGCACCGAGTGTTTTTTCCTTTCGGCCTTCATTCGGTTATATTCGATCAGTTTCCGGTGATACCCTTCTTCCCTGCGCGTCATGGTGTCGCACAAATTGATCGGCGCGGCCTTGTAATCCATTTCAAACAGTCCGGCGCCCTGATGGGGATGAAGATATAAATTGAGCTGCTGGGTTTCGATAATCATCTCGGGATGTCCGTCTCCGTTATAATCCGCCAGCTGGATCTGCTGCCATTTGTGGTTGTCATTGTATTCGACCGAATCCATCAGTTTTTCGGCCAGCAGAAGATGGCGGTATATGGCGTAACGGATATGATTCAGATAAATTCCGCCGAATACTCCGTGCCAGTAGGGACAATTGCACTGCGCCGCCCAGACGTGATCCTGTGCCATTTCCATCATTTCGATATTTTCCGCGGAAAGATGGGTCTGAGCCGTTACGGCTTTCAGCAGCTGTACGCGCTTGCTGATCCGCATCATTTTTTTATGCATCCGGTTCGCCTCGTCGTACTTGGCCATGAAATTCCGCCAGAATCCGCCGCGCACGTAAATGGAATATTCGTCATACACATTCAGGTGTTTCAGCTTATTCTCAAATTCCTCATATTCCTGGAAGCTCTTTACGGGCAACGCCCAGTGCTGCATCTCGGCGTACGACGCGGTGGGCAGATAAATCCGGCCGACAGGGCTGATATTCCGGATGGCTTCCCCGAAATGGATCATTTTTATCCAGTTCTGGTTTTCCTGCAGAAGCGTAAAAAACCGTTCCAGCCACCCTTCGGTATAGCAATGCTTGAATGTACCCGGCCAGACGCCGAATTTCTCACCGTCATCGGCGAACACGGCGATCCTGTTTCCGTCTTCCGACGCAATGGATTCCAGATAACCGATCGTTTTTTCCGGTTCCTGAAACGGAATCGTATACCTCAGCTTTTTGCTGATCGGAAAAAGGCTCACGACATGCCCGTCTTCTTCCGTGTTGTAATAGCCATACAGGTCCTGTTCCTTCAGACCTGCATACTGGAAATGGGTGTCATCGAGGATGGTGAAACCGAGCCCGGCCTGGCGGATAATTTTCGGCAGATGCGGCTCCCAGATCCGTTCGGCCATCCACATCCCTTCGGGCGCTGCGCCGGTCTTGTCTTTCACGTATTGAGAAAGCTTTTTGATCTGGCCCAGTTTGTCACAGTCGGGTATGACTGCGAGAATCGGTTCGTAGAACCCCCCGCCGATCATTTCGACCTGGCCGGACTGCACCATGGATTTCAGCGTACCGATCATTTCGGGATAATGCCGGTCCAGCCAGTCGAATATGATCCCGGTATAATGCATGGTAATCCGCACGGACGGAAACTGCTGCAGGATCTCCAGAAAAGGCGCATAGGATTTCCGGTAGGCTTCTTCACAGATAAAATCAAAATTACCCACCGGCTGGTGGTTATGGATACCGAAAATGAGATGAATGGTCTTCAATGTATTCTCCCGGTTTATTCGACAATGGCGGAAACAAAATCATGAATATGAAAATCAACCAGATCGTCGATGGATTCCCCTACCCCGATAAGCAGGACTGGAATTTTAATTTCCCGCTGGATGGCCAGCACCGCTCCGCCTTTCGCGGTTCCGTCGAGTTTGGTGATGATAAGCCCCGTAACGGGTACGGCCAGTGAGAATTCCGAGGCCTGCCTGATCGCGTTCTGACCGGTTGTGCCGTCCAGGACGAGCAGAGTATCATGGGGCGCGTCAGGGATCTGCTTGCGGATTACGCGTTCGATTTTTTTCAGTTCTTCCATCAGGTTGACCTTGGTATGCAGCCGCCCGGCTGTATCGATCAGCACTACGTCATACTGTTTCGCCTTTGCCGAGGCGAGCGCATCAAAGATCACGGAAGCGGGATCGGCGCCTTCGGACTGCCGGACGATATCCACCCGGCTGCGCCGCGCCCATATTTCCAGCTGGCCGGATGCGGCGGCACGGAACGTATCGCCCGCCGCAAGCAGCACCTTATGATCCTGTGAGGCAAAACGGTTTGCCAGCTTACCGATCGTCGTGGTCTTTCCCGTCCCGTTCACGCCGACTATCAAAATGACATACGGTTTATGCCCGGCCATCCTTTCTTCGAGGGAAGGCGATTCGGACACAATGATCATTTTTTCGATCTCATCACGCAGCAGGTTCATCAGTTGCTGGGGCTTATCGATTTTTTCCTTTTTAATCCGCTGCCGGACATTCGCGATGATGACCTTTGACGTCTTTACCCCAATATCGGCCGTAATGAGAATCTCCTCGACGGAATTTATGGTTTTTTCATCCAGCACGGATGAACCTCTGAGCAGCTGGGCCACGCGTCCGAAAATCTGCTCCCGGGTTTTGAACAATCTCTCTTTTAATTTGCTGAATACGGACATATCAGTTTGTTTTCACTTTCAGCTGGTCTGCGTACCGGTAATACAAAACCATGGCGATCCCTACGCCGGCCGCATCGGCGAGCAGGTCAAACAACTCGCACGAGCGGTTGGGCACAAACGACTGATGCCATTCGTCAGAAAGACCATATAATAAATGTACCAGAAATACGGAACCATAAAACCTGCATCCGCGAAAGGCCGGCCAAAGAGTCCGGAGCGCTGACATCCCGAACCACGCAAATACCGCGTACACCCCCGCATGAAGAAGTTTGTCCGCCGATAAAACGCTGAAATCCGGAAGAGACCTGCCCGGAACCGACGACCCGGCGAAAATGGCTGACGCCCAGAGAAGCCATAAAAACACATATTTCCACCTGAATAAAAAAACCAATAGAGTTCCCTTCACTTTAAAACGCCTGGCCCAGCGTGATCTGGATAGAATAAGGGCTGAGCTTTTTCGCGGCGGACTTGCTGATCGTCTGAACCGTACCGTCATTAATGACTTTAAGAGCATAGAGGTCAACGAGTTTATAGCCGAAATCCACCCGCACCGGCCCGATCATGGTACGGATGCGAACCCCGGTTCCGACGGCAATCACCGGCTTGGCCGGCAGGTCCTCTGGGAGATTCCTGAAATTATATTCCGTCCAGACGTTCCCGGCATCGGCGAAAAACGCGAGATCGGTTCCGGTCACGGCATCGGTCGGGTTTTTGGACATGAAAAGATTATAACGGACTTCAAGTCCGGTCTCAAGAATGCTGTTGCCTCCCGCATAGGTGATGGTTCCGTTTTTTTCCGTCAGGATACCCAACTCCTTGATCGCCCAGCCCCTTACGCTGTTGGGTCCGCCGCAGTAGAATTTTTCGCTGATCGGGATCTCGGATGGATTATCGTTGATTTTATACGGTTTTGCGCTGGCGGCCCTGAACCGAAGCGCGACGCTTATCGCTTTGCTGATCCTGATATATTTCCGGTTATCCAAACTGACTTTGATATACTTCAGGTCGGACGGAAGAAGGAATCCCGAAAAATCAGTAAGCAGGTAAACCAGGAATCCCTCACTCGGATAAAACATGTCATTGGTGTTATTGAATGTTGCGCCGATCCGGGTATTGGTCGTATAAAAATTCCGGATGGAAGTGGTATCAATGGTTCCGTACACCGCGCGTATATTCTGCTTTGTAAAGGCAAACGGAGTGAAGCTCAGGTTGATTTCCCTGGTCAGCTGCCGGATAAAGGTCGGGGAGGCGTCGTATTTCACAAGGTCATAGGTGAATGTGTTATTCCGCGTACCCGCCAGAGTAATGACCAGATCGTTGTTCACGTCATTCGTGAACGGCAGCCTGAACGAAGGCTGACGAAAAGTGATTTTGGCCTCCATGTAATTGGCGAAAAACTTATTGTCCTGAAATCCTTTGCTGATCTTGCCCGATATCTGCATCTTCCGGGCCCCGCCGTAAAAATTCCGGCTCTGCCAGGTTGTCTGCAGTGAAAGGAACGGAAGCATGTAAAGTCCTTTATCTTTCTCGGACTGCGGAAGATCCCGGAAATCGGTCGTGAAGCCGATGCCCGGCTTCAGCGATCTCTCTTTCCTGTCGCTTACTTCGATCATCACGTTCATAGTGTCCACCGGAATGCCAAAGCGCTGGAAATTGTCAACTTTCCATGTGATACGGTTTTCGGTATGCGTTTTTAACGAGTCATACAATGATTCCATGGATACCTGATCAAAAGCGGCCGATGAGTCAATGATGCCTTTGGATTTACTGATCAGCGGCTTCACGGAACGAAAAACACCGAGTCCGTTGATTTCCCCAATGCTGAGTCCGAGCTGATCGGGATTATACGTCCTCCCTTTTTTATACCGGATCTTCCTCTGGACCACATAATCGTCAACAATTCTCTTTGTGGTATCCGGCAGATTATTTTTCAGGAACCGTGTCTGATAATAATTACCCTTGACTTTTGTATCCCCGAATACGGAATACTTGCCCGGATTGATCTGGTAAATGATGGAGGCCTTATTCCGGCCGTGACTGACGGTGTCTATCGATTCGGTAACGATTGCGGAGGGGTATCCGTTCTGGCTGAAAGCTTTCTGAAGAACAGACTTTGCGACCTCAATATTCTCAGCTATCAGGACGTCATCTTTCTGGGTGGGTATATCCGAAGCCAGCTTGAGAGGATTCAAAGCGTTTTTGGGATCAATCACGGGTTTCGATGATAAGATGGAAACCACAGGTTTTGAAACGTATTTTGTCGGTTTTCCCTCCTCAAGATATACTTTGATCCTTACCTCTTTCTGATTTTTTGAAAAAACCGCCTCATATTTATCGATCCGGGTTTCGAAATAACCCTGGTCGGCGTATAACTTCAGAATGCGTCTGAGATCCGTTTTGAAAGCTGTCTGGTCAAAAAACAATCCGTTGGCTCCCCACTGCGGATTCCAGAAAGTCAGCGAGACCAGCCGGACCGTGAAGTTACTGAGCCAGAAGAAACCCCGCTTGATGCCGCTCATTTCCAGGTCTTCTTCTTCGCCGATTTGCAGGGACAAATTCAGGTCAAGATCGCTGAATACGCTGATTCCGCCTTTCACCTCGCCTTTTCCGTTGACGCGGTAAAATTCAAATTCACCAGACTGCACATAAACGCTGTCGTCGACTACGGGAAGAGAATCAATTTTTGTTCCTGTAGGATCCACGATACGATGTGCGAATTTCTGATGAGATTTCTCCGATCCCTGGGAAAACCCGGATGAGAACATTCCGGCGGCCGGCAGGGAGGAAAACACAAAAACAATGATGTGAAACTTTAAATAACGGTTCATCATGGTTTCTTCTGGATCAGGGGAGGCGGGCTTTTTTCAAGTTGTTCGGGCGTCAGGCCGGACAGCAATTCCTCATCCACTTCAATTTCGTCGATAATCCCGATGACCGCGGCCTCGATCGACAGGTCATTCGGCTGATCGGTCAGCGCTCGGCGCGCCGCATGCCCGTAAGCGCACAGGACCAGTTCCGAAATGCCCGCACCCAGCATGTCGGCGACAACCACAACGTTGGTATTCGGAGCCTTGTCAATATTGACCGGATGAACCAGAAGAAACCGGAGGCCTTTGACATTATCGACTTTTTTCGTCGCCCAGACGGTACCGACCACGCGCCCTATGAACATAAATCCCTTGGCATCAGGTTAAAACGCAAAAACTATCATTAAAAAAGATACACTTTTTCAGTCATTCAATCAATTTAATAAAAAAATTTTATTTTCTGAGCCACCCAGATCAGGATGCCTCCGGCCAGTCCGCAAAAAAAATTTACCCGGTCGTTATGAAAGAATTTCAACCCGCGCACCAGGGACGACTCACGGTTGCAGTGCCATAGTTTTTCGGTGATTTTTCCGCACTGTGCGCACCGGTATTGTGACTGCAGGGTTGCGCCAAGAAAACTGTCGAACAGGCTTCCGCACATGCCGGCAAGAATAATCAGGACAGGAATCATCCATGATGCCGCCCAGCCGGGTTGCACCAGCCAGCCGCTCAGGGCAATGATTCCTGAGCCGGCCAGCCCTCCCAATGTCCCGATCACAGAAATTCCGCCCGACGTACCGACATCCACCCGCGCAAACGTCAGAATACTGCGCGGCTTGCCGCGGAACATCGTCCCGATTTCGGTCGACCATGTATCGCCCGTCACCGCGGCGATCACTCCGCAATATACGACGTACCATAATGCATCCGGAAAAAAAACATTCAGGATAACGATCATACCGGGTATTCCCCCGTTGGCGATGACCTGCCCCAGATCGCGTACGTTCCCTTTTTCAAAGATAAGATGAGAAGACTCTTTTCTTTTGCTCCCGGACCTGGACAGGAGACTCGAAGTAATAAAAAACACAAGAATCGGAACGGTCCATTCCCATCCTCCGGCTCCGAAAACAACGAGTCCGAGCAGAAAAGCCCCCGCCGCCCCGTTAAGGCTGAGAACTCGAAGGTAATACGAAATAACCGCAACAACGAACGACAACGCTGCTCCAAGAAACAACTGATTGATCTGTGATGGCCCAAAATCCGCAAACAGGAACATGACCCCCGCAACCGACAGCGGAAGCGTCAGATTGTCGGAACCTTTTGAGGACATGGCTTCGACAAGAGTCGCGAGAAGGGCGATGAACAGGCTGATGATGACGACGGAAATCCGCGTATCCGGGCTGGCACTGAACCCGATGTAAGTCATGAGAAGCGCAAGCCAGGAACTGATCAGCATAGCGGCCGATCCTTCGAGGGTTTTCTTATCGGCCGACAAAAAATATATATGACGAATGCGTACCTTCTGGCCCACCAGCGCAGCCAGTGCGTCGCCCACCGCAAGCACCAACATCGATCCGGCGATGATAAGCCGGTACGATTCCCAGGCGAGCATCACCAGCAACGTAAACGCAAGCGGGTAATACACAGTTCCGAACGTATGCCGGTCCGTGCTGTGCATGCCTGTAAACCAGTTGAACTGAACACACAAAAAATTAAAAACCGTAAAAAACAAACCGGTCAGTATCAGCGGCAGTCCCGATTCCAGTTCCCGGCAGGCAAAAAATATCAGGATTCCGGTTCCGGTATGCACGATTTTCCTTGTCACTTCCCCGGTCCACCTGAAATATTTCCTGACCAGTTCACTCAGAAAGATCAGGGCGGCAAGCAACAACAAAGCCACGCCGAGGAACCGCAGGTCGTTCGGCGAAATGCCCGGAAGGCCCAGCACAATTTCAGAAAAAATCATTGCGTATGAACGGGTGAGGATTCCGGCAGATCGGCCAGAGCTTCAACCGGGCAGATCTCTACGCATTTGCCGCATTGTGTGCAGCGGGGATGAAGAATACTTAACTTTGTTTCGGTCATTTCTATCGCGTCGAACGGGCACACCCCGACGCAGGTTCCGCAGAGATCGCACAGGTCAGGATTGACAAGAATCATGGGTGGAAATCCGGTCTCCGGCTTTTAAAGCGTTTTCCGCGTCAAGCCGGCGGGTTATCATTTTTTAACGTATTCATGCGGTCGACCAGGTCCAGGCCTTTTTTCATGAGCGCCGCGATCTGCGTACGGTCCGAACCTCTGACCACTACCGATACCTGTTCGTCCAGCCTGACAATCAGCGCGTAATGATCGGTACCGACGCACAGGTTCATCCGTACCGGCTGCTTGACCGGCTGACCCGGCGGAGTCAGCAATTTGTGACCGTAATCCATGCAAATGGAGGAAAAAGCGGATAAATGCGACTCGGTCATTTCATTGTCCGTACTGGAAATCAGCACCATGCCGTCGCGGGAAACGATGACGGCGGTCAGCCCCTCCCCGACGGAAATGATATCCCGGATAATCTGCTCAAAAATGTCATGATGGGTCATAGAGCCGTCCGTTAGTTCACGTGGTGTTTCAGTTCTTTCAGCGCCGACTGGATATCATACAGGACCATGCCCAGCTTGGCATGCGTGGTCGTGAATACGGTCAAAAGCGTTTCTTTGCCTGCACGAGTGATGATGATGAATCCGTCCTTCGCCTGGATGGTAATCTGGTTCATCTCGCCGATCATCGCGTCCTCCGAGCTTGTTTCGCCCTGGTTCAGAAGCGCGGCTGAGATCGCCGCAACGCGTTCCGATTCGATGTTATCGGGCAACAACGAGGAAATAATCAGTCCGTCGTTGCTGACCAGCGCCACCGCACTGACATTGGGCGTGTCGTTACGAAGTTTTTTCAAAATTTCTTCCATGAAACACCTGTCGTATGATAAACAATGGTTCGTTCAACTGTCACAAGTAACCGGACAAGGTAAAAAAATTAATACATATTGTCAACATGGAAAAGCGATTCGTCGGCTTTTCGGCCCGTTACGAAAACAGAGTAATCATCCGGTTTTGTCATTCGTAAAACCCTCAAATCGCTCCGCATAGGCAATATCCATGCGGTTTACCCGTGATTTGAATCCCGGGCGATATCCCTTTCACCATTTCTTTTTCGGAAACGCCGGCGCCTTGATTCGTAAGGGAGGATTTGACTGAATTTGACGCAGGACGATTTCAATTGCCCTGTTCAGCTGGGCATCGACGCCTTTTTCCATGTCGGCCGGAAGGTTTTCGACGGTTTCATCGGGTTCCACCCCTTTATTTTCAACGACCCATTCCCCGTTCAGATTCGCAAATCCGACATTGACTTGCGTAACCATGCCGCCGTCAATCAAGTCCTGAAAATTGATAATGCCGATCAGGCCGCCCCAGGTTCGCGTGCCGACAAGGGTGCCCATTTTGCGATCCTTAAAATGAAGAGCGATCAGGTCACCGTCGGAACCGCTTCCCTCGTTGCAGATCATCACCATCGGCCCGCGCACGATACCGTGAGGGTAGTGCATTGGCTCTAAATCAAGCGTCTGCGTCAGGTACATCAGTTTCCGCTCCAGTTTGTCGATCATCATGTAGGAGTCAAATCCTCCGCCGTTATTCCGGACATCGATAATCAGGCCGTCCCGGAACCGTTCGGCGCGGAACCCCTGCTCGAACTGGCGAAGCCCCGCCTCATCACAGTCGCTGAGATGGAAATAACCGGCCCGCCCGGATGATTTTTCTTTTACCGTCTGATAATTTGTTTCAACCCATTCCGTATAGCGCAGTGAATAATCCTCAAAAAGCCCTTCGGTTTCAACGGTCCACGCGCCGTTCGGTGAGGCCTTGTCGTTCACCAGCAGTTTAATTTTTTTCCCGGACTGATCAACCATGTATTTCCTGTAATCCTCGTCCGGGGAAAGATCGTTGCCGTTGATCGCAATCAGATAACACCCCTCTTTCAGTTTCAGATTGGGCGCAAGCAACGGATTCTTCGAATCGGGATGGTCGTTCGGCGTCCGGATGATGTGACCGAACCTGTACGCGCCGTTATCCAGAACCAGGTCCGCGCCAAGACATGCCACTGAATGCCTTTCTGCAGCCTGCCGGCGGACATCGCCCGGCCTCCATACATACATGTGCGACACACCGAGTTCACCTGTCATCCAGCCGAGAACATAATTCAGATCCTGGCGGGAAGTGACGAACGGTATCAGTTCCGAGTATTTATCCTTTACAGCTTTCCAAGGGATGCCCTGAAAACCCGGATCATAGAAATAATTCCTGACCTGCAGCCATACATCGTTCAAGATCTGCCTGAATTCCTTCGCCGGTTCGATCGTCAATTTCGTATCGCCCCATGTAATCGTTCCCATGCCCATGGTGGATTCCGATTCGGAAGATACGACACCGCCCGCAAAAGATCCCAGATATCCGGCCTGTTTGCCGTCATGCGAAATGTTATAAACGACGGAAATGCCCTCCATGATCCGGGTCACCGCGAGATCAGCGTTGCAGGCATTCAGGGTGTAAATCGCTGTTGTTTTCGGTGAAAAAGATTCCTCGCCCGGAAATCCGAAACGGGGCTTCGAAAGAAAGAAAAATTTATTCTCCCTCGCGGTCAGCTTAAAGTAGGTTCCCGGATTGACCGGAAGCGTAAATATTCTTTTCTGTATGTTATTGATATCGATCCCGCGTTTCAGGGGTTCAACCGGCGTTTCTTTTTCCTCTTTTGAGAATGGGACAGGCAGTCCGTCCTGCAACTGAACGGCCATGATTCTTGTCATGTTCACATTGATGTGATTATCCATCAGCGGGTCCAGTTCCGGTTCAAAATTGCGGTTAGAAAGGAAATACAGGTACTTGCCGTTCCGGTCGAACGCGGGAGAAAGGTTGTCAAAGCGGTCATCGGTCAGCCGCAGCGTTTGTTTATTTTCCGTGTTATACAGGTAAATCGCGCTGTTCATGTTGAATTCGCATTTCGCGTAGGCGATCCATTTCCCGTCGGCCGACCAGTCGTAATCGCTGGCTTCCCAGAATATCTCATTGTCGCGCTGGTACAGAGCCCGGTCGATTTTGGTCACTTTTTTCGCGGCCACATCTGCCCAGTACAGCTGGTAATTTTTGTCGTTGAACAGCAGTTTTTTACTGTCCGGCGACCAGACGATATGATAATACCAAGTCCGGAATCCGTCGGTGATCTGAATCCATGGCGCCCCGGCTTTTGTTTCCATCACATAGAGTTCATACTCGCCTGTTTTGTCGGAATAGAACGCCAGCCACTGGCCATCAGGTGATAAGGAGGGCTGGATTTCACGGGAACCGGAAGTATTCGTGAGATTCACCGGATCGCCGCTCTCGGGATCGATTTTGAAAAGGTCCCCGCGCGATTCCACATAAGCCGTGCCAGCCGTATTACCCGGAAAAATCTCGCTGATGAACCCGTCGGGATTGGCCGTGTAGGGCCTCAGCATCCAGCGGTCGCTTGCGGCGGTGACATGAATTCTCTCTGCAGTTTTTCCGTCGTACCGGAACAATTGACCTCCGGAAGTGAAGACGATCGCATTGGCTGACGCCCCCGGTTCACGGACATCCCAGACGGAATCACGGGTGACCGGAATAACCGTTTTTGTTTTCAGGTCCATTTCATACAGATTCATCCGGTTGTATTTTCTGTCCGACAGGAAGAAGAGCCGGGATCCCATGAAAAAAGGCCGGCAGTCAAATCCTTCCCAGTCCGTCAGTTTTTCGGCGGATTGGCCGGTTATATCCGTCCGGTAGAGATCCTGCTGCTGGCCGCCCCGGTAGCCGCGCCAGTTCATCCCGTCTGCGGATGTCGGCGTGTAAACGACCGTTTTGCCAGCAATGGCGGCTTGCCACGCTTTGCCCACGGGAATCCTTTCCGAGAACCCGCCCTTTGCGGGGACGCGATACAGTTCGTAATTCATCCGCAGGTAAGAAGTGTAATAAATATATTTTCCGTCCTCCGACCAGTCCATGATGTGGATATCGGAGGTGGAATACGTGATCCTGCGGGGATTCATGTCTGAAAGGGATAAAACATAAAGGTCGTTCTTCCCGTCATAGCTTCCGGCGAAGGCGACGGAATTTCCGTCCGGGGAAAACGACGCCTGCGTTTCCTTTCCGGGATGGCTGGTAAGCCGCTGAGCGGCCGTTTGCCCGGGTTTGACCAGCCATAAATCATCTTCATACGTAAAAACAATTGTCCCGTCATTGGAAATATCGGGATAACGCATCAGACGGGCTTCCTGGGCCCTCAACGGTTGCAATGCGAATAAACCCGCTGCCAGAAAATAAATAATACGGATCATGGTGAAGTTCCTTAATCAAGATGTGAATGATTTTTTGCCATAACATAGTAAAGTTAAGACAAAAACGAGAATTTGTAAAGAAAAGAAATGCGCAGAAAAAAAGTTAAACTTCTTCGGGAAGTTTAACCTTTTTTTTTAAGTCATGAACTTAGAAAAGAATCACCGAAATTCAACACCATTCATAAATCGGACTTATTTTCTGCACTTCATGGCTCACACTGGCTCTATCGGGAAAAAAGCCGGAAATTATGATTACTTCACCAGAAGCATTTTCTTCACGAACGTTTTTTTATCGGTCTGCAGCCTGTACACATAGAGCCCCGATGCGACGCGGCTTCCGTTGCGGTTTGCGCCGTTCCAGATGATTTTATGATGTCCCGGTTCGAAGGTTTTATTCGTCAGTTCGGCAACCGGCTGTCCGAGGACATTGTAAATCGTGAGCCGGACTTTCGACCGGGTGGGCAAATCAAACGCGATGGCCGTCGAAGGATTGAAAGGGTTCGGGTAATTCTGGTACAGCCTGAATTCCATGGGAACAAGGGCTTCCTCCGCGATATCGACCATGGACGCAGCGGCGGCGTACCAGAACCCTGAATACACGTCCGCCGTATCGCCTTGTGATGATCCGATCAGCGGCTGGCCGGCCGTTCCGAACAGCCGGTATTGATTCGTGTCGGTTACGGTTTGCCCGCCGATACTGAAGACGCTGCTGCGGATCTGGTATTCCTGCGCTTGCGAAGGGATTCCGAAGAACAGCAGGATGATTATAAATTTTGGTTTCATAAAAAACTCCGGTTTTATGTAAAAATTAAACTTCTTTAAGAAGTTTAATTTTTCTATTTCTTCACCGACGCCACATTCTCATCCGAACCGCCGGAAGTCAGCCGTTGCTCAAGCTTCTGCAGGCGCGCTTCCATCGTGGCCAGTTTACTCTTTAAATCGGTGTTTTCCTTCTGAAGATCCTGCGTGCGTTTTTCCAGCGCCTGGATAGCGATTAAATTGACGCCATCGAAGTCCGCACTGGCAATGGTGGTATCATTACCGATGGTGCCGATACCGTCGTGGCCGAAGGCGTTGTAGAAATCCTGAGCCATGGGACCGTAATGGCGGAACTGCTGTTTATCCTGACCTTTGTAGTTCCAGGAAGTCAGACGGAAATTCCGGATTTTCAGGAGCACGTCTTCGCCATTCACGGACTTGAAATTTTCTTTTTTGGCGGAATCGGAAACGGAACTCCAGCTGTTCCCGCCGGCGGCCAAAGTCACACCGGCCGAGAGAGCTGAATTGGAGAACAGCCTGTAACCTCCGGCGAATCGCATGGTCATTTCCTGACTGGCCGATGACTGAGTGACCTCACCGGGGGAGGAATCCCCCAGGTTATCGCCGAAAATGAACGAACCGGCTTTGGAATTGGTAGAAACATTATAACCGATCGCGACCGAATTCGAACCCGTGGCATAAACATAGGAACCGATGGATACGGCATAAGTATTTGTGGACATGGTTCCTTCACCCAGCGCAAGGGAATGATTACCGCTCGCGGTAGCGGAATTGCCCCATGCGAAAGAATTGATGCCGCTTGAGGTCGCTAATCTCCCTATGGCGGTGGCATACTGACCGCTCGCGACCGATCCGTTTCCTGTGGCCAGAGAATATTCACCGGAAGCTTTGGTACTGAATCCCATGGTTGTCGAGGCAAGTCCCAATGCTTTCGTGTACCATCCCATTGCTGTGGAATGCCGGCCTTGGGCAATGGTGGAGTCTCCCATGGAAACAGATGCTGAATCTGCTGCGAAAGTACTGTTGCCCATCGCAGTTGAATAAGTTCCGTTGGCAATTGTAAAATAACCCATCGCGGTTGAAAAGCCTTTACTGGCGATCGTATGACTTCCCATGGCAGTCGAAGAATATCCACTAGAGGTATTGCTATTACCCAATACAACCCCACCATATCCGCTTGCAGTAGAATAAGTACCTAATGCTATCGAGTAATCACCGCTGGCGTCATTATCATATCCAGCTGAAATAGCTGTATGTCCACTTGAAGTACTGTTATCACCTAATGCAACCGCTGTATAGCCATTGGCTATGCAATATCGACCGATAGATACAGATCCAACATTATCAGCAACCGAATAATATCCGATAGCAACAGAATAATCTCCATTAGAATTAGAAAACCCACTCATTGATATTGAACTTCTCCCTCTTGCAGTAGTCATATATCCAGATGCAAATGATCGTTCACCAATTGCTTTTGTTGAGTAATTTGATCCAAATGAATATATTCCAACACTGTCTTGATCCCAATGTGTTCCTGTCACATACCCGGCCCTGAAGGCCGCTTTCGCCGGATACCACATCATACGCGTACCCGCACCGGATGCGGGAATGGAGCCGGATCCGTAGGTTCCCGTAAAGAGTGCACCGTCATTTCCGTTAACAGCCAAAGTTCCGTTTGTCAGAATATTCTGCGAACCGAAATTCGGATCCACCTTGCTTCCCGAAATACCGGCGTTTGCATGAATATCATTATTTGTAATGCTTCCGTCTTTAATCATATTTGAATCAACGGAATTGATCTGTCCTTCATTCACGAACCGCCCGTCAGCGTATGTCGTATCCAGTTGCAGAGTTACATCACCGGAAAGACCGCCTCCTGAAAGACCTGTTCCCGCCGTAACGCCTGTGATATCGCCGCCACCGGCAGCCGCGGTAGTCTGTACGGAACCGTCCGGGAACCGGAAGCCGCCCGCGCTTGAATAGATCGTATCGGCCACTTCAAGTGCGTTTCTCGGCGTCACCGTACCGATACCCACTTTGCCGCCCATGATCGCCATGGCGTTGTTCTGGGAAAGAGTGTAGGATGCACTTGAAAGCCCGATTGCGAAACTGTTATTTCCGCTTGCCGTAATACGCTCACCCAACGAAATTGAATTCGTTCCACTAGCTGTAGTATTTGTACCAAATGAAAAGGATCGCATACCGCTTGCAACAGAAAATTGTCCGAATGCGACAGAAGCCGAACCTGTTGCGCTATTGTATTGCCCCATCGAAAAAGAAGAATTCCCGGAGGCGCTTGTGGTGCATCCCATAGCAACAGAATAAGTTCCACTGGCTCGAGTGTTTTGCCCTATTGCGGTTGAAAATAATTCAATAGCCGTTGTCATATGACCCATGCTGATGGAATAATCGCCTTTTGCTTTTGCTCCATTACCTATTGCGAAAGAATAGGCGCCTATACTATCTTGATTCCATTGATTCCCATCCACAACACCCGCTCTGAACGCCGCTTTTGCCGGATACCACATCATTCGTGTACCCGCACCTGAAGCGGGAATGGAGCCAGAGCCATAGGTTCCTGTAAAGAGAACTCCGTTATTACCGTTTACGGTAAGAGTTCCGTTTGTTAAAATATTCTGTGAACCGAAATCCGGATCCACTTTGCTTCCCGAAATTCCGGCATTTGCACGAATATCATTATTCGTAATGCTTCCGTCCTTGATCATATTTGAATCAACGGAATTGATCTGTCCTTCATTCAAGAACCGTCCGTCGGCATAAATAGTATCTAAGCTCAGAGTGACATCGCCGGATAATCCCCCGCCGGCAAGGCCTGTTCCTGACATAACGCCGGTCATATCGCCTGCACCTGTCGCCGCGGAAGTCTGAATGGTGCCGTCCGGGAATTTATACGCGCCGCTGCTGACAAAAAGAGTATCGGCGACTTCCAGCGTCGTTCTCGGCATCACCGTTCCGATACCCACTTTGCCTCCCATGATGGCCATGGCGTTATTCTGGGAAAGCGTGTACGGCGTACCCGAAAGACCGATCGCAAAACTGTTGCTTCCGTTTGCCGTAATGCCTTGTCCCATAGCCGTTGAATACATTCCGCCTGCAATAGTGTTAAAGCCAAAAGTTGTGGAACCAACACCCAACGCTTTAGTGTACCAACCAATAGCTGAAGAATGTTTACCCTGGGCAATGACAGAGTCGCCCATCGCGATAGCCATGGAATCATTTGCGACAGACTTATTACCCAATGCAGTAGAATTATTTCCACTTGCTAAAGTATACTGCCCCATTGCAGTTGAAGCATATCCACTCGCGGTAGTCACTGATCCCAAGGCGATGGCATACATATTACTTGCTAAGGCGCCAGAACCAATCGCTGTAGAACGTATACCATTTGCGATTGCCTGATATCCCAATGCTGTTGACACACTGCCCCTGGCAATTGTATTATATCCTAGAGCTATAGAGTAAGATCCGACACTATCTGTATTCCATTGATTTTCTGTTACATATCCTGCTCTGAACGCCGCCCTTGAGGGATACCACATCATACGCGTACCAGCTCCTGAAGCAGGAATCGTCCCGGAGCCAAAAGTCCCGGTAAACAACACCCCGTCCGTTCCGCCGACTTCGAGAGCGCCGGCATTTGCCGTAATCACGCGTCCCGCGCCCGCGCCACCCTGATTATAGGCCTGATTCAGCGTGTTGCCGGTCGCGCTTCCGCTGATCGTGACGGAATCGCCAGCAGTAGTTACGGTGATATTGCTTCCCTGAACAATCCGGACTTGATCTTTCAGATTGTTGACGCCTTTTACGACCTGATTGGTTTGGATCATTCCGCCGGAAACCGAATTCGCCTGTCCTTCATTCACGAACCGTCCGTCGGTATATGTCGTATCCAGATGAACTGTAACATCGCCGGATTCACCTCCGCCGGTAAGACCCGTCCCCACGCCGACTCCGGTGATGTCGCCGGCCCCAAGCCCGACCGTCGAAATTTTCATCGAATCTCCCGACATCACGATGGCGATGTTGCTGCCCTGTACAATCCGGACGTGATCTTTCAGTCCGTTGAGACTTCTGACGACGGAGCCGTCGGCGATCTTATTGCCCGTGACCGCGCTGTCGGATACCGTCCGCGCCGTAAAACTGTAAGCCGAAGAGGTCAGTTCGATCCGAGGCGCCAGTTCATTTCCCGCTCCGACCGTGATCCCGAGAAAATACCCCTTGTCAAAAGGCAGGCTGAGAGGAACCATTTTGCCAAGGATCACGTTGAACAGGCCGTGCGTGGTAATCACTGTCTGCGATTCCGTCCAGACAGCCGATCCACCGCCGGCGGTTTCGTACATCCTGAATGTCAGCGCATAATTTCCATCGGGCACGGTCTGGCCCGCCGCGCTGGTCAGCACGCCCTGGTAACTGATCGTCTGTGGCGTCTGAGCCGACACAAGCGCCGTGCATAACAGAAATCCCGCAATGAAAGCAACACTCTTCTTCATGTTCATACTCCCAAATTGATAAATTATTTTATACCTAATGAAAATCAGTGAATAATAAAGCCGTCTGAAAACTGATTACAATAACTTGAATTTTTTTATCTCTCCGTTTTGAGTATAGATAAACACTGCCCTGAAGTCAAGCAATATTTCATCCATTGGATTCCGGTCTGGGAAAGAATGAGTTTCAATGCAATAATTGAGTTTCTACTTCTGTGATGCAGGTCATAGCGGTTTTGAGAAAATTTATTTATTATTTCAGGTTCACCGTACGGGAGAAATCGGTAATTTGCCATGAAAATCCCGTGAGTATGCGGAATGAAACATGATTTCCGGAGTTTACCTATGTTCAGGCATAAGCGAAAATGAATATTTCATATTTCAGTCAACTTCTTTTAATTCATTTGACATTGCATCAAATCTATGTAAATTTAAGAAATATAACTGTATGTGGATCTCATATGTATAATATGCCTATAAGTATGTTTTTTTGATTTTGTTTTAATCATATTTAGGAGTGCGCCATGAAAAAAAAGTTACTGGTCATCCTTTTCGCTTTTCTCGGCCTGATTATCACGGCTCAGGGAAACGCACAAAACGTTTTTGTGTGGGACGGACATTCGGCAAATCTTTCCGGACAGGCGTGGAATAGTTATCTTTCGGGTCAGGGGTATACGGTTTATTATGCGCCGATTGACAGCACACTGCCGACGGATTATTCGGCATATGACGCGATTTTTTTGAACTTTGGCATTTATAGCAATAACCATACAATCCAGATTAATGAAGCGCAGGCCATTTTGGATTATGCAAATGCCGGAGGGAAAGTCTATATCGAAGGAGGAGATATTTTCGGCTATACCGGGGAACCTGGATATTTGCTGGTACAGCAGTTGTGCGGACTTGACAGCGCTTATGACGGTAACGACGGACCATTTAATATGCCTATCAGCGGAACTGGTGGTACAATTACTAATGGTATGGTCTTTTCAGCCTATTCGGGAGGCAACAATTGGAATGATTACCTTATTCCGAATTTTTCAACCGGTATTTTTTTCGCTGAAGGAGTAGGAGGAGGAGGAGGCCCTGAAGTGAACGATTGCCGCGGAGTATCCTGGGACAATGGCACCTATAAAGTTGTAGGACTCACTTTTGAACTCGGCGGCCTTGTAGATGGAACATTGCCCAGCACGAGAACCGAACTGATGTCGAGGATCGTTGATTTTCTGGATATACAGCCGACGTACATACCTAAAAACCTTACCGCCACTGCCGGCGTGGAACAGGTCCGGCTGAACTGGTCGGTACCCACCCTGACCAACGGTTTCGAACGGTACCGCATTTATTACGGAACCGCGCCCAATCCCACCGTGCAGATGGACAGCACGGCTTTCCAGAGCATCGATTCAACGTACAGAATTATCACCGGGCTGCAGCCTTCTTCCACGTATTATTTCAGGGTTACCACCCTCCACGACGGCATCGAGAGCGAATTCTCCAATGAAGTCAGCACGAAGCCCTTTGCAATGCCTCAGGGCATTATCGTGACAACCACCTCGGATACCGGCGCCGGCTCCTTACGATGGGCCATCAACGAAGCCAATGCACAGCCCGGACGGGATACCATCAGTTTCTTGCCCGATCTGATCGGAAGCACCATTCAGCTCGGCATCGACCCGCTGCCTCAGATCACACAGGAAGTGTATATCAGCGGAGATATTAACGAAGATTACCAGCCGGACATTCATCTGGATGTTACGAACCTGACCTGGGGCGCAGGCATCACGATCAGGTCCCCGAGAAATATCATCCGCGGGTTTGTGATTTCCGGATACCGGTCCAATGCAGGACCCGGCATCACCCTGCAGGATACTTCAAGCCATGACAACTTAATCATCGGAAACCATATTTTTGATCAGGAATACGGAATCCAGATGCCCAGCATGACTTACCGGAATACCGTCGGAAACGGAACCTATGAAGGAAGAAATGTCATCAGCAACTGCAATATAACCGGAATCGAAATATCAGGCTCAAACTATAACACTATTCAAGGTAATTATTTCGGCCTGTATCCGGATGGAACCCAGTATGAACAGAATACAGGTTTGAATATCCGGATATATTTCAGCAATTATAACCAGATCGGCGGGGAGTTCCCGGGCCAGGGGAATTATATCTGCGGAGCCAATACTGCCGGAGTGGAAGTTGACAATGCGGATTACAACCGTATCACCGGAAATTTCATCGGCATCACGCCTGCCGGCCTTGAACACGGCAATAACAACGGCGACGGGGACGGCTACGGAATATCTGTAGTCAATTTTTCCAAATTTAACCAGATTGGCAACGCAACCGCGGGCGGACGAAACATGATCGGCGGCAGCCATGACGCAGGTATTAATATCGATAACCAATCGGATTCCACATTGATCATAGGAAATTTCCTCGGCAATAACGGAACCGAAAGCCCCGATTTTGGTAACGGAAACGGAATTATCCTTCAAAATTCGTCCAACGTTCAGATCGGCGACAACACATTCATGGGCCGGAACGTCATCAGCGGTAATAACAGCAGCGGAATCCGCATTAACGGCATCCATAAAACAGCCGTTGCGCTGAACTTTATCGGCACCGATACAACCGGCACTTATGCTTCTTTATACCAGAATGCGGGTATCGATATTGCCGACGGCACCGACAGCGTCCTGATCGCGGGCAACCTGATTTCCGGACACGAAGGGAACGGCATCCAGTTCTCCAATATCAGCGCCGCCATTCAGAAAGTCCGAATCCTGCATAACCATATCGGAACCGACATCACAGGATCTCTGGCTATCCCCAACATGAATAACGGGATCTCGGCCATAGGGTATTCCCTGCCGATCTCCCCGGATTCCATCGCCTTTAACCGGATCGCCAATAATAACGGCCATGGCATTTATCTGGCGGGAACTATGGTGAATAACATCATGATCTTCGCCAACAGCATTTATAATAACAGCGGCAGTGGCATTTACCTCTATGACGGTGCACAGGGCGGAATACCTGCGCCAACCATCACTTCGGTTGTATCGGATACTGCAGTGAATGGCAGCGGAGGCTCGATGACGGGCTTTGTCCAGGTTTATTCGGGCAACGACGAGGAAGGGCAATTCTTCCGGGGAATCGCCGTGCCTGATATGAACGGTTTCTGGCATTTTACGTTACCGGGAGGCCTGCCGCCAAACTCAAACATCACCGCGCTGAACACTTATTCCGGCGGGAACACGTCTCAATTTTCAAATCCGTTCTTAATTAATCCCAATCACCTGCTGGTCACCAAAACTTCGGATGACACATCCATCGGCACGCTCAGGCACGCGATCGCATTTGCGAACGGCCATGCCGGGCCCGATACGATCAAATTCGCGGCGCTTCCGGGAAGGATCAATATCACTTCCGAATCAACGGATATCAGCGACAGCCAGCTCGTCATCGACGGCGACATCAACGGAGACGGATTTCCGGACATCGAAGTATCGGGAACCAACTCAAATTCGGGTTTTCATATCACAACTTCGCATGTGCATATCAACGGACTGATCATTAACCGGTTCGGTTATGAAATTAACACGCAGGGCGGAATCATGATTAACGGGCCTTCCGCCACGTACAACCGGATCACGAATTGCTATATCGGCACCGATCCGGCCGGGACGAAATCCATGGGTAATTCAAACGGTATTTTCATCCATACCGGAGCAAACCAAAACGAGATCGGACCGGGGAATGTCATTTCCGGAAATTCGGTGGGTATCCATCTCCGGGATCAAGAAACCCATCAGAACCGGGTCATTCAGAATAAAATCGGAACCGATCATACCGGAATTGAGATCCTCAGTAACTCGACAGGAATTTATGCCGAATATTCCGGAAATAACTTCATCGGAAACGGCTCAATCGCTGGCAGAAATCTTATATCGGGCAACGAGACCGGAATCACTTTATGGTATTCAAATAACAATGAAATTTCCGGCAACATCATCGGCCTGGATATTAACGGAATTGCCCCTGTTGCAAATGACATCGGAATCAAGTTATATGAAAGCCGGTACAATCAGATAGGCACTAAGGTACCGGAGGGCGGTAATGTGATAACCGGAAATGCATATTCCGGCATCAATATGTCCTTCAGTGATTCCAATTCGTTCCTGAACAATATTATCGGGCTTGACATCACTGGCCTGAACACGATTACCGTGAACAATCAAAGCGGTATCGTGATTGAAATGGCAGGAAGCGATAATTATATAGGTGACGGGACGTCACAAGGCCGGAATATTATTTCGGGAAATATGAACGGAATTCAATTCCGATATAATATAAGCGAATTCAAAAAGAATAAAGAAGATGTACTCGCCGGCCCTTATCCTATCATGAATAACGTTGTTACTGGTAATTATATCGGAACGGATGTTAATGGAAATATCGCCAGGCCGAATGAAACTGGCATATATTTCATGAATTTGGTCCAGTATTCCTCTTTCCCGTATATTTCCTTTAACAAGATCGGCGGATCAACCCTGGATTCCGGTAATGTGATTTCCGGAAATGGAAACGGCATCGTATCCCTCAATACAGATTCCAACATCATCTCGAACAACTGGATCGGGACCAATCAGAGCCTGACCCAGGAACTCGGCAACACGGCCAACGGGATCCTGCTGACGGGCATGTACAGCACCGGCGGAGGAAATTCTTGGACAGGCAAAATTCCCAAAGAATCCAGCGGAGGTACAAAGGGACACCTGATTTTCAATAATGTCATCGCTTTCAACGGGATGTACGGCTTACAGGCCCAGTACGCCGCCACACAGAATAACATCTTCTCGGTCAACCGGTTCTATGAAAACGGAGATAAAGCGATTCACATTTCGGACGGCGCTCAGAATGAAATTGGCAGTCCCTTCATCAATTCAATGGATCCATCCTATCATCTTTCAGGCTATGCGGACCCATTCTCGGCAGTTTTCATCTATGCGGACAGTTCATCAAATCCGCAGGGAAAAATGTACCTCGATTCTTCTTTTGCAGACGAGGAAGGCAACTGGAGCAAAGTCGTACCCTACTACCCGGGCTGGGAATACCAGGCGGTTCAGGAATATAACGGGAATACTTCAGAATTTTCCAATTCCTATATGCCGCTGCTCGGAACATTGGCGTCCGTGCCCGAAGCCATGGACTTCGGAACCATTTTCCTAGGAGACACATCCCGTCAGGTAATAAAACTTTACTCCATAAACGGCGTTGTGAATGTGCAGAGCCTGTCGCTCGATTATTATGATCATTTTTATATCGATTCCACATCGGGGCCGAATCAGTTATATCCGGGCGATACTATGCGTATTCATACCGTGTTTCACTCCGAATCCTTCGGTGTTTTCACCGACCGGATCCGGATCAGCCTGATGAATTCGGAGGATACCGTTTTTGTGCCGTTATCAGGACAATGCGCGGGAGGAATTCTAACGGCCGAACCCGCTGCGGTGAATTTCGGAAGTGTACAGGTTCAATCTTCCGTTCAGAAAACACTGACCCTGCGCAACGCATCCGGTATTACCGAAGTCAGCGGTTATTCGAGTTCCATGCCGGATATATTTATCGTTGATTCTGTACAAGGAAACTATAACCTTTTACCCGATGATTCATTGGTGTTCTTCATCAGCTGTCATCCTCTGACCGCTGATACACTCGCAGAGACATTTTATGTTTACAGCAATTCCGTTACGGACGACACTCTGCCCATTCCTATGAATGTAATGAGTTTCAGGCCGGTACTCGTAACAGAACCCGGCAGTCTTTCTTTCGGCAACGTGTTGCTTGCGAATACGGCAGAACTTACACTGAAAATCAAGCCGGTTCTCGGGGATGTCACGATTGACAGCGCATGGTTTGAAGCTGGTCTTCCTTTCACGGCTGAGTTCCCGACGCTTCCTTATCTAGTCGTGTCCGGTGATTCACTGCAGGTGCCTGTACGTTTCTCGCCCGTCGCTGCCGGAAGCTTCAGCGATACTTTGCAGATATTCAGCAATTCGGATGTCAATCCAATGATCGTTACTTTAAACGGAACGGGTATCAAACCTACGATTTCAGCGGATCCCGGAACGGTTTCGTTCGGCAATATTTTATTATCCGATTCGGCGGAGGTCATGCTGAATCTCAAACCTGTTACCGGTGATGTCACCATCGACAGCGCATGGCTTGAGGCGGGCCTTCCGTTCGCGGCTGAATTCCCGACCCTGCCTTATTTAATCATGCTCGGCGATTCGCTGCAGGTTCCGTTAACATTCAAACCTGTCACGGTCGGCAGTTTCAGCGATACGCTGCGGATATTCAACAATTCGGATGTCAATCCGGTGATAATTACTTTAAACGGAACAGGTATCAAACCTACGATTTCAGCGGAACCGGGAACGGTTTCGTTCGGCAATGTTTTATTATCCGATTCAGCGGAGGTCATGCTGAATCTCAAACCTGTTACCGGTGACGTCGCCATTGACAGCGCATGGCTTGATGCGGGTCTTCCGTTCGCGGCTGAATTCC
>CAYPIY010000014.1:0-75848 GCA_964410965.1 uncultured Bacteroidota bacterium | reverse complement strand
ATGTACGCCATCCAGATTTCCTGTGTGTCGCCGGCAGCAAAGTTGAAGGGACCGGTACTGATCAGCGCCCGTTTGTCATTGGGTTCATAACCGTAATAATAGTCTGTATCAAAAGGCCCTCCGGGTTTTGGATTTCCTATATGATCCAGGCCTTGTAAATACCAATAACGGGTCATATCGCCAGAACCAATTCCGTAAGGACTATATATTTTTAACAAAGGAGTTGCGCAAGTGGCTCTGAGAACTTTTCTCCCGTTATAAATGATTTCATCAAACCCATTTTCATCAATAATGATCGACCGGGCTGAATCCATTGCAGATCCTTCCACAACGGGTCCCTGTAATATTTGCACTCCGACGGCCGTAAGGGCCATATCAGCGCCTGCAGGGTCACTGTATATGATTTCCAGCGATAAACTGGAATCAGCTATTAAAAGATCATCACCCGTATTTGAGCCTACATCCGGATCAGTCCACTTGCCCGCATAGCATGAATCCAAATAACGGTCCGATTTATTGATGCAACGATACCGGACAAGTACGGCATGATTAAAAGGATAATGACCGAACTGAAACGTCTGCCGCTGGACTTCTAATCCAAATCCGGGGGATAATGAAAATTCATCAATGACTTTGTCAATGGAAAGATCATTGAACACAGTCCATGTATCCTTCCCGGAAAGCCGCAGCGGAAGTCCCCATGCATTACGGGGCGCGTCCTGCGGCCATTGATCCTCGTTTGCAGGCAATGTGTAAAATGTCTGATGACTGTGATAATCCTCCGCCAGCAGGCTCCCGAACGGGCCGTTGTTAAGAATCCGGCCTGGCTGCATTTCACTCTGAAATTCACATTGCGCGACATTCATCGTATCCGGCGCAGAAGCTAATCCCGGCTTTTTTCCTCCAAATTGAAATCCTCCGGCGTAAATAATAGAATAATTTGAACCGATCGGATATTCCATTCCGAACATGCTTTGACTGGCCCGGTATCCGATCGATCCGTCATTTCTCTGCCAGAAACGGATGAGGTTGCCATCGGCTGTCGTTTCATATTCCACGATACCGGTATCGGGAGGCGCTTTGGCGGCCACGGCCGCCGTGAAAGGCCTTTCATAATCCCCGTACGCATTGGATAATCTCAGCAATACCGGATACGCGTTGCCCCGCTGGTGCGAATACACCGTCCAGCGGAGAACCCCCGCCGAGTCCACGGTCATTCTCGAGGGCCCATGGAACAGTTCAAATCGAGGCTTTTCGAAGGAATAATAACTGACAAAATCCGGATACGTCACCGTTCCGGTATCCTGCAGGATATGTTCACGCACCGTAAAAAACGGCGCCGAGGTATCCGACGTCTGCGCCAGTAACCGGATCACGGTTCCGGACCCGGGCAGGATCCCGTCCGAGGAGTCCGTAAATGTTGTCCGGGTGTAGGGGACCGATGACTTCCCGATTCGAAGGCTCACGATATAGCGCTGGCTGATCGAAAACGGAAACGTGCCGGACTGGCCCAGGTCTGCATAAGCGCTGTCAAAGGGCATCGCAAGATCACCGTAAACATTGATTCTTTCTCCCGGATCGAAAACGCCGTTGCCGTTATCGTCATACGCCTGAAGGCACAGTTTCACTCCCCCGGTTATGACCGGATAGGCGGATGATCTGGGTCCGATGTTGTACACGCTGAAAGGAACCTTGTCCGGGGCGAGGTCATTGCCGATCCAGTAGCGGCTGGAATCGCCGAACCGGAACTCGAGGCAATCATGACCGGACGGCGCTCCGAATTTGCCGCCACTGTTGAATCCGGTATTGTTTAATCCGGTGTTGCTGGGCGTATTTCCGAATAGTTTATAGGCGCTCTGTGAATTCGCCTGTTTCACGAATCCGTTCGTGTCCCATCCGATCAGAACATGCGGCCTGGACAGAACACCGTTCGGCGTCGCCACTTCAACGATGCGCCCGAGGTTGTTCTGGATATACCCCTCAGATGTTTGTGCGCTGATCTGTGTGTGAAGGATCAGCATCGCCGCAATGATGAGCATCGTACCTTTTTTCATGTTCTGTCTCCTTAATCCTGTCGGTTCTCGATCCTTCGATTCACTCAGGACAAGTACGTCCGCCTCATGCGACCTGCTCGAACCGACTTGGTTTTTGTATTTTACTTTCAACTTTCATACTTTCAACTTTCTACTTAACAAGCACCATCTTCCTCGTCTTCACAAAATCACCCGCTTCCAGCCTGTAGAAATACACTCCTGACGTGACTCTCTGGCCCTGGCTGTTCTTTCCTTCCCAGACAACGGAATGCATGCCGGATGACTTTTGCGCATTGACTAATGTCCGGACTTCCTGGCCAAGCAGGTTGTAGATCTTCAGCGTCACTTTACTGTTCTCCGCCAGCTGATAACGTATCGTCGTGGATGGATTGAACGGATTGGGATAATTCGGCTCCAGCGCGAATCTCTCCGGCGCATTATTGATATCAGGATTGTAGAATACCGCGATCCTCGATCCTTTTAAGATCCCTTTGACTGTATTTCCCTGAATCCGGCTTCCTGTCTCCTCCCACTTCGTCCCGTTCCAGTAATATATTCCGATATGCTCTTCATTCAATTCAGGATATTTCGATTTGATCTTATCCATGTCTCTTGCAGTCATTGTGTATTCGGCGCTGACATCCGAGGCCGTCGTTCTCAATACTTCCATCGGCTCTCCCAACCGGATCCATCCCAACGGAACGACCATCGGTTCAATCTGAGACACCAATAGATATCCTTCACCTTGTCCCAAGAACCGGTACGGACCTGACTGCAGAGGTTTGTTCATCGCTGATATCTGATAATTTCTTCGGACGGTATCCTGTTTTCCGCCCAGATCCCTGCCTGTCACGATCAACTCTGCGGTACCGGTTTTTGTAATGTCGTAATCGGCGGAGTAGCCTTCTTTTAAAGGCTGAACGATCAGCGTATCATTCCCGGCCCTGACGATCAGTGAACTGACCGGCTTATTGACATGCGCGATGAACCGTATCCGGTTGACGGCCTGTGTGCTGAGCCCATAGAGAGTGATATCCAGAGGAAGATTATCCCCGGAGTAGATCCGGTTGTTCGTGAAATCGTCGAGTATTCTTCTCGCATAGTCACGTACGGTATCGACCGCGGAGGCATTATCCACGCCCATCCCGCCGATGTATGTCATCCAGATTTCCTGCGTATCGCCGGCAGCGAAGTTGAAGGGGCCGGAGGAAATATGGCTTCGTTGGTCACTGCGGGATGTGGAGGCCAGGCCGGGATAAAATGGGCCGCCAGGTTTTGGGTTTCCCCACAGGTCTTTTCCGCTTAAAAAATTATACCGGGATATATCACCCATACCCCGTCCGTCCGGTTCTTCCATCGATTTAAAATAAAAATACCCCGATGTGGCTAACTGTACCTTTTTTTCTGAAAGTATTAGTTGTTTAAACCCTTCCCGGCTCAAAGTTACAATTGAAGCTGTATCGCCGGTGGTTCCATCTGCCGTTGGACCCTGCAGAATCTGGACTCCAACTGCGCTATGATGAATATCGATTCCCGCAGGATTACTGTATGTGATTTTCAATGACAACGCTGAATCAAGTTGTCCCAAATCATCACCTGAATTAGCGCCGACATCCGCATCATCCCAGAAGCTCACGTAACAGGAATCATAGTTTTTGTCTGATTTATTGATAAATGAATATCTTACAATCATGGCATTGTTAAATGGATAGTGAGTGAACTGAAAAGTCTGCCTTTGTACTTCTAATCCAAATCCGGGGGATAAAGAATATTCATCAATGACTTTGTCAATGGAAAGATCATTAAAAACCGTCCACGTGTCCCGGCCCGAAAGCTGTAACGGTAGTCCCCATCCATTATGAGGCGCTTCAATCGGCCAATTACTGCTGTTCTCCGGTAATGTATAAAATGTCATGTTGTTGTGATAATCCTCGGACTGCAAACTTCCGAATGGTCCGCTGTTTACAATTCGTCCGGGTTGCATTTCTGATTGAAATTCACAATGTGCAACATTTACCGTGTCTGGATTTCCATTCAACCCTGTTTTCTTTCCACCCAGCATGACTCCTCCGGCGTAAACAAGAGAATAATGTGTTCCTGCGGGATATTCCATTCCGTACATGCTTTGACTGGCCCGATATCCTATCGACCCGTCATTTCTCTGCCAGAAACGGATGAGGTTGCCCTCGGCTGTCGTTTCATATTCCACGATACCGGTATCGGGAGGCGCTTTGGCGTCCACGGCCGCCGTGAAAGGCCTTTCATAATCCCCGTACGCATTGGATAATCTCAGCAATACCGGATACGCGTTGCCCCGCTGGTGCGAATACACCGTCCAGCGGAGAACCCCCGCCGAGTCCACGGTCATTCTCGAGGGCCCATGGAACAGTTCAAATCGAGGCTTTTCGAAGGAATAATAACTGACAAAATCCGGATACGTCACCGTTCCGGTATCCTGCAGGATATGTTCACGCACCGTAAAAAACGGCGCCGAGGTATCCGACGTCTGCGCCAGTAACCGGATCACGGTTCCGGACCCGGGCAGGATCCCGTCCGAGGAGTCCGTAAATGTTGTCCGGGTGTAGGGGACCGATGACTTCCCGATTCGAAGGCTCACGATATAGCGCTGGCTGATCGAAAACGGAAACGTGCCGGACTGGCCCAGGTCTGCATAAGCGCTGTCAAAGGGCATCGCAAGATCACCGTAAACATTGATTCTTTCTCCCGGATCGAAAACGCCGTTGCCGTTATCGTCATACGCCTGAAGGCACAGTTTCACTCCCCCGGTTATGACCGGATAGGCGGATGATCTGGGTCCGATGTTGTACACGCTGAAAGGAACCTTGTCCGGGGCGAGGTCATTGCCGATCCAGTAGCGGCTGGAATCGCCGAACCGGAACTCGAGGCAATCATGACCGGACGGCGCTCCGAATTTGCCGCCACTGTTGAATCCGGTATTGTTTAATCCGGTGTTGCTGGGCGTATTTCCGAATAGTTTATAGGCGCTCTGTGAATTCGCCTGTTTCACGAATCCGTTCGTGTCCCATCCGATCAGAACATGCGGCCTGGACAGAACACCGTTCGGCGTCGCCACTTCAACGATGCGCCCGAGGTTGTTCTGGATATACCCCTCAGATGTTTGTGCGCTGACCCGTGTGTGAAGGAACAGCATCGCCGCGATGACGAGCAGGGTAGCTTTTTTCATATTCTGTCTCCTTAATCCTATCGGTTCACGATCCTTCGATTCACTCAGGACAAGTACGTCCGCCTCATGCGACCTGCTCGAACCGACTTTTTTACTTTTCTTCCTTGTCTTCATATTCTTAATGGTTTTTCCTTTGCGCCTTCGCGTCCTGGCGAGAGGTTATTTCACCAGCACCATCTTCCTCGTCTTCACAAAATCGCCCGCCTGCAGCCTGTAGAAATACACTCCCGACGTGACTTTCTGGCCATGGCTGTTCTTTCCGTCCCAGATAACCGAATGCACGCCGGATGACTTTTGCGCATTGACTAATGTCCGGACTTCCTGGCCGAGCAGGTTGTAAATCTTCAGCGTCACTTTCGAAGCCTGTTTCAGCTCGTACCGGATCGTCGTGGATGGATTGAACGGATTGGGGTAATTAGGATGCAGGATCACTTTTTGCGGAACGGGATTCACCGGATCATTCACCCCTACGATCATGCTGTTCATGTCGCTGTAAATATTTCTTTCATCAGATAGGCGTGGTTCAGGATCGAATCGACGGCATTGCCCTTGGTTGTGCCTTTTGCGCCCATGAGAGCGTACCAGACTTCCTGGGTATCGTTGGGAAGAAATGTGTACGGACCCACGCCCATGATCTGCCTCTGATCACCGGGTGTCGTTCCGCTGACCGTAACATCAAATCTGCCGTTCGGTTTCCATCCGCCCAGATAATCATGCCCAATTAAATACCAATATCTGGTCAAATCGCCACGACCATTTGCCCCAGTCGGAGAACCAACACCTCCCCGATATGATACCGCTGAAGCAGGAATGGCGTATATCTTCCCGGCTTTTCTTTTTTGTTCAAACCCCTGAGAGCCGATTTCAATCACAGTCACGGTATCGTTTACATTGCCTGCCGTAACAGGACTCTGTATGACAAGCATTCCTGTGGCAGAAGTACTTTGGTCACTACCCGTTGGGTTGCTGTAGGTCATCAGACACGGTAAAGTTGAATCTACAATAGATAAGTCATCTGATGATTCCAAACCCACATCCGGATCAGCCCACAGTCCGAAGAAACACGAATCATAAGTCGCGTCAGATTTATTGATCATCCGCAGCCGCACCAATACCGATTGATCAAACGGATACTCCAAAAACTGAAACGTTTGTCGCTGACACTCTATACCGAATCCAGGAGATAAAGAAAACTGATCTGTATTTCTCGTTCTGGCCCAAACATCATTAAACACCGTCCATGTATCTCTTGCTGATAATTTTAACGGATTACCCAGTTCATCATGCGGCGCTTCGAGAGGCCATATTCCGCTATGCTCCGGCAGCACAAACACTTTTGCCGCTGATGTGTCAGGATTCTCTACCGTTAGACTTCCAAACGGGCCGTTATTGAGAATGCGTCCTGCGTCTAATTCATACTTTGGCGTAAATTCAGTGTGAGTTACACTAATGGTATCCGGATTCCCTCCGGTTCCCTGCTTTTTCCCGCCTAAATACAGGCCGGTAGCGAAGTAAAGTATGGCCGGATCATTTACCCAGCGAAATCCCGGCATGGTTTCTGAAAAATTGTAAGCGAAAGAACCGGTATTCGATGTCCAGTAATCAATCTGGTTGTTTCTGAGATTCACGAGGTCCGAACCGGACAAGTAACCTGCCTTAGCGGTACAACTTTGATAACTGTACCCGGCAGAGTTCGTCGCTCTGATCCGGAACGGATAGGATTGGCCAAATTGTGAGGCAGTAATGGTCCAAAGAATTGTGTCATTGCTCAGTATCATAGCCGGAGGAGCATCTTCCAGTAATAACGTCGGGCTTTCAAAGGAATATACCGGTACCGGAAAACGGTACTGAACACCCGCATTGGGAGCCTGCAAAGAATAAAGCTGAACGACCGGCGGGATTGAGTCGGCGGATTTCGCAACGAACCGGATGACCGTTCCGGCCGGAGGGATCACCCCGTCCTCCGGAATTCTGAATCCGGACTGAGTGTATGGAACAGACCCTGATCCGAAACGAAGTTCGGAAATTACCCTCATGGTATAGTTGAACGGATTGTTCAGGCGGGTGCTCAGGCTGTCGTAGGTGCTGTCCAAAGGCAACGCCCGGTCAGAATAAAAATGGATCCTTTCTCCCGGTGTATAGACACCGTTGCTGTCATCATCCCAGATACCCATGCATAATTTTATTCCTCCCGTAATGGACGTATCGGTTGAATGTTTGGGTCCCACATGGTAAACAGAAAATGGTGCTTGATCCGGCGCGAGCGTACCCCCGATAATCCAGTATCGGCTTGAGTCAAAGCCAAATCTGATTTCATAACCGTCATTTCCTCCGGGTGAACCAAAATGATTGGCCATATTGAGCGTATATACGCCCTGATCATTATTCAGCCATGTGTTTTTCGGTTCGTAGCCGAATATTTTATATGTATTCTGGCTGTTACTTTGACGGAGATATCCGGTGCTGTCCCACCCGATCAGAATACGAGTCTGAGGCATGATTCCGTCCGGATTCGCTACCTCAACAATCTGTCCGAGGTTGTTGGACAGGTATCCTTCGGTGTTTTGTGCGCTGACCCGTGTGTGAAGGATTATTACCGCCGCGATGACGAGCAGGGTAGCTTTTTTCATGTCCTGTCTCCTTTGTATTCGTCGCTTCGAGCAAGCCCGGCTTTTGTCGGGCTGTATAGGGAAGCGCTTTATTTGTCTGTCGGTTCTCGATCCTTCGATTCACTCAGGACAAGTACGTCCGCCGCAGCGGACTACCCGAACCGACTATCTATTTTTCTTCCGTGGCTTCATATTCTTATATGTTTTTTTCCCTTTGCGCCTCTGCGCCCTGGCGAGAGGTTATTTCACCAGCACCATCTTCCTTGTCTTCACAAAATCACCCGCCTCCAGCCTATAGAAATACACTCCTGACGTGACCCTCTGGCCATGATGGTTCTTCCCGTCCCAGATAACCGAATGGATGCCGGAGGATTTTTGCGCATTGACTAATGTCCGGACTTCCTGGCCGAGCAGGTTGTAGATCTTCAGCGTCACTTTCGAAGCCTGTTTCAGCTCGTACCGGATCGTAGTCGAAGGATTAAACGGGTTCGGATAATTGGGATGCAGGCTGACACCCTGTGGAAGCGGATTTACAGGGTCATGAATGCTGACAAGATAATCGTTCATGTTTTCCATAAAAATCCGGCGCATCATTTCCGCGTAATGATGTATCGTATCGACCGCGGCGGCTTTGGTAACTCCCATTCCGCCGATCATCGCATACCAGACGTCCTGCGTGTCTCCCGCCGTGAAAGAAAACGGGCCTGCTCCGAATACCATACGTTTATCTCCAGGTTCATTTCCAACTGTCGTCAAGTCAAATGGACCCAATGGTTTTGGATAGCCGAAAAGGTCATATCCTGATTCATACCAGTACCGGCTTCGGTCGCCCATTCCTCGTCCGTCAGGATCTCCTATGCCACCCTGATAGGCTATCGCTGCTGAAGGACCTGAACTTTTATAACCGGGTTTGGTGATTCGGCTGAAACCCTGTTCGGTGATGCCGATGACAACCGCCGTATCTCCGGCGGTCCCGGTATTCAGGGGGAGTTGAAGGAACGCGCAGCCGAAAGCGCTCGGATGAGGGTCACTGCCGGCCGGGTCGCTGTAAACGGTTATAAGGGCAAGGGATGAATCGACTGTTGCGAGGTCATCGCCGGCGTTTCCACCGACGTCCGGATCATTCCACAATCCGAAGTAACAGCTGTCATAATTCATGTCGGACTTGTTGATGCACCGCATTCTGACGAGCACGGCATTGTTGAAGGGATACAGGCTGAACTGAAACGTCTGGCGCTGGATTTCAAGCCCGAAACCCGGCGATAAAGAGAAAGGATCGGATACGTTACTGATAGAAAGATCGTTGAATGCCGTCCACGTGTCAATCAGAGAAAGTCTCAGCGGTTCGTTCAATGTGTTCCGCGGCGCGTCCGGCGGCCAGGTCAGCTCGTTCCCGGGCAGGGTGAATAATGTGTTGTGTTGCATATAATCCTGTCCCTGCAGCGTCCCGAACGGTCCCGAGTTCAAAATGCGTCCGGGCTGGAATTCGGATTGATATTCGCACTGAGCGACATTGACGGTATCGGGATTTCCGCTGCCGGACTTTATT
Organism: uncultured Bacteroidota bacterium; assembly: GCA_964410965.1. Classification (GTDB taxonomy): domain Bacteria; phylum CLD3; class CLD3; order SB21; family JBBIRG01; genus JBBIRG01. Next base: position 66,452 of record CAYPIY010000014.1, on the reverse strand, counting down.
CCGCCGAAGTAAAATCCTCCCGCATAATTCAGTGTGTAACCCGAATTGATCGGATATTCCATTCCGTAAATGCTTTGACTGGCACGGTATGCGATCGATCCGTCATTTCTCTGCCACATCCGGATCAGGTTTCCTGCGCCTTCGGTCTTGATTTCCTGGGTTCCCCAGCTGCCCTTTGCCCGGAACATTCGAGTTGATACCCCTGCACCATTGCTTGCCTGAAGGATAACATTATACACCTGTCCGATTTGGCTTTCTGTGACATTCCAGGTTATCACACCGTCCGATACCGTCATCCCCGCAGGCGCATCCGTCAGTGTATAGACAGGAACTTCATACGAATATACATTAAAAGAGGATGTAAAAATTCCGATGCCGGATGTTCTGAACGTATCGGTTAAGTTATAGACAATCGGGGCTATGGCGTCTCCCGTTTTTGCCACAAACCGGATCACTGTGCCGGATGGCGGGATGAATCCGTCACCGGGAACGGAAAAAGTCGTTTGTGAGTAGGGCACAGAAGCGGCACCGAAGCGGAGATACGTGATGACGCTGCGGTTTGTGACAAATGGATTGGCGGCACGGTGACTCAGGCTGTCGTATGTGCTGTCTAAGGGTACTTGCAGATCGGCGAAAACCGTAATCCGCTCACCGGCGGTGAAAATGCCGTTCGTGTCCTGGTCCGTGACTTTCACGCATAATTTGATCCCTCCGGTCACCGAAGTATCCGCCGATGGTTTCGGCCCGACGTAATATACCGAAAACGGGAGCTGATTCGGCGCGAGATTTCCTCCAGTACCCAAAATACTGGTGTTGATCCAGTACCGGCTGGAATCGGAACCGAACCGGATCTCGTAACAGTCATTGGTTCCCGGCGCTCCGAACCGGTTCTGGCTGTTCAGGCTCTGCAGAGTGGTTGTGGAAGGAGAGTTCGCGAAAATCCTGAAGGCATTCAGGGAATTTGACTGATACACAATGCCGGTGGTGTCGTATCCGATCAGCAGATGGGGGGTAGTTAATGTGCCGCCGGAATTGGCCACCTCCACGATCCGGCCGAGGTTGTTGGATAAGTAACCTTCGGTGGTTTGCGCGCTGATCCGGGTGTGAAGGATCATTGCCGCTGCGATGATGAGTACCGTAACTTTTTTCATGTTCTTTCTCCTTAATTCTGTCGGTTCTCGATAGGGTCACCTCAAGCGACCTACTCGAACCGACTATCTATTTTTCTTCCTTGTCTTCATATTCTTATATGTTTTTTTTCCCTTTGCGCCTCTGCGTCTTTGCGAGAAATTACTTCACCAGTACCATCTTCCTCGTCTTCACAAAATCACCCGCCTGCAGCCTGTAAAAATACACGCCGGATGTGACTCTCTGGCCATGATGGTTTTTCCCGTCCCAGATAACTGAATGCATGCCGGAGGATTTTTGCGCATTGACTAATGTCCGGACTTCCTGGCCAAGCAGGTTGTAGATCTTCAGCGTCACTTTACTGTTCTCTGCCAGCTGATAACGTATCGTCGTGGATGGATTGAACGGATTGGGATAATTCGGATGCAGTTTCATGCTTTGCGGAACGGGATTCACCGGGTCATTCACTCCAACTATTACGCTGTTCATGTCACTGTAAAACTTTTCTTTCATCAGATAAGCGCGACTCAGGATCGAATCCACAGAATTGGCTTTGGTTGTGCCCTTAGCGCCCATCAGAGAATACCAGACTTCCTGCGTATCTCCGGCAAGGAACGTATATGGGCCGATACCCATGATGACACGCAGATCGGCAGGAGATGTTCCGACACAATTGGTCAAATCAAAACGTCCGTTGGGTTTCCAGCTTCCCCAATTATCCAAACCCATTAAATACCAGTATCTGGATATGTCACGCTTTCCAGTATAGCCATCGGGTTCACATTGCGCGCCCATGTAGACGTACGCTGATGAAGGAAGGGCATATTTCTTTCCGGTTTTTCTCTTTGGTTCAAACCCCTGGGTTCCGATTTCAATCACTGTTGCGGTATCGTTAACATTACCTGCCGTAACAGGACTTTGTATAACAAGAATTCCGGCCGCAGATGTACTTTGGTCACTGCCCGCCGGGTCGCTGTAGGTAATCAGACACGGCAGGGTCGAATCCACCATGCATAAATCATCTACCGAATTCAAACCCACATCCGGGTCAGCCCACAGGCCGAAGAAACACGAATCATACGCCGCGTCGGATTTGTTGATCATTCTCAACCGTACCAATACCGCCTGATCAAACGGATATTCCGGAAACTGAAATGTCTGTCTTTGACATTCAATGCCAAATCCGGGAGATAAAGAAAACGGGTCATCCGTTCTGCTTTTCGCCCACACATCGTTAAACACCGTCCAGGTATCCCGGACGGATAATTTCAGCGGATTACCCAGCTCATCATGCGGCGCTTCCGGTGGCCATGCATTACTATGGTCCGGAAGAATCAATACACTGGCCGCTGACGTATCGGGATTCTCAACCAGCAAACTCCCGAAGGGTCCGTTATTCAAGATTCGGCCGGCATCCAGTTCTCCCTGAAATTCAACCTGCGAAACGCTGATGGTATCCGGATTCCCCGCTGTTCCCTGTTTCTGGCCCCCGAGATACATCCCTGCTGCGTAAAATAAACCGGCCGGATCATTAATCCATCCAAGGCCACGTTCCTGGATCGGAAAATTGAAAGCGATCGAACCGTTATTGGACGTCCAGTATTCAATTTGATTTTCGCCTAATTGCACATAGTTTGTGGAGTTTTGATAACCCGCAAAAGCCTGAACGGTTTTATAACTATGTCCGGCTGAATTCGTCGCTCGGAGGATAAAAGGGTATAAGTGTCCGAATTGATTTGCCGAAACGGTCCAAAGGAGAGTGTCATGACTGAGAGTCATATTTTCCGGTTGATTTTCCAATGAATAATCGATCGCTTCAAATGAATAAGCGGTAATCGGAAACCGATAAACAATTCCTGCGCGCGGAGCAGAGATTGTATAAGGAAACTGAATAACGGGTTCTATCGAATCAGCAGTTTGGGCCACAAACCGGATCACCGTGCCGTATGGCGGGATGAATCCGTCACCGGGAACGGAAAAAGTCGTTTGTGAGTAGGGCACGGATGCGGCTCCGAAGCGGAGATAAGTCATGACGCTGCGGCTTTGGACAAACGGGTTGCTGGTTCTTTGACTCAGGCTGTCGTATGTGCTGTCTAACGGCAAAGCCAGATCAGCGAAAACATAGATCATCTCACCGGCGGTGAAAATGCCGTCCGCATCCTGGTCCGTGACTTTCAGGCACAGTTTAATTCCACCGGTAACCGAAGTATCCGCCGATGATTTCGGTCCGACATGATAAACCGAAAACGGGAGCTGATTCGGCGCGAGATTACCGCCTGTACCATACCAGTTGGTGTTGATCCAGTAGCGGCTGGAATCGGAACCGAAACGGATTTCGTAACTGTCATCACCCGACGGGGATCCAAATTTATTCCAGCTGTTTAAATTCTGCAGACTGGTTTCATCTGGGAATAATCCGAATATTTTGTATGTATTTACGGAATTCGACTGGTACACAATGCCGGTCGTATCATACCCGATAAGTAGATGGGGCGTAGTTAATGTACCGCCGGAATTGGCAACTTCCACGATCCGTCCCAGATTGTCCGAAATGTACCGTTCGGCGTTTTGCGCGCTGATCTGTGTGTGAAGGAACAGCATCGCCGCGATGACGAGCAGGGTAGCTTTTTTCATATTCTGTCTCCTTTATATTCGTCGCTTTGAGCAAGCCCGGCTTTTGTCGGACTGTTTAGGGAAGCGCTTTATTTGCTGTCGGTTCTCGATCCTTCGATTCACTCAGGACAAGTACGTCCGCCGCAGCGGACTACCCGAACCGACTGTTTTTTTTTTTTTTTTTTTTGATTCCGGAACCATCGATTCGTGACAGACTCATCCGGAAAGAACCGAGGTCCTTATTATTTCATAAAGTCATTTCCTTCGTCGCAGTTTTCTATTCAGATAATACCGGCAAGTCCTTGTAAGAAGGTAGCGCATTTTACTGTGAATAGAAAGTAATTCAGTGCAAGCGGTCAAAATTTCACTTGAGTGGTCATTAGAAGTGATAAAAAAATATTTGTTCAATGTCATATCTTATTTGTTGATAAATATCATAAACCTAAAAAAGTAAACAATTTATAAAAATTTATTATTTTTTTCATTATCATAGAGAACAAATACTAGTGACAAAATTAATGCCAAAATGAAAGACCTTGTATTTAATTGATTTATGATAAAAATAATTTGCTATGGATCAAAATATTGATCTTATGAAGCTATTATCAAGAAAGAAGTCCAAAATATTGGCCTTTTAAAGACTCAATTCAGCATAATTCAAAAACGGGTCATCAGCAATTACGATTGCAGGTTTTTCCGAAGTGACTTCAAAGTATAAAAAAACCGTTCCGGTGTTTTAATTAAGGTTCCGGAACGGTCAGACAATGCAGATTGTTTTATGTCAGATCATCATTCCGATCGCGACAAGAACCGGTGTAACAATATTAATGATCACATTGAACCCCATAAACGGGATCAGTTTAGGGATGTTGTCGTGGTATTTGTTCGCACCGATAAACGCGGGTACCGCCAGCGCTAAAGTGATCAATCCGAGTAACGCCGTGACGGGGAATAATTTTACGGCTACACCGCCGGCGATCACGACATACGTCATCAGCAAAAAGAAACCGTAAATCAGGCTGCTTTTTTTCCCTCCGAGCAACACAGGAAAATGTTTTTTCCCGACCGAACGGTCGGCCTCAATGTCGGGAAACTGATTCAAAAAGAGAAGGTTGCTTACGAGAAAAAACTGTATGAACGACGCCAGAAATGCTGTCCATGAATATTCGCCTGTCAGGACAAAATGAGTGCCCGTAACCATCAGCGTCCCGAACCCCAGTCCCGGCGCGATCAGGCACAGCCAGGGATTGTAAACCAGCCATTTGGTATAAGCGTACAATAATATCACTCCGGCGATGCCGAGAGGAAGCAGTTTCCAACCCCAGACGTACACAAAGTAAATCCCTATACCCGCGGTGATGATCATCGAGATAAGCGCTGTCCATAGCGCCGTTCCGGCCATCTCCGGATGCTGCGGTAAAGTTCCGCTTCCGCCGCTGAAAGGCGTGCGCTGAGTCCTGAAATCCAGGCCGGTTCTGAAATCCAGGTACTCATTAAATGAGTTGACGCTGATATGCGACGCCACAGCACCAATCATGGCCAGGGTAAAATACCACCAGTCCACGGAACCTTTTGTCCACAGGGCCGTTCCAAGCCCAAGCACCACACAGGCGGGAGTCAGAATTAAAAAAGGTACGCGCATCGGACCGAGCGTTAATGCGAATTTTGACATATTTTCCCTTTTTTCAAGTTAATATTGCTGTCCAGTAAAACGCCAAATATAAAAAAAATTTCAATGTAATCAACTGAAAAGAACTGAATGCGGATAAATGCGAACACGAATTTCACGGATAAAACGGATTACCCATCAATATTATTGCTGTCTCAACCGGGTGAATCGGTGAAACCCGTGTTATCCAGGTTCCTTTTCATAACGGAACGTCACGATTTACCGCTGGCCGCTTCCGCAATGGCCGCAGAAATTGGCATCCGCCGGAATGGGCTTTCCGCATGAAGAACAATGCCGGGATGGCGTACCGCCCTGGACTTCCTGGCCCTCCGGATGATATCCTCCCTCGAAGCAGTCGGTATAAGCCACCGCGGAGATCGTGTACAGCAGGGGAAGCGTAAAAACGATTCCCACATAGCACGCGTACACGCCGATCTGCGATATCATGCCGACCACAAAGGCGAATAACGTGAACATGAACCAGCCTTTTTTCGTCAGGTCGAAACTCCTGCCCATGGCGTCAAAGACCCCGAGTCCTTTCTTCACGATCAGCGGCAGAGTAAAGTACAGCCATCCGCCGACCACGAAAGCCGGAAAGTAACACATGATCGCGCCGATGAGCGTTAAGAATGTAATGATGATGCTGGCGCCGAGGATTTTCAGGGTAAACGCTCCGCCGGACCAGATGTCCGATACCCCGATTTTTTCGCCCCGGATCTGCTTAAAGGCAGTAAGGTACAACCCGCCTGTCACATAACTGACATAGACGAGGATTCCCGCCATCATCAGAAAAAGGACCGCGATCATGCCCGTGACGAAGGCGGCATCCGGTTTTCCGCGCGCGGACAGCAGAAGGATTCCGATTGCCGCTGCGATGATGATAATCAGAACGGGCAGGAAAAAAATCGCTCCCATGAGCGACCAGGTTTTCCATTCTTGTTTGAACAGGTTCCAGCCCCCGGAAATCCAGTCGCCGAATTTTACTATATTTTCACCAGACATATTGATCCTCGCATGAATTACGGTTTAAATGTACAACGTTAACTGAATGAATTCTACTGCCGGGATCATACCTGGCTTGCCCCGCATTTTCCGCAGAAATTCGCTTTCACATCCAGCGGCTGGCCGCAGGCATGACAGAATTTGGTTGACAGGGCCTCGGCCCGCGTCATGGGAGTGTCAGCCTCAAAACAATCCCGGTACGCCACCGCCGAAAGGATCACAAGCAGCGGGAACGTAAATAAAATTCCGATCAGGCAGGCGATCACGCCGATAAACGCAAGAACATTGACTACAAACGCGTACAGGATGAACATCAGCCAGTCCTGCTTCGTCTCCTGATAACTGGACTTCAGCGCCTCGACCGGCTCAAGATTCTGCCGTACGATCAGCGGTATGGTGAAAAACAGCAGTCCCTGCGCGACCAGCATCGGGATATAACAAATCATCACCGTGACAAACTGAATGATGGTCAGCAGCACCGAAGCGACGAGGATTTTCACGAACAAATCCGTGCCGCTGAAAAGGTCACCGACGCTTATGGATTCTCCGCGGATCTGCTTGAACGCCGCCTTATACATTCCTCCGAGGAGAAACGCCTGAACGAAATTCATCGCGAACGCCGTTACCAGGCTCAGGATCAGCGACTGGGCGAGGCTCTGCGAAAAGATCTGAATCAAATCCTCCAGCGATCGTGCGTTCACATTCATATGCTGGCTGAACTGGAAACTGATGATCTGCGAAATCCCATAAATAATCCCGACCGGAATGAAATATATCAGGCTGATCAGAACCCAGGTTTGCCATTCTGCTTTCAGCAACTGAAAACCCTCCGAAATCCATTCTCCGAATCTGACTTTTTTCATATTGACTTTACACATAGTATGGAAAGAAAAACCGGTCTGACGGAACGGCAGACCGGTTTGTAGTTATCGAAAATTACCGGATATGCGCGAAACTTCCGTATTCAAGCTGAACCGGTTTCTGTATGACTGCTCCATGACCGCTTTTCTTTTTGGAGCCTTCCTTGCGGTGCGGTTCATGAGGAGCCCAGCCTAATAAATAGAGCATAATAAAGAACCCAATGATATAAGCCACAGCGACATGCCAGCCGTCTTTAAGCCAGAACACGACGGACTTGGCTTTCGGGAACGTGTTGGAAATCGCTACGCCGGCTGAGGATCCGAACCAGATCATCGATCCGCCGAAACCGACGGTGTAGGCGAGCACTCCCCAGTCGTATCCGCCCTGGTCAAGCGCAAGCTTGGTCAGCGGGATGTTGTCAAACACGGCGGAAATGAAACCCAGTGAAAATGCCGATTGCCATGTTGCGGGCGGCAATTCATTCACGGGCATCATCGACGCACAGGTCACAAGCGACAGCAGGAACACGCTGCCCTTGAACGCGCTGGGAATTTCATGCCACGGGGTCTTACTGAACGTCGCGCCGACCAGGATCGCCGCCCAGACTCCCAGCGCCGGAAAATCAAACAATACATTGGTCGCGATGGTGCCGGCAAGGATCATCGCCACGATGATAATTTTTACCCAGTCGATCTTGATGCCTGTAATATCGGCCATTTCGAGCGGTTGGAGTTGATGCTGCTGACGAGCAGCGATGAATGCGAAAACAAGCAGTGCGGGAATAGCCGCGCCGTAGGCATGAAGAACATCAGCCGCCGCGACGCCGTCGATCCACATCATGGTTGTGGTCGTATCGCCCACAACGCTTCCGGAACCCCCGGCATTGCTGGCCGCGACAATCGCCGCGATAAATCCGATATGAACATTCTTTCTAAAAACAACCAGCGCGATCGTTCCGCCGATCATCGCCGCGGCGATATTATCCAGAAAGGAGGATAAAATGAACACCAATACGAGCAGCATGACGCCGCCCATGACGCCTTTCGGCAGCCACTTGGGAAGTATATCCGGAACTTTGGATTCCTCAAAATGTTTCGCCAAGATCGCGAATCCGATCAGTAATCCAAGAAGATTAAGCAGGATCGGCCATTCACCCTCGCGGAGTTCTTTGTCGGCCATTTCGCGCCAGATCGGGTGCGTGCCCCCGAACATGTGATGCCACACGTTAAAATCGGTGAATATCAGTTTATAGGCGAGAATGACGCTCAGGCCCGTCAGCGCGACCTGCAATACCGCATGATGGAATAACGCGACACAGACCAGCGTCAGGCCGAAAAATATGAATTCAACTCGAATGCCGAACAAAAGCCAGTTCATGGTTTCCTGACCGTCTTTGATTTCATGACGCAGAACGGGTTCGGAAGAAAACATGGTCATGATGAAAAACAAGACCACCGTGACAAAAATCCCGGTGATGACCGGCGCGGTAAAAATCTTGTTCTTCAGTTTGGTAAGAGATTCCATAGGAAATATTCCTTTCTGGTTTCATTAAAGTTTTTTATGGTAAACGGACTGCCTGAATTCTTTCGCGTAATCGCAATAAATTTGCCAGTTTTTTGTAATCATCTCCAGTGTCTTGGCATCGACCTGTTTTTTGACCTGCGCGGGGATGCCCATCACGACCGAGTTCGGCGGAATGACCTGACCCTGCATGACCACCGCTCCCGCCGCGATAATACAGTTCTCGCCGATTTCCGCTCCGCTTAAAATCGTCGAGTGCATGCCGATGATGCAGTTGGAACCGATCTTCGCGCCGTGAATCACCACGCTGTGCCCGACCGATACGTTCGGACTGATGATCGCCGGGAGGTTCCAGTCCACATGGATCACGGTATTGTCCTGGATGTTCGTGTTTTCCCCGATCACGATCGGGCACATGTCGCCGCGTAATACAGCGCCGAACCATATGCTGGCGTTTTTGTCAATTCTGACGTTTCCGACCACCGTTGCCGAATCGGCGATGAACGCGGAATCGTGGATATCCAGTTTGCATTCGCTTAAACGGAAAACCTCGGGGCTTTTGAAATTCATGGGAAACCTCGGTTGGATGATAATGTATATATTATTTTACAAAAAAGAAAAAGAAAAAAGCGGCGATGTGATCCGTACTTGCGTTGCCGTCCGCCTCCCCGATCCGTGATCCGGAAACGTCATACACTGTTTTTGAAGTGACCTGGCCGATCCGGCTGCCGGACTTGTCGTACACGACGCCTTCGGTATCGATCTCGCCCAAACGGCTTCCGGAGGCGTCATACACATACCCTTCGCTGGTGACTTCCCCGATGCGGCTTCCCGCGGCGTCGTATACCGTACCGTCGGATCCGAATTCGCCGATGCGGCTTCCGGCTTTATCATAGACGACGCCGTCCTGCCCGATTTCTCCGATCCGGCTTCCGGATGCGTCATAAAGAATAGTCGCCGAGACCGTTTCATCCTCTTCCTGAGCGGAAAGGAATATCGGTATGACACAGAAGCTCAAAAAGACTGTTAATAAAAGGAACAATACTGCTTTCACATTCATACTCCCTTTCTGAGTTTATTGCATTCTTTGCGCAATGGCGGAACGGTAGACAGTTTCCATTTCCCTGACGCGAAGGTGAATCCAGTCGTTAATCGTCAGGTGCGATCCTCCGACAACTCCGATTTGAACGGCCTCGACGCCGTTGGCTTTGGCAAGCTGAGGAACAAGATCGGCACGGCAGTCGGGAACCGTCACGATCACTCTTGACTGGGTTTCCCCGAATAACAGCAAATCAGGACGAATATCAGATTGTATATTAATTTTAGCTCCGATTACGCGGCGGCCGGAATTCTGAAAACAACATTCCGCCAGCGCCACAGCCAGCCCTCCGTCGGACACGTCATGCGCGGACTTCACCGATCCGTGATCAATCGCGTCGAGCACCGTTTTCTGAACCGCTTTCTCATAATCAAGATTCAATTGAGGAATGTCGCCGCAAACTTTTCCGTGAATTAATTTCAGGTATTCACTGCCGCCGATTTCGTCTCCGTTTTTTCCGATCAGGAAAATCAGGTCGCCCTCGTCCTTAAACCATGATGTAACGGTTTTCCACACATGGTCAATGATGCCGATCATGCCGATTGTCGGCGTCGGATAAACGGCGTAATCCGGGCTCTCGTTGTAGAAGCTCACGTTTCCGCCCGTGACGGGCGTATCGAAGGCAAGGCAGGCTTCACGCATACCGTCGATCGCTTCCTTGAACTGCCAGTACATGCCCGGTTTGTAAGGATTCCCGAAATTCAGGCAATTGGTGATCGCTGTCGGTTTCGCCCCGGAACACACGACATTCCGCGCGGCTTCCGCCACCGCGATCATCGTTCCCCGTTTCGGATTCAGGTACACATATCGCGCGTTGCAGTCCACTTTCGTCGCGAGCGCTTTGGTTGTTCCTTTGATACGGATCACCGCCGCGTCGCTGCCCGGCGTCACGACCGTATTGGTGCGAACCATGGAATCATACTGTTCATACACCCATTCTTTGCTGGCGATATTAGGAGACGCGAGAAGTTGTTTCAGAGTGTGATTCAGGTCAAACGGAACACGAAGAGAATCTACATCGAGTTTTTTTAATTCCTCCACATAATCCGGTTTTTGCGTTTCCCGTTGATACACGGGCGCGCCTCCGCCCAGTACGAGTTCATGCGCCGGAATCTCGGCGAATGTCCTGCCCTGGTATTTCACTCGAAGCAATCCGTCATCCGTCACCTGCCCGATGATGACCGCATGAAGATCCCATTTCTCAAATATTTTCTGTACTTCGGATTCATGACCCTTTTCGGCGACCAGCAGCATCCGTTCCTGGCTCTCTGAAAGCATGATCTCATACGGCGTCATGTTGTCTTCGCGGACCGGTACGAGCGACAGTTCGATCTCCATTCCCGACTGGCCTTTGGCGCTCATTTCCGAGCCGGAGCAGGTGAGTCCCGCCGCGCCCATATCCTGGATCCCGATGATGTATCCCGACTGAATCGCTTCCAGCGTGGCCTCCAGAAGCAGTTTTTCCGTGAACGGGTCGCCGACCTGGACGTTTGATTTCCTCGATTCGCTTTCCTCTGATATTTCCACCGACGCGAAAGTCGCGCCGTGAATGCCATCGCGGCCGGTCGATGACCCCACGATCATCACGGGATTTCCTTTTCCCTTCGCGACCGCGCTCGCCGTCTGGTGATGATGGACGATTCCCACCGCCATGGCGTTGACCAGCGGATTGTCAAAATAACAGTCATCGAAATAAACCTCACCGGCGACGGTGGGCACTCCGAAACAATTGCCGTAATCCCCGATGCCTTTGACGACATTCGCGAACAGATGGCGCGTACGCGCTTCTTTGAGGTCGCCGAACCGGAGTGAGTTCAGCGCCGCTATGGGACGGGCGCCCATGGTGAAAATGTCGCGGAGAATCCCGCCTACGCCCGTGGCGGCGCCCTGATAAGGCTCTACCGCGGACGGATGGTTGTGGCTTTCGATCTTAAACGCTACGGCGAGATTATTGCCGATATCGATCAGGCCCGCGTTTTCCTCGCCGGCGCCCTTGAGAACATTCGCGCCCTTTTTCGGAAGCGTCTTGAGCAGTGCGATGGAGTTCTTGTAACTGCAGTGCTCGCTCCACATGACGCTGAAAATGCCAAGTTCCGTGAAAGTCGGCGTCCGCCCGAGTATCCTGAGGATCCGCCCGTATTCGTCGTCCAGCAATCCGTGATGTCTCGCCAGTTCCGGATTCACCTCCGGTTCCATGATCCGGTCCGCCGGAAGCCATTTAACCTGATGCATCGGTTCTCCTGTATTCAGTTATTGAAACCATTTCCGTTTTTTAAAAAAGAAATACATAAACACCGCCACGCCGGCCATGAGCAGCAACACCGCCGGATAGCCGTATTCCCAGTCCTTTTCCGGCAATACCGTGAAATTCATCCCGTATACGCCGGCGATAAAGGATAGCGGCATGAAAATCGTCGTGATGATCGTAAGCCGCTGCATGATCAGGTTGATCCGCTGGGAATTCTCGTTCATGAGATGCGACTGGTACGAGTAATACGTTTCGAGAATATTCGTGACCGAATCACGGTGTGAATCGATGAACTCATTCAGGCGGATGGTATGGTCGTAGATGTCCCTGAAAAACATGTGCGACATTTTCGATACCGCCTGGTTATTGGTATGGATCAGCCGGGAAATGATGTCACGGTGCGGCCCCATCAGCCGCCGAAGCTGGGTCAGCTGACGTTTGATCGACATCAGCTGGTTCAAAAGCAGTTTTGGATCCTGTACCGACAGCATCGATTCCTCGATGATGTCCAGCAAATCGTCCCAGCGGTCCACAATCGGGAAGCACTGGTCAATCAGCGTGTCGAGTATGGCATGAAAGATAAAATCGGAATTCCGGAAAATCAGGTTCTCCTTCAGCATCGCCCGTGCGGATTGTCCGCGCTGAAACTTCAGAGATTGATGAAGGACGACATCCGTCTGCATGCGTTTCTTGATTTTTTCGATCGTCTGGTTCGGGCCTTTGTGCACCGACACGAGGTAATTTTTCCCGAGAAAGAAATCCAGTTCCTCCTGTACGACCTCCTGTTTTTCCTCATCGAGAATAGGCTCGTTGAGAATAATAAAAATATAGGATTCGAATTCGTCAATTTTAGGGCTGTTGGGATAGTACAGGCAATCTTCAATGCACAGCGGATGAAAACTGAAGACTTCCTGAAGTTCCTCCATATCCTCGTCGGTGGGATCCTCGACGTCGAGCCAGAATACGGATTTGGGCTGGTTCAGGTAAATCACCATTTCGTCAAAGCTGACGGACTTCATCAGCTCCCGTTCATTGAGTTGAGCGAAAATGGTGAACATGGCTCAGTTCCCGTTTTTTAATTTGGCGCCGGATTCATCATCTTTTTCTGCGCCGGGGGGACACTCGATTTCAAGCAGGACTTTGTAAATTCTTTTGCGGTCGGCGTCTTTCACGGTCCATTTCAGGTTTTGGAACGTCAGGGTTTCGTGTTTATGCGGCATCCGTTTCAGCACCCACAGAAGAAAGCCGCCGATGGTATGGTAATCTTCCGTCGGCAGATTCAGGTCCAGGGATTCGTTGACCGTGTCAATCTCAAGCGAGGCGTCCAGAAGATAGGATCCGTCGTCCTGGGGTTTGATGACGGGGACATTCTCATCGTACTCATCCTTGATCTCGCCGACGATTTCCTCAAGGATGTCTTCCATCGTCACCAAGCCCGCGGTTCCTCCGTATTCATCCACCACGATCGCCATCTGCAGGCGGTTGGCCTGGAATTCCTTCAGCAATTCAGATACCGGCTTGGTTTCCGGAACGAAATACGGCATGGCGATAAACTCGATCGCGGACATCTCCTTGATGTTCTTTCGCCAGCAGTTGAGGATGTTCTTGATATGCAGGATTCCTGAAATCGTATCGATGGTATGATCATACACGGGAAGACGCGACAATTTTTCCTTGGCCATGATTTCAAGGATCTCCTCCATGGGCGCCGAAATTTCCACGCAGACCATGTTGACGCGAGGCACCATGATTTCCTTCACGACGGTGTCGCCGAACTCGATGATGCTGTGGATCATGTCGCGTTCGGTCTGCTCGATCGCGCCGGCCGCCTCTCCGGCCTCGACAATTTCCCTGATCTCCTGCTCGGTGACGCTCGTGTTGACCGTCTCATCCTTGCTGCCCATCACGCGGATCAGTCCTTTTGACGTCAGCAGGAACAGCCAGGCGAGCGGACGGAGGGCTTTCATGAACAGCACCATCATCGGACCGAGCATTCTCAGAACGATCGAAGGCGCATGGCTGGCAATCGTGTTCGGGATCACTTCGCCCAGCAGGAGCACCAAAAAGGAGATAATAATCATCGCTCCCCCGACTCCCCACCATTCAGGGTATCCGTAATGAGCCATAAGATGGATAAACATAGGCGTGACCAGAACCGCCGCCGCGATCTTGAACAGGATATTACCGGCGTACAAAACGTTAAAGAAATCGGCCGGACGGTTTTCCCACCAGTCAATAAGATTCGATGCCGGGTTTGAACTCGCCTGAATTTTTTTCAGCGTGATTTTCGGAAGCGAATAAATCGCCCTCTCCACAGAGGAAAAAAGCCCTGATATGAGCACAAGCACAAAAAAAACAGTTATCTCTGAACCGGATTCATCCATATTATATGCGTATCTTCGTAGAAAAAAACATTATATCGAAAACAGCAAAGATAATCAAGGAATAAAATGGAACGAAAAATGTAAAAAGAAGGGTCCGGCACGTTCAGGCCGGCCCGAATCGTAACCGTATCTGATCCCATATCTGTCCCTCGATTGCCGCTTTAGTCTGAGAGCCGTCAATCAGGACAAAACGTTCAGGTTCAGATTTTACTAACGCAAGGTACCCTTTGCGTACCTGGTCGAAAAAAAAGCGACTTTCGCTTTCCATGCGGTCTCTCGCGTCTTTTCCTTTTCTACGACAGGATTCTTCCCACGTCACATCGATGAAAAACGTCATATCCGGTACAAGTCCGCCCGTCGCGATGCGATTGGCGTGGGTGATCGTATCCAAAGGAATGCCGCGCCCGTAGCCCTGGTACGCCGTCGTGGAATCGTAAAACCGGTCCATGATCACGATCCGGTTTTTGTCCAGCGCGGGTCGGATGTATTCTTCGACAATCTGTGCTCGGGCAGCTTCATAGAGCAACAATTCGGCAATCGCGCTCATGCCATGATTCTTTGAGGAAAGCAGGATTTCGCGTATCTGCTCCGATATCAGCGTGCTTCCCGGATCACGCCAGGACTGTACAGCGTAACCGTTTTCGGTCAGGTGTTTTTCAAGCCGTTCGGCCTGCGTGCTTTTTCCGCTCTGATCGATGCCCTCAAACGTAATGAACAGTCCTTTGTCCAAAGCCGTCTTGCCTGAATCCATAATTTATGATCCTCCGAAATGACGCCCGGTAATTACCAGCGTCACAAGGTTTGAGAATATGATGACGAATTTATCGGTCATTAGGTTATCATGCCAGGAATGCTCCGTGAGAAAATGCCTGAATTTGCCGAACGCGGCGAGGGGAATGAACAGCAGGCCTCCGATCGCCAATGTCGAAAACAGGCTTAACAGTATCTCGCCGTCCGGTATGATTTCATACATCGTAAAAGCAAAATCGTAAATCTGCATGAGGCAAAATAACTCTGCGGAATAAAGGAATAAACGGGAAACAGCGGAATAATAATCACGGCCTGTTGAAACGTCCGGTTTAACGGCTGATTCCGAACGAGAATCGATCCATAGGTTAAACCCGAATGTAAACACGAGAAAAAAGATCACGATTCCTGTAAACCATCCGTGATCGGTGATCAGTCCCGTTGAGAAAAGGATTAACGGCGATACCATCAGTTCAAGGATCCAAATAAAACCGATCAGTCCGTGCCCGGATTGATAGCGTTCCTTGTTGCAGCGGACGTTATACAGCATCGCCGGGGAGAAGGCCGCCATGAATTTACCGGCATAATATAATATCAATGTGGCCAGCAGAACCGTATTTAACGATGATTCAATCCAGGAGGTATAAAAAAAATTGAACACCATGCAAAGGATAAACAAGATCCAGTTTTCAATCCTCGCCGACAGGTTTTGAATGAATGATTTCATGGCAGGGGCATCCTGTAGATCAGGGTCTGATCGCGTTTTGTGGAACGCTTCAGAATCGGATTATACCCGGCCGGCATTTCAACGCTGCGGATCAGATAAAGAAAGCGGACAGAGAACGATCCGTCCTCCGCACCGATCCATTCGTAATCTTTATCTTTGTATGTCATGATCTGACCGGCGGAAAGCGAGATCACCTGACGTCCCGTTACGGTTTTAATAAAAAAAGTGTTGCCTTCTTCATGCCAGACGCAAGACTCAATAAAAACGCCCGGATTAAAATGATACGGGTTTTGAAACGAGCGGGTCGGTTCATCATACCTGTAGATCCGGTACTCGTTTGATCCTTTGTCCCTGATCAACATCGTATTCGCGTGCGGACTGATCAAAACCTGTTCACAGTCGGTGCAATCGAAACTGTAGATCAATTTCAGCTTCATGGAATCATAAGCATATAATCCCTGATGGCCGGAGGGTATCGTATGCGCCAGTGCTACATACTGTCCGTCGTCTGAAAATGTAACGGCGTTTTGCCCTGAGGACAGTATTTTCGATGAATCAGCGGGTACGCGTATAAACGGATGTCCCGCGGTACGGTAGGAATTCAGTGAGTAGAAATAATACCCGTCAGATTCACGGATCACAACGGTCTTTGAAGAGACGTTGAAATTATAAAAGGGCCTTCCCTTGAATAAAGATCTTTCGGATGATTCCAGATCAAGGGAAACGATCCGTCCTTTTTCAGGATGAATAAAATAAATAACAGGAAAGACCAGCTGACAATCCGTGTAATCGGAATCATGAACAGGTAATTTGTCGTTTGACAAATAAACCGTCCGCAACGGCACGGGATCCCACTCAGGATACTGCGCCGATAAAGAGTCGAAAGAAAAAATTCTGACCGCGTGATCCGACAAAAGAACCGTAACCGTCGAATCGGAACGGCCGCCGGTCAGTGTAATCCATATTTTTGAAAAACGGTCATACGATTGAAAACCCAGCCGGTCTTTGAAATGATTCCATTCGACGGTATCCGGTATCACCCTCTCAAGTATGGATCGGTAATCGTTAGCGAGGCTTTTCGGCGGGGGCTTGATCACTTTCGTCAGGGATAAAAGGATGATGACGGCATTGACCAGCATTACAAACCGCGCGAAAGGGGATATTCGTTTCAGGAGAGTCATGAAGGGGTTACCGTATTAAAGCGACATTCGTTTGGCTTCGTTCCAGTACACATCCATTTCATCGAGCGAGGCGTCCTTCATGTTCAGGTTCTGATCGTTGAACCGTTTTTCGACATATTGAAATCTCCTGATAAATTTCTCGATCGTTCCGCGCAGTGCGTCTTCAGGGTTGGCGGGAAGGAATCTCGACACATTGACGATGGAAAATAAAAGATCGCCGAGTTCCTCCTCGGTTTTTTTCGGGTCGTTGTCCTGTTGCGCGGACTTGAGCTCGTCGATTTCCTCGTGTACTTTTTTCCATACCTCGTCAATATGGCCCCAGTCGAAACCGACTCGCGAAGCTTTTTCCTGCACGCGCGCCGCCCGGACTAATGCGGGCAGGTGTTTCGGGACGCCGTCGAGAACGGAATTGCGGTCGGGCTCGTTCAGTTTGATCTGCTCCCAGTTCTCCAGCACCTGATCCGATCCGCTGACCTCCACGGTTCCGAATACATGCGGGTGACGGCGGATCAGCTTGTCGTTGATCGCGCGGATAACGTCGCCGAGGTCAAACCTCTGTTGCTCCTGTTCAATAATGGAATGAAACAGGATCTGAAGCAGCAGGTCGCCCATTTCATTTTTCAATTCATCGTAACGCCGCTGATCGAGCGTCTCCAGTACTTCATACGTTTCCTCCAGCAGGTACGGACGCAGCGAATCGTGGGTTTGTTCTTTGTCCCACGGGCATTTGACGCGCAGTTCACGCATAATGTTGTATAACCGGCCGAAATGTAGACGGACGGTTTCCGTGGCAGGGTCATCGGGGATGACGATGCTTTCGGTGTCTATCACGGAGTGCAGTGAAGATTCGTTCATAGGCCTATTTTTCCTGCTGCAGTAGTTTTTTCATTACTTCATCGTCATATTTTTTCTTGTACAGCGCCATCAGCTCTTTATAGGATTTCTTTTCTCTGAGCGTCGCGAACGCCGGTTCGGTCTCAATTTTCGAAAAAAGCCGGAAACCCCTGACGAAAAGCTTTTCCAGCCACAAGACGGCGTCATCGTGTTTTTTCTGAATCGCGTAAATCGACGCGATTCTCATGTAAGGATCGAGCGTCACCGTATCCAGCAGGATCTGCGTCTGAAACTGTTTCAGTGCTTCTTTGTATTTCTTCTGCTGATAGAGAATGTCGCCGTAAATGCCGTACAGCGTCGGAAGCTCAGTCTTATTTGATCGGGCGAGACGGAAGCCCGTCATGACTTCCTGTTCGGCTTCGCGGAGTTGTCCCTGAGAGAGATAAAACGCGGCGAGAGACTGACGCAGGCTGGCATTGCCGCTGTCGAGTTCGGCGGCTTTGAGAAAAGATCTGATCGCCTGGTCGGTCTTGTTTAATTGATGGAACGTGTTACCGAGACCGATATACGCGTCGGTGTAATTCGGGAATACGCTGATCGCTTTCTGGTACTGGGTAACCGCCTCGTCGTGTTTTTTTCCGCCGCTGAGCGCAACAGCGTAGAGATAGTAGGATTCAGCGTTGGGATACATACGCATGCTTTTGAGAACGGCGAGTTCGGCTTCCTCGAAACGGCGTTGTTTGAGGAGAATTTTACCGATCATGATCAGAGTCTTCGCGTAACTGAAATTATCCGCGGCGTCGTTCGCGTACCGGGTGTAGGCTTGCGAGGCGAGTGTCCACTTTTCCATAGCGTAATACGCTTCTCCGGTGAGGAAATATAGGCGCGGAATATCGGACCGTATTGCAAGAATGCTTTGAAAATGATTGGCGGCCTCGCCGGGCTTGTTCAGAAAATAAAGCTGAAGGTAGCCGAGCGACGCGCGAAACCAGAATTCATCCGTTGTTCCGGACTCAGCGTCAAGCGACAGCGTCTGGAGAGAATCCGCGGCCCACTGCAGAGGCTGAAGATTATTACGGTTTTTAGTGATGAGGGATAATATCTGTACGGGATTTGTCTTGCTGTTTTCAAGTTCCGGCTTCAGGATAACGGCGGCGATATAATCAACGATCGCGTTGAACGTGTTATTGAGTTTGTAATGGATCGACGCGAGCGTCAGTCTCACTGCGCCGTCGGAGGGATCAAGCGCGGCGACTTCTTTCAGCAGCCGAAGGGCGTCCTCGTCCCGTTTCTGTTCCTGGTAAAGCCGCGCGAGGTTCTTGCGCGCCATGATCTCTTTCTCGCTGAGTATGACAGCTTTCCGGAAATAGTCTTGTCCGCGGGCGGTGTCGCCGATTGAGACGGCGCAGATACCGAGCAGGTTGTAAGCGTCGCTGTTGGCTGAGTCCAGCGCGATCGCCTGCTTGCCCTGATAACCCGCCAGTTCATATTCTTTGGACACATAATCGCAGTAACCGATATGGAGTACTGATTTTACGTCTAACGGGTTAAAACGGACAGCCATTTGATAAAGCCGTTTCGCCTGGGATACCTGGTCTTTGTGATAATAATAAATATCGCCCAGGCTACGATACCATTGCGAATTGTTTGAATCCAGCCGGATCAACCGTTGATAAGATTGTACGGATGGGTCATATTTTTTTAGCAGGGACTGAACACGGGCGAGTTGAGCATATCCCTCAATAAAGGAACTGTCGGAACGGACTGACTGCAGAAGTCTGGATTCGACGCTGTCGCTGATTCCTGATTTTTTTTCAAAGCTCAGCGCTGAAAAATATTTATACAGCGAGAAAGGATTTATTGTGGTCGTCAGCTGATCCTTGATGCGTTCGATGTTCTTCTTGGTCATTTTCCCGGAGAGTTTCAGGAGGTCGGTCAGTATCTTTTCAGGATAAATCAGAAGGATTTTATAATCGCCGGCCGGTTCGTTAAGCAGCGTGATAGCGATTTCTTTCGGTTTTTTCGCGTCAACCAGAGACCATTTGATGAATATGCTGGTTTTTTCGAGCGTAAGATAACATCCTATAACATACCGCGCGCGGACGGACTTGGCGAGTTTGATAAACTCATCGGCAACGGGATTGATTGACTTGTACTCAGGAATTTGTTTTACCGGATAGAAATCGGGAAGCGACGATAAACCGTTTTTAAGGGATTCGTCAAACATGAACGGCAGCCACTGCAGACTGTCAGGAAAGGCGTTAACGGTTATCACCGGCAAAAGAAGCACAGTATCCGGCAATGCGGCCGAAGGTTTTTGAGCATGAAGGAATCCGGAAATTTGCATCACCGCGATCAGGGACAGAATATTTTTCATAACGATCCTTAGGGTTATTGTATAATCTCACTCACGGCCGAGAGGGCGGCGTCATATCGATAGCTTGTGCCCATATGGCCGTCATTAAATTCTTCGTAATGATATGGAATACCATACGTTTTTATTTTCTGTGTGAAGATTCGAGCTCCGACATGGAGATGGTACTCATCGCGCGAACCGCAGTCAAGAAAAAATCCGCGGATGTTCTTTAAGGCATCCCGGCATGTTGCCCGTTCGATCATGCTGACCGGATCATGTTGTTTCCAGATGTTCCAGATATCCTTCCGCAGTTCGCCTGTGGATTCATTGAACGGCAGATCGAATCCGAAAGGTTTATTATCCGGATTTGGCGAATAGGCCGCGGCCATCGCGATAATATTAATCGCTGTGATCATATCGCCGGTCTTTTTCGGGGCGCTGTAAAATTTGTTCAGAAAATCATTCAAGCCTCCGCAGGAATGAATCGTGTCGTAGCACTTCGGGATATCAGGAAAATACGCGTAATCAAAATACATATCGCCCGAACTGCAGTAACAGGCTTCAAACAATTCCGGGTAAGTCATGCACAGCGTCAGCGCAGCGTAACCGCCGCTGGATTTTCCCATGACGCCGCGATGGCGTTTATCCGGGAGTGTCCGGTATTGACGATCGACATACGGAATTATTTCACGGATGAGGTAATCCTCGTAATTTCCGAGAGCAGTGGAATTCCGGTATTGCGCGCCGCCGTATTTTGTGAAACAGTCAGGCATGACGACGATGCTTTTCTTCATGCGGCCTTCGCCGATAAGCATGTCGCAGCGTTCGTCCATGGAAAAGCCCCAGGCCTGGGGCGACAGGTACATTGTGCCGAATCCCATGAATCCGCTCAGCAGGTAGATCACCGGGTAACGGCGATGAGGATCATCTTCATATCCCGGCGGAAGATAGATTACCAGTTTGCGTTCCGAGGGATCGCCTAATGGATTGTCTTTCAGGCATTCGCTGCGGTGGCGATCGATTCGTACGGTTCCTTGGTTCATAAATTTTCAGTCCAATAATAAAATTAACACAAGATCGTTTTACAGGAGCATGATGCGCTTGCCGTAAAAGTATTTACGGATTCAACTGTGATTCATACCGTGTTCCGATCAGCCCTCCGAGCGGTGGAAGCGTTGTAAGGTCTACACCGGAAATTTTTGTATCTTCGGCAAACCGGAACAGCCGGTCGATGACAGGCTGTACCTCGGTCCATTGCATCAGATCAGCGCGTACTTTGGAGACGTTCGGGAGACCGCGGAGATATCCGGAATAATATTTCCGGTGTTCGATGACGCCGCGCCGTTCGCCTTTGCTGAGGACTGACATCCGGAGGTGCTCGATACAGACGTTCACGCGTTCGTCCACTGACGGAGGCGGAAGGTGAGTTCCGGTGTTCAGGTAATGCCGGACTTCGCGGAATATCCAAGGGTTGGCGATCGCCGCGCGGCCGATCATGACTCCGTCTGCCCCGGTGTCGAACATGCGCTTGGCGTCTTCCGGAGATTTCACGTCGCCGTTTCCGATCAGGGGAATGCTGATTACTGACTTGATTTTCTCCAGCCATGACCAGTCGGCGAAACCGCTGTGTCCCTGGTCGCGTGTTCGGCAGTGCACGAACAGCGCCGCCGCTCCGGATTGTTCTATCATTCTCGCGGCATCGAGGATGATGATCTGATCCGCTTTCCATCCAAGCCTTGTCTTGACGGTAACGGGAACATTCACCTCTTTCACGACGCTGGTCACGATTGATTCAAATTTCCGAAGATCCTGAAGAAGCCCGGCGCCTGAGCCTTTCATGGCGACGTCTTTGACCCAGCATCCGGCATTGATGTCGATGAAATCCGGTTCAAGTCTTTCGGCGATTTTCGCCGCCGCCGACATTGATTGCTCCAGCGCACCGAAGATCTGTATGCCGATTGGTCTTTCTTCTCCGGAGAATTCCATTTTTTTCATGGCTTTTGCCGCGTCGCGTATCAGCGCCTCGCTGGCGACAAATTCAGTGACCAGCAGATCCACACCGTGCCGCTTCAAAACCGTCCGATAAGAGATGTCGGTTACGTCATCCATTGGCGCGAGGACCAGCGGACGGTCAAGCTGTTTGGTTCCGATTCGCATAATTCCACGATACTAAATAGTTGACTGAAATTCAACAGGGAATCCGGACGAAGACTGGGAATCCAAATTCTGCCCGTGCATATAAAAAAAGGCTGTTATTCCAACAGCCTCAATCATAAACTTCAGGGATGGGTTACGTTACGGATGAGGGATTTTAATTTTTTGCCCGACCTTGATGACATCCGGATTGCTGATGCTGTTGAATTTCGCGATGTCCGTGTATTTGCCCGAGTTGCCGAGATACTTTTTCGCGATAGCGCTCAGCGTGTCACCGGACACAACTTCGTGGATGTGATAGCAATCGGTCAGTTCGGTTTTAATATCAGTTTTTATGAACGTCGCTTCCGCCCCACCGACTTCCTTGATTTTCGCGATAATGATGTCCCGGTCATAACCTGTTTTGGCGATGGCTTCTACTTTGAAGCCCGATCCTTCCGGAACGGTTTTGGTGATCTTTACTCCTAATTGATTGGCCAGATCAAGAACGGGTTTGAATTTGTCGGGTATCATGATCATGCTCCTTTCGGAATGATGGTAACGAATGAATTGTTATCATTAAAATATAGCCCTAAATCCTGGTCATAGTCAAGCTGAATCGGATTTCAACCAATCAGGAATGATTTTCCGAAAACACTTGACAAAAACCGGGCGATTCGTCATATTAAGAATAATTCTTAATAAGGATTTCCAGTGACACCCGCGCGCCGTAAAAGCATTCAGAGAGAAAAAATATACACGGTCATTCACAAAAGCGCCGATCATCCGACGGCGCTGCAGATCACCGAACGGCTGAGAAAAGAAATGCCCTCCGCCGCGGTGGGGAACGTGTACCGGAACATCAAAATACTCATCGAAGAAGGGCGGGTGAAATGCAGGGATTTCGGCGACGGCGTCGAGCATTATGACGCGGTCACGGACTCGCATTATCACTTTATCTGCGAGCGCTGCGGGAAAATCCTTGATTTTCACATGCCGGTGCAGCAACAGCTGGAAAAAAAAGCCGGCTCACGATCCGGACATATTATTACAGGCCATACAATCCAGTTTTCAGGTATATGCATGAAATGTAAATCTAAAACGAAAGGAACCAAAAAATGAAAGGAAATGAGAAACTCATTCAAACGCTTAATGCGCTCCTGGCTGATGAACTGACGGCCATCAACCAGTACATGGTTCATTCGGAAATGTGCGATGACTGGGGCTACGAAAAACTGCACAAGCATTTCGAGAAACGCGCGATCGACGAAATGAAACACGCGGAGAAGCTCATCGGTCGGATCCTTTTTCTCGAAGGAACGCCCACAGTGTCAACTCTTAATAAGATCATGATCGGCGAAAATGTAACCAAACAGCTCATGAACGACCATTCCGCGGAAGAAGGCGCCATCAAAGCCTACAACGACGCAATCGTGCTGGCCGGCGAAGTCCGGGATTTCGCGACCCGCGACCTGCTCCAGAAGATCCTCAACGACGAAGACGCCCACATGGACGGCATCGAGGGACTGCAGAACCAGATCGATCAAATGTCTTTACAGGTGTTTTTAACCACGCAAGTAACCGTATAGAAAGGCACAGACATGAAAAACAAAAAGAAACTCACGCGGGTGAACGGAGCGCCCGTCGAGGACAACCAGAACACCGTCACGGCGGGGAAACGCGGCCCGCTGCTGATGCAGGACATCTGGTTTCTCGAGAAGCTCGCGCACTTTGACCGGGAAGTGATCCCTGAACGCCGCATGCACGCAAAAGGTTCCGGCGCCTTCGGAACGTTTACCGTCACGCATGACATCACGAAGTACACCAAAGCGAAGATCTTTTCGGAAATCGGCAAGAAGACCGAACTGTTCGTGCGCTTCTCGACGGTGGCCGGGGAACGCGGCGCCGCCGACGCCGAACGCGACATCCGTGGATTCGCCATCAAATTCTACACCGAGGAAGGCAACTGGGACCTCGTCGGCAACAACACGCCGGTGTTCTTCCTGCGTGATCCGCTGAAATTTCCCGATCTCAATCACGCCGTCAAACGCGACCCGAAAACCAACCTGCGCAGCGCGAAAAACAACTGGGATTTCTGGTCCAACCTGCCCGAAGCGCTGCACCAGGTGACCATCACGATGAGCGACCGCGGCATACCCTATTCGTACCGCCACATGAACGGATACGGCAGCCACACGTTCAGCCTGATCAACGCGAAAAATGAGCGTATCTGGGTGAAATTCCATCTGAAAACCCAGCAGGGCATCAAGAATCTCACCGATCAGGAAGCGGAAACCATTGTCGGAAAATGCCGCGAAAGCCACCAGCGCGACCTGTTCGACAGCATCGAAAAACGCGAATTCCCGAAATGGAACATGAAAATCCAGGTCATGACCGAAGAGCAGGCACGGAAATGCACGTTCAATCCGTTCGACCTGACCAAAGTGTGGCCGCACGGGGATTATCCGCTGATGGATGTCGGCGTGATGGAACTCAACAAGAATTCGGAAAATTATTTTGCTGACGTGGAGCAGGCGGCGTTCAATCCGGCGAATGTCGTTCCCGGCATCGGTTTCTCTCCGGACAAGATGCTTCAGGGCCGGCTGTTCTCCTACGGCGACGCCCAGCGCTACCGTCTCGGCGTGAATCATCACCTGATCCCGGTGAACAAGCCGCGCTGTCCCGTGAATCACTATCACCGCGACGGATTCATGCGCGTGGACGACAACTTCGGCGGAACGCTCGGCTACGAGCCCAACAGCTACGGCGAATGGGAAGAACAGCCGGAATTCAAGGAACCGCCGCTGAAAATCGAGGGCGACGCTGATCACTGGAACCACCGCGAGGACGACGACGATTATTATTCCCAGCCCGGCAAGCTGTTCAATAACATGAGCGCCGATCAGAAGAAAGTTCTTTTTGAAAATACCGCGCGGAACATGAACGGCGTACCGAAGGAAATCATGATCCGTCACATCAAGAACTGCCTCAAGGCGGACAAGGCTTACGGAGAAGGAGTGGCGAAGGCGCTGAATATACCGATGAGCGATGTTAAATAGCGACCGTGTTTATTCAGGGCAGGCGGCAGGTGAAACCGCTGCCTGCCTTGTTTATTTTAAGATTGCAAACCGATGATCAAACGCTATCTGTTAATCGCATCCGGCATTACCTCGCTGTCTCTTGGCATCATCGGCATCTTCGTGCCCTTGCTCCCCACGACGCCTTTTTTACTGCTGGCCGCGGCATGTTTCCTGAGAAGTTCCGATCCGCTTTATCACTGGCTGATGCATCACCGGTGGTTTGGCCGTTATATCAGTAACTATATGAAGTACCGCGCCGTATCGGCGAAAACCAAAATCACCGCGATTGTTTTTCTGTGGATCACCATTCTCAGCTCAATGGTTGTTTTTACGGATCAGTTGTGGGTAAGAATCCTGCTGATTGTGATCGCCTCTGCCGTTACGATTCATATACTGAAATTGAAGACGATGAGAAAAGAGGATTAAGCTAAGTTAAACACAAAACCCGCCATGCCTGACGCACAGCGGGTTTTTATGATTGACCTTAATTTTTATTCTTTGTGTCTTTGCTGCTTCGTGGTGGATTTTTTATTTCAGCAGCACCATCTTCCTTGTCTTCACGAAATCGCCCGCCTGCAGTCTGTAAAAATACACGCCGGACGTGACTCTCTGGCCTTGGTTGTTCTTTCCGTCCCAGATAACCGAATGATTGCCTGATGATTGCTGTGTGTTCACTAATATCCCTACTTCCTGGCCGATCGAATTGAAGATCTTCAGAGTCACTTTCGCATTCTCTTTCAGATCGTACTTGATCGTAGTATTCGGATTGAAAGGGTTCGGATAATTCGCATACAATTCATAAGAAAGCGGACGATCGCCCTCATCTGATCCGCATACAATCTGACGAATTGCGGTCAATACAAATATTTCAGCGCTATTGACTTCATTCACGCCGTCGGTCGCGACGACTTTCCAGTATATGTTCACGGTATCGCCGTCGGCAATTCCCTGGCCGGCTAGCCATTGATCAATGACAGAATAGAGAATGTCAGCAGATGAATCGGCACCGCTGTTTGCAGAGGGAAGAACCAGACAGTCTGCAAATGATATATCCAGAGAAGCCCTGAAAGTATAGGTAACCGGGGAACTTTCCGGATCGGTTGCTGCTGACCAGATACAAGTAAGTGTATCCGTATAGGTCCCGTCGACGGCCACAATCGTATTATCAGCAGGCTCCAAGAGATGAAATACGGAAGGTCCGACATTGACATACAGAACGCGCAATAACCATGTTTCTGCGCTGTTCACTTCATGAACGCCATCGGAAGATATGACTTGCCAGAATACATCCGTTGTGTCGCCGGTTATTACGCCCAAAGAATCAACAACATATTCGTATAATACATTATAAGGAACTTTTACGGTTGTATCCGTAATTGCCGGGGAGATCATCGGATGGGCAGTTCCCGCTAAATTGCCTGAAAACACAACATGATAAGTAACCGGTTGTGTTTCCGGATCAACGGAAGCTGTCCAGGTAAAATCCAGTGAATCGGCGGAAACAGAACTTGCAATGATTAAGTAACCATCGGCCGGTTCTGTCAGATTTGAGGCTGAGGGAGGATCATTGGTCGCAGCTTCCGTTATAAAACTGTAGGCAGCGTCATTGGAGGCGGTATTCCCAGCCGGATTCTTAGCAATCACTTTCCAGTAAAAAGTATCCGAATATGCTAAAGCGGAATATGTATATGTTGTATCGGTTTGATCGGCGCTCACAATGGTTACCGGTGGATCAACAACATCCAGATAAACATCGTACGCCGTTGCAAATGCGGACATTTCCCATATCAGATTACCGTTAACCGGGATATTCGTTGCTAAGTTTGCCGGTAAAGACAGATTAAACGAAAGAGGCAAAGACGGCGTATATTCATCCGCGCCACGGTCGGGCACAGAGGCATCGCGTAATTGACCGTCATAATCATTATCAACAATACCCGGTAACGCCATCGCATTGTTATTAGGAATAGTATTGCCAGCGTAAACATGCAAATCATAGGGTGCCGCCGCCGTATTCGCAAATTCAACATGGCCGCTTACTGCATTGAATTCACGGCTGGTGAGATGCCCCTGATACTGGGCAATGGTCGAATCGGTATTTGTACCATCAAAGAACAGCGCCCTTTTTCCGGCAAACGGGCCTGCGCCGGAATATAAAATATTGTAATCAGTCGTACCGGCAATATTCGTGTAGGTAGTGGAAGTTTTATGAACGGCGGTTTGCCTGGCCGCAGTTCCGGACCCGTTTTGACTCAGATTTACAAATATATTGTTTCGATAATCGGAAGAAGTTACTCCCGCGGTGATAACCAGGCAACCGCTATTCCTTGATGCCGACATATTTAAAGCATCCAGATACACGGTATTATTGTACAATTTTACATTTGTGCCTCCGGAGGTTCTGATTCCCTGGATGTTACAGGAACTGCCGCCTGAAGCCGTCCCGCCGGGCATTTTAATATCAGAAATCATATTATTGAAAGCGGTAATATTCGTTCCGCCTTCGACCGATAGGCCGACAATATAATTCGTGCCGGTTCCATAATGATAGAGATCATGAATGCGATTATTATCAATGCGGTAATCACCTGAGCCAAAAACCGTAATCGCACGGGCATTGCCGGTTGTGGCGCCCTTATGAACCAGGTTATGAATATGACAGTTGTGAATGGTTGCGGATACATTGGCTAAAGGAGCATAGATGCCGTATAAACTGGCGGCGCCATTGTAATAGGCTGATATTTCCACGTCATGAATATTAATATTTTCCTGATAGCCTATCATTATGCCGGCGTTATAATTAGTAACAGCGGATGCTTCAATCAGGCTGGTTTCCAGGCCGTCGGTGCCGATCTCATTATCGATATCAGGATAGGTTGTGCTCGTACCGGATACTTTAATGCCCCATTGACCATAAATTCTGAAATTGAGAATCTTATTGTAACTGTTGGCGCCCGAAGATACAACCGCAGAGTAGCTTTTTACGATCAGAACGCCTGTCGGCTGGTTACCGGATGTGGAATCAGTTAAACGAACGCTGAAATTTTTTATTGTATTAAACCACGCGCCATCGGTTTCCGATGCATTGGTTATGTAATATCCAAATCCCAGATTGTGCCCGCCGGTTTTTTGTTCGATATTAATGCTGTCAAAGGTCACATAATCACAGCCCGATAAAGCAACGGCAAACAGGCTGTCACTGACAATATTCACCGGATTGTGAGCAGCGGGATCTTTTTGAAAAATAATGGGATTGCCGGCCGAGACATTATCGATCGGGGGTATGATAATTTTCTGGTCAATTTCTGTGCCGGCGTCAACGCCATAATTACCTTCACGGACATGAAAGGTCACGCCGCCCGTGCCTACGCCTTTAAGAATTAAATCATCAACTGCATCATTAAACGTAGTGTAATCCGGCGATAATCCGCCTATCGTTTTAATTCCCATTAAAGAGTTTTTAATTTTTAATGCCCCTGTTAATGAATCATTGGCTGGATTCATATCCGGCGTTTCAACTTTAATTTTAATGCCGTAATCTCCTGTCGTGAGTCCTCCCGTGACCTCTGCAAACGTTACCAATAGCGTCTGATAGGTGTTTATTGCAGGGATATAAGTTGTATCTGAATACACTACAACTGGTACGTTATTTGTAATTTCATATTTCACCAAGACATTATTCTGCGTTTCCGTACCAATATTTTTAAAATGGGCGGTTGGTGAAAAGGCTGTCGAAGGAGGGATAATTCCGTTATTTGCCGGATATACAAAATCAAGGGCCCGGATGTCATTCGGATCGGGTCCGCCGACATAAAAATCATCAATGAAGATGCCGCCTCCGTTTGCATTGGTATGGCGGATAGCAATATACACATTTTGTCCGGAATAAGCGCCTAGCGGAATCGATATTTTCTGGTAGTTGGGCGTGTTATACGGATATCCGGTATACAACCCTAAAACCGTTCTGAAATCACCGGTGTCATTTCCGGTTGTCGATAAGAAAACAGTTGTTGAGTCAGAATAATTGGAAAGGTTGGCGCGAAGAAAAAAGATTACGCTATCCGAAGCCTCAATATTATTGATAACCGGAGTGATCAGCCAGTCTTCACCATAAGGATTTTCCCAATTAATATGACCGGCTGCGGCGCCGCTGCGGGGAGAACTTGTAGATCGGTTCCAAACTTTAGGTCCACAAACACTGTAAGAAGTCCATCCGGCAGGCGGAAAAGTGGTTGACTCAAACCCTTCAAACATTTTTTCCGATTCGATGGAAAGGGTTTTACTTACCAGAGGTACTGCTTTCGATCCCTTTGTTGTTGAAACAAGGTATGGGAGAATTATATCTCCATCTTGTGTTGATATCACATTTTCAATATAAAAAAACGTGTTCTTTTTCTGTGATATAACCCGATTCGGAATTATTCCTTGCAGCAATAAAGGAAACAAAACTAATATGATGAATGTCCGGAGTAACTTCATATTATTTTTCATAATCATAATCTCCTTATTAAAATTATTAACAATAATCAACTTTATGAGTTTATGCCCTTCAACTTATCCGACAAAAAATTAACCTTTCATCACTTCAGCAACAGCGCTCCCCGGTTATCTTTACCATCCCATTTCACTTGCTTTATTCCGGCTGTTACGTAACCGTAGACCAGTGTTCTCACTTCCCGGCCGGGGTTGTTAAATTTTTTCAAACTGACATTCCCATTGACCGGCAATTCATATCGGATGGCCGTGGTGGGATTGAAGGGATTGGGATGGTTTTGCTTTAATTCGAAGGAATGCTCAATAACTCCGTTTTCATCAATGCCGGAGATGGGAATATCGTTTTGGATGCCGTATATCTCCCAATACCTGCAGTCTGAAGAAGACAATATTTTCCTCCGGTATTAACGTATTTCATCTGTTATTCCTGAGTATTAAAAAATGCCGGAGTCACCGGATTTGACCGGTCCATCGGCGTTCAGAGCTTCAGCGAGTCCAGCCCGGCGAGTATTCTGAGCTAGAAGATTAAGCCTTCTCACCGATAAAAGCATAAACGCAGTAACAAAATATAGCATTCGCATAATACTTCCATTTGTTTTGAAAGATAAGCAAATATATTAGTTGCTTTAATGCGAAAAAAACCAAACGGGTCAACACTTTAGACTATACAATATGCAGAACTTATTTATCCATTAACATCGGCACAGACCGGGAATGAAAGCGCAATCTGTGTAAAATGAGTTTACTGCAAATTACTCTGATTATCAAGAGAATAATGATCCCTGATCGTTTCACTCTGACTGTTTCACAACACAAAACCCGCCATGCCTGACGCACAGCGGGTTTTTATGATTGACCTTAATTTTTTTTTTTGTCTTTGTGCCTTGGTGGCGAAGGATCACTTGTTCTTCGAATAAAACTCATCCATAAATCCGCAAAGAGCTTTCACGCCTTCGACGGTCACGGCGTTGTACAGCGAAGCCCGGATGCCGCCGACTTTGCGGTGGCCCTTGAGTCCGCCGAGTTTGGCTTTCTTGGCTTCGGAAACGAATTTATCCTCTAATTCCGTGCTGGGAAGGCGCCAGGTCACGTTCATCCAGGAGCGGCTTTCTTTTTCCGTTGTGCCTTTGTAAAAACCTGGATATTTGTCAATCGTCGCGTACAGTAGGTTCGCTTTTTCGTCGTTCCATTTCTCGATCTGCGGCAATCCGCCGACGCTCTTGGCCCATTCCAGCACGAGCTTTACGAGATAAATCGCGATGGTCGGGGGCGTGTTGTACAGAGAATCGTTATCCACGTAAGTCTTGTAGCTGAACATGGAGGGAAGGCCGGGAGCGAGTTTTTCGATCATGTCATCACGCAAAATGACGACGGTGACGCCCGAAGGACCCATATTTTTCTGCGCGCCGGCGTAGATCATGCCGACATTGTTGAAACTCATTTTCTTGGACATGATGTCGGAAGACATGTCGAGAATAAGTGGAACTTTGCCGGCTTCGGGCAGGTACTTATACTGGGTGCCGAATATCGTATTGTTCGTGGTGATATGAAGGAATTTCGCATTCGGATCGATTTTCAGTTCACTCTGTTTGGGTATGCGGGTGTAAAGGCCGTTCGCTTCCTTGGTGGAAGCGGCGATGCTGAATTTCTTGCCCTGGATTTTGGCTTCCTTGATCGCTTTTTCCGCCCATTCGCCGGTTTCAACGTAATCACCCGATCCTTCGTGAAGGAAATTCATCGGAATCAGCGCGAACTGCGTGCTTGCGCCGCCGGTGCAGTAGATGATCTTGTAATTGTCCGGAATACCCATGACTTCTTTCATCAGCTTTTTGGAATCCGCCAGAACCGCCTCAAAATCCTTGCCGCGGTGGCTGTGTTCCATGATGGACATACCGGTACCGTTGAAGTCGAGCAGTTCGGCCTGCATTTTTTCAAGTACGGGCAACGGTAACGCGGACGGTCCGGCGTTAAAATTAAATATGCGACCCATGATGATTCTCCTTTTAATTTAGTTTACTAAACCTTGAAGGTCTTGCGCTTGATTATTATTTGTTAAATTTGGTAAATATTTTTTCTTTCACTTTAACGCTGCAGACCTTCAAGGTTTATCGTTTTTTATTTTTTCATTTTCACGTAATCCGAGATCAGCTGGATCACCACTTCGCCGATGCGGAGTAAATTTTCTTTCGTGGAGGCGCCGATGTGCGGAGCCATGATGGTATTCGGCGCGGAGAGGATCGGCGACGCCGGGGCCGGAGGGTCGCTGTACCATACATCGGTCGCATAGGCTTTCATCTTGCCGCTCTTCAGCGCTTCGGCGACATCTTCCTCGACGATCACTTCACCGCGGGCAGCGTTGATGATCGAAACGCCATCCCGCATTTTCGCGATCAGGTCTTTATTGATCATGCCTTTCGTGGTATCGGTCAGCGGCACATGCAACGAGATATAATGGGCGTTCTTCACCGCTTCCTCGACCGACGGCATCATCGTAATCACCGGTTCGGCGGGCTTGATGATATCATATCCGAAAACTTTCATGCCGAACGCGTGCGCGCGGCGTGCGACTTCGATACCGATATTTCCGGTACCGATCACGGTCAGGTTTTTTCCGTATAACTCGGTGCGTTTGAGCTCGTTCTTCAGGAATTTGCCTTCCTTCATGCTGTTGTGCGCTTCGATCAGCCGGTTGGGGATCGCAAGCATCATGGAAAACGCCAGTTCCGCCACGGCAATCGCTGAGGCCGATGCGGTGTTTTTTACGATGATTCCTTTCGATTCCGCGTATTTCACATCCACGTTATCCAGCCCGACGCCGCCGCGGATAATGTACTTGCAGTTCTTCGCCTGATCTAAATAATCTTTCTTGCATTTCGTCGCGCTGCGGATCAGGATGATATCCGCTTCCGTAAACTGGTTTTTATCGTCGGTGACTTCACCGAATTGTTTGAGTTTTTCGGGCAGCCCGGCGTCAAACGCGTCCGAGATTAATATTTTCATGATCTCACCTGCTGTTATGTGAATAGTTAGTTAATGATCAGTTGTTTTGCCACAAAGACACCAAGACACTAAGTTTTTTCAAGTGAGTTGTGGCTTTTCGTATTGAATATATCTTCGTGCCTTTGCGACTTGGTGGCTAATATTAGTAATTAAACCAGTGACAAATAAGTCCGCTGCGCAGTTTCGGCTCGAACCATGTTGACTTCGGCGGCATGATCTGTCCTGAATCCGCCACACGAATCAGATCCTCAATGGACGTGGCGAACATCGAGAACGCGACTTTGAATCCGGTTTCATTCACGCGGCGTTCCAGTTCGCCTAAACCGCGGATACCGCCGACGAAATCAATCCGTTTATCCGTACGCGGGTCGTTGATTCCGAGAATAGGCGACAATAAATGTTTCTGCATGATCTGAACGTCTAAACTGTCGATGGGATCCTTTTCATCATAGACGGAAGACTTCGCGGTCAGGACATACCATGTTTTATCGAGATACATGCCGAAGGTGTGTTTCTTTTCGGGCTTGTACGGACCGGACTGGTCATATTTTTTTACTTCAAATTTCTCGCCGACTTTTTTCATGAATTCATCGGACGACATGCCGTTCAGGTCTTTCACAATGCGGTTATAATCCATGATAAACAGATGATTGTGCGGGAAGATCACGGTAAGAAAATAATTGAACGGCTCGTTCCCTGTGTAATTCGGATTCTGCTTCCGCAGTTTCGTGCAGAGATTGCTCGCCGCGGCGCTCCGGTGATGTCCGTCTGACACGTACAGCGTCGGGATTTGCGCGAATAACTTCGTTAACTGATCGATGGCGGATTGATCGTCCACGACCCATAACCGGTGACGGATTCCGTCGTCGGCGGTGAAATCGTATTCCGGAGTTTTTTTAATCCATTGGTTGACGATGGCGTCAATTTCAGGTTTCGCGAGATACGTGTAAAACACGGGTTCGTTGTTGCCGTTGGTCGCTTCAACATGACGCGTACGGTCTTCTTCCTTGTCTTTGCGCGTGAGTTCGTGCTTCTTGATGATTTCTTTCTGATAATCGTCCACGGCTGCGGTTACGACCAGTCCGACCTGCACGACTTTTCCCATCGTTTGCTCATAGAGATAGTAGTACGGTTTCGGATCTTTTTTCAGCGTGCCGTTTTTGATGAAGTTATTGAAATTTTCCGTCGCTTTGGCATAAACCTCTTCGCTGTGAATGTCGATTTTCGGATCAAGATCGATTTCAGGTCTTGAAACATGCAGAAAACTGTATGGATTGCCTTTTGCCAGCTGCCGGGCCTCTTCGGAATTGATGACGTCATACGGCAGTGAAGCGACTTTGGAGGCAAGTTCTTTTGGCGGCCGTAAGCCGGGAAAGGGTCTGATAATGGCCATAGGTTCCTCGTTGTAGGTGAAAAAGAAACAAATGTTTTTTCGATAGTTTATATAACAAATATATTTCTGAATTTCAATAAAAATCGGGATTCTGTTTACGGATGCCTGCAGAAAATAAAACCGGTTTCCAATTAAAGCGCTATTGAATGGGCCCTGATGTGATGATGAAGTTAAGAATATCAATTTGAATATCAAAATCGGAAAACAATATAAAAATCATTGAAAATAACTTATTATAACATTATAATAATAAATTATATTATTTTGAACCGGATTTTAATGAATACGGAGAAACGTGAATGAAGATTTCGCTGAATTGGATCAAAGAATACGTAGATATACATCTGTCAATAAAGGATTTATCGCACAAAATCAGCATGGCTGGTTTTCCAGTCGAAGATATCGTTAATCAGGATCCGTTCCCCGGCGTGATGATCGGATATGTCAAAGAAGTACAGCGGCACCCGAATGCGGATAAATTATCCGTCACGAAAGTAGATACAGGGAAGGAAATCTTATCCATCGTTTGCGGCGCTCCGAATGTCGCGGCAGGCCAATACGTACCCGTGGCGACAATTGGCTGCCGTTTGCCCGGCGGAATGGAAATCAAACAGGCGAAGATACGAGGCGAAGCCTCGTTCGGGATGATCTGTTCCCGAAGTGAACTGGGTTTTGAATCCGGCACATCGGAAGGGATCTGGCCTCTGGATGATAGGGCTGCGTCCATGACCGGATTGCCGTTCGGGGAATACCTTGGCTCATCGGACACCGTGATTACGCTGGATGTGACGTCCAACCGGCCTGACGGGCTGAGCCTGCTCGGCATTGCCCGCGAAATAGCCGTCATTCAGGAAAACCCCGTAAGGATTCCTGTTCCGCAGGTTCCCGAGGAAAACGTTCCTGTCGGGCAATTAGCCTCCGTTCAGATCGTCGATCCTGAAGGCTGCGCCAGGTACGCGGCCCGCGTGATCCGCAACGTAAAAACCGGCCCGTCGCCGGAATGGCTCGTGAAAAGGCTTGAATCGGTCGGGGTGCGTTCCGTCAGCAATATCGTCGATATCACGAATTACGTCATGCTTGAATGCGGCCAGCCACTGCACGCGTTCGATTACGATACCCTCGCGGGACATGCAATCATCGTCCGTTCTTCCAGTCCCGGAGAGACTTTCCAGACGCTGGACCGGAAGATCCACAGGCTGGATGAACCCGCGGTGATGATCTGCGACGGGGAAAAGCCGGTCGCGCTCGGGGGCGTCATGGGCGGGCTGAATTCGGAAATATCCGACACGACAGTGAATGTTCTACTGGAATCCGCGTATTTTGACCCCGGGCGTATCCGCCGCACGATGAAGAAACTGGACATC
Organism: uncultured Bacteroidota bacterium; assembly: GCA_964410965.1. GTDB lineage: Bacteria > CLD3 > CLD3 > SB21 > JBBIRG01 > JBBIRG01. Next base: position 30,618 of record CAYPIY010000014.1, on the reverse strand, counting down.
ATGTCCGACGCGTCCCTGCGGTTCAGCCGCGGGGTCGATCCCGACGGCGTGATTTACGCCATTGACCGGGCCGCACAGCTGATCGCCGGACTCACCGGCGGAACGGTCGCAAAAGGCGTGATTGACATCCGCGCAAGGACCGGGGCCCCGCGTAAGATACGGCTCCGCCATTCAGCCGTCAGCCGGCTGCTGGGACAGCCCATTTCCACCGAAATCATCAGCTGTATACTGAAAAAACTGGAATGCGGCGTGCTGATTGCTGATGATCTGACCTTTGACGTGGTTCCTCCTTCCTACCGGACAGACCTGAATGCCGAACATGACCTGATCGAGGAAATCGCCCGCGTATACGGATACGATAACCTGCCCTCCTCGAAACAGGCGCCGGTCTATTACGTTCCTTCCGCCTCGAAAGACGATGAGGCCCGTACCAGGGTTCATAAAGCCCTGCAATCATGCGGTTTTAACGAAACCATAACGTATTCCATGGTCAGTCCGAAAGGCCAGCAGCTGATCGTTCCCGTGGAAGAAGACCGTATCGTGAAACTTCTCAATCCGATCAACGAAGATCTTTCCGTGATGCGGTGGACAATGCTGCCGGGCCTTCTGGATATTGTACGGCACAATCTGTTCCAGAAAAACCAGGACGTACGTATTTATGAAATCGGAAAAACATTCCTGAAGTCAGCCGGAACCATTCCAACCGGCGGTGAATTACCCCGGGAGGAATGGGTTCTTGCGGGATGCGCATGCGGGAACCGTGATCCGGTCCGCTGGGATTCCAGGCCCGTCCCTTTCGATTTTTATGATCTGAAGAACGCTGTGCAAAACGTCATCGCTCAGTTTATGCTTGATAAGCTGAATTTTAATTCATATAATGAGGGTACGGTCTATACTGAACTGGCTTTGGAAGTGGTTCATGCCGGCGAGTCGGGGAATCGCCGGATCGGTCAGTTCGGTAAAATTAAACGGAACGTCCTGAAACATTTTGATATAGACGCTGAGGTTTGGGCTTTTGAAATCAGTTTACAGCCCTTATTCCGGCAGGCCGTTTCGCGTTCCGTGTACCGGGCCATTCCCAGATTTCCTTTCATCCGGCGGGATTTGGCCGTTACAGTGGACCGAGTGATTCCGGCCGGTCAGCTGGCAGAGACTATCCGGAAAGCCGGCGGTTCCCTGTTGTGCGATACTGAGGTATTTGACGTATATACCGGCGACCAGGTCGCGAAAGACAAAAAGAGCCTCGCGTTTTCGCTGAAATTCCAGTCGCCGGAACGGACGCTGGTCGAGGATGACGTGGACCGCCTGATGAAATCGATCCTGCAACAGCTGGAGAAACAATATGCGGCGCAGATCCGCTGAGCTCACATGAAAACCGTGATACGAAAAAACCGGGCAAGGGAACCTAAATTTTCCGCCGTTCCTTCGATAGCCGACGGGGTCAATCAGCTGGAACAGCGGATCTACAAATGCGTGGAACGGATCCATGAGCTGGAACAACAGAACACCGAATATCAGCTGTTTTACCAGAAGCACAAGCACGGCGTCGACCAGACGAAACATCATCTGTCGAAGGAACTGGTCCAGAAAGACCAGATGATGATCCGCCTGCAGGCGGCGCTCCAGAGTAAAGACGCGCAGATCAAGGACCTGCAGGAAACGGTTACCCGGCAGGAAAAGACGGTGGCTGCCTTAACCCATGAAACCCTGCAACTAAAACAGGAGCTGAACGAGGTCCGGCTGGACCTGCAAGAACCGGTCATTGCTCCGGTCAATTCCCAAATGACAGAACGGATCCGGGAACGGATCCATGCCGTACTGAATAAATTGGATCAACTGGAACGCATGGTGCAGCCTGCGTCCTTAACCGATACCTTAAGCCAGCCGAACGCATGACCGCCGAGAAACAAACTGTCAGGGTCACGATCTTCGGTTCCGAGTATGTACTCAGGGGCGATTCTCCGCCGGAGCACATGCAGCGAGTCGCGTCGCTGGTGGACCAGAAAATGCAGGAGATCAATAAATCCGGCGCAGTCAAGTCAAACCTGAAACTCGCGATTCTTACGGCGCTGAATATCGCCGACGAGTATTACAGGTACCGCGATCAGGCCCTGCAGCAGATGGAGTCGGTCGAACAACGCATCCAATCCTACATCGATTTAATGGATTCAGCTCTCAACGAGCCTGCCGACTCCGAGCCCCCGATCGCCGGGGCGAAAGAAGTCCAGACAATCTCGTTATTTTCCGAAGAGTAGGATCCGGCTCCGATCCGGGTTTGCTGCACTGAATTCATGATCACCGTTCCGGTACGGCGAAACAGGTATGTTACTATATTTTAAATACATGAATCCATAACCAAGAGAACATTCCCATGAACGATATTTTGCTCATCATCATCATTTTGTCCGCGCTTGTGCTGATTGTCACGGCGTTTATTTTCGGTCAGGTCTGGGCGGTCCGTATCCATGTGGCCAAAAGGATCCGCGACGCGGAGCGTGAAGCCGGGAAGATCCGGGAGGACGCGAAAAAAGAATCCGAAAACCTGGTCAAGGAAAAAATGCTCGAAGTCAAGGAGGAATGGTACCGCAAGAAACAGGAGTTTGACGAGCAGACGAAAAACATCAAAGCCCAGATGAAAAACCAGCAGGACGAATTCCTGCGCCGTGAGCGGAGCATCGAACAGAAGGGCGACTGGATCAACCGCAAGGAAAAAGAGATCGCCCAGAAAGAGCTCCAGCTGAAAACACGGAGCGAAGACCTTTCCCGGAAAGAAAACGAGGTGGACAAATTTCTCCAGGTCCAGAACCAGAAACTTGAGCAGATCGCGCGCATGACGGCCGAGGAGGCCAAGCAGGCGCTGATGGATCATATGTACGAGCGCGCCCGGAACGACGCGGCGCGTGCCGTCCGGCAGATCCGCGACCAGGCCCAGGCCACCGCGCGGGAGGACGCGAGAAACATCCTGCTTCAGGCCATTGACCGCAGCGCGATCGACGAGACAGTCGAAAGCACCGTCACCGTGGTGAACCTTCCGAACAACGAGATGAAAGGCCGCATCATCGGGCGCGAGGGACGTAATATCCGCGCGTTCGAGACCATCACGGGATGCGAAGTTTTGATCGACGATACGCCCAACAAGATCGTGATTTCCGGTTTCGATCCCATCCGCCGCGAGATCGCCCGGCTCGCGCTGGAAATGCTCGTCGTGGACGGGCGCATCCATCCCGGCCGCATCGAGGACGTGGTGGAGAAAGCGAAGCGCGAGTTTGACGAAAACGTGATCGCCGAAGGCGAGCGGGCGCTGTTTGAAACCTCCGTACACGGAACCCATATCGAAATTATCAAGCTGATCGGCAGGCTGAAATACATCAACATGAGCGGACAGAACCTGCTCCAGCACAGCATCGAGACCGCCCTGCTCGCCGGAAGCATGGCCGCCGAACTCGGGCTGGACGTCCAGCTGGCCAAGCGCGCCGGCATCCTGCATGACATCGGGTTCGCCGCGGAACGCACCGACCAGCATCATGCGGCCGTCGGCGCGGAACTCGCGAGAAAATACGGCGAAAACCAGGTCGTGCAGAACGCCATACTGGCGCACCATGAAGACCCCTCGGTGACCCATCCCGTGAACGTGCTTGTGTACATCGCGAACGTCATCAGCAAGGAACGGCCCGGCGCGTCAAGGCAGGCATTGAGCCTGTACCTGACCCGGGTGAACGCCCTGGAGGAACTCGCGCGCTCCGTTCCGGGCGTGACCCATGCGTTCGCCGTTCAGTCCGGCCGCGAGATCCGCATCATGGTGGACTGCGCGATGATCGATGACGCGAAAGCGGTCCTTCTCGCCGATGATCTCGCTCACCGAATCGAGACCGATATGACCTACGCCGGTCAGATCAAGATCACCGTGATCCGCGAATACCGGGCGATCGATATGGCGAAGTAACAAAGGAAACACATTTTTTTCCAATTGTATGGATAACCATATCTCACCACCATTTCAGAAAGAGTCATAAGTATGAAGCGGATTTTTATCCTGTTTTTTTTCGGAGGATGGTTCTGTAGCTCCCTGTACGCTCAGGACGATCAGGAATTTTTTTCCGTGATCAGAGATAAGAAACAAACAAGCCGGATTCTTGCGAAAGACGGAATCAGCCACAATAACCTCCTGCAGGATAATAACGGTGACGTTGTTTTCCTGGAATTATGCGGAACAAAAGAAACCGAATATTTTCTGGACAATTATCAGAATTCAATTTCCCGTTTTAAACTGAAAACTCTGATCATCCGGGATTTTGCATCGAAAAATTATTTTGATAAACTGCTGGATTTTATCAAAACGCAGGGAGCATCATTACAGAATCTGTATTTTAAAAGACATGATGGAAAATCCATGCCGCAGGAATTTCTCATGCCCCTGATCGACGGAATCAGGGATTTCTCGGTTATCGAATTTAAATGGGAAAATCAGGATGCCATTGATGACCCGGCTTTGGCAGATCACCTGAGCAAAATCCCTTCGTTCTGGAACAAACTGAAAACCCTTTCCTTCAATAAAACAAAAATCAGGGAAAAGGCTTTTTTCATTCACAGAATATCTTTTGATTCTCTGCAAACACTTGAATTGGCTGAAACAGCTCTCAAATATAATTTGCTGGATTCACTGGTTTCTCATGCGGAAAATTTCCCCTCTCTTCGCTTCTTAAATCTGAATGACGTGGATTTTAATGAAAAAAGTATGATAACATCAGATAAAGTATTTGCATCTTTAAAGACCGTAACAATATATAAAGAACGATCTTATTTAAAAAACTTCAACATACTTTTCTCAAATAACAACAGCTGGATTAAAAGTGCTGAGAGTGTTGTTATAAATTTACGTCGGAATATTTATCAAAAGCCTTACAAAGATATTCATATGACCACCGACGGTTCATTTATTTATGATTACGGAAAGCCTTTAGCCATGAATAATCTTGGCGATGATGGTTTGTTTTTTACATGGTTTCCTAATCTCAAATTTTCAGGTTCCTTCCAGAGACCCACGGAAAACGGTCCGGACAGCCGATTGGACTCGATGGGCTTAAAACTGGTGCTTGCGTCACAGGAGGATATCGATATTTTTTTAAATAAATACCCGGTATCCCGTTACAACGATCTTGTGTTGTTTTCGCCCGATATCAATAAATATCATCTGATCCATTTGTTGCGTGTCCTGAAGAATAAATCTGTATGTAAAACAGTCAGCCTTATACATACGCGGATTACATATCCGGATTATGATGCGATTAGGCAATTATCGGATGCTGAAGGAACTCAAATCAATATTATCAATACTTCTGCCAATGCGCCCATTATTTCTTATCGTTTCAATAACAATACTTTTTTCGATCAACAATTTCATCAGCAAATGATGAAAGACGCATTAAAGAATATTCCAAAAGGACTCAGATAAGGATTTATACCCATGAAAACGATTTTGTGTCAAATAATGATTCTTGTTTTTCTGACTTCTCATGCTTTCAGTCAGGATATTCAGAATATTGTGATTTCAAAAACGGATGACCTGAATAAACTGAAAAGCATATCTGCGTTACCGGTTGAACTGACTTTAGATCACTTGAATTTGAGCAGCGATAATCTGAAGCAAATATCCGAATGTGATAAATTGGATCGGGTTGAAGGCCTGAACCTGTTTAATTTAAAACAGGCATCTAGGACTAATCTGGAAAAATTATTCTCATTTTTCACATCTTCGGCCATTAAAAGGCTTCATATTTCAGAAATCAGCCAGCCCTATGAATTCAACATTAATGAGAATTTTGGGGACAAACTGGAAGAGTTACGGATCACAGGCTGCCGATTAAATTCTTCGGTTTTTATGAAGTTTTTCACGACTGGTAATGAACGGATGAAAATTTTGGACCTGTCAAATACAAATCTTGATGAAAAAACATTCCAATTCCTAAAAAACTGGCCGGGTTTCAGAAATGTTGAATACCTCGATCTTAGCGGGAGTTCAGAAGGAAACCGACTGCTAACCCTGTTTCCATCTGATGATCCCGGAATGATTAAAATATTAAAAATGAATGAATGCGGATTTACCATTTCTGAAAATAAAAAATATTCTGCCGATTTTCCGGCTTTGTCCTATATAATAGGAAAAACATTGCCGGCAATTAATTGGTCATCGCCTTACTTCAGGAATCTGGAACGACTTGAAATCGATGCTGAAGCCGATGAAGAAGATGATCCTTCTTTGTTGCATGAAGATACTGTACTTTGCAATCTCAAGCATTTTTTAGGATTCCGATCATTTAAATATTTATTGCTTTTCAATTATGACAATGAAGATATTTCGGAAAGGAAAAAAAGGAGCGTTGCCTATAATCAATTCAAGAAGATGGTGGGCAAACCGATCAAATCCGTAATCAATAACTATGAATTTTATTCCATGTCTATGCTGAACCAGTTTGCCCAGACCCCTCGCTCCCAATACACAGAAAATCTGATATTCCGGTATCGGTCATGGGATGTTGAATCCGTAGAAGCCGTTTTGTCTTCAGGCGTTTTCAAATCACTGAAGCGAATCCAGCTGCTTCAGCTCAACGCTTCCCAGAAGGATCTGCATAGTCTTACCATGCGTTACCCCCAATATGATTTTGAAATCGAAATTTTTAATGAGTATGATGGTAATGGCGTCTATATTAAAAGAGAGCCTTATTTCTGGCCACGAATCGAAGTCAGTCAGTAGAAGATTAATTGGAAGAGGTTTTTTTGTTTTCCGGTAATCAATAATTGTTAGTTACAACTGAAACACAGGCATTAATGTGTCTGTGTTTATTAATATTCAGAAAACATATACGAATCAGCAACTATATTATGCAATCAATCAAAAATCCAATTGAGTAAGATACAAAGGCAATATGGATTACCAACAACACCGCGTTCATCGTGCACTGACTTTCTCAATGACCCAACCCGAAGCCGAACCCAGTAAAAAAGTCATCAGCGAAATCGGAATCAGCGTCAAGGGCTCTTTCCACCCGATCAATATCGCGCAGGGAATGATGACCAGGAATGAAATGAATAGACCTTTTATCCATCCCTTCAGTTTCAGTTCGCTTGATGAGATCAGAAATCCGCAAATCACCCATAGCGAGAACGCGGACAGATTGGCATCCCACGTCAGACCCTGAATGATCATAGGGATGACGTCGATGATTCCTGCGATCGTTCCCGCCAACAAGCCGGTAAGATATTTATTCATTCGGTTATCTCCGATATATCCGGTCAGGCATCAGAAAGGCTATTTTAACCCGTTTTTCAGGCCTTCTCTCAAAAACTGCTTGAACACCTCGGGATCGCGTTCCAGTCCGCCGAATGCCGCTTGCACATTTTCTTCGGCGTCTATTACCGCGTAAAACGGAAGAGCAACACTGCCAACCAGCCGCTGCTGGAGTTCCTGATTATATTCCTTAGTCTCGCCGAAGTCGGTCCACAAGCGGACCAGGATCATTTCATTGAAGATTGATTTCACGTCCGGGCGCTCAAACATGGTCTTTTCCATCAGGCGGCAGTTGGTGCAGGTTTTGCCTGTGAAATCGATGAACATGGGCCGGCCCGTTTCGCGGGCTTTCGCCAGAGCCTGTTCGTAATTTTCGATCCAGTATTCTTCATGCTCCGCGGTGTTTTTCTGCGTATACGCAAAGTTGCCGTATTCGCGCGGCGGAAGATACGCGTCGATATCGGACTGCAGGGGATTGTCAAACAGACCGTAAAACAAATACATGGTCAGGCTCAGGAAAAACACGCCCAGCGACATCCGTGCGAAACCGATTTTCGGAGTATCGTCTTCCTCGGAAAAACGCAGTTTACCGAGCAGGTACCAGCCGGTCAGGCCGAACAGCACGATCCAGATCGCAAGCAGGGCCGGACGGGTCAGGAATTCGAGGTCCAGAACGAGATCCACGTTGCTGAAGAATTTGAACGCCGCTGCGATCTCAATCAGCGCCATGACGATCTTGGTCGCGTGCAGCCATCCGCCGCTTTTCGGAAGGTTCGCCACGTACTGAGGAAACAGCGACAGCAGGAAGAACGGAGCCGCGAATGCTGTCGCGAAGCACAGCATGCCGATCACCGGGAGAAACCATTCGCCCTGAGCGGACGCGACCATCAGGATTCCGAGGAACTGCACGGTACAGGTAAAAGAGACCAGCGTAAACGTCACACCGGCAAACAGCGTACCCGCATATCCCTGCGAACCTGACTGTTTCTGAGACAAATTCACAAGAAACGCCGGCAAGCGGATCTCGAACATCCCGAACAGGCTCATTGCGAATACAATGAATAAGATTCCGATAAACAGGTTGACCCAGATATTCGCGGCGAAATTCTGAGCGCCCGTCGCGCCCAGGACCAGCGACATCAGCCAGCCGAACAGCGTAAAAGAGAAGATAATGCCAAATGCGTACACAACCGATTTTTTGACCGCCTGTTTGCGTCCCGATGCGGAATGTTTCGTGAAAAAGGAAACCGTAATCGGAATCATCGGGAATACGCAGGGCGTGAGCAGCGCGAGGAATCCCGTCAGAAAAGCAAGGCCGATAAAAGACCAGAACGACTCATTCCTCAGTGCGTCGTATGAACGTGTGCGCTCATTAATCGACGTTCCGCCGGCCGAGATTCCGGTCTTTACAACAGTATCTTCAATCGGTTTTTTTTTTTCAGTCCCGCCCGCGGACACGGTATCGGCGACTGTCTCATCCGAAGAATTATTTTTTTTCTGAACGTTACCGAGCGACTGCGATGCTTTTATGACCTGATCTTCCAGTGAGTGCGCCAACGTAATGGTTTTGGGAGGAAGGCAATACGTTTCCGTGCATGCCTGGTACAAAAATTCAATATCAATGACATCTCCGGGGCTGACCGAACCGATGATCTTGAGCGGCTGACTGAAAACGACCGTTCCCGAATGCCAGGTCACTTCCACGCCGAATCCTTCGTCAAAATGTTTTTTTCCGGCCGGCGCGGTCAGAGTTCCGCTGGTTCTCAGTCCCTTCGGCAGTTTGAAAGTAATCGACGTAGCGATCGGTCCTTCCGGTTCATGCAGGCCGTATATGTGGAACTGGCCGTCGATCACGGCCTGTACGTTCAAAGTAAACTGCTGATCCCGGACTCCCGTTTCCGAAGTGGTAAGGGTTACGATCTTGTCCTGGCCCGTCAGCGTTAAAGAAAACAGGATCAGAAAATAAGCGGAACAAACGGCTTTTTTCAACATATTATTATCCTGGAATAAGGTTGTTCATATCGTTATAAAAACGGTACAAACATATATTAAATGACCCGAAATGTCAAGCAGATTAGTTTTTCAGGAATGAGGTTAAAGGGTAAAACCCTGCTCACGGATCAAGGATCGGATTTCATCACTGAGCTGTTCAAGATCAAAATCCCGTTCTGCAATTTGCCGTATGGTCAGGCCTTTCCGTTCCGTCAGGCAGGTCACAAAAAGCCGGTATGTAAAATACCGATAGGAAAGGGATCCGTCGTCTTTTCCGTATGCAAATATTTTCAAACCTTCCTTTACATCATAGGAACTGGCCCCGGCGATATACTCGCAGAAGCCTTCCTCTTTCCAGGCCGGCATGAAGCGGGTTTTCCAGAATCCGAATTCGGATTCGATCAGGCGGTGGGTCATTTCATGAGCCAGTACACTTTCGAGGGAGCGTATGTTATTGTCCGTTCCGTTTCGGGTGACGGTCCCGCACTGAAGATCCGATTTCGTCAAAATGATGTTTCCGGTCACGGGGTAGTGTACGCCGAAAGAATTCCGGCTGGCCGGCGCGAGAAATGTATACAGGGAATAATTGTCACAGATAAAAATGTCAAAATGCGTATCGTCCCGCATAAGCCCGGAACGGTTGAGTTTTTGCAACGAGTATACGATCATTGAATCGGCTGGGAAGCTTTCGTTTGAATAAATCCGGCAATTTCCGACCTCTGTCCGGCAGGTAAACAGGATTGAAGGGCTGATGATCAAAAAGAAATAAACGACTGCGAGAATCGTACAGGCGGCGACAGCACAGGCGAGGAACCGGGCGAGCACTTTGCGGGTTGCTTTCACGGATGATGTCCGGAAGAAACGGAAAAACTCATGATTTGACCGCCAGCTGGCCGCAGGCCGCGGATATATCGCTTCCTTTCGATTTCCGGAGCGTCAGCGGGCTGTTGATAACGGATAATTCCCGCATGAACCGTTCGATCGTTGATTCATCCGGCGGGCGGAATTCCGAATGCTCCACGGGATTGAACACAATGACGTTCACCTTGCAGCGGCCGATATAGGAAACGATTTTCTTCAGCCGTCCGACATCTTCCGGGGTATCGTTGACGCCGGCGATCAGGACATATTCCAGCGTGACGCGGTTGCGGTTGAACGAATTATAATATTTCAGGCTGTCCAGCAGCGCGTCGAGCGGATACTTTTTGGCGACCGGCATAATCGATTTCCGCTGTTCATCGTTGGTGGCGTTGAGGCTGACGGCGAGGCTGTACGGCTGGCGTTCTTCGGCAAACCGCATGATTTCCGGAACCAGGCCCGCCGTGGAGATGGTGATTTTCTTTTTCCCGACGCACGGCCCGTTCTGGTGGGTGACGATTTCACAGGCGGCAATCAGGTTGTCGTAATTCTGGAACGGTTCGCCCATGCCCATGAATACGATATTTGTGATGTCCGGATCGGTGTATTTACGCATATGCACTAATTGGTCAACCATCTCACCCGTGGACAGATTCCTCATCAATCCCATGGTTCCCGTCGCGCAGAACCGGCAGCCGAGACTGCATCCGACCTGTGTGGACAGGCAGACCGTTTTACGGCCTTCATCCGGGATATAAACGGATTCGACCCGCAGGCCGTCGGGCAATTCAAATAATATCTTCTTTGTTGTTTCCCGTTCATCGTCATTCGTGGCTACGGTTTGCAGCGGTTTGAGTTTTTGAATTACGGCGGCGTCATGAAGCGTGTTTCTGAGATTTTTTGACAAATCGGTCATATCGTCAAAAGTTTCCGCGCCGTATTTATAGAGCCACTGGAACACCTGCGCTCCTCGGAATTTCTTTTCGCCGATGGTTTCAAACCACTCGGTGAGTTCAGGAATTGACATTCCGAAAAGTTTTGTTTTTTGATTAATATCGTTCATCATGGGCAGATAATACACTTCCAAGACATACAAATCAAGAAAAAGGTCGCAAAAAAAAACCGCCCGAATTATTTACGAGCGGTAATGTTAATAAACTCTAAGCCCTCTGAAACCTGCCCGCGAATCAGGCGAACAATTTAACCGCAGAGTTCGCAGTGGTCTTTGATTTGTAAATTCAGTTATTCTTCTTTGTCCTCTGTGATCTCTGTGGTTTTTATATATCTGATTTTTCTTTGTATTATTCGCGTCCTTCGCGGGTAAAATAAACTACCGTATCAGCATCATCTTCTGTGATTTTACATTGCTTCCCGCTTTCAAACGGTAAATATAAATTCCGCTGGACACCGCCCGTCCCTGCGTGTCTTTTCCGTCCCACTGTATCGAATACGCTCCGGCATTCTGCTTAGCGTTAACGAGCGTTCGTACCTCCTGTCCGAGTGTGTTGTAAATTTTCAGCGAAACTTTTTCGCTTGCGGGAATCTGATAACGGATCGTCGTGGCGGGGTTGAACGGGTTAGGGTAATTCTGTTCAAGCGCGAATATTTTCGGGGTATTCTGGTATATATTCGCATCTAGAACACGCGGACCCCGTACGGACAACTTGACATTGTCAATTGCCCACCACCAATCATATCCGGGCTGAATGGAACGGAAACGGACTTTAGCCTGGTTCGATCCGCGAAGTTGTGAAGTGACGTCCAATTTAACATGAGTATTGCGGAAATCCGCTGAATAAGTCAGTATACGATGCCATATTCCGGCACCCGCGGAAACATAAACGATTGCTGTGTCAGAAGAGACATAATTATTCCAGTCCGAATCAAACTCCAGACGAACGGAATCAAAAGAAACATCCACCCCGGTTGTCAGTATCAGATCGGATAAAAGCGATCCGCCGGAACCGCAGTCATCGGCGTCGGCGGCCATCACGTTGCCTGAGGAAGTAACCGGTAAAGTATATTCATTGGGATAGGATGGACCCTGAATTTCCCAAAGGCAGGTTCCTCCGTTATTCGCGATTGTCCAGTTGCCGGCGCCCGATGTGAAATCATCATAGAACACCGTGACATAACCCGTATCTGTAGTAATCGGAAAATGAAAGAACGACGATTCGTCCGGCGACGTTTTCACATTCTGATTGGATGACAGGTCGCGTGCCCATATCCGGTACGAAACGGTATCTCCGGCAGTCACCTGTCCTTCGCTGAAGTTGAATGAACCGTTAAAAATATTCCCTCCGGAGGTTGTCATCGGGAAGGATGAGAACGGCGCATGATTGATCTCGTATTCCACCCACACGCTGTCGATGCCGATATTATCGGTAATCGTCGCGGTAATCTGGACGGGCAGGAAATAAATCACCGCGGCGGGAATGGGCGTGTGTGTGATCACCGGCTTTACCGTATCGGCCGAAGCGGTGAACGAATGATAAACCGCCGGAGCGTTCTTCGGCTCATAGCTGATCAAGCCCATCGTATTTTTGACTTTGATATAATAATTATAATTCGTGGGTACGCCTGTCCCGGGAATGTTAGCGAAATAATTGTTTCCGGTATGACTCATGTTAACGGTCTGATCGAATGAGCCGTCCGTACCATATACGAGCACAACTGAATCGATTGCCATGGTTGAGGTGATCGTCGCATTGATGGGATACGGGCCCGTCAGGTCTTCGGTATCCGTCATGGGTGTATGTATGATGACCGCGCGGTAATAATTCACGGCGTTCAGCGCGTTCGCGATGCCCCAGCCGAAATATTTATCCGGTGATCCTGACTGCGAGGCCGTATTGCGCAAGGCCTCCCGGACTTGATAAGGGGTGAGATTCGGATTAGCGGATAAAATCAATCCGCAAACCCCGGCCGTCAGGGGACAGGAAAACGAAGTTCCGTCAACGTTTTCATAACCCGTGGCTCCAGGGCTTCCATAAGCGGCTTTTACGCCGGAACCCATCGCCATCACGTCCGGTTTGATGCGTCCGTCCACTGTCGGGCCGACAGAACTGAAACCAACTCGGGATCCGTCTGAATAAACCGCACCGACCGCGATTACCGTATCGCCGTCCGCAGGAGCCCCTAATGTATTATGGCTGGGATCGTCGTATTCATTGCCCGCGGAATTCACGACCACTACGCCCCGCCAGGTTGCCATGTCCGCCGCTTTGGTTATTTTGCAGGAATCGCCGTTCATCCATGTCCAGTCATAACTGTATGCGGAACCGGCGTCCATGCCGATATAGCCGAGAGAACTGCTGATGATGTCCACGCCGTATCCTTCCGCCCATTCGATCGCGGCGATCCAGTTGTCCTCTTCCAACGGCGTTTCACTTTCGGTGTTCTCGGTCTTGGCCAGCACGTACGATGCGCGGAACGACGGTCCGACCAGCTGTCCCGGTTTGTAGCCTCCGCATACCGATAATGTATTCGTGCCGTGACTGCCTTCGCCCATCTGCCCGGGATCGTCCGCCACGCTGCTGTCGCCGTTCACGAAGTCGTGCGTAGCGACAATATTCATGCTGTCGAACGCCTCATGCCCGAGATTGTTGAAACCCGCGTCGAATACCGCGATCATTACGCCCTGCCCGTAAATGCCAAGATTATGCACCGCGGGCACGCTGATCTGGTTGTTCTGCGTGAACGAAGTTCCGTAATCGATGGTTTCTATTCCTGTCGATTTTCCTGTAACCGTTGAGCTTTTGTCGCCGGAAGACTTGAATTCAATATCGTTCGCGCTTTTCTTCAACCGCATCACCAGGTCGATATTCGCGACGCAATTTAATTTTTCCAGTTCGCGAAGTTGTTCTTTGCTCACCTGCGCGCTGACGGCGTTGAACCAGCGCGATTGCTGGCGGATTGTAACGCCAGTCCGTTCGACTTGCGTGATATAGGATGATTCTACGGGATAGTCTTTATCATCGATGAGTTTATCAAGCGGCATCATTTTGGAACGGCGCTGAATCGCGCGCGGGGAAACGTTCCGCGTGGCTTCTGAATATTTCGCGGCGAGAGTACCTTTGTCTTTAAACGTGATCCATACCAGCAGCTGATCTTCATGCCCGGATGCCATAGCAACCCTCGAACTCAACTTTCCCTGTGCGAAGACGGATGAAATCGCGGATACGAAAACCAGCAGAATCGCAAGAACGGACAGAGAGTACATTAAATGTTTCATGTATAATTCCTTTGGAAGTAGTGATAAAAATGACGCGGCAAAGCTATTTAAAATCATATTGAAATGCAAATTAATTTTATTAGTTTAAGTGATAAGCTGTAAGTAATCAAAGAGTGTTTAAAGGAAAGATTCCATGTTTAAAAAAATTCTGCTCATTCTGCTCGTCATACTTGTCGCCGCATTATGCGTCGTCTATTATTATATTGATAAAATCACAACGTTGCCTGAATGGTATCAACAGCCCAAACTTCAGGTGAACACCGAACGCGAAGTGTTCCGTCGTGAATTTGACAAGGATGCCATCGACAACCGTTCGAAAATCGTGAGGGAAAAAATCGATCAGGCCGGTCGAGTGACTAAAAAACAAGCCGTCACCAAGCCGGTTTCACTGAACGCGGAGGAACTGCATGACCTGATGCTCGGCCAGATGATGGAGCGCGGGGACGGCGACTCGCTGATGAAGTCTGTCAAGGCCACGCATCTGAAGATCAATCCCAATTCCATTGAGACCGGTGCGGTCGTCGATTTGACGAAATTGTCCGATCAGTCGTTAACCGGAAACGGAAAAGAACTTGTGCAAACCGCGACAAAAGTATTTCCGTTCCTGAAAGACAAGGAAGTTCATATCTCCGTCGAGGGAAAGCCCGTGATGGAAAAAGGGAAACTGAATTTCGAGTCGGACGCGAAAGTCAATATCGGTGAGATGCAGATGACGCTTGGTGAACTGGCCGACAAGCTCGGCACCACAGTCGAGAAACTGAAAAAGAATACTGGGGTGGAATTATCAGGGAAAAATTTTAACGATATTGCGATTGATAATAGTCAGGTCATTATTAAATAATTATTCTCGTGTAATTTTCAGCACTTTTAATTTCAGTTCACCCGCTGGAACGGTAATCGTCGCGATCTCGCCCACGCCCTTGCCTAATAATCCTTTGCCGATCGGTGTATTCACGGAAATCTTCCCGTTTTCCCAGTCCGCGTCGGAGTCGGGGACAAGCGTATACGTCACTTTATCCTTCGTCTTCATGTTCTGCAGTTCCACGGTCGCGAGAATGTATACTTTGTCCTGGGGGATGTCGTCCTCGTTTATGATTGTCGCGTTCATGATCCGCATTTCCATCTCATTGATCCGGTTCTGCAGAAGCTGGAGTTCCTCTTTCGCGGCGTGGTATTCTGCGTTCTCGCTCAAATCACCATGTTCCCGGGCGATCTGCACGCGGTTCGCGATCTCCGGCCGTTTCACTTTTTTAAGATGTTCGACTTCTTCCCTCAGCTTGCGCAAGCCTTCGGGTGTGAAATACTGTTTGCTCATGTTCTGTTCCTTATCCTATCTCGCCACGAAGACTCAAAGGCACAAAGAATAAATAATAGCGTGTCTTGGTTCGGGCGAATTAAAAAAAACTATCCGACCGCCATTCACCGGACGGCGGACTGAATTAAAAATCAGGCTTTGAATCCGGATGATTCAAAGCCTGTGATCAATAACTGATAACGGAGTATAACGAATTTATTTCATAATAGCCAGAATTTCCTGCTGAAGCGGAGTGCCGGTTACCAGCGCGTCGTTTTTGTCGGTAATGTAAACGTTAATCTCGCTCCGCACGCCGAAATCGCCGACGAAATAAATACCGGGTTCGATCGAGAAGCAGGTCCGCGGGAGAATGCGCCGGTTGTCTTTTGTCTCCAGATTATCGAGATTCGCGCCATTGCCGTGAACTTCCTCGCCGATGGAATGGCCTGTGCGGTGTATGAAATATTCGCCGTATCCGCGTTCTTTGATGTAATTCCGGCACACATCGTCGATCTGCCATCCGTAGAGGGGTTTGTCCTGCCGAAGGGTGTCTTTGACGAAACTGACCGCAGCGTCCCGAGCGCCTTTGACGACCTGGAAAATTTTTTCATATTTCTCGGGCACCGCATCACCGGCATAACCCATCAGGGTATAATCCGCGTACACTCCCCGCGCAACGTTTTTCTTCGCCCATAAGTCAATCAGGATCAGATCGCCGGCGACGATTTCCTTGCTTGAGTCCGGTAACGGCTCATAATGCGGGTCGCCGGAATTTTCTTTCACGGAACAGTTCGGCAGATGCTCGGTTACCAGATTGTTATCCTTGAACCGTTTCAGGATAAACTGCTGAACGTCGTATTCGGTGACTTTCGCTTTTGCTTTGAGTTTATCGCGGATCATGTCGAACGCTTCTTTCTGGATGACCATCAGGGCTTTGGATACGTCAAGATGGAGCATCAGCTGTTCATCGTCCCAGGTGGCGTCGAACTGCTGGATCAGGTCGGCGGAGGAGACGATGGTCGCGCCGGTAGCCTTTCGGACAAGTTCGATCGTGCCCGCGTCCACGATGGAGATGTAGGGGATCTGGCATTCGGGTGAATATTCCATGGCGATTTTTTTTGCGCCTCCGGTTATTTTTTTTAACCCGGCTTCCAGTTCCTGCCAGCTTGAGAATATCGTGCGGTCGCCCGGAACCGTGTCCAAGGCTCCGCGTTCGATGCCGTGAACCAGTTTCTGCGGCATGCCTTCGGCGGGAATGAAATAAAACAACCGCCGGCCCTGGACGAGATGCGGGGGCAGGTCGAGTACTTTTTTCACGATCGGGTTGTTATGACGGAAACTGTATAACAGCCAGCCGTCTATACCGTTAGTCTTGATCGCTTCCTGGATGCGCGGGAAACGGCTGTGCATGAAGTCCATGCCATATTTTTCTTCCATAAATCTCTCCGGGTTAAAAGTGGCGAAATCCTGTTTGTTGTATGTTTGTTAATTGATGATTTTTCGTTCTTATTCGGATGCCTCTGTGAGACGTCATATATCCGACTGTGTACAATTGAGGAAGAATTATTTTCGCTTTACTGAATTCCTTTTCGGTCATGGTCAACAGCAGCTCGTAATTCTCGCCGCCATAAAATATTAAATCATACGGATTGACCGAAAATAGTTCCGATGTTTTTTTCAGTCCCGGATGGACGGGTATCATGGATTCATCGAGTTCGGCGCCGAGATTCGACGCTTCACAGACGTGACCGAGATCGGAAGCGAAACCGTCGCTGATATCAATGCAGGCGTGAATGTGAATCTTATGATGAATAATTTTCTGAATTTCATGTACGCGCGGAACCGGCCGTAATTGACTTCGGACAAGGACAGAATTTTTCGGGCAATGTTTTGAATTCAGCAGCATAAGTCCGGCCGCGGCAAGGCCGAGGTGTCCCGTAAGAACGATAACATCGCCCTCTTTCGCGCCCGAACGTCGCAGGAATTTGTTCTTATTTACCTCGCCGATCGCGGTTACGGTAACGGAGCATTCCTTATGCGACCTCGCCGTGTTTCCGCCGATAATTGCCGCTCTGAATTTTTTTCCGCACGCGAGCATCCCGCGGTAAAGCGAGTAAACGTTTTTCAGTGTCATATCCGTTGTCAGAACAAGATTGACAAGCAACCAGCGCGGTTCAGCACCCATCGCCGCGAGGTCGCTGAGATTCATCGCGGCTGCTTTCCATCCGGCGCTCTCCCAGTCACTGTTCTTTCTGCTGAAATGAATGTCCTCTACCATTCCGTCAACGGTCATGACTAACTGCTTGTTTTTCCCGGGCGATATTACCGCCCCATCATCACCGACACCAAGTTTTATTGAATCATCTTGTCGTCTGTTTTTTCCGATCATCTTTTCAAGATTGGCGATCAATCCGAATTCGCCAATATCGGATATACTGCCTGCAAATCCTGATGCGGAGGAAAGGTCAGACGAGGCCGGATGCCGGCTTTGTATCTTGATGTTGCAGGGTTTTTTAATCATGCGCTTTATGTATGGCAAGGACAGGATAATCCATTCAATATATATTCCGGATCGGTTATATCCAAGTGTTTTTGCTTTTACCGTTCAAATTGACTACATTCAGACTGAGTTTCAACAGGATTAAACCCATTTATTCTTTGAGCGTCTAATTCATGCTGAACGGATCTTTAATAATGAGAAAAGCGGATGGATGAACAGGAATTTGTAAAGACTTTCAGGGAAAAATCAGAAAAGGACAAAGACAGGGCTTTCATCGACATCGTCAACCGTTACCGAGAAAGACTTTACGCCATCATCCGGAGTTATGTGAAAGACCATGATGATGCCGACGATATTCTTCAGGAAACGTTCATGAAAGCGTATCAGCATTTATCCGGGTTCCGCGGCGACAGCAGCCTGTATACCTGGCTGACAAGAATCGCAATCAACCGTTCGCTCTCGCATTTGCGGAAAATGAAACTTCGGAGCTGGATTCCCCTCGAACTCGTCACAGACTCCCTTGCCGCAGCCCAGCCGCTTCCCGACGCGCTCACCGACCAGTCCCGGATGAAACAGTGGATACAGGAAGCGACGGACGCACTGCCGGAAAAACAAAAAACGGTGTTCATTCTCCGGTACGTGGATGATCTCAGCAATGCCGACATCGCGAAGATTACCGGGAATTCGGAAGGAACCATAAAAGCGAATTATTTTCATGCATTAAATAAAGTTAAAGATTACATTGAACGCAAACAAAAGCCGAACCATGAAAAAGATTGATAAACATACGCTGGTCCGTTTTCTTGCGGATGATTTACCCGAAGCGAACATGAAAAACATCCGTCAGCTTATCCAGACGGACAAGGCCTGGGCCGACGCCTGTGCAAATCTGCAGAGCGGGATACAGGCCACCCAGGAATTTCTGAAAACGCATTCTCCGGATGTCCAGCCTCCGCCGTATTACTGGAATTCCTTCAATCCCCGGCTGAACGACCGGATTGGGGAACATCGCCGTCATGTGAAACTCTTTAAACGCTGGTCATTCTTCACCGCCCCGGCTCTGGGTCTGGCCGCTTTATTCCTGATATTCTTCCGAATTCCCGATGACACGGGCTTTCAGCCCGCCCGCGACTGGCTGTACTCCGTTTACCCGGAAGATTCCATCGAATCCATGCTGAACGCACAATATCTCTCCGCCGATGAATTTCTGAATTCCATTTCCCTGTCAGATGTTGAAGCCGGTTCGCTGGACGAATACTTCAACGGCAGCGTCAATGAGTCCGAGTCCGTGTATCTCGAACCGGTCGATGAATTTCAGAAACTCGAAGCATCAGAGCAGGATGAGATTCTGAAAGAATTGTCAAAAACCGAATTTTTATAATTTAAAGGACAAGCCATGAAACTGAATTATACTTTCCTCATATTTTTCATCGCGCTGATATCGGGTTCGTCTTTTGCACAGGGACGGCGGGATATGCCGAAAAAAGTACGTGAACTGAAAAAGCTGAAACTGATCGAGGAACTTCAGTTGAATGAAAAACAGAAAGAACCTTTTCAGGCATTGTACGATTCCTATCTTGAAGAACGCCATGAACTGAACTATGCACGGAAGAAAATCTTCAAGCGCCTGATGCTGATGACCGAACTCGGTTCCGACGTACCCGATGATAAGATCAAATCGGCCATCCAGGAACTGGAAAACACGGAACGGAAAATTACGGAGCAGCAAACCAAAATTCTGAAAGACATGCAGTCCGTGCTGACAGTGTCCCAGATTGCGCGTTTCATTGTTTTCGAGGAACATTTCGAGCACCGGATGAAAGAGCTGATGTTCAAATTCCGATGGCAGGACGACCGCAAGGGACGTCTCGATTTTCCGGGAGGAATGCCGTTCATGGAAGAGCACGAACGGGAGGAATAAATCACAAGAAACCTCTTGTTCAACGATAAACCTCATCAGAATGTTTCATCGGCCTGTGGATAAATGTTGAAGATAATTTCTCCCTTTGATCCGGTCTTCAATCTGAATCGCCCGGTAAACCATCTCCGCGAATTCCGCGTATTGCGGATGACGAACCCTGAAAGATGAACCTGTTTTTTTCAGAATATCCCTGACTTCAGTGATTGATCGGTCTTTTCCCCACGGTGATTTTTTAAGGATTTCGGAGAATAGCGCTACGGCGCTTAAAAACCTCAGTTCATCCCCGGCGTTATCGGATGATGGTACGTTGAGAAGTATCGCTGTGCTGTCGTATTGAGGTTCCTTTCCTGTCGGGTTTTTAAAGGAAATATTAATTATTCCGGCTTTTCTGGGCAGTGTATCACGCAACTTCAGTTCATACAGCGCTGTGACATGTTGCCCGTAGCCGATCTCGCCTCCGTCCGCTTTTCCGAATGCGGAATCGGCGATAGCTCTTTTTTCGTATCCGATCAGGCGGTATTCGCTGACCACCGATGTGTCAAAATGAACACTTAACTGAACATCTTTCGCCGCGACTTGCATGGTGTTAAGGAACTTATCCGCGAAAACCCGGTCTGCTTCTTCGATTTTGTCGATGTAATAATATTGTCCGTCGCCGTGGGTGGCCAGTTCTTCGAGTCCGGCGTCGTTCAGTGAATTCATGCCGAATCCGCAGACGGTGAGGAAAATGCCGCGCGTTCGGTGCTGTTCGATATTTTTCAGCAATCCCGCGGGCGCGGTTTGTCCTTTGTTCGCTAATCCGTCGGTGCAGAGGATGACATGGTTTACGGCGGCTTTATTGAAATATTGTCCGGCGAGACGGTACGACTGGTTCAGACCGGCTTCGGCATTCGTAAAGGGTTCGTCCGCGTACAAACGGTTGATCAGCGTCAGGACGGAGTCAAAATGGTTCGTCGGTTCGATCAGTACTTTCGCGTCCGAACCGTACGTCACGATTCCAACACGGTCTTTTGATGTGAGTTGCCGGCCAAGCAGAACCATACTTTCCCGGAGCAGGTAAAACCGGTGATCCCACCAGCTCATGGAACCTGATACATCTACAGCGAGCGTCAGGACAAGTGGCTTGCGTTCATCACGGCTTATGGAACGCGTTTGCAGACCCATCCGCAGAAGCCGGCAATCTTTGTTTACCGGTGAAGCCATCGCGTCCGAATGAACGGAAAATAATTTTCCTTCGGTTTGAGCGTATCCTAGGTCAAAATAATTGATCAGTTCTTCCGTCCGAACGGCATCCGGGGACGGCCACATGTTCATGTTCATCAGGTGCCGGCGTATCATCGTGAATGACGCGGTGCTGACATCAGCGCCGAATGTCGAATAAGGATCGGCGGCGGTTTTCACGAACTGATTCGGTTCGTATTTCTTATATTGCATCCCATAAGGCATCCACCAGCGGAATGGAGAATAACATCCTCCGATATATCCTGTTTGACCGATACCCCGGCCTCCACCCGCGCCCTGGTACATGGATGCGATAGTTCCGTATCGGCTTAAATTTCCCAGTCCGATGACCTGTCCCTGTTCATCGAGCGCTTTCAGGTTATTCTGGTTCAGCGATTCCTGAGAAATTTTAAATTTTGATCCGGGAACGAACAGGGATTTTTTTGTCGCTGTTTTTTTCTGGCTGATGATATATTCCTTTTCCAGAACGAGCCAGTCCTCGGGCAGCCGGAGGTCCAATTCAATTTTCTGGCTGTCCTCAATCAGAAAATCACGGATAATCTGGGTTTGGTATCCGTCGGCTTTTATCATCAGTTTGTATAGTCCGGGCCGGATGCTGTCAATCACGTATTTCCGTTGTGCTGAATCGTATCGTGAAATGTAAATGCTGTCATTCAATGTAATGGAGGCTGGTGTAATTAAACCCCGGTCATGGCTGTCGAAAATTACGGCTGTAAGAATACTTGTTCCATTTGTTTCCTTCTTTCCGGAACAGGAAAATATAAACAGCAGTAATAATGTTGATACCGGCATGTAAAATTTTACGTTCATAATAAATCCTTTTAATCTGGATTTTACAAATTTGCAGGACCGATTATCGCCGGATAAATTTATGTTAATTGATACGATATTGCAAAGTTTTTTATTATTGAATGTCCCGTTGGAAAGACTTTCGGATTGTCCTCTTTTTTCTGACGACTATAGCCTCTTATGAGTTAAACCCTATTTCAGATCGTCCTACCATCTGCCGGGGCTTAATAGTTACACTTCTTCAGGAAGTTAAACTTTTTCATTGAAGCGCCCGGTCTCAAGCTCGGGGTAAAAATGTTTTAACCGGGATTTTTCTTTTTGTATTCGGCGATCAGGTAATCCAGGAACTGTTTCCAGGCCGAAACGCCTTCCTGAGTCACCATACCGGCCTCCGCATTTTCCTCCAGGATATTCACTTTCACCTGTACGCTCGACAGCAGGTCACGCGTGATCTTCGCTCCGTGCGCGATCAGGACGATCACAATTTCCGCATGCCCGTCGAACGCGGCGTTCATGAGAGGCGTTTTCGCGGCGCCGCCAAGATTCTCGATATTCGCGCCCGACTCAATCAGGTATTTCACGATCTCAAGATGTCCGTTCTCCGCCGCAATATTCAGCGCCGTGTCGCCGTAGGATTCTTTCGCCTCAATATCCGCCCCGTTCTTCAGGGCTTCTTTCACGCCGTCCAGGTCGCCGTTTCGGACGGCCAGAAATAGTACCTTACTGGTTTTTTTCATGTTCGCAGTTTTTTTGGTGGGACATTAAACGCTTAATTATTACCAGAAAAATCCGGCAAAAGGATATCCGGGAAACATGCCAGGTTAGTTATTTTCCTTATTGCGGTCAAGATATTTTATTGCCTGATCCGTGCAATCCGGCGGTTTTCCCTTTTGGCTTCGATCCTAAAGGGAGGGATTTCAGATTTTCTGAAAATAAACCGTTTTTAAATACAGCGTTTCCGGTACCTGGAGAATCCAAGGGTGATCCGGCGGCTGATAGGTGATCGTATGCATGCGCAGGCGGCACTGGTTATCCGCCGAGGCGAAGCGGGCCGCCTCCAGCAGAAGATCGACGGACATATGATATGCGCAGGAAGATACAACCATGTAACCCCCGCGGTTCAGCAGGGGGAGCGCGTCATTCATAAGTTTCCAGAACGCCCATTTTAATTTATCAATGCCCTCTTTGCGTTTCACGATCGCGGGCGGATCGATGATGATCATGTCGTAACTTCCGGAAGTCCCGGACTGCGGATTTTTTCCGGTGTTTTCCAAAAAATCATACACATCCCCCGTTATAAACCGGCAGCGGTCCTGTACCCCGTTAATTGCGGCGTTAATTCCTGCCGACTGAATCGCCTGCTCATCCTGGTCGATTCCCGTAACATGAACTCCCGCGCATGCAAGCGCGACGGAAAATCCCCCGGTATAACAGAATAAATCAAGGCACCGGTTTCCGGATTTGATCAGCGATTTTACGAACAACCGGTTATCACGTTGATCAAGATAGAACCCCGTCTTGTGTCCGTTTACGATGTCCGCTCTATAATGCACGCCGTTTTCCCCGATCTGAACAGGCCCATCGCTGCGCCCGTACAGCACTCCGGACACGGTTTCAAGACCTTCTTCCGTACGGGACTCCATATCGCTCCGTTCTACGATTCCTTCGGGTTTCGTCAAATCAATGAGAATGTCCATGATGTCTTTTCTGAACAAATCCATTCCCAGCGTCCTGAACTGTACCACCAGATGCTTGTAATACTGATCGGCGATGAGACCGGGCATCAGGTCGGCTTCGGAATGCACCAACCGAAATGAATCAGACGGAATCCGCAGTGATTCCCTGAATTGTATGATTTTTTTTAAACGGTGATAAAAGAAATCGCGGTCCACTCTGACATTCTGTTTCGACAGCATCCGGCAGACAATGTGCGATTTCGAATTGTAAAACCCGATGCCCAGGAAATGGTTGTCGGAACTGTTCACGGCGACGACCGATCCGCCGGGAATTTCTTGCCGGTCTCTGAACAGCGTGGCGATATCGTCGCGGAATATCCATAAGTAATGATTCCTGATTTTCTTTTCTTTTCCGGGTTTGAGTCTGATGGAGTCCATAAACGCTTTCTCATGAGGTTCCGGATACATGTCTTTTAATAGCCGTGTCCCGCCGGGCGATCAGGGCCGGACTCATTATAACAAAAAAAAATATTAAAAAAACTATCATATTAGCGATTTTTTTTTTATAATTACGCTTTGGCTGTATTCGGATAAAGAAAGTACGGAATCATGTATCGCACAATATTTCGCGCAAAAATACACCGCGCCCGGGTTACGAAGCTGGACCTTCACTATCACGGCAGTATCACCATCGACCAGGACCTGCTGGACAGGGTGGACATGCTTCACAACGAGCGCGTACAGATCGTGAACGCCAATAACGGCGCACGCCTTGAGACCTATGTCATTTCCGGCAAACGGGGAAGCCGCGTGATCGGACTGAACGGCCCCGCCGCCCGTCTTGCCATGCCCGGAGACGTTATTTCCGTTATCAGTTACGGCATCGCCGACGAGCAGGAATCCCGCACGTTCCGGCCGAAGGTCATCCTGCTGAACGATCACAACGAAGTTGTTGAGTCGCATGACATTCCTTCGGTCAACGATCTGAATCACCATTCCTGATGACAATTATATCCAACCCCCGGATCCGTCCGAACGGTTTTTATACAGGAGCCTGACATGCCGAAACGAGCCCTGATCGTCGTCCCGACGTACAACGAAAAAGAGAATGTATCCCTTCTGACGGCGAAAATCCGGCAGCATGATTTTTCCCCGTACGTATCGGATCTTCACATCCTGTTTGTGGATGACAATTCGCCCGACGGCACCGCCGGCGCGGTGAAATCCCTTCAGGCCTGCGATCCGGGCATATTCCTGCTCCAGCGCGAAAAAAAGCAGGGACTCGGACGGGCCTATGTAGCGGGATTTCAGTACGCTATTGAACGCGGGTACGACTACGTGTTCGAGATGGACGCCGACCTCTCCCATGACGCGGTGTACCTGAGAGACTTTTTTGAGATGTTCAAAACAAACGATGTCGTCGTCGGTTCCCGTTACGTCAAAGGAGTGAACGTGATCAACTGGCCGCTGAAACGGCTCCTGATCAGCTATTTCGGCAACCGTTACGCCCGCTTCGTGACCCGCATGCCCGTCAACGATACCACGGCCGGATACGTCGGATATAAAATCGAAGTGCTCAAGGCCATCGACCTGAGCCGTGTCAGTGCGAGCGGGTATTCATTTCAGATTGAAATGAAATACCGGTCATGGAAACTCAAGTTCAAAGTCGCAGAAACACCCATCATTTTCTATGACCGCGTGACCGGCGTTTCAAAAATGTCTACCAACATCATCCGTGAAGGACTTCTGCTGGTTTGGAAGCTGAGAATCAAATCGTTAACCGGCAAATTATAAAGGATTACAGCATTGGGCGTAACGCTGGATTTTGAAAAACCGATTGCGGAACTTGAAACTAAAATTCAGGAAATGAAATCCCTGGAATCGGCCGGCAGCATTTCCGAGGAAATCGGTTCGCTGGAATCCAAGCTGGAACAACTGCGCCGGGAGATTTATTCCGGCCTGACGCCGTGGCAGCGCGTCCAGCTGGCCCGTCACCCGGAACGGCCTCGGTCGGTTGATTATATCCGGCGGATATGCGATGATTTCACGGAACTTCACGGAGACCGCCTGTACGGGGACGACCACGCGATTGTGGGGGGCATCGGAAGCATCGAAGGCCATCCCTGCATGATCATCGGCCAGCAGAAAGGCAGCGACACAAAAAGCAACCTGTACCGCAATTTCGGAATGCCCAATCCCGAAGGATACCGCAAGGCCCTGCGCCTGATGCAGACGGCCGCTGCGTATAACCGTCCGATCCTGACGCTCATCGACACTCCCGGCGCTTACCCGGGAATTGAAGCGGAAGAGCGGGGACAGGCGGAGGCGATCGCCCGTAATTTACTTGTTATGTCGCGACTGCCTGTGCCTGTTATCGTCGTCATAATCGGCGAGGGGGCGTCCGGAGGAGCGCTCGGCATCGGCGTCGGAGACCGCATCCTGATGATGGAAAACACCTGGTACTCGGTCATCTCTCCCGAAAGCTGTTCCAGTATCCTCTGGCGCAGCTGGGAATTCAAGGAAACCGCCGCGGAAGCCCTGAAGTTAACCGCGGACGACCTTATCAAGCTTAAGGTAATCGACCGGATCATTCCCGAGCCGCTCGGAGGGGCCAATCGCGATTATGACCGGGCCGCGCAGATCCTCAAACAGGCGGTGTCCGAGGAAATGCAGGCGCTGCTCATGAAACCAAAGGAACATCTCCTGAATGAACGGCTGGATAAATACTCAAAAATGGGGTATTGGAATGAAAACCCTTAATTGCATTTTTTTCTTCCTGATACTTACCTTTCATTTGTCTGCGCAGAATCCGGACGTTTCTGTTTTCCGTTATATCAATAATCGGCATTCGCCCGCCAGCGACCGTTTTTTTTCGTTCCAGAGCAACACCGTTAAGCCCGTTGCCATCGCGGTGCCCGTCGGTATGATCGGCATCGGCCTATCAGCCGGAGACCGTAAAACCGAAGACCACGGCGTACTGATGGCGGTCGCTCATCTCATGAATTTCGGGCTTACCTACGGGACAAAAATGATTGTCAGCAGGAAACGACCCTACGAGTCGCTGGATAATGTTCATCTTCCGGCGGGCCGCGAGGGCACCCGTTCCTTCCCCTCCGGACATACCTCCACGGCGTTTACAACGGCCACCATGCTGTCGTTATCTTATCCGAAATGGTATGTGGTTGTGCCTGCCTATGCGTGGGCGGGTGTAGCGGCTTACAGCCGCATGGCGCTGGGCGTTCATTATCCGTCGGATGTTCTGGTCGGTGCATTGATCGGAACGGGTGTCGCGCTACTCGTTCATCATTACCGGAAACCGGTCATTCGCCAAAAAGACCGGTGGGTCAGGTAGTGGCGATACTATCAGAAAAAAGAGAAAGAATGAGCATTTCATATCCTAATTAGCTGAAAAATAATAATTAAAAAAAACACAAAAAAATCGTATATTTTTCTTGACTTTTTAAATCCTATCTATTATAATGCGAACCTCTTTCATTGACACTCAACCCGGCTAAAGTAAATTTTAGACCAGGCAATGATAATAGAGATTACGGTTTGTTTGAATTTTTAAATTTTTTGTTTTAAACATCAGTTACTAATCAGGGAAAAAGAATGCCTACGATTCAGCAATTAGTAAGAAAGGGACGTACCCCCAAGGTATGGAAAACGAAATCGCCCGCCCTGCAGTCCTGTCCGCAGCGCCGCGGCGTTTGCACCCGTGTGTATACAACGACCCCCAAGAAACCGAATTCTGCGCTCCGCAAGGTCGCCCGTGTCCGGTTGACGAACAAAATTGAAGTGACCGCCTATATCCCCGGCGAAGGCCACAATCTTCAGGAGCATTCGATTGTTATGATCCGCGGCGGCCGTGTGAAAGACTTGCCGGGCGTCCGTTATCATATCATCCGCGGAACACTCGATACACAAGGCGTGCAGAACCGTAACGTCAGCCGCTCCAAGTACGGTACCAAAAAACAAAAACAAGCGGCCGCGAAGTAATTAAACTGTAAACAGAAAAAAGATACCTTTGAAATAGAGGAACATATGGCAAGACGAAGAAGAGCTCAGAAACGCAGAATACCGGAAGACCCGAATTATAACAGCGTTCTTGTCACCAAGATCATCAATATGATCATGTGGCAGGGCAAGCGGGGCGTTGCCGAAAAAATCTTATATGACGCCATGGACATCGCCGCCAAGAAAACGAATTCGAACGGTCTGGATGTACTGGAAAAAGCCATCCGGAACATTTCACCGATTCTTGAAGTGCGTTCCCGCCGTGTCGGAGGGGCCAATTATCAGGTTCCGGTCGAAGTCCGCGCCGAACGCCGTCAAACCCTTGCGATCCGCTGGCTGATCAGTTATTCCCGCCAGCGCGCCGGGAAAAGCATGGCGATCAAATTAAGCGATGAACTTGTCGCGGCATCCAACAACGAAGGTTCCGCTGTTAAGAAGCGTGAAGACGTTCATAAAATGGCCGAAGCGAACAAGGCTTTCGCGCATTTCCGCTGGTAACGATATATTATATAACATAGTATAATTTTTTTATGCCCAGACAGTATCCATTAGAAAGAACGCGCAATATAGGAATCATGGCGCACATCGACGCGGGTAAAACCACGACGACAGAGCGCATCCTGTATTATACCGGCGTCACCCACCGTATGGGAGAGGTGCACGACGGCGCGGCCACCATGGACTGGATGGAGCAGGAGAAAGAGCGCGGCATTACCATTACCTCAGCCGCGACCACCTGCTTCTGGGATAATCACAGGATCAACATTATTGATACGCCCGGGCATGTTGATTTTACGGCAGAAGTAGAGCGTTCCCTGCGCGTTCTGGACGGAGCGATCGCCCTGTTCTGCGGCGTCGGGGGAGTCGAACCCCAGTCGGAAACCGTCTGGCGACAGGCGGACAAGTACGGCGTTCCCCGCATCGCGTTTGTCAACAAAATGGACCGTATCGGCGCTGATTATTTCAATGTCGTCGCCATGATGTCCGAGCGGTTAGGCGCCACGCCGGTGCCGGTGCTCATCCCGATGGGCGAAGGCGACCTGTTTAACGGGACGATCGACCTGATCAAAATGAAGGCCTATGTGTTCGACGAGTCAACGCAGGGTAAAAATTTCGAGGAAGTGGACATTCCCAAAGATCTGAAGGCGAAAGCCAAAGAATTACGCCTGAAGATGGTCGAGCACGCCGCTGATTTTGACGATTCAGTCATGGAAAAATATCTGGAAGGCAAAGACGTTCCGAACTCAGACATTGTCTCCGCTCTGCGCAAAGGCGCCGTTCTGTGCAAAATTACACCGGTGCTCTGCGGCTCGTCTTTCAAGAATAAGGGCGTTCAGCAGCTGCTTGATGCCGTGATCGGTTTCCTTCCCAATCCGCTTGAATCCGGCACGATTACCGGCCATGACCCCGACGATAAAAACAAAATCATCGAACGAAAACCCAGTGACAACGAGTCCCTGATCGGTCTGGCCTTTAAAATCATGACCGATCCCTATGTCGGCAAACTCACGTTTGTCCGCGTATATTCGGGCGTTCTGACCGCAGGCTCATACGTTTATAACATGGTGAACGGCAAGAAAGAGCGCGTCGGACGCGTTCTGCAGATGCATGCCAACCGCCGCGAGGATATCGACGCGTGTTACGCCGGAGATATTTGCGGCATCGTCGGCCTCAAATTCACCAAAACCGGCGATACGCTGGCAACGGAGGACGATCGCATCCTGCTTGAAAAAATGGATTTTCCGGCGCCGGTGATCGAAGTCGCCATTGAGCCGAAAACGAAAGCCGACCAGGAAAAACTGGGCGAAGCGCTCGGAAAATTAGCAGAAGAAGACCCAACCTTTCAGGTTTCGTCTAACGAAGAAACGGGACAGACGATCATTAAGGGAATGGGCGAATTGCACCTGGAAATCATTGTCGACCGCATGTTCCGTGAATTCAAAGTCGAAGCCAACGTCGGCAAGCCGCAGGTCGCATATAAGGAAGGTATCACGAAGAAAGTTGAAGTTGAAGGCAAGTTTGTACGCCAGTCCGGCGGACGCGGCCAGTACGGACATGTATGGATCGAAGTCGAACCCAACGAGCGCGGCAAGGGGTTTGAGTTCATGAACGCGATTGTCGGCGGCGTCATTCCCAGGGAGTATATCCGTCCCGTGGAAGAGGGCATCAAAGAGGCCATGAAGAGCGGCGTGATCGCCGGTTATCCGCTGGAAGATATTAAAGTGCGTCTTTTTGACGGTTCCTATCATGACGTGGATTCCAGTGAAATGGCGTTCAAGATCGCCGGTTCGATCGCTCTTCAGGCGGCGGTCAAGAAAGCCGGCGCAATCATTCTGGAACCGGTCATGCATGTGGAAGTGGTGGTTCCGGAGGATTACCTCGGTGCCGTGATGGGTGATCTGAACTCGCGCCGCGGTCATATTCTTGGCATGTCCCAGCGCAAAGATGCGCATGTCGTCGGCGCCGCTGTGCCGCTTTCCGAGATGTTCGGCTATTCAACCGTTCTGCGGTCAGCCACCCAGGGAAGAGCGATCTATACCATGCAATTCGACCATTACAGCCCGGTGCCGAAATCCATTGAGGAGCAGCTTTTAGAAAAGATCAAGTCATAAAACAGAACTTTTAACTCATATTCCAAGCCCCGGCAACGGGAAAAAATTTGGAGGTTACACCATGGCAAAAGAGAAATTTCAACGTACCAAGCCCCACATCAACATCGGCACGATCGGACATGTGGATCACGGCAAGACCACGCTGACGGCGGCGATTACGATGGTGTTAGCGCAGAAAGGTTTCGCGAAACAGCGTTC
>CAYPIY010000013.1:0-77420 GCA_964410965.1 uncultured Bacteroidota bacterium | reverse complement strand
GCGCCTGCCAGGATGTGCCGTCCCACCGGGCGATACGGTCGGCATTTGGGTTTCCGCCGGCATCAGTGAAGGCTCCGCCGGCATACACGTCGCTGCCGTAGAACAGGATAGCGCTGACCGTGGCGTCCATTCCCGTTCCCAGCGCCTGCCAGGATAAGCCATTCCAAAGGGCGATTCTGTCCGCATCATCATTCCCGCCGGCATTGGTGTAAGAGCCACCCACATAAATGCCGCTGTCCGATATCGCGATGACGTTAACCGTATTGTTACTGATTCCCGTTCCCAACGCCTGCCAGGACGAGCCGTCCCACCGGGCGATACGGTCGGCATTTGGGTTTCCTCCGGCATCAGTGAAGGCTCCGCCCACATAAACATCACTGCCGAAAATAGCGATAGAATTCACCGTATTATTAAAAGCTGTTCCAAGCGGAATCCACGATGTACCATTCCAGCGGGCGATACGGTCAGCATTTATGTTTCCTCCGGCGTCGGTGAAATCGCCTCCCACGTACACGTCGCCGCCGGAAACCGCGATGGCATTTATCGAATTGTTATTAATTCCCGAACCTATCGCGTGCCAAGCCGAACCGTCCCACCGGGCTATCCGGTCAGCATTTACGTTCCCTCCGGCGTCGGTGAAACTTCCTCCTACATACACATCACTGCCGGATATCGAGACGGCGATAACATTGCTATTCAATCCCGTTCCGAGCGCCTGCCACGATGTGCCGTCCCAACGGGCGATATAATCGGCATCCAGATTTCCGCCGGCATCGGTAAAAGCGCCGCCAACATACACATCACTGCCGGAGATTACAATTGCCCTTATAGTTGCGTTAGCGGCTGGCGGAACGCCTCCTATCGGATCCCAGTATCCGTCATCCGCCGCGCTGAACAGCGGCGCGCCGGTCTTGTCATATCCCATCCGGAAACCCTCGCCGCTGAAACTGCCGCTGATACCGGTTTTAACCGTTCCGTCCGCGTTCAGCGCCTCGGCTAAATTACGCCCTTCATTCTTCTGCTCCAACCGCTGAGCCATTAAACTTCCGGCCAGCATGGCCAAAAGTACCGTCGTGATAAATAACCTGTGTCTCATGTTTGTCGCCTTCTTTGCTTGGTTAATGGTTTGGTTTTTTATGTTATTATTTAACATTGTTTGGAATTATCAGAAGTCTGATATTGGACATGGCGGTATACAATTGTAATCTTGCGTTTTATCCATTCTTTGCAGCAGAATTGTGTCATAACAGAAGGACATAATGTCATTGAATGAGTCATCTTATACCCGCGCCATTTATCTGACGGAAAAGATTCCATGTGTTTTTGAATCCAAGTTTCTCACGATCAGAACTTTACTGCCCGATTTTCCGATATCTGTCGAACAAACGGTTTTTTTTGCACCCGGCGCTATTTCGATGCCGTAAAACGAATCCTTTGAAAAGGGAAACGTATCGGTCCAGAATTTTAATGCCGCCTTTCCGATATTCATTATTCTGAATTCGGTATTATCCGTGATAGTTCTATCATCCACCGCCATGATTTGCCCCGGCGATATCCTGCCCACGACGGGTTCAGTCTCCATGGACGTAATGAATTTGAATTCTTTAGTTTCAAATAATGAAATCGCTTTGAAAGGGTCTCCGCCAAGCCGGTCGATCAGCGCTCCAAGGTTACGAAAAAGCATAATGGACAATTCTTTTCGTGTTGATTCGAGACTTTGTGAAATGCGGTCTGCAACCTCCTCAGCTTCCATTTGCTTTCTCAGATTTTGATCCAGTGAGAATAAACAGGTTTCAGCTTCCTTTTTAATGTTTTCCAGTTTCGGGTAATTTCCCAGACAGTAAATTACTCCTTTCAATGTTTCGACGTAATTTATCGTAGATTCCAC
This sequence comes from uncultured Bacteroidota bacterium, assembly GCA_964410965.1. Taxonomy (GTDB): domain Bacteria; phylum CLD3; class CLD3; order SB21; family JBBIRG01; genus JBBIRG01. The sequence continues at coordinate 75,532 of CAYPIY010000013.1, read as the reverse complement.
TGAGAAAGTTTGTTCTCTGTCAGGAAAAAGTATGTTAACATCCGGAAGATTGGCAGAAAACGTTTTGTGAATTTGAATATTCCACAGCATAATTTTATCATCTAAATCTTTGATAATATTTTGAATTCCTATAGTTTCAACCCGCAATGTTTCCTTGGATGTGATCCAAAGCGAGTATTTTTCACAATAGGATTTATACAGGGGTTCGAATCTTTGAACAAGGCCGGATAAATCGTATTCGTTCTTCGCCGCGGTTAGTTTTACAAAATGATCCGAAGCAATGGCTTTCATCTGCTTGTAACTTTTCTGAGTAACTACGTCAAATGAATTAACGAGGTAATACAAGTTTTCGGTATTCATATGTTTCCTTTCCCGTGTTTCTTTAGTTTTTTATTTTTTCCGCCCTATGAGCTTTTTTTTGTTCTTAATTGAAAAACTCTTTTGATGCATTACTCTATTCGTTTTATCGGTATTTGTTTAATTGTGTTAAGTGCCTGTATTAGAGTGAAGGAATGATAACATTATGCCTATGAACCATTCTGATCCAGAAAAATAAGAACACCTAAATGTAAAGATTAGGCGGAAGATGTAAGAGTTGAAAAAAGGTTGAGAAAAGGTTGAAAAAAGGTTGAAGACGTTTTATCTTCAGTTATACTACGATAATAAAAGCAATTTTCAGGGGTTGATAAAGGGTTGAGGGTTTAAAAATCAGAACTGAAAAATCATTATAACTTACTGTTTTTCATGTATGTCCTGGCTTCCTTTCTGCTCTGAATGCCAAGTTTTTTATAAATCAGGTTGATATGGGTTTTGAGCGTACTTAATTCGATTATCAGATCATCCATAATCTCTTTATTGGATTTTCCCTGGATGATCAAGTTGAAAATCTCTTTTTGACGTTCCGTTAATAAATCCAGTTTTTCACCTATAGAACGATCGCCGGAAGTATTATTTTTTATTCTGTCCATTTGGTTCTGGATAATGGAGCTTTCAATTCTTTTCCGGGCGTACCTCAGAAACGAAGGGATCGAAAGCAGAAAAACGATGTAAAAAGAATACGCCCACCATGTTTTCCAAAACGGGGGATGAATGGTCAGCCGGATGGAAGCGCCGGTTTCATTCCACAAGCCGTCGCTGTTGCTGCCTTTGACACGGAAGGAATACGTCCCCGGATCGAGGTTCGTATAAACCGCTTTCCGCTCACTCCCGGCGTAATTCCATTGTTCATCAAACCCTTCCATCATGTATGCGTACCTGTTTTTTGCCGGATCGGTGAAATCCAGGGCGGTAAATTCAATGGAAATGAAGTTGTCTTTATAATTCAGTTCAATTTCGGACCGGCTGATAATGGCGGGAACGGCAAGAACCGTTTTATCAAATTTTTTAAAAGCGGTAATAATAACGGCAGGGGGCTTTGCATTAGCCTGTATGCTGTCCGGATAAAAACTGTTGAATCCGTTAATTCCGCCAAAAAACATTTCTCCCTGTGCACCCTGAAAATACGCACCGATATTGAACTCATTGCCCTGAAGTCCGCTGCCGATATCGTAGTTCCTGAAAACGGGAACGGCATCGGCGTTCAGCGAAACTTTCGAAATGCCAAGATTGGTGCTCATCCAGAGATGCCCGCGCCGGTCGGGCAGGATGCCGTATATAACGTCGTTGGGCAGTCCGTGCCGGATGGTGTAACAGCTGAACCGGCCGGATGTCCGGTTCAGGTAATTCAATCCCGCGCGGGTTCCAGCCCAAACCCCGGCTGAATCGCTGTGTATTGATAACACGACGTCATTGCTGATTGTATTGGGATTATAGGGATCATGAATGAAACATGTCCATCGTTTTTCCGACGGCTGATAGCGGTTCAATCCGCCTCCGTATGTCCCAACCCAGATGCCGCCGAAAACGTCTTCGTGAATGACCCAGATATTATCGTTTGAAATCGTGCCGGTATCGCCCGGTTCATAACGAATAGTTTCAAACCGTTCCGTTTGGGGATCAAATACGTTGATTCCGCCGCCATAAGTTCCGATCCAAATTTTTCCTTCGGCGGACCGCATCATGCACCGGATTTTCGGATGGTTCAGTCTGCCCGGTTTGCCGGGTTCGGCGGGATAATGCCGGAACGTGCTCCGCCCCGACATAATATCCTTTTGGTATTGGACGCGCGTCAATCCGTTATACGTTCCCACCCACATGACGCCGCCGGTATCCGGTAAAAGGGCGAATACGCTGTTTTCGGGGATGCTCTGCCGGTTTGCCGGGTTATGGCGGAACTGCCGGTGTCGATTATTATTTCTGTCAATAACCATCAGTCCGTCTCCCCAGGTGCCGACCCAAACAAAGCCATAATCGTCTTGTGCAAGCGACAGCACATCCGTATTGATTCCTTTGTCCAGCCGCAGGGATTTATTATTGTATAACGCAAACAATCTGCCGGCGCCAGAGTAAATATTCAGACCGCCTCCGTTTGTTCCGACCCAGAGGTTGTCAAACCGGTCGATAAATAAAGTCTGGATAACATTTTTACTGAGCGAATGAATGTCGGAGGGATCCGAATAAAAAGGAACAAACTGAAATCCGGATGCGCCTTTTGTATTGGCCAGATTTAACCGGTTCAGGCCATAAAGGGTTCCTATCCAGAGATTATTTCCGGAATCCCTAAGGAGGCACCGTATAATATTGTTGCTGACGGAATACTTATCATCAGGATCATTAGTAAAAGACTGGACCGATCCCGTCGCGGGATCATACCGGTATAGCCCGCTGCCGTCCGTACCGATCCACAGGATTCCTTTGTGATCTTCGGTCAGCGCGTACACCGCGGCATTCTTCCGGCCGCGCAGTGCGATTTCTGATAACGCTTTTCGTTCAGCGTCCAGCCAGAACAGTCCGATATCCGAGCCGATCCATAGCCGGCGTTTTGTATCCTCGCAGAGGGTCAGTACGCGGGCATGATGCAATCCCTTCGGATTAAAGGAATCGTATTGATAATAAAAAAAACGGCTAAGATCGGGGTCATAACTGACGATTCCCTTATCGCGTGTTCCTATCCAGAGCATTCCCCGGTGATCCAGCAGGATGTCATACAGATAATTGTCGGCAATGGAATTCGTATCGCCCGGACGATGATAATAGCGCTGAAAATTTCCCGAACGAAAATCAAGCCTGGCCAGGCCTCCTCCGAATGTGGCTATCCATAAACATTGCCGTTTCTGATCTTCCGCCAGGGACATAACGAAGTTATTCGGTATGGAATTCGTATCGGAGGGCTGGTATTTATAAACGTAAAAACCATATCCGTCGTAACGGTTCAGTCCGTCCTCGGTAGCGATCCACAAAAAACCGTTCTGGTCCTGAATGATATGATTGATGGTGCTTTGCGATAATCCTTCTTCCAGCGAGAGCCGCCGGAAACGCAGATAATCGTCCGTCTGTTGTGCGAACAGGTATGACGACGCAAATAATGATGATAATAAAAAATATCGGATCATATTTAAGGAGATGAATGGTGCGTGATTTTGCTGCATGTAAAAACTCTCTCTTGCTTGCGGAAAATTTACACAGACAATTCGGAATAAGCAATGATAAACTATCCAATAAGTCGCATGATTCTGTTTGAATACTTTTCATCTCATAATTGTTCAGTGTAACCGGCACCCGGCCGGGTGGTTCGGTAAAAAGCGCGTCTGGCGAAATGTTGATTTCCGTATTGCACCAAAATCAGGGGCAATTATCGCTAAACCGGAACTTATGGGATTCAAATTCATCCACTGAGCCCACATGCTGATAAAAATGCAACGATTACCCTATAAATGAAAACAAATCACGTCCATCGTCCGTTTCCGTAATTTTGTTTTTTACAGGTAAGAAAGAAACCGCCGCAAATTCCATAAAAAAACGTTGGATTAAAAGCCGGATTTATTCATATTCTTTTGCATAAGACATTCACAACCGATTCGCTTTGCATTCCTCTGTGAATCCGCGGCAATCATATACCTGAATCAAACATGAAAACAGTCATACTCCGGCCCAAAGAAAAAGTCGATCACGGCCATTACTGGATTTTCAGCAACCAGATCCAGACTTCCATGAAGATATTCACTCCCGGGGAAATCGTGGAAGTAACGGACGCGGAGAATCATTTTATCGGGCGCGGATATATCAATCCGAATTCACTGATCGCAGTGCGCTTGCTGACGCGAAAAGAGGAACCGGTCGATGACGCTTTTCTGGAGCGCCGCTTACGAAAGGCCTTCAGACGCCGGGAAACGATCTGTACGGGAACGGACTGCTGCCGGCTCGTGTTCGGCGAATCGGACGGACTGCCGGGGCTTGTGATCGACCGGTACTCGGATGATTTCGTTATGCAGAGTTTCACCGTCGGCATGGATGCGATGATCCCGGCCGTCGCGGGTGTTCTCATGAACGCATTCAAGCCCCGATCGATTGTACTGCGCAATGATTCGCTTTTCCGCAATCATGAAAAAATCGATATTTACAGGAAAGTGATATACGGCATATATGATCAACCCGTTCGGGTCGTCATGCACGGAATTGAATACGAGCTTGACCTGCTCAACGGGCAAAAAACGGGTTTCTTTCTGGATCAGCGGGAGAATCAATTGCGGATAAAATCTTACGTCAAAGGGAAGCGGGTGCTGGATTGTTTTTCGTATGTCGGCGGGTGGAGCCTGAACGCGGCGAAGCACGGCGCATCCGAGGTGTCCGGTTTGGATATATCCGAAAAGGCTGTCGAGCAATGCAGGCGTCATGCTGAACTGAACAGTTTCTCAAATTGCGTATTTCATAAACGGGACGTATTCGACGCCTTAAAAACCATGAACGAAAACAAAACGCTCTTTGATGTTATTATTCTTGATCCTCCGGCCTTCGTAAAATCGCGCGCGGAAATCAAAGACGCCGTCCGCGGTTACCGGGAGATCAACCGCCGCGCCGCGAAAGCTCTTACTGACGGAGGCGTTCTGATTACCTGCAGCTGCTCGCATCTCATAGACCGCGACGCTTTCCGTAACATCGTTCTTCAGGGAATAACCGCCGCGGGCCGTGAAGCGATCCTTTTAGAGCAGCAAACTCAGGCTGCCGATCACCCGATCCTGCTGAGCATGCGCGAAACCGAATATTTGAAATGTATGATATTACAAATGAAATAAATATTGGAGATTATTTATGACCCGAAATATTATGATCGCATTGACCGTGTTTATGGTTGCAATTCAGATACAGGCGCAGGATGACGAACAGGTTAAAAAAATTACTCTCGCTGTCCTTCCGTTTGAGAACATCACCAAAGATTCGAATGACAACTGGCTGTCATCCGGTTTCGCCGAACAGCTGATCACCGGGCTGGCGCGTGTTCCCGCTTTGAAAGTAGTTGAGCGCGGCCAAATGGACAAAATCATCCGCGAACAAGATCTTCAGATGACCGACCTGGTCGATCAGACGCAGTCCGTGAAAATCGGGCAATTGCTGTCGGCTCAGAAAATGCTGATCGGCAGTTACCAGGTTGTAGGAACTAGCATATCCGCCGTGGCCCGCATTGTCGACGCCGAAACCGGAACGGTGGATCAGGATCATATCATCAAACTCGAGGATGAGCTCGATAACATCTTTGAACTCTATGATCAGATGATCCGGAAGATTACGGAATCGTTCGGCGTGAAACTTACGACTAAGCAGGTGTCCAAGATTGAAATGGTCAAGAAGTCGGGAACGAAAAGCATTCAGGCTTACGAGTTCTATACCAAAGGGCTTATGACGTATCTTAGTGCCGCAGACAAGAAACAACTGAAGGAAGCGCGCGACTGGTTCAAGAAGGCTCTTAAGAAAGATAAAAAATACGTGGACGCCCGTAAAGCGCTGGCTAATACGTATATCAAGCTGGATGAGCTGGACGACGCGATCGACGAATATGAAAAGATAAAGAAAACGCCCGACGTCAATGAGGAAATCTATAATACACTCGGATTATTTTATACCATCAAAAATAAAAAAGATAAAGCATTTGAACATTTCGAGTTAGCCATAAAAGCGAATCCCGCGTACCCGGAACCGTATTTCAATCTCGGACATTTATATTTTTACCGGAATGAATATGAGTCGGCGCTGTCAAAATTTCAGACCGCGGAACAATTAGACGAAGATAATCCGGAGTATTTGTACTTTATCGCCGCCTGTCATATCGCGATGAACAAACAATACGAAGCGTACAGTACACTTGAGCGCGCGCTCGAAAACGGATTTAACAAAAAAGAGAGACTGATGAAAGATAAAGTTTGGGACAGCGTCCGGCTTCAGACAAAATTCAGGGAATTACTTGAAGAGTATTTTGAGTGACAGGAATAAAGTAAAAAATATTATGAACTTAATCATCCACCTTAGACCACTCAAATCATTGAAGTATCATTTTCTAATTCTGTTTTTCCTGATATTGAATTCTCTGCAGTCTCAACAAGTGCTGAAGGGCCTCCGGTTCGAATTGAATTTTGAAAAAAAGGTGTTTTATTCTGATGAGGATATATATTATGAGATGATTTTTACGAACGTGACAAATTATGATAAAAACATACCGGACCCGTATTTTGATTTAAATGTTCAGTATCATCTCTATCATTTGGACTCTTCCAGAGAGCTGCATTGTTTCGAGCCCCCATGCTGGGTTATCTCAAAGTGGCCCCAAATAAGCCTGAAGCCGGGCGAACAATATTTTCATTTAAAGTCATTGTCATGTTATGATCTTGATCTGCAGGATAGTGTTTCCGTTGTTAAAAACAATTTGATACCCGGAAAATATAAATTCATAGTCGAATATGCATTGATATATGATTTTAAGACAAAAAAAACCGAAAAAAATACATTCCGGCAAACATATTTATTTGAAATCAAAGAACCTTCAGGAATCGAAAAAGAATTGCATGAATTATCCCTCAAGTCCATGAATCGTAAAAAACAAAATCCTGAATTATTAAGAGAACTTATCGGGGCGTGGTGGCAATATCCCTGTAGTCCCTATGCTCCGTCCGTTTATAAAGGTATTACTTGTTTCCATTATTTTGCGAGTACCTGGCCGGAGAATTTACCGACCTTTACTGATATCAGCAGAGAAGCATTAGAAAGATTCAAATACAATTTGGTTGTCGATATGGTAATTCCTGCCCTGATTCCGTTTGTAAAGGCTGAATACAAGATAGAAGGATACGAGCGGCTAATAAAGAAGTATCCCGGGACCGCAATCGAAAGAAATTGCATAAACCGTATAAGAAGATTGCTTATGCAGCATGAACCTGATTAGCGGTAAATCAGAACGTCTGTCCCGCCGCGAATCCAGAGGCCCACGCCCAGTGCAGGTTGTATCCGCCGAGCCGGCCGGTGACATCGAGTACCTCACCCGTAAAAAAAAGACCGGGTATTTTTTTAGATTCCATTGTCTTCGATGATAACTCGTGAGTATCAATCCCTCCGCAGGTGACTTCAGCCAGAGAATAATCATCAAGTCCGGCCGGATGAATTTCCCAGTGATGGATTTTTTCAGAAACGGATAAAAGCTGTTTTTTTGAAATCTGGTTAACCGGCAATATATTTAATTCTTCGTCCAGCACACTCTGTGCAAGGCGTTTTGGAAGATGCTGAGACAGAAAATTCCCGAATAACATCTTTGAGGAACGGTGTGCCTTCAGCAAATCATCGAGGTTAACGCCGGGCAGAAGATCAATGATCAAAGGCATTTCCGGTTTCCAGAAAAGGGAAGCGTCCAGCACGGCGGGGCCGCTTATGCCTTTATGCGTAAACAACATAGACTCGCTGACAGACCGTTTGTTCATGAGAATCCGGACGGGGAGGGATATTCCGGACAATTCCCCGTACCGTTTTCGGTCCTGAGGATTCCACAAGAAAGGGACTAACCCGGGAGCGGGAGGAATCACATTCAGCCCGAACTGCCGGGCGACACGGTATCCCAGATCCGACGCGCCGAGAATACGGTAAGACAATCCGCCGGTCGCGATGACGATTGAATCTGATGTATATTCCTCTGAGGCCGTGATCAGATGAAAACGATCGTCTTTTTCAATCAGTTTTATTTTCCGGCTCAGAAAAATTCTGACCGAGTGGGCATCCGCCGATTTTTTCAAAGCTTGGGTGATCGCGGATGACGGCATTTTACAGAAAAGCTGTCCGTGATTTTTTTCAATGAACGGAATATGGTGGTGGTTCAGAAACTCGATGATATCGTCGGGTGTGTACCCCGCAAGCGCTGAACGGACAAATGCCGGATTTGATGACAGGTAATCGCCGGCGCTGAGGTTACGGTTGGTGAAGTTACACCGGCCTCCTCCCGAAATAAGAATTTTTTTTCCAATACCGGTCTGATGATCGAGAACGGCGACTTTACGCTTGCGTTTTCCGGCTTCAATGGCGCACATCAGGCCTGACGCCCCGGCGCCGATGATGATAACGTCAAAATGAGTCATAAATAAAATTTGAACTTCTAATATAATTCGTTTATCTTGCCTGCCGTTTGAAAGATACGTTTTTATTATTTGAATTGCAAACCAGGGAGAATCCGTATGAAAACTCTATTCATGTTTGCGGCATCGGTTTTTTTTATCAGTTCAGTGTCTTTTGCCGGAGGAAATGCAACGGTCTCGACCGCTGATGCGGGATCCGGCGGCGTTGCAGGAACGGCGGGACAGGGAGGGATTTTCGCTCCCGCGGCGGTTCTTAAAAAAGGCGCGGTCGTGATCGGCGCCGAACCGGTATTATATTTTGACGGACAAAAAAATTCGGCGTTCTCGGCCATATCCGCTACGGACTCATGCCGCGGTTTGAACTCAACGGTACATTGGGCATCAACCGCGGCGAGCTGCTGTTCCGCGGAGGCGTGGATTACCAGGCCATATATGATCAAAAAGGCTCGATCGGCGTCCTGGTCCGCGCAGGCGGATTCATGAATACCGACGGCATGGGCAGCGGGATTGACGCCGGCGTGATGGTCGGCAACCAGTTCCAGTTAGTGAATATCTACGGCGGCCTGGAAATGAAGTTCATTGTGGATCCGGTCGATTACACGGTCGCGAATCTGGTGGGCGGAATTCACATTCCATTCGAAAAGAAAGTTGCGTTTACAGGCGAAGTCGGTCTCAATATCAACGACAAGCACGCCTCTTACCTGAGCGGCGGAGTGTTATTCTATTTCTGAGACGGATGAAGTAAATAACAATTTTTTCAAAGGCTCATCTGTTTTTGGTGAGCCTTTTGATTCAACCGGAAATATTTTTTGATTAAACTTTTTAATAATTTCATTCACCGCCGTTCCTTTAATTCCAGTACGGAAGTCCGCGTGACTTATCAGTGCACCCAGCGTTGTCTGCAATGCGCCATTCCTTATAAAAATTCGCATACAATGACGGTTGATGAATTCAATCATGTAATGCGGGAATTAAAAAAATACGGAGCCTATGTAGGTTTTATTTCCGGTGGGGAAGCTACGCTGGTTCCGGGAATCGAAGACATGCTTGTTTCAGCCCGAAGTACGTTTAAATATGCAACGACGCTGGTAACCGGTTTGTATCACAGGGAAGACGTTATCATGCGCATCGCGGAAGTCTGCCTGAATGAAGGAATCCATATCCAGACTTCATTTGACGGGCTCGGCGAAACGGGAGATGAAATCCGCGGCGTGAAAGATTTCGCCGGGATCGTATCCGAACGGATGAAAATGATATCCGGCATGCGAAGCGCACGGGGTGGCGTGAAAAAAAAGAAATCATACTTATATGCGAATGTCGTGATCAGCAATAAGAACATGGACCAGATTCCTGATATCCTGGCCCACGTGCGTTCCCTGGGATGGAAAGCGACGATCGGTATGTATCACCACCTGACCGGTTCCACGCGCGACAATGACGAAATGACCATCCGCACGGGCCAGCGGCTCGGGAAACTGATGGATTTCCTGAAGGGGAATCCGGATATCATGAATTTGCCGGCATACATACAGGGAATAGAGCCCTATGTGAACAATCCTAATTCAGGCTGGTGTCCGTTTGTCAGGTCTCCTTTTCTTTCGACACGCCTGACAATCATGGAAAACGGAGATATGCATCTTTGCAAGGGGGCGCCTATCGGCAACATTTTCAGGCAATCTGTGAAATCCGTTTTTTCCGGAACAGAATACAAGACAAGGATCAGTGAATACCGGAAATGCAGCGGATGCTGGACAACCTGTTACACTCAGCGATATCTGCTTGTCCATCCAGGCTCATTCATCCGTTTCCTTCGCAACCTGGGGCATTTGAGAAAAATTCAGTCTGCAAATCGTTGATCCGATTCCTTTTTTTCATGACTTCCGAAATCCGAAAACCGATTCAGTTTGATTTATTGGTCAGTTCCTTTTATATTGACGCAAGTATGAACAAACCCGGTTTAACAACGACGATGATGTATCCATGAAGGTGATCAAAAATATTCTGTTTTTATCAGCATGTACGGCGGTCCTGATAATGTCCGGCCGTGTTTCGGCACATGAGTTCCTGACAGGCTATAAGGTTACGGTCCTGACCCGGGTATACGAGGACGGGTCCCTGTCGGTCCGATATGAACTTAACCTGGACCCGGACGCTGCGGAAACGATAGCCCACAAGCGGCTGATCTTCAGCCGTAACGGGTATGAACTTACCGAACAGAAAAAAGAAAACGCCTATATCATGACCGCAGCCAGGACGTTCTCTCCGGACGGTTCTCCCTGGAAGGATGAAATGTCTGAATGGAGCGTGACTTGCCGGAATGATACCTTTTATTATCAGGAGGATTTTTTTAACTTCCTGATTCATGATGAAATCTCCGGCAGCGACCTGAAAAAGGATTCGGCCACGGCGAAAGTTCTCATGGCGGATACGGAATACCTGTTCAGGACGATTCTGCCCGGGCGCGTGCTGGAATCCTCAGCCGGGCAAATCCTGAAGGATACGGTCCAGTGGCAGTACGACATAGAACAGTTGTTCGGAAGGCGTACGATCAATATGTCGGCTTCAAGCCGGATTGAGAGGGACGAGGATGTGGCCGGCGCCCTGATGCTGATCGCGATTCTGATTCTGGCGGTCAGTCTCCTGCTGTGGATCCGCAACAAATCGTTAACCAGATTCCGGGACCCGGCCTGAATGAACTCCGGTAACATTCTGAATAATTTATTAGGCATTATTGATTAAATTTCCTATATTATCAGGCGCTTGAGAAAAAGGAGAAAAAGGTAACGACATCATATAACATTTTTAACATTTGGAGTGATGTATTATGAGCTGCAAAGAAGAAGTCCACGGCGATGTGTATGTTCTGATGATCAAGGGAAAACTGATGGGCGGATCGGAAACGACCGAAATTCATGACCGTGTAAAACAACTAACCCAAGTCGGCGTCAGGAAAATCGTACTGGATCTGGGGCAAGTCAAGTGGATGAACAGTTCCGGGCTGGGCGCGCTGATGTCGAGCATGACCACGGCCAAGTCCGTCGGGGGCGACCTTCGCCTGTCTTCCGTCGCGGAAAAAGTCGAAAGTCTCCTGATCATTACCCAGCTGATGAAGATCTTTAAAACGTTTTCGACCGTTGAAGAAGCGATTAAAAGCTATCATGAAGAATGATTCCGCCGTATGACGTCCCGACCGGCAACTCCGGCAATTTTTTCTGACGGGAACAGTCCGTGAAATTTCATCAAGCCGCGTTCACCGCGCCCTTGTTTTTTTCATTGTTCTTTGGGAATTGGTCGAGTCAGCTGGTTGCGCAGGAAAATCTGCTGCTACCAGGCAAGGATTCATCACGTACGGGTTTTATGGATTCGGCGGGTATTCCCGGAAAGCCATTTTTTGTGCCGGATTCCGGGATGAATGAGGTGCGGACGGCGAGGCCGGTCATGGTATTCCGGGACGATACGCTGCTGAGATCTCCATGGGGCGCCGTCGGCAGGTCCTTCCTCGTTCCGGGCTGGGGACAATGGTACAACGAACAGCCGGTCAAGTCCGCCGTATTCCTGGCCAGCGATCTCGGGTGGATTTATCTTTACCGGAAAAGGGACGTCAGGGTGAATCAGATCGAACGGCAGCGCACAATCATCGACCGGCAGATCCGGACGGATCCCTACCTGAATCAGGAACAAAGAAGGATTCTTGAGCAGCGGTTCAGAAATCTCACAACCCGCCTGGACCAGGCGCTGAACCGTCGGAATATCTACGGCTGGCTGTTTGCTCTCTCTCACCTGCTGGGCATGGTGGATGCCTTTGTAGATGCTCACTTGTACGGATTCCACGACAAAATGGAAATGGCGGTCATGCCGGTCCGCGACGGTGCGGGAATCTCTGTACGCATCGGCCTTTACTGATTACGGGAAGACAGAAATCATACATGCAACGCGCAGAAACCGAAAAATCACTCGTGGACATCGCGCTTGAGGCGCAGGACTGGCAGCAGGCTGCCGAAGCCCTTCTGGTGCATATCCAGAAAGAATTGCCCTCCCCGTCACGCATATGCCTGGGATGTTATGATGATAACGGCGAATCCGTCCGGGTTGTGATCGCATCAGGTCATTTGCAGGAGTCAATGAAGGACCAGTCCATCCCGGCCGTGCAGGTTCACAGGCTTCTTGAATCGGCTCCGGCCGGCGAACGGGGAATGTATCACTGGCATCACCGCCCTCTGTGGCTCAATTCCATGGAAGCTCCCGACTGGTTCCGGCTCTGGGATCAGAGCCAGTATCCCGGTGAAACCGTCATTGCGCCGTTCTTTACTTCCAACGAATTCGCGGGATTCCTGATGGCCGAAAACTACAGCGCGGATCCGTTTTCCCGCAAAGACCTGACAGCCCTTACCGCGCTCCGGAATGTGCTGAAACTGACCGTGCCGAAAATCCATCCGCTGATCCACGATCCCGAAAAGCTCAGGAAGATCCTGATCAGCGCCGATAAGATGGCCTCACTCGGCCAGCTGATTTCGGGAGTCGCCCATGAACTTAATAACCCGATCAGTTTTATCGAAAGCAACGTGGGTTTCCTTGAAAAATACCTGCAAGACCTGCTGCAGATCATTCAGATATACGAAACGGCCGAAGGCATGCCGGACCAGGTCATCCGGAATGCGGACGATTACAAGGAAAGCATCGAATTTGATTTTGCCGTACGGGACATGGAAAACATTGTGAAAAGCTTCCAGGACGGGGCGTTCCGGATCAAGTCCATCATCGCCAGTCTCAGTTCATTCTCCCGGGCCGACCGCCGAGTTAAGGAAGAGATGAACCTGCATGAAGCGCTCGATAATACGGTCAACCTATTGGTTCACAAAGCGAAGCATGAGGTGCTGTTTGATAAGGATTTTTCGGCGACTCCCTATCTGGTGGCCAACCGCAGCGAAATCAACCAGGTTCTCATGAATGTCCTCGTTAACGCCATACAGTCGATTCAGCGAAGGACCCCCGCAAAAGGAATTGGAAAAATTCAGATCCGGACATGGTCGGATGACGAATCCGTTTTTCTGAGGGTTCAGGATAACGGCGAGGGCATTCAGGAAAAACATATGGATAAAATATATGATCCTTTCTTTACGACAAAACCCTACGGTGAAGGCACCGGGCTCGGTTTGTCGATTACCCGTGAGATCATTCACCGGCACGGCGGGACGATTATGGCCGAAAGCCGGTACGGGGAAGGAAGCGCGTTTACGCTTTCCCTTCCGCTGAACCTTGACAAAGATCCGTTATCATAACACCTTTTCAGGAGAACCCCCTTGACTGAGTCACAGACCAATCCCGCGTCCGAAGAATCCAGAAAAGTCATGCATGATATACTGGTTGTGGATGACGAAGTGGACAATCTTGACCTGCTGAAACGTACGTTCCGGCGCGAGTATACCGTCTATACGGCCAATAGTGCCCTGGAGGCCCTTAAGATTCTTGAGACGAGGGAATTCGCCGTCATCATCAGCGACCAGCGGATGCCCGAGATGACAGGCGTTGAGCTTTTCCAGAAAGCCAGCGAAAAGTACCCCCAGACCATCCGGATCCTGCTGACCGGCTATACGGACATCAATGCGCTCGTGGATGCCATCAACATGGGGCACGTATACCGTTACGTCACCAAGCCGTGGAGCCGTGAGGATATCGTTATGACCGTCAAGCGTGCGGTCGAGCATTATCTGACCTCCAAGGACAATGTCAAGCTGCTGAGCGAACTTAAAACCAAGAACGAGGAACTGGAACAAAACTACAAAGCCTTAAAGCGGCTGGATGAGCTCAAAACCCGGTTTATGGTCATCTCCAGCCATGAACTCCGCACCCCAGCGTCCATCATATCCGGCAACCTGGAGCTGCTGCTGTCCGGCGCGATGGGGAACTTCGATTCCGATACCAAGGAGGTTGTCGAAAACGCCTACAAAGGCGTCACACGGCTGATCGATCTCATCGAAGACGTTCTCGCGGTTTTGCGCATTGACACCCATCAGCTGAAACTGGAACTGTCGGAATTTAATCTTCGTGAGCTTGTGCAGGAAGTGATCGGCGATACGCGGATTTTCCTGGAGGAACGGAAGCAGACCGTTGAGAACCGGATTCCCGATATCATGGTCAGGGCTGACCGGAACCGGATGAACCATGTGTTTTTCAACCTGATCAGCAATGCCATGAAATATTCCCGTGACGGCGCCGTCATTGAGTTTTCCGCAACCGAAGAGAACGGCCTCGTGCATCTCATCTGCCGGGATCCCGGTATCGGTGTGCCTGCGGCAGAAACGGAGAAGATTTTTGATAAATTCTATCAGCTCGGCGATGCCGACCAGCACCGCACCAGCAAGTATAAATTCATGGGAGGCGGCAGCGGGCTCGGGCTCACGATCGTGAAAGGCACCGTCGAGGAGCATCAGGGCAGAGTCTGGGCCGAAAGCCCTGGGGAAAACATGGGAACCAGCATTCACCTTCAGTTTCCCCGGACGGTGAACCCATAAAAACAAACCACACAGTCAGAACGGAAGCACCATCATGCCCGCGCACACCTTAACGTATCTTCACAGCCTTATGATTCCCGTCACGCGCGCCTGCGGGGCGCAATGCCGGTACTGCACATTCAGGCAGGACGACGATCATGTCCTGACATTCGATGAAATGGAAATCTCCATCCGCAAGTTTTACAATACGGGCATTATGGAGGTTCTGATCGAGGCCGGACAGTCCCTGGACAGGATCCCGTCAGTCAGGAGCCAGTGGGAGGATCAGGGTTACGCTACGTTTGCTCATTATCTCCGTGATATCGGTCATCTGGTCCTTGAAAATCATTTATTACCGTCACTGGATGTCGGACCGCTGACGCTGTCGGAGTTGGAAACGGTTTCCCCTGCCGTCGCGTCGGTGACCATCCTTCTGGAGAACGTGAATACAGGGCTTGCGAAGTCGGTTCAGCCCGGAAAAAGCGTCGACGCGAAAGTCGAATCCATATCCGACGCGGGACTTTTGCAGATTCCGGTTCACACCGGAGTCCTCATCGGAATCGGGGAATCGTTCCAGGACCTGACGGCGGCCGTTGACGTGATTGCCGAACTCCACGGCAAATACCGGCATATTCAGTCCGTATCCCTGCAGTTTGCGCAATTCGGTACAGGAGCCTTTTCCAGGGAATTCCGGTTCGAGGATTTGTCGGTCCTGGTCCGGCATACGAAATCAAGCCTGCCCGGTGTAGCGGTAAGTGTCCCCGTCACCTCCCCCCCTTACTGGATTGAGGCCGTCCGGGAAGGTATCGACGATATCGGCCGTGTTTTTGAGGGAAAGGACGGGATTGACTGGGAACGGGATTACCCGAAGATCGCCGAAATCGGCAAATCGCTCGCCCGTAGGGATTTATCGATCCGGCCCCGGTTTCCTGCTTTTCCGGACTCTTTTGCGATGCTTCAGAGATCCGATAAACTGTGGTCGGTCTGCCAGGAATGGCTGACCAAGCAGGACTACGCATATTACCGGAAGAAAGGATAAGTGTATGGGCCGGCTCAGCCGTTTGGAACGAAACGATGTAAGCGAAGACGTACAGCGCGTTTATGATGAGTTTCAGAAAGCCCGCGGCAATGTTCCGAACATGTTCCGGACTCTCGCTCACGCACCCTCGCTGATGATCTCGACGTACGATTATTTCAAACGCGTCATGGTACCGGGAAAGGTCGGCGTCAGACTCAAGGAAATGATCGCTGTAAGGGTTTCGCAGCTTCACCTCTGCGGATACTGACTGGCTTCGCATACCGTTTTGGCAAAACGGTTCGGTGTGTCGGATGATCAGATTGAGGGCATGAAAAACCTGCGGGAAAACGAAGGATTGTTTGATGAAAAAGAAATCCTTGCCCTCCGGTACGCGGAAATGGTCAGTCTCGATTCTCACGGAATCCCGGACAGTTTTTTCAACGCTCTCCGGGAATCCTTTTCAGATGAGGCAATTGTTGAAATCACTTGTGTGATTGGATTATTTTGCTATTTTAATCGTTTTAATAACGCCCTGAAAGTTGACATAACCCGATGATTGACCCATGATGAAAACCATAACCACCTTGATGAACAATCCGAACATTCATGTGATTACGCACCCCCTCGTGCACCAGAAGCTGACCTATCTGCGCGATAAAAACACATCGCACCGCGAATTCCGGAAACTGCTCAGCGAGGTGACTGCGCTGATGCTGTTTGAGATCACCGAGGATCTTGAAACGGTTGAAGTGTCCGTGGAAACCCCGATTGAAAAAACGACGTCCAAGATCCTTGCAAGCCAGGTGGTGCTGGTTCCCATTCTGCGCGCGGGACTGGGCATGCTGGACGGGGCGCTGGACCTGATCCCCAACGCGAGGGTCGGGCATATCGGGCTGTACCGGAATGAAGAGACACTGGAACCGGTCGAGTATTACGCGAAATTCCCGTCTATCATTGACAAGGCATGGGTCATCATCCTCGACCCGATGCTGGCGACCGGCGGGAGTTCCTCCGCTTCCGTCACTCTTTTGAAAAAACACGGAGCGAAATCCATCAAATGGCTTTCCCTTGTGTCCGCTCCGGAAGGCATTCAGCGGATGCAGAAAGATCATCCGGATGTGCCGATTTATACTGCCAGCATCGACCGCCAGCTGAACGGCAAGGGGTATATTGTCCCGGGACTGGGTGACGCCGGCGACCGGTTATACGGAACCAAATAAGAAATGTCCGTGAAAAAAAATCCCTACATCTCCTTTGACCAGTCGCGACCTGCGGATTACCAGATCGTCGTGCCCAGTCTTCTGGAGAGCCTTGGCCAGATCGAGAAGATGACGGAAGACATCTCCGAGCAGCTGCATCTCACGGAAGATGACCGGGACAATATCGCGATCGCCATTACCGAAGTCGCCAACAACGCGATCATCCACGGAAATAAGCTTGATTACGAAAAATCCGTTACGGTCAGCTTTTACTGCGATCAGGACACTCTGATGATCTATATCAAGGATGAAGGGCGCGGTTTCAATCCGACGGAACTGGGAAACCCGCTGGATCCCGACAACCTGCTTAAGGAAACGGGACGGGGCATTTTCATCCTGCGGTCACTGATGGATGATGTTCAGTTTCACACGAACAGTTCGGGCACCGAAGTCAAGATCGTGAAAGTCTTACATAAAGTCTAATTCTATGCCGAAAGGTTTGTCATGTTAATCCGACGAATTCTCTTCAGCCTTTTCGTATGCGTATCCGCGGTCAGCGCCCAGGAAGAAACGGATGACTCGATCATCCATGACCAGGATACGGATGATGTGTATCAGAGCGGGGACGAGAAGATCCGTCATTTCTGGGGTTTCAATCTCCAGATTTCCTCGGACGGATTCCTGCTTGGTGGAGTGTATAACAGGAAAATCGCATCCTACACCCATCTTGCGCTGTCGCTGGACATGTTCTGGGTGAAAGGCAAGAATGAAATTGTGGATTACTGGGGACGGACTCTGAACGCGGAAAACATTCTGATCCTGCCGGCCATCCTGACGGTCAAGAGGCGACTGTTTCCGGAAAGCATGACCAACACGTTCAGGCCGTTTGTTGCTGCCGGTGCCGGAGGAGTCTACGGGTATTATATAAGCGGCGACCTTAAAAAGAGCCAGCTGCCCGCCGACCATGACCGGTCACAGTACACTCCAACCGCCGTCGCAGGCATTGGAGCCGATTTCGGCAAGCCCGGACAAACAGGGTACGGAATGGACGTCCGGTTTCAGGTCCTTCGTTTCCCGAACAGCCTGGGCCAGAGAAAAAATTTTGATAATCTTCAGATCGGTTTTCACATGAATTTCTGATACGCTTTGCAGGACGGAACATGTAATGCGGTAGAAATCAAATGAAACCGGACGATGAATAAAATCGGGCATTCACCGGATTGGCCTGAAACAGACGATAAAAAATCATTAACATTTTTACATATCAAACAGGGGTGTCGCTGGCCATGGGGATTCTCCGTTGGAGACGTAAGGAGAGAATCGCGTTTATCTGAAATCGTTCCGCCTCGGGGCCTGATGTTCGGTTCACGGTTTAACACCGGTTGCAAGCCATATATGGATCTTTGCTTTTTCACACCCGCACGAGGATGTACTGCAGCAGGACTCATCGATGAGTTCGGCTTTGACTTGATCAAGACCTGCGCGGGAGAGCCAAGTCCGGACAGACCGTAAATCAAAACCCGGCCACCGGTCGTGCTGTTCAGTCAGCAGAAATTTATGATGATGCGATTCGAGATCGGTTATGGCAAGCCGTCCGCCCGGCTTAAGGATCCGGGTCATTTCCCGGATCGCAATGAGCGGATCTTCGACGTGATGAAGGTACATGTTCGCGAAAGCGTAATCCGCGGTTCCGTCCGGTATGGGTAAATGACCGGCAGTTCCTTCACGGCATTCCAGATGGCCGTCCGGGAATTTTTTTTTCAGCTGTTTCAGCATATCCTCAGACTGATCCACGGCGATGACGGATAAACCGAGCCGTAGAAGTCCTTCAGTCATGAATCCCGTACCCGCCCCGATATCTGCGGCAGTCCGGCCCTCCTTCAAACACAAGGATTGAATGGCTTTTTCACGTACCTCTTCGGAGAAAAATCCCTTCCTCATGGCATCCCACTGCGAGGCGATAATATTGAAATAGGTTGTACTGTTCATTTTTATCCTTTCGTGGCCCTGACCGTTATGCTGTAAATTTCAGGGATACCGTTTTTTTCCTCGGGGGTTAAGTTTTGTCCGGTCCATTCATCAGGTTTGGAGATTTTCTTCCGGCTTAGAATTTCCGTTGCGCTGAATCCGGACTTATGAATAATTTCCATTAAATCCTTTTCAGGGATCGCACCGGAAAGGCAGGAACTGTAAAGGGCCGGGTGATTTTTCAGACTGTCGGGCCATGGCCGGTCGGTGGTCATATCGGATATGCAGAAACTTCCACCGGACTTTAAAATGCGGTGAATTTCCCTAAAGGCCCGGGTTTTGTCGGGGACCAGATTCAACACGCAATTGCTGATCACAACGTCGGCGGTACCGGATTCAACCGCAAGATTTTCGATGTCCGACAGGATAAACATGACATGATCCATGCCCAGTTTGATCCGGTTTTGTTCAGCCTTTTCGATCATGGCGGGCGTAAAATCAATGCCGATGATTTTTCCCTGAGGTCCGGTCTGTTTTGCCGCGATGAATGCGTCAAGGCCGCCTCCGCATCCAAGATCCACTACTGTCTGACCCTGTTTTATTCCGGCCAGCGGGACGGGGCACCCGCAGCTGAGACCCATATCCGCAGAGTTCAGGTATCCGGCCTGCGCCTGGTATTCCGCGGAGTCATAAATCACAAAATCACCGGAAGGGCAGCATCCGCATGAAGTGTTCGCGATCTGGCTGTACTCGGTCTTTACGAGTTGCTTTAATCGTTCATTTTCGATCATTTTGATGAGTCCTTAAAAGTATTAAAGAAATTTGTGAATAAATCTTTCAGTTCAGAAATGCGGTTAGGATTGAGGCAATAGCAAACTCTAGGTCCGTCAATCTCGCCCTGAATCAAACCGGCTTTCCTGAGTTCTTTCAAATGCTGGGACACGGTGGACTGCGCCACAGGCAGGCGTATCACCAGGTCATTGCAAATGCAGGCGTTTTTTTCATTCAGGATTTGCAGTATCTTAAGCCTTACCGGATGGGACAGCGCCCTGGCAAAGGCAGAGAGTTCATCAATTTCAGGTTCTTCGGTTGAGTTTTTGGTTTTCGTCATAAAGGACTCCTTTTTATCGTATATCGTAAATGTACGATAAAAGTTTCAAACATCCAAATATTTTTTTGAAACTCAAGAAACTAAGTACACGTAGCAAAGTTGTGAGCCTGACCAGTGTACTGCAACAAAAAAAGAAGTTTTGTGTCTAACAAATTAAGATAAATGCATTGACTTAATCACATTAAACGGAATGAACTATGAAAAATGTATTTTTGTTACTCTTGCTGACCGGATCGGTTATTGCCCAGGACCAGGTCCAGTACCGGCATCCGCATTTTAATCTTGGATTCAGTGAGGTCGGTGTCTGTTTCGGCAACTCCGCACGGCATACCGGTTTCAGGTTTAATTGGAGGGATAACGCGCTGGAATCAGTCAACGGTTTCAATTTGTCGTTATGGTCTCCCGGAAAAAGAATTTCCGGAGCCGTGAATGGGATATCCCTGGGCCTGGCCGGCGCAGCCGCAGGACATCTCAGAGGTTTGAATGTGGGAGGCGCGGCGGTGATTGCGGATCAGGGACTGTTCGGGGTAACGATTGGCGGAGCAGCTGTGGTTTCCAACGGAAGTTCGACAGGGCTGACACTGGGCGGGATTGCCGCCGTGACCGAAAGGGAAATGACGGGGATCAATGTGGGCGGGCTGGCTCTGGTCGGGCAGGATGGTCTTCACGGACTGAACATTGCCGGGCTTGCCTCGGTCGCGAGAAAAAACATCGTGGGGCTCAACTTCGGCGGACTTGCGGTTGTCAGTGACAGCGGAATCGCCGGCATAAATACTTCCGGCGGGGCGGTCATTTCGAGCAAAAATGTAACAGGCCTGAATGTAGGCGGTTTTGCGGTAATCAGCGGAAAAAGCATCCGCGGCGTCAATATCGGCGGACTGGCAATGATCGCGCAACGCAGGGCCTGCTGGATCAATATCGGAGGGCTGGCGGCGATTGCCGAAGGCACGATGGAAGGATTCAATTTCGGTGGACTGGCCGTGATCGGAATGGAAGGACTGAAAGGGATCACGTTCGGGGGGATTGGTATCTTTGCGGATGAACCGGTGACCGGAATCCAGTTTTCACTGGGAAGCATTCAGTCCGAAACGTCCGTAAACGGGATCAGCCTGACGGCGTACAGGACAAAATCCAGGATGATAAGAGGCTTGAATACCGCCCTGACGTATACTTTTACCGACGAAATGAAAGGCATCGGCATCGGCTGCTACAACCGGGTCCGGAAAAGCCAGAAAGGCATCACCATCGGATTATTTAACTGGGCAAATGAGCTGAAGGGATTGCAAATCGGCGTAATCAATTATGTCGAATCCAATCCTGTTCCGTTCAGGATTCTTCCGGGTATCAACGCGCGTTTTTGAAAACCTTCGGATCAACTTACGCCAATTACTGCTGGTACATATTCAGTATTTCGGATGTTTTCCGTATAATCTGGTCTTTTAGTTCTTCGGGAGCGAGTATTTTTACCGCATTTCCCCATCCCATGAGCCAGGCAAGGAATTCATTCGACAACCGGACTTTCATGGTGACCAGTATCCCGTCCGCGGTTTTAGTGATTGACTGCTCCTCAAGCCAGTATTTATCGGCAATATATTCCTCAAACGTTTCGCTGAACAGTAATTTCACTTCGGATACCGTACCGCCGGTAAACGAACCCCAAGAATAGCGGAACAGGTCGTTCATGGAAGGAATGGATTTCAGGTTTGATGGTTCGCTGAGTATTCTGAAAGCGCGGATGCGTTCAATGGTGAATATCTTGGGGATGTCGCCGTGAAGCCCTATCAGGTAATGGGATTTTCCCGCGTTATAAAATGAGACAGGGGCAATGGTCCGCCAGTGTCCTCCGGACTGATTTTTTGATTTATAATCGATTTCCATCAGTTTCTTTTCCTGGATCGCCTTCATGGTCCGGATAAAAAAGGATAGGGTCAGTTGTTTCAGTTTTTTCCGGATCATGGGCAGGTTTTTGATCCGCTCCTGGTTGCCGAACGCAAAATAAGTGGTGATAAGAAAATTCAGGTCATCCGGCGTAAGGTCAACGCGGCAAGTCCTTTTTCTGGAACGGATGGTGATTCCCATATCCCGGAGTGTTTTCATGTCCCGGCGTAAAGTAGCCAGACTGACGCAAAGATGTTCGGCCAGATCCTCCTCAGAATAATGATCGGGTTTCGATTCAATCAGCGATATCAGTTCGATTTGTCTTTGTATATCGTCGATTCGCCGGTTCATTCGTTAAACCTCTTTGTATTTATCGGGTGCTTGGAAACAAATCTATGATAATTTATGCAAATAGTAAAAGAAAAAAACTTAATCCGTGAAATAGGATGAAAAGCATGGAGTTGCTTTTTGATGAACTTAAACGGAAAAATTGATTTCTCGGCTCCCTCTTATAGCCTGCCGAAGGACGGTTTATATTGTAGCGGAATGATGAAAATGCAAACCGCGGTTGATCTGGCGCGGGAAAGGAAAATCGGAATATTTGACGGTTATTATTCCGGGAATGTTTGAAAAATTCTGTTTTAGTTCTTGACATTAATACATTTTTTTATTATCTACTGACCCCTTTGCGAAATATACCACATTGTGACGACGGCAAGGGCAGTGTGAATAAGTTGTGAACAGAACCATAAACATAAAAAAAAGATAAAAAAACAAAAAAAACACTTGCAATCTGAAAAGAAAATGTTTATATTAGAAACCCTTGCAAAAAGGGTTTGATTCTGAAAAAAAGGCAAGTACGCAAGTCACTGCCAAAAGTTTTTTGATAAAATGGAGAGTATACCACGTTAATTCCAGAGATGGAAAGTAAGAGACTTCGATTGTTAATAATTATTTTTGACAACGAAGAGTTTGATCCTGGCTCAGGACTAACGCTGGCGGCGTGCCTAACACATGCAAGTCGAACGAGAAAACGGTAGCAATACTGTGAGTACAGTGGCGAACGGGTGAGTAACACGTAAACAATCTGCCCCTAAGTGGGGGAAAACCTGGGGAAACTCGGGCTAATCCCCCGTAAAGTAATGGAAACACATGTTTTTATTATTATAGATTCATCGCTTAGGGAGGAGTTTGCGTCTGATTAGCTAGTTGGCGGGGTAAATGCCCACCAAGGCTATGATCAGTAGCTGGTCTGAGAGGATGATCAGCCACACTGGGACTGAGATACGGCCCAGACTCCTACGGGAGGCAGCAGTGAGGAATATTGCGCAATGGGCGAAAGCCTGACGCAGCAACGCCGCGTGTAGGATGAAATCCTTCGGGATGTAAACTACTGTTGAAGGGGAAGAATATCCTGATTTATCGGGAGATGACGGTACCCTTAGAGAAAGCCACGGCTAACTCTGTGCCAGCAGCCGCGGTAATACAGGGGTGGCAAGCGTTGTCCGGAATTACTGGGTGTAAAGGGTGCGTAGGCGGGTGGATAAGTCAGTGGTAAAATCCTACAGCTTAACTGTAGACCCACCATTGATACTGTTCATCTTGAGTGCAAGAAAGAAGATTGGAATTCCCAGTGTAGCGGTGAAATGCGTAGAGATTGGGAAGAACACCAGTAGCGAAGGCGGATCTTTGGCTTGTAACTGACGCTGATGCACGAAAGCGCGGGGAGCAAACAGGATTAGATACCCTGGTAGTCCGCGCCCTAAACGATGAGGACTAGGTGTCGGACCGCAAGGTTCGGTGCCGTAGCTAACGCATTAAGTCCTCCACCTGGGGAATACGGCCGCAAGGTTGAAACTCAAAGGAATTGACGGGGGCCCGCACAAGCAGTGGAGCATGTGGTTTAATTCGATGCAACGCGAAGAACCTTACCTGGGCTTGAACTGCAGGTATTAGCTGCCTGAAAAGGATAGTGATCCCCTTCGGGGGAACCTGTAGAGGTGCTGCATGGCTGTCGTCAGCTCGTGTCGTGAGATGTTGGGTTAAGTCCCGCAACGAGCGCAACCCTTGTCTTTAGTTGCTACCGGGTAATGCCGGGCACTCTAAAGAGACCGCCGACGATAAGTCGGAGGAAGGTGGGGATGACGTCAAGTCATCATGGCCCTTACGTCCAGGGCCACACACGTGCTACAATGGCAGGTACAGAGGGCAAAACCGCAAGGTGGAGATAATCCCAAAAAACCTGCCTCAGTTCGGATTGAAGGCTGCAACTCGCCTTCATGAAGCTGGAATTGCTAGTAATCGCTGATCAGCACGCAGCGGTGAATACGTTCCCGGGCCTTGTACACACCGCCCGTCAAGCCATGGGAGTTGGTAGCACCCGAAGTTACGTTTATGCGTACCTATGGTGAGACCAGTGACTGGGGCTAAGTCGTAACAAGGTAGCCGTACCGGAAGGTGCGGCTGGATCACCTCCTTTCTATGGAGATTTTCCGATGGCAACACCGGAACAGTCTCGAAAATTCTTACGTCTAATCAAAGGATTAGCCGGTATACTCTCCAAATTTTTTTTGTCAAGTTGAAACCGTAAATTGTTTGTACATCTTCAGATAATCAAACAATTTATGAGACAGCAGCGTGACCCGAATTTCCTTGAGGGCTTGTAGCTCAGGTGGTTAGAGCGCACGCCTGATAAGCGTGAGGTCGATGGTTCAACTCCATCCAAGCCCACACAAATCGGCGGACTCATCATCATGGGGCTATAGCTCAATTGGGAGAGCGCCTGCCTTGCACGCAGGAGGCTAGCGGTTCGAGCCCGCTTAGCTCCACTATCGGTTTCTTAATCAACATGGCAATATATCTTTTATGATATACGAATTCGCAAGAATTCGGAAAAAGTTCTTTGACAATTGGAAAGTATAAAATGTGTTTAATTAATTTTTTATGAAGACTACAATCTTCATACGAGAATCGCTACAACATGATGTTTCATGAATATATAATTCAAGTTACTAAGAGCATACGGAGAATGCATAGGCGCAAATAGGCGATGAAGGACGTGGCAAGCTGCGATAAGCTTCGGGAAGGTGCAAACAACCGTTGATCCGGAGATGTCCGAATGGGGCAACCCATACCGATGTGTCGGTATATCTCTCGCTGAATTCATAGGCGAGACGAAGCTAACCCGGGGAACTGAAATATCTAAGTACCTGGTGGAGAAGAAATCAAACGAGATTTTCCTAGTAGTGACGAGCGAACGGGAAATAGCCCAAATCCCGGTAACATTGTTGCCGGGAGGTTGTAGGACCCATGTAGTGATCTGCAAGTAGGTAAACGAAGTTGTCTGGAAAGCAACGCCAGAGTGGGTGATAGCCCCGTAGACTAAACCGAACGCAGCGCGAGGGTATCCTGAGTAGTGCGGGACACGAGAAATCCTGTGCGAAGCTGGGTGGACCATCATCCAAGGCTAAATACTCATTTGCGACCGATAGCGAATAGTACCGCGAGGGAACTGTGAAAAGAACCCCTATTAGGGGAGTGAAATAGAACCTGAAACCGTATGCTTACAAGCGGTCGGAGTCCCGATTTATCGGGATGACGGCGTGCCTTTTGCATAATGAGCCAGCGAGTTACTCGTACGTTGCGTCGGTTAAGAGGTCACCATGCCTCGGAGCCAAAGCGAAAGCAAGTCTGAACAGGGCGTTAGTAACGTGCGGTAGACGCGAAACCTTAGTGATCTAGCCATGGCCAGGTTGAAGTAGGGGTAAAACCCTATGGAGGACCGAACCGGTGTAAGTTGAAAGTTGCTCGGATGAGCTGTGGCTAGGGGTGAAAGGCTAATCAAACTGGGAGATAGCTCGTTCTCCCCGAAATATCTTTAGGGATAGTCTCGGATTAAAACGTCGCGGGGGTAGAGCACTGAAAGGGCTAGGGCTGTCACAACGGTACCAAACCCTCTCAAACTCCGAATACCGCAGACGTGTTCTCCGGGAAGCAGGTGCCGAGGGATAAGCTTCGGTGCCAAAAGGGAAAGAACCCAGATCATCAGCTAAAGTCCCAAAATGCATGCTAAGTGATAAAGGATGTGGATCCGCATAGACAACTAGGATGTTTGCTTAGAAGCAGCCATCATTTAAAGAGTGCGTAATAGCTCACTAGTCAAGCAGATCCGCGCCGATAATACACGGGACTAAGCATGCTACTGAAGCTGTGGGTTCACGCCGCAAGGCGTGAGCGGTAGGGGAGCATTCTATTAACCATCGAAGGTCAACTGCGAGGTTGGCTGGAGGACATAGAAGAGATCATGCTGGCATAAGTAGCGATAATTACGGTGAAAAACCGTAACACCGAAAGCCCAAGGGTTCCTGAGTAAAGTTAATCTGCTTGGGGTTAGTCGGTACCTAAGGCGAGGCCAAGCGGCGTAGCTGATGGAAATCAGGTTAATATTCCTGAACTGCTTTGTCATCGTTACCAGCCAAGGGGTGACGCAGAAGTGAAAGACGAGCCTGGATTGGTTTCCAGGTTTAAGGGTGTAGCCAGAGCGTGTAGGCAAATCCGCACGATCGTTAACGTGAAACCCGAATAAGAAACGAGCCTTCGGGCAAGCCAATTCGTCCTAATCAGACTGCCGAGAAAAACCTCTACGCGAGATGACAAGGTAACCGTACCGTAAACCGACACAGGTGGGCGAGGAGAATATCCAAAGGTGCTCGAGATAGCGCTTGTTAAGGAACTAGGCAATTTAACCCCGTAACTTCGGGAGAAGGGGTGCCATGCTTCGGCGTGGCCGCAGAGAAATGGGATTACCGACTGTTTACCAAAAACACAGGACTCTGCAAAGTCGTAAAGACGACGTATAGGGTCTGACACCTGCCCGGTGCTGGAAGGTTAAGGAGAGAGGTTAGCCGCAAGGCGAAGCTTTGAACCGAAGCCCCAGTAAACGGCGGCCGTAACTATAACGGTCCTAAGGTAGCGAAATTCCTTGTCGGGTAAGTTCCGACCTGCACGAATGGTGTAACGAGTGATCCTGCGTCTCAACAAGCGCCTCGGTGAAATTGTAGTGCCGGTGAAGATGCCGGCTCCCCGCAGCGGGACGGAAAGACCCTATGAACCTTTACTATAACTTAGCATTGGGTTTTGATATTGCATGCGTAGAATAGGTGGGAGACTTTGAAGCCTGGACTCTGGTCTGGGTGGAGTCGCAATGTGAAATACCACCCTTGTAATCTTGAAATTCTAACTCCGGCTTCTGAATCGAGGCCGAGGACATTGCTAGGCGGGTAGTTTGACTGGGGCGGTCGCCTCCTAAAAGGTAACGGAGGCTTGCAAAGGTTCCCTCAGCACGCTTGGTAACCGTGCGTAGAGCGCAAAGGCATAAGGGAGCTTGACTGCGAGGCAAACAAGCCGAGCAGAGACGAAAGTCGGCCTTAGTGATCCGGTGGTTCTGTATGGAAGGGCCATCGCTCAAAGGATAAAAGGTACTCTAGGGATAACAGGCTGATCGGGTCCAAGAGTTCACATCGACGACCCGGTTTGGCACCTCGATGTCGGCTCATCGCATCCTGGGGCTGGAGAAGGTCCCAAGGGTTTGGCTGTTCGCCAATTAAAGCGGTACGTGAACTGGGTTCAGAACGTCGTGAGACAGTTCGGCCCCTATCTGCTGTGGGCGTAGGATACTTGAAGGGATCTGTTCTTAGTACGAGAGGACCGGAATGGACGAACCTCTGGTGCATCTGCTGTCATACCAATGGCATGGCAGAGTAGCTACGTTCGGTCGAGATAAGCGCTGAAAGCATCTAAGCGCGAAGCTCACCCTGAGATTAGGTATCCCTGGCGCAAGCCACTAAAGACTCCATGTAGATGACGTGGTGATAGGTCACAGATGTAAGCGCAGTAATGCGTTCAGTCGAGTGATACTAATAAGTCGTGCGACTTGATTTTATATTTATATTTTCATCAAACATCTCAGCGATTTTAAACGCAACCTTTCCAATTGTCTAATTTTTTAAATTTCCGGTGACTTTAGAGACAGGGTCACACCTCTTCCCATTTCGAACAGAGCCGTTAAGCCTGTCATCGCTAATGATACCGTGTGGGCAACTGCACGGAAAAGTAGGACGTCGCCGGGATTATTTTTGAAAAGCCATTCAAAATACATTGAATGGCTTTTTTTTTGTGTTTACGATTTGTCATTTCGAACGACCTCTGTATTGTCATTTCGAACGACCGAAGGGAGTGAGAAATCTTGCGTCATAAAATCATACTGTTATGTTTAACATTTGTGGGTATTTTTTATGTGTTGCGACTGAATCCGATGAGCGCACTGTGATATGTGCATGGTTTTGCGCTCGCTAGCGATATCCCGACCGAAATCCAGCTAGGGAAAATGGAATATCAAATACCGGTTCCGCCGCTGGCGGAAATATCGAATGTTGAAGGATATAGTTTCGATATTGGTCGTGTCAAATATGATACAACTTCATTCCAGACCCGTAAACGATTCAAAGCTGTCCCGGTTCACCAGCGTAACTGTCGATTCCGGATAGCCGTCAGAAAAGGCTTTCGGGACACGCAATTTGCACTGATCCCACTTGAACTCATAGGCATGTATATTTCCGCCCTCTTCCTCGAGATAATCGATTTCCTGCTGCTGATGCGTCCGCCAGAAGTAACGGTTAACATACCGGCCGGCGTTATTCAGATGTTTGATGCGTTCATTAAGAATGAAATTTTCCCACAATGCGCCGGTATCGGAACGGATGGAAAGCAGATTAAAATTATTGATCAGCGCATTGCGTATCCCGTTATCGTAAAAATAGATTTTACATTTACGGGTCAGTTCACTGCGCAGATTCCCGCTGTAGGGCGTCAGGCGGTAAAGGATGAAACATTGTTCGAGCAAATGGATATAATGATTCACGGTGATCTTGGAAACTCCCAGCATGCGGCCCAGTTCACTGAACGAAACTTCATTGCCGGTCTGAAGCGCCACGGCTTTCAGTAATTTTTCAATGAGATCCGATTTACGCAGGTCCTGAAACCGCAGGACGTCTTTGTACAAATAACCCGAAGACAGATGCCTCAGCAATACCGGAGCCTCATCGGATTGGGTGACCACTTCGGGATAAAGTCCGTAAATCATCATTTCTTCAAGAATGCGTTTCAGTTCCAGAGGGGAATGGGTCTGCGTCAATTCTTTCAGGGATAGCGGCAGTAATAAAAGAGTGATCGTGCGTCCGGTCAGCGGCTCGGATATTTTATTAGATAAATCCAGCGAAGATGATCCGGTCGCGATCACCTGAATATCCGGAAAAAGATCCGCGAATAGTTTTAATGTGATGCCGATATTCAGAACACGCTGTGCTTCGTCAATCAGAATCAGCCGGTTACGGCCGATCAGGGACTGCAGACGGGTCGACGCAGCATTCGTCAGAATTTCCCTGATATCGGGCTCGTCGCAATTTAAGTACAACGATGAGTATCCGGAATTTTCATTCTGAATCTGCCGTACAAGAGTGGTTTTCCCCACCTGCCTCGGCCCGTAAATAATGATAATTTTACCTTTAAACAAACTTTTGTTTATTTGGGCTTCAATTGTTCTTTTATATGTATAAGTCATTTTTGTATTGAAAAAGGATATTATACTATCCCATTTTGTATATAATTAAGTTATATGATAATATCAAGAAAAAAAACGACACCATTTGAAAGAAAAAACCTTCAATCGGATTTTCGGCAGATGCAAATTTACTTCGTACCGGTTTTTTTATGGATGCGCGGGCGGCTCGCCGAACGGATCTGTGGCCGTTGATTTCTTGCCCATCAGCAGGGCCGCGGCGGCTCCGCCCAGAACGGCCACTCCTCCGGCAATGTACCACTTTGCGTTGCTCTTTTTGTAGGTTCCGCAAATCTTCTGGGCGAGAATGTCAAAGATCGGCAGTAATCCTTCCGGCTTGCCTTTGTATTCATGACTTTCCGTCTCTTCGATCTTGCTCGTGGTAACATCAATCAGACGGATCTGTATCGTGTACGTCTCGCCGACTTTTGCGATGTCGCCCGCGATCATTTTCTCCGCAGCGAGAAGTTTCCCGACTTCCACCACGCACTCAGCGGTATTGCAGATGTCTGTTAGCGTGACGTCCTGTTCTTTGAGTATGGTTTCCATCTCGTTACGCTCGAGCACGGTGTACTTTTGCGTCTTGGCCAGCGAGCCGCGGAACTTGCTCGTCAGCGCCATCGCCTCGATCTTCTTTACGCCGGAGATCACGTTGAAATCCAGCACCGCCGCGGTTTTTTTCTCCTGCTTTTTTCCGTCGTCTTTCTTTTGGGCGCCGGCGTCATGGCCGTACGCGGTGAGAAGGAGCAGGGTGAGAATGAGCAGTAGAACTGGTTTCATGGGTAACCTCCGTATCAAAATGCGAATGTAATTTTCCTGTCGTTTTTTTAAAAATGATTCTTGCTGGTTTATGTCGATATTTTATAGAATGAATCTTACAAGGCAAAAATTTTCTTGAAAAACGTCATAATTTATGAATACGGACAGAGGGATGCAATTAAAAATTTTGTATTTTCAGTGGATAAGTAATAATACATATTCAGAATGGATTCGCTTTTATTGTATAATCCATGCGCCGCAAAATAAACAGCCATGCGGATTCACGTGGAATTTTATAATAAATATCCATACACCATTGCCGTATAAGGGTCTGCGGATACACTAATTAATTTTCGTCCGTTCGAGTAGCGAGTGAGCCGCAAGGCGAATGAGTGTATCGAGAACCGAATAGCCTCTCGATACGTCCTTCGCTAAGTTCCGGACTACTCGAGGCGACATACATTTTATTTTTAATTCTTTTGTCCGTTCGAGTAGCGAGTGAGCCGCAAGGCGAATGAGTGTATCGAGAACCGAATAGCCTCTCGATACGTCCTTCGCTAAGTTCCGGACTACTCGAGGCGACATACATTTTATTTTTAATTCTTTTGTCCGTTCGAGTAGCGAGTGAGCCGCAAGGCGAATGAGTGTATCGAGAACCGAATAGCCTCTCGATACGTCCTTCGCTAAGTTCCGGACTACTCGAGGCGACATACATTTTATTTTTAATTCTTTTGTCCGTTCGAGTAGCGAGTGAGCCGCAAGGCGAATGAGTGTATCGAGAACCGAATAGCCTCTCGATACGTCCTTCGCTAAGTTCCGGACTACTCGAGGCGACGATGAAATGTGGGGACTCCTTTTTACGATTTATTCCTCTTCCAAAACCAGTACACAGGAAAACCTGTCGAGATAATGATCAATCCTAATCCGGCATTGCGGATGTCGCCGACCATGATATAAATGATAAAAAATAAAACAATCAGAATATACAACGCCGGCACAAACGGATATCCGCGGACTTTATAAGGACGCTCCAGATCCGGTTGTTTGACTCTGAGGATGAACAATCCGCCGACCGTCAGCGCGTTGAACAACAGTGAAGCGAAAACCGTATACGTGAGCAGATCGCTGTACGTTCCCGTCAGCGTGAGCGCCGACGCCCAGATTCCCTGGAAAAGAAGCGCTTTGACGGGAGTATGGTATTCCGGGTGTATGGAATTCACCGTTCTGAAAAACAACCCGTCCTTCGCCATCGCGTAATACACGCGCGCGCCGGTGAGAATCAGCCCGTTGTTGCATCCGAACGTGGAGATCAGGATCGCGACGGTAATGAACGTCAGCCCCAGCGGCCCCAGAATTATTTCCATCACGTTCGCGGCCACACGGTTATCCGGTATCAGCGCCATCTGATCCGCGGGTATAATATAAAAATACGCGAGCGTCGTCAGCGCGTAAATGCCTGTGGTCAATACCGTGCCGAGGATCAGCGCCCGCGGAATCGTCCGCTGAGGATCGATGACTTCACCCGCGGTGAACGTGACAGAATTCCAAGCGTCGTACGCGAACAGCGCCTTGGACATCATGACGGCGAATGCCGCGAAAAATCCCATCCCCGCCAGCTCCGGACGGAACACCGCTCCCCCTGATGTGATATTCGACCAGTCGCCATTACCAAGAAGAAAAACCGCAAGCACCAGCAACATCAGTCCGCCGATCTTCGACAAAGTGAACATGTTCTGGACCACCGCGCCCAGCCGGATTCCGAAGATGTTGATGACCGTCAGCGCCATAATTCCAATGATCGCGCCGATCTGCACCGTGTTGACCGATAACGGTCCCAGCGCGATTATAATATTGCCTTCAGACAACACAGGGAAGAATACGCCGAGATATTTTGTAAACGCCACGCCGACGCCCGCGATGAATCCGACCTGGATCACGAAGAACAGCGTCCAGCCGTAAATGAAACCTGTAAGCGGATTGTACGCCTCCCGCAGAAATACATACTGCCCGCCCGCTCTGGGCATTGACGCCGCCAGTTCGCCGTAACTCAGCCCGCCCAGTACCGTGATGATTCCCCCGATGATCCATAAAAGAAGAATGAGTTCCGGGGACGCGATATACCCGGCCATCAGCGAAGGCGCGATGAATATCGCCGAACCGATCATCGAACCCATGATCAGCATGACCGAATCCAGCAATCCTAAACCCCTGATAAGCCGGTCCTGATTATTCGCTTGTTCAGCATCTTGAAAGTTCATTTCAACTCCTGATGATTCATTAAATATAATTATTAATCAGACAAAATAAATTGAAAACAAGCAGGACTTATTTAAAGCATGACGGTTTTAAAATTTCTTGCAATTGCGGGCAAAAGAGTCTACATTTACATGAGAAAATTAATGACCTGATTTCTTTAATCACAGGATGTTTTTTTATGGCCGATGAAGAAAAAGTAGTGGACGTCAATACCTCAGAAAACCTGGCCGGAGAATCTCAGGGGGGCACTAACCAGGCCGAGGACGCGTTCAATCAGGCGGTGGCTCTGAAGCACAAAGGGGACAACGCCGCCGCGATAGCCTATTTCCAGAAAGCCCTGAAAATGCTGCCCAACAATGTCGAAAGTATGTATAATATCGGTTTGCTTCACCGGGAGGAACATCAGTACCAGGAAGCGCTGAATTACTTCAAACAGGCGTTCGAAATCGATCCCAACAGCCATAAATTGTTGTACGCCATTGCAGCGACCTATGAGCACATCGATAAAAACGAAGCGGTCCGGTATTACAAAGAATGCGAAAAAATCACCGATAACCCTGTGCTGAACGCGATCGCCCAGACACGGCTGCAGGAATTAAAATAAATTTTTCTTAAAAAATTTTTCAATCGAGGATCGGGGAATATAATCCCATTCTCCGGGGCTGAGGCCGTTAAGGTTCCAGTCTGCGACGGATTGCCGTATTAACCTCAGCGTCGGGTGCCCGATGGCCGCGGTCATTTTCCTGATTTGCCGGTTTTTCCCTTCACGCAGGGTCAGCCGCAGCCACGCGTCGGGGATTTCCTTCCTGTAACGGATCGGCGGAGTCCGGGCCGGAACCTCCGGCGGAGCGGCCAGCAGTTCCGCATGACACGGGCGTGCGGTAAAATCTTTCAGTTTGATTCCCGATGAGAGATGAGCAAGCGATTCCTCCGGAGGCACGTTCTCAACCTGGACAAGATAAACGCGGTTATGCTGATACTCCGGTTCAATCAGGCGGTGCATGAATTTCCCGTCATTCGTCAGAAGCAATAAACCCTCGCTGTCGTAATCAAGTCTTCCGATCGGATACACTGATTTCGGAAATCCGAAATCAGAGAGATTTCTTTGTCCGGGCTCGGACGTAAACTGGCTCAGAACCCGGTACGGTTTATAGAATCGTATGTAAATAAATTTGCTTTTCAATTTATTTTCTATCGAATGATGAATGAAAATATTTGTTCACTCATCACGGATTCCCGGAATCGTTTATGACAGGCGCTTCAAAACCGCGACGTTCTCGACATGATAGGTTTGCGGAAACATATCCACCGGCTGAACGGCGGTGATCTCATAATGTCCTGTAAGCAGTTGAATGTCCCTGGCCTGGGTGGACGGATTGCAGCTGACGTACACGATTTTTTCAGGCCGGTAACGGATCAGCGCCGATACGGCGTCCGGATGAAGCCCCGACCGCGGCGGATCAAGAATAATGATATCGGCGCCGATGTCATGGGTTTTCAGCGAATCTTTGATATCGCCGGTCATGAACGTGCAATTCGGAATCCTGTTCAATGCCGCGTTGTGTTTCGCGTTTCCGACCGCTTCTTCGATGAGTTCAATACCGGTAACATGCCTGACATAAGGAGCGATACAGATCGCGATCGATCCCGTACCGCAGTAGAGATCCATGACCTTTTCATGCCCCTGAAATCCGGCAAGATCAATAATGGTTTTATAAAGTATTTCTGCACCGCCGGTATTCGTCTGGAAAAACGCGTGAGGATCAATGCAAAAGACGTTGTTCAAAAGACGCTCGGTAAGTACCGGCGATCCGTGAAGGCAGAAGGTCTCATCGCCCACCGCGACCTGCGATTTCCGGGAGTTCACGCTGTGGATCAGCGAGGTGATTCCGGGTTCACGGTCGCACAGAACCGATCTCAGGCGGTTAAGCATGTCGGGATGGTGATCGTAAGTAATAATATGCGCCATCAGTTCGTTCGTGTGAGTAAATTCCCGGATGACCAGAAAACGCCAGAATCCGACCTGTTCGGTAGCCGAATAAGGCGGCAGTCCCGAATGACGCGTGAATTCATCAACAAGATTCAGAATCCGGTTTGCCCGTTCGGACTGAAGGTAACAATGTCGAATCGGGAGAACCTTGTCAAACCGGCCGGGAACATGAAGGCCGAGCGCGAAGTCCGGCGCTTTGAAATCAGCGTCCGCGATCTGGCCCGGGGTCAGCCAGGCGCGGTCATTGAACGTGAATTCCATTTTATTCCGGTAACGGAAAACGGAGCCGGAACTCACCGGAAGGGGAATATCAATCCTGCCCAGTCCGCCGATACGCTCGAAAACGTCGGCGATCATCTGCCGCTTGAATTCAAGCTGGGATTCATGGGCAACATGCTGAAACGTGCATCCTCCGCAGACGCCGAAATGCGGGCATACGGGTTGTACGCGGCTTCCGGACGGCCTGACTAATTCCGTGATTACGGCTTCGGCGAAATTTTTCTTCCGTTTCATCAGTCGAAGACGGACACGATCGCCCGGTACGGCGCCTTTTACGAAAATCACAAAATCATCATGGCGGCAAATGCCTTGTCCCCCGAACGCTATGCGGTCGATGTCATATTCTCCGGACTCGATGGCTTCGGTCAGCGATGACGTCATGCTATTTTCTTCCCGATTCCTGATCCTGCAGATCGATTTTCAGGTAATAAAACTCATCGCCGCTGAATCTGTATTTGGTCTGGTAAGGAATGAAGCCGTCTTTCTCGACCGAAATCATCTGCTCGGATGATTTGAAAACCGGCCACGAGTTGATATACGGCGTTCTCGCGAAAGGATTGCGGTTGTCGTTATTCAGTATGATTTTCGCGTCTTTCGGGTCGGTGATGACCGTGAATCCGTATCGTTTCGCGTCGAAGCGCGGCTGGTCCTGTTCGCGGATGAGTTTATCCAGATTCAGTTTCAGCGCACGTTTGTCCGAAAAATTGTTCAGGTAAAACCTGTAATCGATCATCTGGAAATACGCCGGATACCGGATGCGCAGGGAATTCCAGCCCGGCGAGAAATAATGGAGCCCGATCGAGCCGTCAAAAAAATCGGGCAGCGGGTATTCTTTCTCATTGATCCATATTTTTGCGGACGCCAGGCGATGGTTGTCGGCGGTTGTAAGCGCGAGTTCGAGCGATCCGTAAGGATCAGACCCGAACCGCTGCGCCGGAAGCAGAAGCTGTTTGATCGCCGGGAAGGCGAGGCCGATGATAAATCCCGCGATACCGATGATTCCAATCATTACCCGGGTGTTTGTGAGCAGCCGTCTGATGATTCCCGGTTTGGGCGCGGGGGACATCATCGAAGACGTCTGCGAAAAAGCCATCTGGGGAAGAAGGAAAAACTGCTTGAATTTATCCGGCGCGTACGGGGCCATGACCAGCTCGTAATAATTTTTGAGGAATTTCTTGATCTCGATCTGGGAAATGGACTGCAGGAAGAGGTTGATGTCGCGGATGATCTCGCCTGCGGTCTGGTAGCGGTGAGTGAGATTTTTCGTCATGGCGCGGTGGATGATGTGAACGAGTTCGCGCGGTACGGCCGGATTCATTCTGTCCACGGGTTTGAACCGGCACTGCGCGATCAGGCTGATCACGTTGAGATTGGAATCGGCCGCGAACGGCTTTACGCCGGTCACCATTTCATAGATCAGCGTGCCAAGGCTGAACAGGTCGCTCTGGAACGATACTTTGTCTCCGGAAGCCTGTTCCGGGCTCATGTACGAAGGTGTCCCGATGATCACGCCCGTCGAGGTAAAACTCTCCTTGGAGGTTTCGTCCTTCGCGATGCCGAGATCCATCAGTTTGATCTGGCCGTCGCTGGACAACCGGACATTGCTGGGTTTGATGTCGCGGTGAATGATGGTCTGTTCGTGCAGGTATTCCAGCGCCCGGGCGAGTTCGCGCATGATCATCGCGGCCACGAGCGGCGGAATTTTCTGGTGATTGGGTTTCCGCATGATCTCGCTGATGTCGATTCCTTCCACGTATTCCATCAGCAGCCAGTGACGTTCCTGATCCTGCTTGTAATCGTAAATGACGGGAAGGTTTTCCTGGTGCAGGGATGCCGAAATTTTCGCCTCATTCTCAAAGCGTCGGATTTTGTCCTTGTCCTTGCTTCGGAGGATTTTGACCGCGACCGGGCGTTCGAGGGTCTGATCCTGAAAGAGCCCGACATCGGCCATGCCGCCCGATCCGATGACTTTACGGAACTGAATGTTTAACGTGCGCTCGCTCATATTGGGGTTCCTCGCTGTAATCCGCGATTCAGGGGTTCAATTAAAAAGGTCAGCCGGAGCTGACCTTTTAATTTAGGAAGATTGAGACCATTAGCAATATCAAAGTTAATCGGCGGACATGGCATCCGCTTCCTGAATGACTTCGGAAACTTTTTTATGGGTTTTCTGCTTCATCTTTTCCTTGAACTTTTTCAGCTGGATTTCCAGTTTGTCCACGCACAGGTCAATGGCTTTCGTGATATCGGCGTCCTTGGTCGTCACATGAAGGACTGTCGAGTACACCTTGACGTTCATTTCGATCACCTGCTTGAGTTTTTCCGAATCCACAATGACCTCGCAATCGATGATACGGTCGTAAAAGCGGTCCAGTTTGGTGATCTTTTCCTCAATGTAGTCCTTGATTTTCGGGGAGAGTTTGTCGTGACGGGACGTGATTCGCATTTTCATAGACACACTCCTTTGATAAAAGAATGAGTTGGTTGGAAACCATGAGCCTGAAAACGCTCATGATGCTTGAGTTGCCTGGCCGGCGCGCTAATCTCCGGCTCTCGGATGCGCTTTGTGATACACTCCTTTCAGTCGGTCGATGGTAATGTGCGTATAGATCTGGGTAGTCGAAAGGTTTTCATGACCCAGCAGGTCCTTGACGGCTCTCAGGTCGGCGCCGTTGTCGAGCAGGTGCGTTGCAAAAGAATGACGGATGACGTGGGGGCTCAGTTTTTTCGCGCCGGATACGGTCGCCAGCATTTTTTTTACGATTTTCTGCACGGCGAGCGGCGTTACGCGTTTTCCGGCCGGGCCGATAAACAAGGCTTTGTTGTCGGCTGTTCCGGTGTTCTTAGGTAAGGAGGAACGGCGCTCAGCATAGCGGTATAAAGCGTCCGACGCGGCCTGACCCAGCGGAAGGATTCTCTGCTTGGCGCCCTTGCCGAATACGGAAATCAGCTTCCGGTCCCACTGGATATCGGACAGGTTCAGGCCGACCAGTTCGCTCAGCCGTATGCCGGTGCCGTAAAATAATTCCACAACCGCCAGATCCCTGAAATCGGACGGTGTCTGGGGAATGAAACGGTCGAATAACCTGCGGAATTGTTCCACCGTTAAAAACTCGGGTACGCGTTTTTCCGTTTTGGGCGTGGCGATGATCTTCGCGGGATTGGCGGGAATCTTTCCCTGTTTGTGCAGGTACGTGAGAAAGGATTTCAGGGCGGACAGCTTGCGCGCGATGCTTTTCCGGCTCAGTTTTTGTCTCGACAAAAGCCCCAGGAACGAACGGATCTCTTTTCGGGATATCGTTTCCAGGCTCAGGCTGGGGCGGTCATTGATAAATTCGGCGAACTGTTCAAGATCAATCCGGTAACTCGTGATCGTTTTCTGCGAATAATTTCGTTCCGCGTCCAGATGACGCAGAAACTGGTCAATCATGCCTGAAATCATGCTTTGAATTTCTTATTTGCCGTTTGACAGGAGCCATCCTGATATAAGGTAACGAAAAAGCATGGGGAAGTCAAGCGCAATCGGCATTTGCGGAAAGATTTTACGGGAAGTTTTCCGGTTTACCGTACCAGCAGCATCTTTTCCGGCTTCACAAACCCGTCGGCCGCCACACGGACAATGCAGATTCCGCATGAGACAGATTTTCCGCGCTGTCTGACCTTTATAAATCCATGTTCGGCAAGAAAGGCGATTACTTCGCTTCCCGACAATACCCGGAGTTTACCCAACCGCCACCTCCAGGCGGGTTATAAAGATATCTTCGTGAATCCGTTCCTTGATTTCCTGTTCAGAGGCGCATTTAAAAAACAATTCGACCTCTTCCTGCAGGTTTTTTTCCGCTTTTTCCGACCAGTCAACCAATTCCTGAAGACTGACCATATGGTTAAGGTACTGTCTGATTTTATTAATCAGCATTTGCTTTGTAATGATCATAGAAATATGTGTGCAAGTCATAGCTTGCGGCACAAAGTCAAAATAATGCAATCACCAGTCATCAGGCTGTTGCCAACTCAATTTGCTGATAACTGATATCCGGAAGACGAGCCGTTGTACGTGCGTGTTCGACGGTCATGCTGACCAGGTTACCGTTGTCGTCGAGATCGATGTAAATATTCTCGGAAATCTCCCGGGTTTCTTTCACCGGCTTATTGGTAAATTCAAACAATGCCGTGTCCGTATCGTTAAAATATTTGATGATCATGGTTTGGCTCCTTATAATCCCTGTCAAAAAAAGCGTTGTGAACGGTTTCTCCGTCAGGGAGCAGTATTACTCTGAGATATTTATTGACTTCATGAATTTTCATCCATTTCCGGATTCTAAGGTCAGATTGCACGACAACTTCAACAGGATTTTCAATGGCGCGCTGAATCCATTCATCGGTTATCATAATCCGATCCGGCCGGATCCGGGTATGTAAAAAATATTGTGTATATTTCATCTTTTATATAAATCAACATTCTTTCCCGTTATTTGTATACTTTATCAAGTTAACATAAGATGCATATCAAATGCAAGTACAACTCACAAAATGAGTTCATAAAGTTTAAAGTAAAAAATTTGAAAGTATTTTGTTTATCATTCACCGCAGGCGGACTGCCATTGTAAAGAAATTAACGGATATCTAGAATCAAGGTAAAACCTGATTTTCTAACATCACTCATAGCTTTCCACTTTGCCTTTATTCTGTTCTACTGTTCTGTTATTCGCTTGTTCTCTTCCCCGCTAAGGCAAAAAAGTTAAACTTCTTGAAGAAGTTTAACTTTTACCATTCCGCAACTGTTAAACCTCCGGGGTTTGACGTGAAACAGATAAAGAGTGGATTGTTTTAATGAGCCGCATTCTAAACACTTCCCCGTAAAACCTCGGAGGTTTGCAACCCCCCCGTGCGCGCAAAGCAAAAACGAAGGGCGGCTTGTGATTTATGAGATTTTATTTTTTTATCCTGCTATTTGTCCATTTCTTCATGGATTCCGGGCTTTCGCCGGATTTTTTTCCATTCAGGATATTTTCAAGGCTGATGTCTTCATCCGGATCGGGCCAGTGTATCCCTTCGCCGCAGCCGATAAGCCGCCAGTTCCGTCGTTCCTGTAAGGTGGCGTTCAGAAGGCGGGGATACCACAGTAAAGGTACGATAACGGTTCTACCGTCGTCAATCTCTACGGTCATTTCTTCTTCCGTAAATGTGACGTCCATGATACCGCATACATAATCACGGGTTAAAGTATTCATGCCATGCCTTTATAAATAAAGATTGATTTTCAAGAATGATTCGGTAAATACTTTGAAGTTCATGTCTTCGAAAACCTTTGTTATTTTCCATTAAAACAGGATCGAGCCAAAACTTGGCGGTTTTATTGCCGTCTTCAACATGGATATGCAGCGGATCGTTTTATCGCCCGCGTAAAAGAAGAATCGCCCCGCGGCGGATCGGGGAGCGTTTTTTTAGATATCAAATAAAATTATTATACAATATCCACATATTCCTCGACGGGAACTCTGATTTCTTGTTTGCCCGGACGTCCTGATATGTGAATCGCCTCAAAGTCGTTTTCAATTTTCTTTAACACTTCAGCGGAAAAATATTGTTCTCCGCAAAATTCGCACTCTTCGCACGGAACGTTGTTCACAATTAAAAACTGATTATTACGCTTATAGATGTATTGCGTATGCTTGTTCATGAAATTTTTATTGCCGCAAAAGTTACATGATTTCATCATGTGCTCCTTTCATAGGGCGATTTAAATTTAGGGGGCCGCGGTATATAAACCGTGATGATAACCGGCCATTTATCCCGGTACCCGAAAACCGCATGGATCGGTTTACCGAAACGGGTAAATCCGGCCACAAGGCAGCTTTCTCCCCGGCCGGTATCCGGGTAATGTTCGATAATGTGTCCTCCAAGAACGGCTTCCTCAATTTCCTTTAATGATAAATCGTCGTTTTGTCTTTCCGTATCGGCATGCCTGGTATAGTAATACTCATTGTTTAAGATTCTTTCTTTTATCCATTCTATCGTAATCATATGTCAATTTTAAGTAATTATGTTATCCATTTCAATAAAATTATTTTTTCGTTGTGATTAATATCTGTCGCTCATATCTGTCCCGCGCTTGTTTTGCGTTATCTCGAATTTCGAACACCGAATACATGAATGGCGAAGGAAAAATCAACTTCGATATTCTGCTGTTCGTTATTCGCTTGTTCTCTTCCCCGCTAAGGCAAAAAAGTTAAACTTCTTGAAGAAGTTTAACTTTTACCATTCTGCAACGGTTAAACCTCCGGGGTTTGACGTGAAACAGATAAAGAGCGGATCATTTTAATGAGCCGCATTCTATACACTTTCCCGAAAAACCTCGGAGGTTTGCCAAAGAAAAAAACCGCCCCGCGAATGACAAGAGACGGCTTTTCAGTTAATAAACGTACTGGCTTTCTGAGATTCAATCTTTCACACAGCGGATGCTATAACCGTGTTTCTTATCTTTAAGAAGATTATTTATTTCTTCATCACCATAGACCAAACCCCATGTCCAGGCTGACAATCCACTACTCTCATTGGATGTCCACCATTGGGCTATCTCTGAAATATCATTAAATTGAACAATGGAGACAGTGTTGGCCCAACGCCAACCTCCTGGAAGCGCATTAAAACCGAAATTGTTTGTACCATTCCCATCAGAGTACCAACCATTCAAAGACTTTAATTTCTTACCTGCAATACTTGAGCCACCAACATATTTAACCAAATTTAGCCAATCATTATCCGACGATACATGCCAACCGGTTGGAGCTATATTACGGCCATCGTTAACCACAAACCAGTTATATAGCCGCCCGTAGGTATTCGAATAAACTATGTCATTATCATAATTGCAATACGCTCCTGTGGTTAATCCTGCCCAAGTTGCATCATTGGTAACATTAGGTATCGCATCGCCATTCCTGTATCTAGTGGTCTTTAAATTCTCAACTAACCACTCCTGTGTACCAATTTTTACAGTATGATACAAATTCCCGTCAATGTCAAAGATGAATACAAACTGTTTACCATAAACCGTTCCTTCGCTGTTTGTAGCATATGTTCTGGCGTAATAAGTTGTATTAAGCGATAAACCGGAAAATGCGCTAGTAAAGACGCCTGTTCCGGTCCCATCCGTTGTTTTACTGTTCGATATAGTAGGATTTTCTGACGTGCTCCAGCATACTCCTCTGGCCGTTATCGCATTGCCCCCGTCTGATGTAACATTCCCGCCGCAAGTAACTGATCCGGCTGATGCGGACGTCACTGCTGACGTAGTGACTGACGGTAATCCATCCCCTTCCAGATCATACGACTCACAGGAAGAGAATATGGCCACCATGCATATTATTAGAAAAAACATCTTATTTTCTTTCATGGCAAGAAACCTTTATATGTTGTTAAGAAGCTTGTTAAAATGAGACTGAATAACCTAATTGAACATTATTTCCGTCGGTCATCAATCTTAATCCGTTATTCGGAAATGAAAAAGACGTTGTTTTGGTTTGTTTTCTGTTTTGCATACCTTTATAAGCGACCCATATAATATCAGCGATCCAGATGGCGGCGCCGATCCTTGTAGCAATATAATAATTATGATGTGCGTCATTAGCTTTTTTATACAAAGAAGGTTTTTCACTGCTGATGTTGGATTTCTTGTAGTCAGAATAATAATCGCTTGATGTACTTTTCTGCATCAGCCCGTATCCTATGAGTCCGATTGCCGTTACGCTGGTCATTATCGGACGGATTTTGCCTTTTTCGACAAAATGGCCGCCTAATCCCGGTACAAGTGCGGACAGAAAAGCATTGTAAGGTCCGCCGGTGGGCGGCTTTTCAAGGGCTTTCTTCTGCTTTTCCGCAAGTTCTTTCGCGGCCTGTTTATCCCGTGCGGCTTTTTCCTTGTCCTCTTTTTGTTTTTTCAATAAATCAGCCTGCCGCAGTTTGTAGGTTTCCGAGTAATCAATTTTTGCTTCAATTTTTTCATCCGATTTTAAAGTCAAATCC
This sequence comes from uncultured Bacteroidota bacterium, assembly GCA_964410965.1. Classification (GTDB taxonomy): domain Bacteria; phylum CLD3; class CLD3; order SB21; family JBBIRG01; genus JBBIRG01. Next base: position 32,460 of record CAYPIY010000013.1, on the reverse strand, counting down.
TTTGAAAATGTCGTAAAATTGTCATCATTTAATCCGACTTCAATTTTGTGGGGTCCTTCCGGCAAAGTGACTTTTACACTGTTAAATCCTTTGCTGACGCCGTCGATTTTAATTTCCGCTTTCTTGTCGGATACGCTTTTTGGCAAAAGGGCCGTTACAGTGAGATTGAATTTTTTTACCACAGAATGCCCTCGGCTGACTTTCACCAGTTCATCAGCCACCAATTGCAGAACATCCAGCAGTTCATCTAATTTTCCCTTATGATTTTTGCTCTGGCTGTAGGTCAGCGCGCCTGTCTGTATGTCGATCATCCGCAGGTCAATGGTATACGTTTCTCCCAGCTTGCCGATGTCTCCGGCGATCATAGATTCCACGCCCAGCAGCTGGCCGACCTGAACGACGCATTCCGATGTATTGCAGTTATCGGAAATGATGAAATCCTGCTCTTTTAAAATGTCATTCATTTTATCGCGCTCGATCAACTGAAAGGCCTGCGTTTTTACCAGCAACGCCCGGAACCGGTTCGTCAGCGTGTAAGCTTCTTGTTTATCAAGTGTGCCGCCGGACTGAAACTCCAGAACGGCAACGGTCGTCTTTTTTCCCGCGCCCTGCGAAAAAGCTGTGTCGCTGAGGAACAAGACACAGCAAAGAACAATCAAAAGCAATAGTACAGATGTTTTCATCATATCTCCATATTTTAAGTTCGGTTTTCTGTTTATGATACTTCCGGGTGAAAATTATTTAATCCCGCCATTGAACGCAGTATGAGTTATAATCGCAACTGATTGCAAGTGCCCGGCATTCCATCTTATTAATGGAACAGGATTTTCTTCAAACGTCAGTCCGGATGACTGAAAAAACTCACGATAAAATATTGATAATACTTTATTTATGAAATTGGGGGGGGGGTAGAAAATTCTTTACTATCTGCTAACACAGGCGAATCTCCAATTATTCCAATCAATACTTTCGGTTAAGAAACTTGTGATAAAATCAGAAAAACTAAAACTTGTACCGGCACAGGATAAATTAAATTCAGATTCGTGTGCCTAAATTAACCAGAAACAAGCCTGAAATCAAGAAAAAAATGAGTTAAACGGGTAACCAGCCCCCGGATTTATTTTTTTCATTTGCAAATCATTTTTAGTTTGATTATGATAAAGTCCATTTTTTCTCAAATTTTGAGAATTTTTTGGGACGCTAATTGCGTATATTACAGTTAAATACTTTGCCACGAAGACTCTAAGGCACAAAGTAAAAGAAGATTAAAAAGGGCACGAAGAGACAGAAAATGGAATTAAATATTTTGTGACTTGGTGCCTTCGTGGCGGGTTTAAATAGTTTTTATTAAAATAAATATACAAGGAGACAATCCATGGCAGACAACAAAAATTTTGAAAACGAAAATTTCGCGAATGAAAAAGAAAAAAAAGTCGCGCTCGACCGGGCCATAGCCGAGATCACCAAAGAAATCGGCAAAGGCGCCATCATGCGTCTGGGTGAACGCTCATCCGCGCAGGTCGAGATATTTTCGACCGGTTCCATTTCGCTTGACGCGGCGCTCGGCGTCGGCGGGATTCCGCGCGGCAGGATCAGCGAAATCTTCGGCCCCGAATCCAGCGGAAAAACCACCCTTGCGCTTCACGTCATCGCTGAAGCCCAGCGCAACGGCGGCATCGGCGCGTTCATTGATGCCGAACACGCCCTCGACGCCATTTACGCCAAACGCCTCGGCGTGGACACCGACAACCTCCTCATTGCCCAGCCCGACTGCGGCGAACAGGCGCTGGAAATCACCGAACGGCTCGTCCGCAGCAACGCCGTGGATATCATCGTTGTGGACTCCGTCGCCGCGCTCGTTCCCCGAAGCGAAATCGACGGCGAAATGGGCGACGCGACCATGGGCGTGCAGGCCCGCCTGATGAGCCAGGCTATGCGGAAACTCACCGGCGCCGTCAGCAAATCGAAAACCTGCATTATTTTTATTAATCAGATCCGCGACAAAATCGGCGTGATGTTCGGCAATCCCGAAACCACCACCGGTGGAAAAGCGCTGAAGTTCTACACCTCGATCAGGATCGAAATCCGCAGGATCAACCACATCAAGGGCGGGGAGAACGTCATCGGCAACCGCACGAAAATCAAAGTCGTGAAGAACAAGCTCGCCCCGCCGTTCCGTGAAGTCGAAGTCGACCTGATGTACGGCGTCGGCATTTCCAAAGAAGGCGACCTGATTGATCTCGCGAGCAACATGAATGTGATCCAGAAATCCGGTACATGGTACGCGTTCGGCGACGATAAATTAGGCCAGGGACGCGAGAACGCTAAGCAGTTCCTCATGGATAATCCCGACATCCTGAAGAAAATCGAGACCAAAGTCCGCCAGGAACTGGGACTGATTCCTTCGCCCGCAGCTGAAGCGAATCAGTCGGCCGCCAAACCGGCCCCGACCACGGCTGAAAAGAAGAAATAAAACATGGCCACGAAGACTCAAAGGCACGAAGAAAGAAAAAACGGAATTTAATACTTAGTGCCTTAGTGTCTTTGTGGCAAAAGCATAATAAAATACGGAGAAAAAAATGTCAAAAGGAACACTCAACAAAGTCCAGCTCATCGGACGGCTGGGTAAAGATCCCGAACTGCGCTACACGCCCGCCGGCGTCGCCGTCGCCACCATGACGCTCGCGACGAACGAATCCTACAAGGACAAAGACGGAAAAGCGGTCGAAAGCACCGACTGGCACCGCGTGATCGCATGGAGGAAACTCGCTGAAATCTGCGGACAATATCTGAGAAAAGGTTCGCTGGTGTATTTCGAGGGAAAACTGAAAACCCGTTCCTACGAAGACCGTGACGGCGTGAAAAAATACGTCACCGAAATCGTCGCGGACAACATGCAAATGCTCGGCGGAAAAACCGACAGCGGCGAATCCATTCCGTCCCCGGCGGAAAACGATTACCAGCCGACGTCAACATCATCATCGGAACCGCCTGTTTCCAATGAGACGCACGACGATCTGCCGTTTTAACTGAATGCTATTAAATTATAACCGAATTTAAACCGTTGAAAGAATGAACATGACCATGAAAAACCGGATTGCCATGATCGTTGTGCTGTGCGCGGTTGTTTTTTCCGCCTGCGAAAAGAAACCTGTCGAAAAAACCATAACATTTGAAAAAGGAACGTGGAAAGAAATTCTCGCAAAAGCGAAAAAAGAAAACAAGCTGATCTTTCTCGACGCCTATGCCAGCTGGTGCGGGCCCTGCAAATGGATGGCGGCGAATGTCTTTACCGACAGTACCGTCGCGGCGTTCTATAACACAAAGTTCATCAACGCCAAAATCGATATGGAAAATGATGAAGGCGTCGAGCTCGCCAAAACATACCAGGTGAAAGCGTATCCCACTCTGCTGTACATCAGCGGCGACGGGGAAGTGATCCACCGCATCTGCGGATCCATGCCCGCCAATGAATTTATCCAGGCCGGTATGGACGCGATGAATCCCGACAAGCAGTTCGTGAAACTTGTCCGCGAATACCGCAAAGGCAACCGTGACGGAGCGTTCCTGCTCAGTTACCTGGATGCCATGTCCAAAGCCTATGTCAACGCGGATACGGTGAAAGATGAATATTTCAGCGCGCAGAAGGAATCCGACCTGACAAGCCGGATCAACTGGAATATCATGCAGGAATTCGAGAACAACCCCGAAGGGAAAGCGTTTCAGTATTTACTGAACAATCAGCCCGCATTTGCCGCGTTGTACACGAAAGACTCCGTGGAAGAGAAAATCTATTCGACGGTATTCGCATTTCACCGCGGAAAAATCATGAACGATACAACCGACACGTCGTACAAAACGGCAAAAGAAAAATCCGTCGCTCTGAAATTCGGCCGTACCGCTGAACTCCTCGCTGAATTAGACATGGCGTATTTCGCGAAAAAGGAAAAATGGACCGACTACGCAAAGACCGCTTCCATGGTTGTGGAAAAATATAAAATGAACAAAGCGGAATCGCTGGTCATGATCGCCTCGGTTTTCTTGAAAAACGTAACGGACAAAGCTTACCTGCAGAAGGCCGAGTCATGGGCGAAGAAAGCGTCGGAGATGGATAAGAATCCTTACGTTGTTGATATCTACGCTAATCTTTTGTTCACGAACGGAAAGAAGCAGGACGCGATCGTTCAGGAAGAACTGGCCATTAAACTTGTCAAAGAAGCCGGCCGCTCAACCGAAAAATATGAAAAGAATCTGGATAAATTCAAAAAATAAATAGTAAACACATCTCAAATAAAAAACCTCTGCTGTTATCCGGCAGAGGTTTTTTTTATGCGGATAAATTTCACATCAATGTCAGTTGCTGAATTTAATCAGCCCGCGCTGTTCCTCGCTGACCGAGATCAGTTTGTATCCCCATCCTGTCGAATCCGCACCGTTCTCGTTCTTACAGGCATACACCCGCCAGCGGTAGATGTTGCCGCGGGTGAGCGGATTGGAAGCGGTACCGTTATAATTGTAATTAATGGCGGTCGAGTCCTTGTGAAGAATGATGTTTCGAGTGGTATGAGTGAATCCGCCCCAGATGACCGCGCCGTTGGAATTGGTTACTTCAATTACATAATTATTTGTGCTTGGATAGGCGGACCACTGAAACCGGGGCAAGGAATCGGGAATGGTTACGGGAACGGTTGATGTTAACGGGTTCGTCGGACTTACCACGGACACTGCGCCGGTCACGCTGAAATTCCGGATGGTCGTGTCATTATTGACCGTTACCGTTGTCTCACCGAATTTAATAATCCAGTCAGGGTCCATGACTCTGCCGTCATTCTGATACGAAGCTCGTGCCAGATAACTTCCGTTAGGTACATTATTCAGGATATAATCTAAATTTGAGGCTGTATCCAGATATGTAGTGAGTCCGGGAATCGCTTCATGTGTAACCGGATGTACGAGAGATATATCCACGGGAACCGCGGTAGTGGCCGGGAACGCAACGCTTCCTTTTACGCATCCGGTCGCGTTGGAAGTGATCGTGATCTGGGAGGCACTGGTTTGAGAGTTATTCGTTACGATCACGCCGGTGATCGTTGAAGAATTTTTTCCGGAAATAAACGCTTTGACGCTGTACGTATCCGCGGGCATATTGTAAATATAGTAATACCCGTTTCCGTCCGTAATAGACGCATAAGCCTGCGTTCCGTTATCGGCGATGACCATGGCGCCTGAAAGTCCGGTGGTATCCATCACGCGGCCTGTAATATAACCGATATTCGTCAGCAGATTAGCGGTCATCTGGACATCATATACGGATTCTGAATCGAGCGCCACCGTGACCGGGATCGGTGCGACATTCGGCGCGGGAACATTATAATATCCCTGCTTGGCGAGTTTGAGATAATATGAACCCGGTTCGAGTTCGACGGAATAAACCCCGGAGGTGTTGCTGGTCAGAGAATTTCCCGCCGGAGCGTTGGTATTCGCATTGAACACGATAATCCGGACGCCGGCAAGAACCGCGTTCGAGGACGCGTCGCGGACTGTACCTGTGATGGTTCCCGTGGTCGGAGTTTCATTTCCTCCTCCGCTATCAGAACAGCGTGTCATAAACGGGATCATGATGGCCACCGTCAGGATAACAAACATATGGTTTGATTTGATTTTTTTCATATCCAGACTCCCTTTTATGTTTAATTGATTTTCTATCAGTTTACATACTTCACATTTAATTTGCATACTGATTTATTTATTAGGTCATCTGCCTTACGTAAAAATCATGTACAGAATTTCTTATTTCAACAATATCATCTTTTTCGATTTCACGGCATCGCCGGCCTGAATGCGGTACACATATACGCCGCTTGATACCTGATTTCCTTTGTTATCCGTGCCGTCCCATCGGATTTCGCCGGACCCGGCCTGCTGAATTCCGTTGAACAAGGAACGGACTTCCTGTCCCAGCGTATTGAAAATTTTCATGGTGACATGCCCGCCGGTTTTCAGTTCGTACCGGATGGTGGTTGAGGGATTGAACGGATTAGGATAATTATTCAGCAAGCTTATGACATGAGGTTTCTGAGTTTTTACCGGAGCGCCGTCACGGACATCGACAAGAGAATTTTTCAGGATATAAATCCTGTTCGCCGAAGCGTTGCAATCCCATCCGGCCACACATCCGCTGGCGAGATACACGGTATCCAGATTAACCGTGGCGTAAAAAGCGAACAAGTCGCTGAAGGAATAACAATATGCGGCAACGGCGGGATTTTCCGGGTCTGAAACATTATAAACCGATAACCCTCCGTTTCCGTTCGCGAAATAAGCGTACGGGTCTTTTACGCTTACGCTGAATCCCGGGTATTCGGAATATGTCGCGTAGAGTTCGGCCGGATTAGCAGGGTCGGAAACATCCAGGATCATAAACGCGCCTTCCTTGGCGCTCATGTACAGTTCATTTGCTTTTAAATCCATGAAGCTCGCGTCAAACCAATCAAAATTTCCTACTTCATTATGTGTGGCTTTGCTGATGATATGAAGCTGGTAATCCGTGGCAGACAAATAAACATACCGGCTATCGGCAATGACGGATGTGGCGTATTCGTCCGTGATGCTGAACTGCCACAAGAAAGAGGGCGCATCGGGAATGGCCAGCGAATACACACGGAGTCCTCCGTCAGCTGCGGCATAAAGCGTATCGTCGGAAATGAATAAATTGGTGACCTCGGATCCGACAATCAGCGTGTCTTCCTTAATATCCGCCGCATCAGCTATGTTCAGAATCTTCAGCCCGGATCCGGTTCCGCTCGTGGCGAGATAGGCGTAATCGCCTTTTAATTCAAAATTGGAAATAAAATCCGCGGTATGGACGGAATCCATAAGCGCAGGCGCAAAAATATCCGATATATCCCAGACCCTGAAACAGCTTCCGGTCATCGAGACTTCAGTGGAATACAGGTACCGGCCGGATTTTTTCACTCCTATACAAGGGTTGGAAACGGGCCAGGACGTCAGGACGTTCATGTTGCTGATGCCGGAGGTTTCAATATTATAAATTTTCAACAAGTAATAGTAATCCTCCCCTCCGTTGTCGTCCAGTTCAGTGACCTTCAGGTAATAATTCCCGTGTACCGCAAATGTATAGATCAGTTTGGAATCCAGCGAAGAGGGGTCGTCATCGTTTTCCGCGAGCAGCTGGCCGGCGGAATCATACAGTTCAATATAAGAGTCCATCCATGAGCCGATTATATCCGCGTCGATATCGAAAGCCACGGTCTGTGAATCGGAAACATTCACCCTGAAATAATCGATATCGCCGGCGGGGTCGATCGCGGCAGAAACATATTCGCCAACCGGAACGGGATTGGCTGAGGTGATCGAGTCATTGGGTTCGGTTTCGTCCATCGTGAAGGCTTTCAGGTTTTTACCCTGATAAAGCTGCTGTCGTTCTTCTTTTGTTCTTTTTTTATCCGTTTTGCTTTTCATCATCTGACACTCCGCGTAACCGGAAATAAGGGCCAGCCCCAGCAGCGCCGTGAGCATTCCGTGAATCGATGACTTGTACGAATTCTGAATCATACTCTGTACTCCGTAACTTGGTTTTTTACATTTAAAAAGCTAGTTTCCTTTTAATATCCTTTTCAATGTAAAGGTAAACGAAAATAACCAAGACAGGATTTAAAAAATATCAAACCCATATTCAGGCATGTAATCTTGAGGAAATTCAGTCACCTCATATGTGCCCTATCCGGACTTGTTACTGATGCGCAGATGGAACGGTTGAGATAAATATTATGGCAATAAAATGAAAATCTTGCTATTATGAACTGTAATCGGGAATGAAACAGAAAAATGAAGTTTTCTTTCCGAAGAATGAACTGTTTTAGGAGGATTACAGAATGCTAAGTGATTTTTTCCCTCTGGGTTTTTTCCCGACACCGGTTCATTCGTTGAAACGATTGACGGAAAAATTCAAAACCGTCCTTTTATATATCAAGAGGGATGATCATACCGGACTGGGGATGGGCGGGAACAAAACACGGAAGCTGGAATACCTGATCTATCAGGCGCGTGTGCATCAGTGTGATGCGGTCATCACATCCGGGGCGGCCCAGTCGAACCATTGCCGGCAGACCGCCGCGGCCTGCGCCATGGCAGGCCTGACCTGCCACCTGATCCTGTATGACAAGGGACAAAGCCGGTCGGGCGGAAACTTGCTCCTTGACCGACTCTTCGGGGCGACGGTGCACTGGCACGACGACGGTCATACCCAGGATTCGGTAGCCGAACACCTGCGCCGCGACGGTTCCAAGCCGTACATCATTCCTGTCGGCGGGTCCAATGAGACAGGCTGTCTGGGTTATGTCCGCGCCATGGAGGAACTGCTCGCGCAGCAATCGCAATCCGGCTTCGGGTTTGATTATATCGTCATCCCGACAAGTTCCGGCGGCACCCAGGCGGGCATGATCCTGGGAAAAAAGCTGTACGGCTTGAAGGCTCAGATCATCGGTATCAATATCGACAAAACCCATATTTTCGGCAAACCGGCCGAAGAGCATATTCTGGATATTTCAGGCCGTGCGGCTTTCAAATTCAGTCTCCGGGCGGAGATCCGTCCTTCCGATATTCATGTGAATCATGATTACGATCAGTCCGGTTACGGAGTCCTCACAGAACCTGAAAAAAAGGCCATCCGGATGCTTGCACATGAAGAGGGGATTCTTCTTGATCCGGTATATACCGGCAGGGCGTTCGCGGGTCTTCTGGATTTAATGAAGCATCGGTTTTTTGAGCCCGGGACCTCCGTGCTTTTCTGGCACACCGGTGGAACACCGGCCCTTTTCGGTTACGCGGAACAGTTTGCATGATCTTCTCATGGACTTCGTTCGGATGAAAAAAATGAACGAACTATTGAGTTTCACTTTTTTTCTGATTAGCTTGGTTCAATATGCAACCAACCAAGGAGAATACTATGGCGGTCAGTTATAAACAAATCGGACTCGTGAATTCGAAGGGATTGTTCAGCAAAGCCGTCAAAGGCGGTTTCGCGATCCCGGCGTTCAACTTCAACAATATGGAACAGCTCCAGGCGATCATCATGGCCTGCGCGGAAACCAATTCCCCGGTGATCCTCCAGGTGTCCTCGGGAGCCCGGAAATACGCCAACCAGACGCTTCTCCGGTATATGGCCGAGGGCGCCGTCGCGTACGCGAAAGAACTGACCGGCGGCAAGGGGATTCCGATCGTTCTTCATCTTGACCACGGCGACAGCCTCGAACTCTGCATCAGCTGCATCGAAAGCGGATTCTCATCGGTCATGATCGACGGCTCGCACCACGCCTACGAAAAGAACATCGAAGTGACCCGCAGCGTGGTGGAATATGCCCACAAATACGATGTCACCGTGGAAGGCGAGCTGGGAGTGCTGGCCGGCATCGAGGATGACGTGGTCGCCGCGAAATCGGTGTACACCCAGCCGGACGACGTGGTCGATTTCGTGACCAAGACCGGCGTGGATTCCCTGGCCATCTCCATCGGCACTTCCCACGGAGCCGCTAAATTCAAACCATCACAGTGTACACGCAACGAGGACGGGATCCTGATCCCGCCGCCCCTGCGGTTTGACATCCTCGAGGAGATCGAGCGGCGTATCCCCGGATTCCCGATTGTTCTGCACGGCGCATCCTCGGTCCCTGCGGATCTTGTGAAAATCATCAATGAAAACGGGGGACAGCTCAAAGACGCCGTCGGCATCCCGGAAGAACAGCTGCGCCGGGCCGCGGCTTCCGCAGTCTGCAAAATCAATATCGACTCCGACGGCAGGCTTGCCGCGACCGCTGCAATCCGGAAAGTCTTTAAGGAAACACCTGCGGAATTCGATCCGAGAAAATACCTCGGACCCGCACGCGACGCCCTGAAAGTGTTGTACAAACACAAGATCGTCAACGTTTTGGGTTCCAACGACAAGGGCTGAACCCGTCACAGATATTTTTTCGTCCGTCCGGATTTTCGCTGGAATATCCGGACGGGCTTTTTTTTAGAACCAGGATATGACCCTTTTTCTCGATTCGGCGCAGCAGGAATTATTAGTCAGGAGTTACTTTCGTGCAAAAAGGAGACTGATACTACTGGACTATGACGGAACGCTCGTTCCGTTCGCAAAAAATCCTGCGGATGCTTTGCCGGATGTGTTCGTCCGCGGGATCCTGGAACGCGCTTCTTCGGATCCGCGTAATACCCTTGCGGTCATCAGCGGGAGAACAAAGCATTTCCTGGAAAAGCATTTGTCTATGTATTCAGTTACGCTGATCGCGGAACACGGCGCATTCAGCCTCAGACCCGGACAGAAATGGACAGAGCCCGACTGCGGCTCCAGGGGCTGGATAAAAAAAATCGCGGTCTTCCTTGATCGGGCGGTCAAATCCTGTCCGGGATCGTTTGTGGAAGTCAAGGAAACCGCCGTCGTCTGGCATTACAGGGAATCGGAACCCGCATCCGCGGCCAGGACTGCCGGAATGATCAGATCCGAAATCGAAACGGGCTTTCAGCAGCCGGCCCGGTTTGAAATGATCGAAGGGAATAAGGTGATTGAATTCATGTCTCCCGGTATTGATAAGGGATCGGCCATCCGCAACCTCTTCGCGCTGGAGGGCTATGACTACCTGTTTGCCATGGGCGATGATGTCAATGATGAATCGATGTTCCTCGCTATGCCGGACCGTTCGTATACCGTCCGTATTGGCGACGGAAACACTTCCGCGAGGTTCCGGCTTGTCCGGCGGGAATCCGCACTGGCATTGCTAGAAAGATTGTTTGCATGTCGCGCAGATTAAAATACAAATCTTTATCCGGCGACGGCCAAAAAAAAAGGTGATCCTCATTCGGGATCACCTTTTTTTTTATACGGGAATTATTACTTGAACATCATGGTCACGACCGTCCAGTATTCGACATTTTTTCCCTCAAACTGGCCGACTTCAAAGACCCATTTCTTCACGGTTGCCTTGGCCTCATCTTCGATCATCTGGTCAAAGTCTTTGTTGCCGATTCGCTTCGCGACATACAATTCCTTGGCCTTGCCGTCTAATCCCACCAGGACGCGGAGCGATACGGTACCGCTGACTTTGGCCTGCTGGGCCTCTTTGGGCAGTGTCGGCGTGACTTTTGAGATGACCTTGGGGCTTTTGTCCAGTTCGTTGGCCATTTTGGGTGCGGTGAAAGTTGATGCAACCGCTGTTTCTTTCTTTTCCAGGGCCGCTTTCTTCTTCTGTTCGTCCTCAAGCCGCTTCCGGTCTTCTTCTTCCTTTTTCTTCAGCGCAAGCTGTTTTTCCTGTTCGATTCTGATCTGTTCCTGCAGTTTCAGCTGTTCTTCCAGGAGCCTCAGACGTTCCTTTTCCTTTTCCTGTTCCGCGAGCAGACGTTCCTGTTCTTCCTTGGATTTATCCTCAATCACGGTTCCGGTGGTTGTCTGTTCGCTCTGCAGCTTTTTGCTTTCCTCGATTTTCTTTTTCAGTTCCTCGATTTCTTTCTCTTTCAGGGCTTTATCGTCCGCGACACCCGTTGCGACGGCCGATGCCAGGTTCTGGTATTCCAGGTAAGAGATCTTACCGGAAGCGAAAACCGGGGCGTACACCACAATCCCGTATTTGGAGTTCTCGTCGTCATCCTTGATCAGGCGGTCGGCGTGCGTATTGTCTCCCCAGTCGTTCCGCTGGGCGTAAATCACGTTCTTGGTATGGTTGTACAGGTTGTATTCGAGGTTACCGTAAATCGCGTTCTTTCCGCTGTTTTCTCCGAGTTTCATGTCGCCAATGACGGGTTTGGAGACGTCCTGGACAAGGATGCCGAACCGGTTGCCGGTGATTTCATTTCCGCTGGCGCTGGGCGCTGAATTGATCTTTGTGTTGATTCCGGCATAGCCGTTGTTCAGGATCTGGTTGTTGTTGATTTTCGGGTTGGAAACCACATCGCAGAGTATGCCGTTCCAGTAATTGCCTTCGATTCGGTTTCGGTAAATCCGGGGCGATGCGTTTACGCAGGTAACGCCGTCATAGGCGAATTCCACGACGCAATAAGAAAGAATACTGCGGTCGTGATTTCCTTTCATGAAAACGATTCCGTACCAGTCACCGGCCTGGGGCTGGGCTTTGGATTGCTGGGCCTGCTGTTCCACGGGGAGGAGAAAATTACCGGATGTGAACCGGATTTCGTATTTTTCCTTGCCTTCGGCTTTCAGAACACCCTCGATGATGAGTTCCGATTTTCCGGCATCGTAACCGCCGGCCATATCATCACGGTTAGCCTCAAATTTGATCAGCGCGTTCGGTTTGATCGTCAGAGTACGGCCCTCAGGGACCCTGACATCGCCGGTGACGATGATCACGCCTTCCCAGGTTTCATTTTTGTCAAGGACTCCGTATTTTTTTGTTTCCGCGCGTACCATGGAAATGGCCAGCATGAGCAGAAACATAACGGTCATATGGATCTTAGGATTCATGGTTCACCTCTTTCTGGGATTCTGTATTCTGATTTAGCGAATTTACGAACATTTCGTCCAGCAGGTTGTCCGGTTTTCCGGCGGCATGCTTGAGTATCGGGTCGTCGCTGTATTCGATATCGCTGAACGGATGAACAGGCTGTTTCTTCGACGGTTTCTTTTTTATCTTTCCCGCTTTCCTGACAAGTTCTTCCCCGCCGGAATCTTCATGTAGCGTTGTCAGTCCCTCGCGAAGGTCTTCTTTTTCGGGGACAGAAGCCTCGTCGGTCGCTTCAGGTACGGAACTTTCCAGGACGGTCAGGCGTTCCAGCAAGGGTTCGATGTCCTCATCATATCCGTCCGAAAGCCGCTGCAAATTCCGGATGGCCTTTCCGAGCAACTCAAGGACGGGCGGGTCCGGGTTCAGGAGCCCTTTACTGATGCGCTCGGCAAGAACCTCGACCGGTTTGGCCAGAGAGGCGATCTTATGGAGCCCGATCATCCGGGACGAACTCCTCAGGCTGTGCGCGGATTTTTCGATATCCCGGGCGCCTTCCCGGTACCGCGGATCCGAGGTGAGTCTTTTCATCGCGGCTTCAAAAAGCTTAAAATACGTCGAGGCCTCTTCCCGGAAAATCTCGATCAGTTCGGCATCAATGTTCAGCGTGTCAAAATATTTTGCCGCCGGGGCTGTCGTTTTTTCTTTTTCGGCTCCGGTATCTCCGGTTCCGGATACTTCGGCCTGCGGCTTGACTTCCGTCTGTTCCGGCGGAAGGATGTCCGCCTGGGCATCGTTCAGGATATAGCGCGTGAAAAGATGGGGCACGGCGAACTTATTTTCAAGCCGGTTCAGGCGCTCGGCGATGCTGGTGATGTCAACTTGTTCCTTCTTATACAGGCTTTTCAGTGTTTTGCCGATATCGTCGAACAGTTCCAGCAGGTTTTCGTCGAACGTGATTTCCTTTTCGAAGTAGCGTTCCGTCAGAAGTTCGACGCAAGCGGCGATTCCGCTGATCTTCTCGAAGCCGAGCATGCGCGCCGAACTCTTGATGCTGTGGCTTACCCGCTCAATGTCTTTCAGGGCCGACTCGTCTTTCAGGTTGCTCTGCAGTCGTCGGATCGCCTTATCGAAGAGCCGGAAATAGCTTTCTGATTCCTGATTGAAAATCTCCAGCAATTCCGAGTCCACGTCAGCGAATTTGTATTCATGCAGGCGAATCCTCTGAATGCGTGTCTGAAGCTGTTCTGTAGGGATATTGTCGGATTTCTGGACCGCGGTCTTTTCCGGGCTCAGCCTGGTTTTGGTGGTTTCGGGGAGGATGGATTTTTCCGGTTTCTTCTTCAGAAAATGCTGTATCTGTTTATGACTGATTTCCGGGATGTTTTCGGGGTCAACATTCATCATTTCGATGAAAGTCGGCAATTTTATTTTTGTCAGGTCGCCCGAAGGGTTAACCATGATGGAAAGCAGGTCAAGTCCTGACTGAACCGGCTTCTGAAGGACGGGTTCCTTTTCAGGAGGCTTGAGCGGTATTTCTTCTTTCCGTATTTCCTTAATCGGTAAGGGTATTTCAGGCTCCGGAAGGGATTCATGTAATATTTCTATTTTTTCCGGCGCCGGTGTTTCTGCGGGTTCCTCTCGCTCGTGTTCGGGAACGGCATGTGTCGAGCCGGCGCTGAAGAACCCGAGAATTACGGTTTGTATTTCATCGATCCAGCGGTACCCGTTTCCGGATGACTGCGGTTGCGCGGGGTGTACCGTGGTGACAGCAGGCGGGATTTCCCGGGTCAGCAGGGATTTTTCAGTCAGTGGCTTTTCTTCGGTTTTCCGGACCTGTGTTTCGGCAATGTTCCTGATGTTCTTTTCCGTATCCACAAGCACCGCGATCAGGCGCTGCCAGTCGGAAAGGGCGATAGGCCTGACGCTGAGGAGGTCGCGGAAATAGGATTGCGCCGTTTTGTAATAGGACAAAAATTCCGGGGGAATCATGATCTGCTTGTTCAGCACGGTTTCGATCGACCGGATGTACGCCCCGCAAAGGTCATTGAAGAACTGGAGCCGGATCATCCGCGAGGCCGTGTTGACGGCACGGATGGCCTGGTCAATTTCCTTCAGAGCCGTGACCGGATCAGCGTCCTCAAAATGGCTGAGGATCGTGTCAACGGAATTCAGATAATATTGAGACTCGTCCTTGAATATCGCGAAATTTTCATTGTTGACCGACTGAACATTGATCACGATCCGGCTAAGGTCAGTGCCGGCTTGTTCCGGTGTGGGGGCAGGCTTTGTCCCTGAATCCCTGATTTCAGGAAGGACTGCGGGCGCAAGGTGCCTGTGGAATTCATCCGCATGGGCTTTCATGGACGCGTCCAGGCCTTCTGACGTCACGGTTTCGGGGCTTCGTGACCACTCTTGAATGGTCTGAAAAAGATTGTCCAGCGCTTTGCGGGACGGCTCAACCACCGAAGTGGCATGGTCATCCACGCGGTCAGCGACGTCGTTCAGTGTTTTTTCTATGCGCCGGAGCGTTTCATATACCGACATGGCTTCAAAAAGGCGTGCCGTTTTTTTCAGCGAACCGGTCGCGTCGGCGAGTTCGATGATATAACTTCCGCGTTCAGGGTTCGACTGAAGCCGTGTCAGGGCTTTCTGGATTTCATCCAGATCCCTTCGGGCGGCCGTTTTGAACTCCGCCAGCGACGATACGGCCGAAGATTCCTTTGGTTCCTCCGTCGCGGGAAGGGTCGCGGTTTCTTCCTTCGGGGTGACAAATTTCTTCATCCGGCTGGTAAGAAATCCGAGCATGTCGCCAACCCGTTTAAAATCATCTGATACGGGTGATGCCGGTGTTTTTTTCTCGGTTTCGGCGGGTGTTTTTATTTCGGGAGCGGGAAGGACTTTGGCTTCCGGGGTTTCCTGCGACAGCCTGAACTGAAGCGTGATCCCGATGGCCGGAAGCTGGGCCACCAGGTCGTTTCTCAATGCCTGGGATTGAAAGATCGCCGCGAACATCTGGGATACTTTTTCAGAGTCCACTTCAATGGCGGCCATCATATGGCTCTTCCGGTATGCCGGATCCTGAAAACGGTTCAGGACCGCCGTGAAAAATTCGTGCAGCGGGTTCAGGACCGGAACATTTTTCAGCGTATCAATTCTTTCGGTCGGATTTTGGGAATGGGAAAGATATACGAGGGTTTTCTTGATTGCGCTGAATTCCGCCGGCTGAAACCGGTGTTCGCTCGTGTTCTTCACATGGTTGAGGAGTTCCGTCAGATAGAACTCGAGAAACTTTTGGTTTTTATTCGGTTCGGCCATATCGGTTTAAAAAGATAAAAAAGCCCTTAAACAGGTCATTAAGGGCTCAATGATTTTCGCATCTTGCCTTCGCGGTTATTTGATGTACTCTTTCACCTTGGCGATCAGGTCCTCATCGTGAAACGGTTTCGTCAGGAAATCGTTCGCGCCGTTGCCGATAGCGGTGTCTTTGTCCTGGGGCGAGTCCTTGCCGCTGAGGATAATGATCGGAATCGACTGGTAGGTTGCTCCCATTGCCTTGACGGCTTTCATCACGTCCAGCCCGCTCATGTCGGGAAGCATGATGTCCAGCAGGATCAGCTGAGGTTTCGTCTCCTTGACGAGTTTGATCGCATCGTCGCCCTTCATGGCTGTGGTCAGCTGATAGGGATGATTTTCCAGAGCGATCTCGACCATTTTCTGTATGACAACGCTGTCATCAATGACCATGATCTTTTTGGCGCCGGCCGTCGCGGCGGCCTTTTCCGCTACAGGGGCAGCCGGTTCGGTTTTGGGTTCTTCGGCTTTTGCCGGCTCAATCGAAAAGTCAAACGACTCTTCCTTTTTGGCAGCCGTTTTAACGGGAGGTTTCTCTTCAATGATCGGTTCTAAAATTTCCTCTTTGACCGGTTTTGGTTTGAGCTCTTCCTTGACGGTTTTGGGTGTTTCCTTTTCAATGACCTGCTCTTCCTTTTTCACTTCAGCGGCCGGTGCGGCTTTTACGGTTTCGGTGGTCTCGTCCGTTTTTGTTTTTCTGGCCGGTGTTTTCTTTTCCGCTTTTTTGGCGGATTTGTCTTTTTTCTTCGTATCCTCAGCGCCCGACATCAGCTCGATCAGGTTTTTTTCCGACAGAGAGGACAGCACCTCATCCACATAATCCTCGTCCCGTTCTACCTTTACGGCTATATCGGTCACATTGCGCTGTCCGTTGACGGAAAATAAAATTTTCCATTCGATCTTCTTCAGCATAACAGCTTCGACTTTTTCTCGGAGATCATTGGCTCGGGTATAAACTGCATCCACGGTGTCACCTCTTTATTTGCTCTTGGCCTGAACGAATCGGTATTAGTTCATTCAGACGGGTTCATTCTGTGCATTAAGCTAAATCTAATACAAATAGATTATTATGTCAATGATTATTTTAACCATGAGCGATTCGTTTTGCGCGGTTTTTAAAGAAGCGCATCAGCGACTGAATATAATCGTCGTCGGTGGCCAGATCGACTCGGTCCACTTTGCTTGCGTAAAACAACTGGTTCTGCTTTTCGGTCAGACTGAGGACGGCTTTGCGGTATGATTCACGGAATGCCTGTGAATCCGTATCCACCGTAACCTGGCGCCGGGTTTCCTCGTCTTCAAACGTCACGAGTCCCATCGCGGGAATGGCCAGTTCATGACGGTCGGACACTCGTACCGCGATCACATCATGTTTCCGGGCGATAGCCTTCAGCGCTTTATCATAACCTTCGTCGATAAAATCGCTCACGATGAAAATGATGCTCCGCCGTTTGAGAAGGTGAAACGCGTATTCCAGCGCGGGCGTTATTCTTGTTCTTGCGTGTTTGGGCTGGAAAGCGATCAGTTCCCGGATCAGGCGAAGCACATGTCCGCGGCCTTTTTTCGGCGCGATAAATTTTTCCACATGATCGGTGAAAAAAAGCAGGCCGACTTTGTCGTTATTTTTGATTGCGCTGAACGCAAGCACGGCGACCAGTTCCACCATGAGCTGGATTTTCGTTTTTCTGACCGTGCCGAACTGGTTCGACGCGCTGACGTCGAAAAGGATCATCAGTGTCTGCTCGCGCTCTTCCTCGAAGACCTTGATGTAGGGTCTCTCAAACCGTGCGGATACGTTCCAGTCGATGAACCGGACCTCGTCGCCCCACTGGTATTCGCGGACTTCGGAGAACGACATCCCGCGGCCCTTGAACACGCTGTGGTATTCGCCTCCGAAAATGTGGTTTACCCACCCGCGCGTGCGGATGTCGATCGACCTGACTTTTTTGAGTAATTCCTTCGTATCCATGGCGACTATGTAAAAAGGCCGGTGAGTTCAACTAAATCCCGGATGCGGTAATCGGCCGATTGCAGTTCGGGGGATTGGCGGAATC
This sequence comes from uncultured Bacteroidota bacterium, assembly GCA_964410965.1. Classification (GTDB taxonomy): domain Bacteria; phylum CLD3; class CLD3; order SB21; family JBBIRG01; genus JBBIRG01. The sequence continues at coordinate 14,582 of CAYPIY010000013.1, read as the reverse complement.
CGTACATGACCGCGCAGGTGAGGATTCCGGCCGCCTTTCCGCAAAGGATGTCCTGGTGGCCGTCTCCGGTGATCAGCGCCCGTTCCGGTTGGGCGGAGAAGTGTCCGAGCAGGTGGTTCACGGGCATCGGATCGGGTTTTTTCCGGGGCAAGGTGTCACCACCGATTACATACCGGAAGTGATCCGCGAGTCCGAGGCCGTCCAGAATTTTCAGCGTATAGCGTTCCATTTTATTGCTGATCACCGCTTTTGTTTTTCCGGAAAAGAAGCGGAGTGTTTCTTTTACATTCGGGTACATAATAATGTGGTCCATGCAATGTTCCTCGTAATGCGGCCGGTAGTGCATCTCCGCTCGGCCGAGGAGTTCCTCCGTGCATTCCGTCTGGGTCTCGATGCACATGCGCAGAAGCTGCGGAATGCCGTCGCCGATATAATCGCGGATCTGCTCTTCCGGCAGGGGCTTCAGACCGGTTTTTTCGAGCGCGTAATTCGCGGCGCGGCTGATGTCAGTGAGGGAATCCGTCAGCGTGCCGTCGAGGTCGAAGATCATGATGTCCAAAGGGATTTTGTTTTGATGAAGGCTCAATACCGGATCCTCCCGGTTACAAGCGCGTCAGGGCCCGACTGCTGGACGGTGACCTTATCCAGCTGAATGGCTTTTCCGATTGTGCGGCGGATCATTCCGGATGTCCATGGCAAACCATCGCCGGTGAGTTTCGGCGCGATGAATGCACGCATTTCGTCGGCCAGGCGTGCATTCAGGAATTGCCCGAAAATTTTCGTACCCCCTTCCACCAGAACGGACGACACATGAAAATCGGAGACGAGAATTTTCATGGCGTTTTTCAGGCTCAGGCTTTCGCTTTTGGGGTGAAGGGAAATTACACAAACGCCTTTTTGTCTCAGGCGGTCGCATTTCGGATGGCTGAATTTCAGCGATGTAAATACGATTGTAAGTTGCCGGTCATTTTCCTGAAAAACATTTGAGGCCAGCGGTGAGCGGAGTTTCCCGTCGATGATCACCCGGATGGGATTCTTTCCTCCGGCCAGCCGGACATTCAGCAGCGGGTTATCTTTGATTACCGTTCCCGCTCCGGCAAGAATTGCGTCATGTTCCGACCGCCAGCGGTGAACGAGCTTCCTGGATTCATCCGAACTGATCCACCGGGAATGGCCGCTCGTATCGGCGATGTAACCGTCGAGAGTCATAGCGGCTTTCAGAGTGATCCACGGGAGTCCTGTGCGGACAACTTTAAAGAATGCCCGGTTAAGTTCTTCGCATTCATTCTCAAGGAAACCGTACTCGGTCTTCACGCCGGCTTTGCGAAGGATGGATATGCTCTTGCCCGCGACTTCTGGGAAAGGATCCGTTGTGCCGAATACGACATGAGGGATTTTTTCTTTGATGATCAGGTCCGTGCATGGCGGCGTTTTGCCGTAATGACAGCACGGTTCCAGGTTAATGTACATAACCGCACGGCTGAAATTCTCATATCCTTTTTTCTTTGCGTCATCTACGGCTTCGACTTCCGCGTGAGGCTTTCCGAATCCCCGGTGAAATCCCTGTCCGATTACGGTTTCCTCTCCGTCCGTTTTCATAACCAGAACTGCACCCGCCATGGGATTTGTTTTGGTTTTTCCGAGACCTTTTCGAGCCAGTCGGAGAGTATGCCGGATATGATCTTCGTGTGTTTTCAAAAGGGTATCCGTGTTTCTGTTTAGATTTAAATGATATTCAATATTCATAAGAATTGCAAGAAAATAAGTTATGAATTTGCATGGACATCATTAGTTTTGTTTATCGTATCTTATTGATATCATTATAATTAATTATTCATTAATTGCTTAGACTATGATAAAAAATCGTTTTTAAAAAATTTAAAAAAAAATGGCATAATATAAACATGAACTTAATAACGGTTTGATTCCAAAAAAACATCTATGTCTGAAAATTCTTGACAAAGGGACATTTTTTGTCTATATTGATTGTCCATTTTCGGCGAGAGTAGCTCAGTTGGTAGAGTGCAACCTTGCCAAGGTTGATGTCGCGAGTTCGAGTCTCGTCTCTCGCTCTGAAGTTTGTGTGATCCAGATGGTATTTTCCCGTCGGCTACGGCGGGGAGATAGAAAAAGTTGACCGGTCTCCCAAACATGGGTTACTGGTCTTTTTTTAGAAAAGGCGACGTAGCCAAGTGGTAAGGCAGAGCTCTGCAAAAGCTCCATCAACAGTTCGAATCTGTTCGTCGCCTCGGATGTCTGCCGGAAACGGGACGCTCGGATGGCGGAACTGGTAGACGCACAGGACTTAAAATCCTGCGGGCCTAAAAGCCCGTGCCGGTTCGATTCCGGCTCCGAGCACTTTGTTTGTTCTTTAAAAAACGTGAATTCCCGGGCACTTAGCTCAGTTGGTTAGAGCGCTACGTTGACATCGTAGAGGTCGGTGGTTCGACTCCACTAGTGCCCACTATTTAAGGCTGAATCGAAAGGTTCGGCCTTCTTTTTTGCCCGCTCTGAAAAATCCTGACTGTTAAAGAAAATGAATTAAACGATACGAAAAGCGTTGGATTGAATACATTTTTTCTTTATCTCACATGTTTCATGAGCATTTTGATGAAATCATTCGCCTGATATGAAAAAAAATCGATTTGACATTTTGTCGAGCAAGGTTTTCGGATTAACGTCAGATTTTAGTTGATTTGATATCAATATATTTCTATATTTCCGGATGGTTTAGACCGAAGAAAGGCGCATCGGTTATTAATCACAAAAAACAGATTTGAATGACTGAAACCGGATATACCGTACCGTATATGAGAAAATTTGCTTCATTAAAAAAAAGTTAATTCATAACGCTGTTTACGAATGAATCCGAAAAGAGACACACAAGTTTTTATCGGTCTATGAATAAAGTCAGTGAAAAGTGAAACGCAACGAACCTATCAACATCAGTTAAGGACAAAATGAATCAACAGGAATCAAAACCTTATATGAATCCCTATATGGCAGGGATCGGATTAGGCTTGGTATTGTTGTTGTCCTATGTCATCATGGGACGCGGTTTGGGGGCTTCAGGTGCGATGACCACAGCCGCGGCAGTGGGCGTCAGCGTGTTGGCCGAAGATTACGCGAAATCGAGTGAATTTTTTTCCGAATACCTCGGTGACGGGACGAGAAGTCCTTTCAAAGACTGGCTTGTTTTTGAAGTGCTCGGTGTGATCCTCGGAGGATTCATTTCGGGCGCGTTGGCGGGACGGGTGAAACGAACGGTTGAGAAAGGTCCTCGGATTTCTTCCCGGATGCGTATGATCCTTGCATTTTCGGGCGGAGCGCTGATGGGATTCGGCGCGAAACTCGCCATGGGCTGTACCAGTGGACAGGCGCTTACGGGTGGCGCGGTGCTGAATCTCGGCAGCTGGGCTTTTATGATGATGGTCTTCGCCGGCGCCTATATGTTCGCGTATTTCCTGAGGAGGCAATGGACATGAACACTCCCTTTTACAAATTTGGTTATTTTAACGACGAAGTCAGCCTGATTGTCGCTTTTATCATCGGATTAGGCTTCGGATTTTTCTTGGAACGCGCCGGATTCGGCAGCGCACGGAAATTGGCTGCGCAGTTTTATTTTACGGACATGAGCGTGCTGAAAGTCATGTTCACGGCCATTGTTACCTGTATGCTGGGATTGTTTTTTCTGGGTTGGCTGGGCTGGCTCGATTTGTCGCTGGTTTACATCAATCCGACATACCTGCTTCCTCAGATGACCGGAGGGATTATTCTCGGAATAGGATTTGTCGTCGGCGGGTATTGCCCGGGAACGTCTGCCGTTGCTGCATCTACAGGCAGACTTGACGGAATGGTTTATCTGTCCGGTGTTTTTACGGGTATTCTGGTATTTGGTTTCGTCTATCCCCTGATAAAAGATTTTTATCATGCTACGCCGATGGGAAAAATTACTTTGCCGGAATGGATGGATATTTCCTACGGACTGGTTGTGTTTCTGGTCGTGTTAATGGCGGTAGGGGCGTTTGCCGCGGCGGAATGGGGAGAGAAAAAAACCGCGAAAAAGCAGGAGGTGGCGAATGAAAATTAAATCCATTTCCATCAATCAAAAATTGGCTGCGGTTGCTGTCGCTTTTGGTTTCCTTGCTTTGATCGCCGGCAGTCCTTATTCCGGTAACAAAGTAACGCTCGATACCAAAGAATTATCCCTGATCGTTGAAAAAGAACTCGATCATGTCAAAGCGGAGGAACTTGCGGACTGGATCATACAGAACCGTTCCGATTACCGCCTGCTGGATTTACGTTCCGAAAAAGATTATTCAGAATATCATATTCCCACAGCTGAATGGACGCCGTTAAGTCATTTGGATCAGTACACCATTTATCGCAATGAAAAAATTGTTTTGTATTCCGAAGGCGGAATTCATTCTTCGCAGGCGTGGATGCTGTTGCGAGCCAAAGGTTTTAAAAACGTATACATGCTGATGGGCGGTTTAGAGGAATGGAAAGATAAAATCCTGTTCCCGAAAAATCCCGAAAATCCGACGAAAGAACAAATGACCGAATATAATAAAACAAAGTCGGTCAGTCTGCATTTCGGCGGCAGTCCGCAGACCGGTGCGGGAGAAGAAAAATCTGTTACTATTCAATCATTACCGAAAATGGAAATGAAGGCACCCGCGCAGACAGGAAAAGCGGCGAAGAAGAAAAAGGAAGGGTGCTGAGAAAACAATTTAAAGAAGTGAGAACCTTGCTATGAAAGCATTCGACATTGGTCATTATTTTGAGGAGTTTACAGTCGGTGAAACGATATACCATAGCGCCTCCAAAACCATTTTTGAAAGCGATAATAATATATTTTCGCTTATGACGATGAACCATCATCCCCTCCACACTAACGCTGATTTTGCGGAAAAATCCCAGCACGGTAAAGTACTTGTTGTGGGTACGCTCGTATTCAGTCTGACCGTCGGAATAACTGTTCCTGATATCAGCGGTAAGGCCATTGCGAATTTGTTATATGAGCAAATCGACCATCTGGCTCCGGTATTCGTCAATGATACGATTTATGCGAGGACTACGATCCTTGACCTGATCCCCTCGAAATCCAAATCCGACCGGGGAATCGTGTATGTTGAAACGGTTGCCTATAATCAGAACAAACTAGATGTATTACGTTTCCGGAGAAAAGTACTAGTTATGAGACAAGGAAAGGAATCCCATGGTTAATTATCTGTTACGAAGCCTGATGTTTGTTCCGGCTCATAACGAACGGCTGCTGAACAGCGCAGCAAGGACTGAGGCGGATGTATTGCTCTTGGACATTGAGGATTCCGTGCAGCCTGTTCCGAACAAGCAGATCGCCAGGGATAATATCAGAGAATGGGTCAGTAAAGGTGCTTTCAGGAACCATCTGGTTTTTCCCCGTGTCAACGACCGTGAAAGCGGCCAGTTGCTGAAAGATGTTTACCAGCTTACCATTGACGGCGTCCATGGTTTCATGTACCCTAAATCGAAAAAAGGGGAAGATGTTTATTTTTTCGCCAAATTACTGGAAACCATCGAATATGAAAAAAATATTCCTGTAGGAACTTATAAGATTATTCCGTTGATTGAAACCTCAGCCGCCGTACTCAATGCACAGGAAATCTGCCAGGCTTCCGACCGGGTGATCGCGATCGCTTTCGGCTGCGAGGATTTTATTACCGACCTCGGCGGTATACACGATCATGAAGGCGAAAGTTTATTTACACCCCGTGCGATCATCGCCATGGCGGCCAAAGCCAACAAAGTCGTCCCGATTGATACGGTGCACATTAAAGTTCATAATCTGGAGGATCTTGAAAAGAACCTGATTATTGCGAAAAATTTGGGCTTTGAAGGGATGCTGGTGCTGAACCCGAAGGAATTGCCGCTGGTTCACCGTTACTTCACTCCCTCCGAGCAGGAAGTCAGGGAAGCGGAAGAAATGTTAAGGTTATCGGAGGAAGCCCAGAAGGAAGGTAAAGGAGTGGCGGTTATGAATCAGAAGTTTATTGGTCCTCCCATGGTTTTGTCCGCGAAAAATGTTCTAAAAAAGCACGTGATGTGCAAGAAAAGAAAAGATGAGTTTCATCAGTAATTTTCAAAAGTCAAAATATTTTGTTTTTTTAAAAATATTATTCAGCGTATCCCTTTTAACTTATTTTCTGGTTAAAATTGACTATTCTGTTCTTGCCGGACTGGTTGTTAAAATCAGCGTATCGGGAATAGCTGTGATGATTATCTCATCTTTAAGTCGTAACTTTGTTGGCGGTTATCGTTTTTATATTATGATTGATAAAAAGGTACCGTTATCTGAATCGATCAAACAATACTTTGTTGTCTCATATTATAATAACTTTTTGCCTACAGCGATAGGAGGAGATGCAGTCCGTATATATATATTATCCCGGTTTGGAATTAACCTGAATCAGGCGTCAGCTGTCGTGTTTACTGAACGTTTCATCGGTTTTTATTCTTTAATCAGTATTGCATATATCAGCGCTTACTTCTGGAATATTCCAACGGATTTCTTTAATATTATCCAGATCATTTTTTTTGTTTATTCAGTCATGATTATTATTTTTTTGGCTGTTGGTGACAAAATAATACCACGATTTAGGCGTCTTCAGAACTTAAAACAGAATTTTGCAAATCTCATACAAAACAGAAAAAAAATGTTTGTATGCTTTCTGGTCTCTGTCGTATTTCAGTTGGTTTCTGTTTTCATCAGTTATTTCATCGGTTATGATATCGGGCTGGATTTATCGGTCATTGTATATTTGAGCCTGGTTCCGCTTGTTTGGCTTTTTACTATGCTTCCGATAAGTTTTGGCGGTGTAGGTCTGCGTGAAATTTCTTTCATTTTTTTATTCATGGCAGTAGGGGCATCTGAAGAAGAAAGCCTGTTGATTTCACTCGGCACTTATTTTTCTTTGATTATCAGCAGCATCATTGGTTTTTTTTATTCATTTAAACTGAAAGCCTATGGAACAAGTTGATTTCAGTATAGTCATTCCGGTATACAACAGCGCAAAAACACTGGAAGAGTTACATTGCCGGCTGAATGCCGTTTTTACGGACATGAATAAAACACACGAAGTTATTTTTGTGAACGATTCAAGCCGGGACAATTCTTGGGATGTACTGAAAAGTATCAAAAACAAATCACCCAATGTCACAATCATTAACCTGACTAGGAATTTTGGACAGCAACTTGCCATCATATGCGGATTTCAGTATTGTACAGGTGAATATATCATAACACTGGATGATGATCTTCAGAATCCGCCTGAAGAAATCCCTAAGCTTTATCATAAGATACAAACCGGGTATGACGCTGTTTTTGGCGCTTATGAAACAAAGAAAGATAAATTCTATAAAAACCTTGGGAGTATTTTTGTACGTAAACTGAATCATGTCATTTTCAAGATCGATAAATTAAAATTTTCCAGTTTTCGGATTATCCGTAAATCCGTCATTGACGAGATCAACTCAGTGAAAACCCATTATCCATACGTGTCAGGCATGGTTCTTACGATCACACGAAATGTAGATAACGAAATCATTAAACATGACCCCAGAAAATTCGGTAAGACAAATTATTCACTTTCCAGGCTGATTCAGTTGTCCTTTAATCTCTTAATCAATTATTCAAGCATTCCGATCAAGCTGGTCAGCTACACAGGGTTGTTTGTTTCAGTCATTTCATTCTTTCTGGGTCTATTTTATCTGCTGCGAAAATTATTATCAGGCGAAGGCATGGTTGGCTGGACCAGTCTTTTTGTGTTTACCTCGTTTATCAGCACAATCATTTTATTGCAATTTTTCATATTCGGAGAATATTTAACTCGTTTATTGAAAGAACAGTCCGGCAAGAAACACTATTCGATAAAGGAAGTTATCAGATGAAAAAGAGATTATTGATTGTCGGAGGACATGGCAGCGGGGAAATCGCGATGTCTGTGTTTGAAGATGTAAATCAGGTAACGGACGAATGGATTATCGAAGGATTCCTGACGGATATCAAGAATCCCGGGGAATATTTAGGGAAGCACAAGGTGATCGGTACTACCGCTGAGGTGAGCGAATATGTTAATAAAGGATATTATATTCATTACACGCTTCACCTGAACGCAAAGAACAAACACGAGCGTGTTCAGAAATTCCGATCATTGAACATTCCGCTTGAAGCAAACGCGACGGCGATTCATCCAAGGGCATTTATCAATCCCGGTACAAAAGTCGGATACGGCGTGCTGGCCCTTCCGTTTGCCGCGAGTTCTTTCGGGCCAGCCATCGGGAATTTTGTTCATATATATACCAACGGATTTGTAGGTCATGATTCCGTCATAAGCGATTTTACAACAGTTGCGGCCCATTCTGTTATTGGCGGAAGAATCATGCTGCATGAGGGTGTGCATGTCGGGTTGAATTCTTCAATCCGCGAGGATGTCACAATAGGTCAATATTCCATCATTGGAATGGGAGCGGTGGTGATTAATAATTTTGAAGACTTTTCTGTAATCGCAGGTAATCCTGCAAAGCAAATTAAAAAGTTAAGATAGCACAAAAGATATTCTTAAGTATTAAAAAATATAAGTGTACGGCATTTCAAGAGAGTGATTATCTGGAAAAAGTTTAACCTAGAAAAAGATGTTTTCAACAATTTATGTTAATAAAATCACCTCAAAGTCAGATGTGTTTTTTCTATATCTGAAAAAAAAGCCGTTTATATTTTCTGTTGGATTCACATTATTTATACTTTTTTTTATCTGGTCGCAGTTTTCGGCTTTTTACGACAGCAATGACGACGTTGCCATGCAGATGATTGCTTCCGGGAAAGGGTATACAGCTGAACCACAGTTCACGCTCGTATATACCAATATCATCATCGGTTTTTTGCTTCAGAATCTGTATCAATCTTTTCCTCAGATTTCATTTTATCCTCTTTACTTACTCTCTGCGATGGCTCTTGGATTATGGTTTCTGATATACTTGTTTATAGATCAAAAAGAAATTTTATTAGTTTTTCCCGTTGGAATGTATTTTGCTTTTTTACTTACAATAAAGTTACAATTTACTATTATCGCAGCATTTACAGGAGCATGTGGAATAGCCGGTTTAATTTATATAAATTACAGGGAAACACCAGTCAGGCACGAATTTATTAAGTGTATGATAGCCGTTATACTGATCTGGGTTTCATCGTTGATCCGGTTTCAATCCCTAATCATGGTTGTTCTTATTGCTTTTCCAAGTGTGCTTTATCTGTATATTATTAGGCGGAAAATGCTGATATCCAATAATTGGAAAATCCTTTTAATTGCTTTTGTCGGAGTAATGGTTTTGTATATGATAAATTATTCATTTTATGCAAGCGATGAAGAATGGACGGAATATAAAAAAACTCAAAAATCGAGATCCCAGATTATTGATTTTGGTAAAACTGAAATAAGCGATTCCGCCCTTGCAACAACCGGATTAACCCGTATTGAATATCGTCTGATTTGTGAATGGTTTAGTTTAGAACCAATATGCTCAAAAGAACAAATAAAAGGATTAAGTGTTGCGCAAAACACTCAACTTTCTGGTACTTTGATAATTGAAAGAATGTTTTCTTTAATAAAATATTTAAAGAATTTGCTGTTCTTTAATACTAATGTGGTTTTCATGTCATTGATAATGGGCGTCGTTCTTTTTTATACAAAGAAAAGGAATTTATATTTATTGAATATTCTATGGTTGATTATAATCTTTCTTTTTTTGGAAATTTATTTAAAGATTTCGTTCCGAGTTGTGATTTCCGGGTTAATTGCGCTTATGTTATTAGCCCTGTGTTTTGTTGATGTTCATTCTGGTTTATTAAAAACAAAAAAAACAGTATTGAGTGTTTTCACGGTGTTATTCATTGTTTTGTTGTGTTTTATGAGCATAAAAATTTCAACGAACAGGTACGATTTTACCAATTTTATAAGCATTGAACAAAAAATGTCCATAATGAATATTTACAGAAAACCTATCTTATTATGGGGAGGCGGATCGTCATTTTTAACCCAAATTCCTGCACTAGAAATTGAAAAAAATATCAAAGACTTCCGTTTCATCCCTGTAGGTTGGCTGAGTCATTCGCCGATTTTCAGAAATATTCTTGAATTTAATAATATAAGGAAAACAAATGAATTTTTTAATAAGGGTATAGTGTTGATTATTGCGAAAGAAGGCGCAATGTCAACACTAGAGTCATATTTTGCTTATAAGAAAATTAAAGCCGACATCGTTTCGGAATTAATTATTGAGAACGATATTCACCTATATCGGATTACGATTAATTAGCGAAAGAATGCTAATCCATACAAAAAGAATTGATAAAGTGAATTGCTAAGTTATGTGAACATTATTTAATTATTTTGGCAGTAACTATGTTACAATAATTTGATTTTAATGTTTTCAGTCAGAAGAATTTATTAAAATGACAATTGTAAGAAATATTCACTATAGACATCAGAAATGAATCAATATGATTCCCTTTAATAAGCCCTTTGTAATTGGAAACGAGCTTGATTACATTCGTCAGGCCGTCGAATCCGGGAAAATTTCCGGCGACGGCATGTTTACGAAGAAATGTAACAATTTTTTTGAAAAGCGTTACGGCTTTCAAAAAGTACTGCTGACAACATCCTGCACGGATGCGCTTGAAATGGCGGCGCTGCTTCTGGATATTCAACCGGGGGATGAGGTAATCATACCCTCTTTTACGTTTGTTTCAACCGCTAATGCTTTCGTGCTTAGAGGGGCGAAAATCATTTTTGCTGATAGTCAGATCAGCAGCCCAAATATAGATGAAGCACAAATCGAATCGTTAATAACTAATAAAACAAAAGCTATTGTAGTTGTCCACTATGCGGGCATTGCCTGTGACATGGACGCGATTCTGGAAATTGCTAAAAAATATAATCTGTACGTTGTTGAAGATGCAGCCCATGCCATTGAGTCATTCTATAAAGGAAAACCCCTGGGCTCATTCGGCCATTTAGCTACATTTTCTTTTCATGAAACCAAAAACATCATTTCCGGCGAAGGCGGCCTTCTTATCATCAACGATGAACGTTTCATTAAAAGGGCCGAAATTATTCGAGAAAAAGGCACTAACCGATCGGCTTTTTTCCGTGGTGAAGTAGATAAATATGGATGGGTGGATATCGGGTCTTCTTTTCTTCCCTCGGATATCATTGCTGCGTATCTGTACGCTCAGCTTGAGTGTATAGAACAAATTCAGGAGAAACGCGTCAGTATCTGGAATACATATTATAATCGTTTATTTCCGCTTCATGAAATGGAAAGAATAAAATTACCTTTAATACCTCACTTTGCTTATAATAACGGGCATATGTTTTATATGATATGCCGGGATCTTGAGACGAGAACCGCCCTGATTGATTATCTCAGAACTCATTCCGTCCATGCGGTTTTTCATTACATCAGCCTTCATCGTTCTCCGTACTATCATTCTCTGCACGACGGACGATCACTTTCTTTTTCTGATTTCTATACAGACCGTTTGATACGATTACCTTTATTTTATGAGTTGACGAATGTAAATTTAGATTATATTTGCAGTCTGATTGAAACTTTTTTCAGGATAGACAAATGAGAATTAAAATGTTATTGTTTTTTACATTTTGGTGTTTTTAATGTCTAGTACTCTTTTTTCCTATATCATCATTGTTCTGACGGCTATTCCCGTCTTCTTCTGGTTCTTTCATAACCGCAGGCACTATGAATTAACGTTTATGTCTGTGTTTTCACTGGCTATGAATTGTTGTATCTTACTTATTCTTTTATTCTATTTTTTAATTCGTTTTCTTCAAATAAGCCAGATGATTCACATTTTCTGGCTATTAATCCTTGGAATGTATTTTTTCATGTTATTGAACTTAAAAGCCGCTGGATTGTTTGGCGCATTAAAAGATATTTATTTCCAAATGATGATGAATATTAAAAAAATATTTATTTTTTTATGCATATTCTCCGTATACTTTATATTAGTAGCGTTTTATTTATTAAAAAACGGTTATGATGAGAATGGTAACCTTCATCTGTATAATTTATTTGCCACAGAAGTTATTTTTCATCTTTCGATTGTTACGCAGCTTGATTATCATGTTTTTCCGCAAACACTCCAATTTGTTTCCAATTCGTATCAACACTATCATTACTTCGCTGATATGTTTATCCATTTTTTTTCCAGTCTAACATCGGCAGAAAACAATATTTTACTTTTTACGAGATTTTTTGTTCCGCTAATGTTATTTGCACTGGGAGTGAATGTATTTTCACTTACTTATCTTTTATTCAGAAAATTCAGTATAGCAATCGTGGCCTTATGTTTGTCTCTTTTTTGTTATGATCTGTCTGCAATGATTTTCTGGATAAAGGCACTTTTTACCGACTCCAACTTGTGGTTAAGTTCCCACGGGCATTCAATATTATCTTATTGGGCCCCGCTCGCTAATCTTTTTCAGTTATTTCATAATCCTCCTTTTCTTATGTCTTCGGTAATGTTTTTGGGGGTGCTGCAAGTTACAATTCTGTATTTCATGTATTCCCAAAAAATATGGTTATGGTTGAGTGTTATAGGGTGGGTGCTTTTGATAAAAATAAAAATTACAGTATTTTTACTGGGGATTTCGGGACTATTAGGTTATTCAATCGTTTTAGCTTTAAGAAAAAAAAGTTTCACGGGTATCAGATTATTCATTTTAATATTCTTTTTTTCTTTACCCCTGCTCTTGATTACTGTCGGGCAGAACAGTAACGCAGTGGTTTTTTCAAAATGGTTTTTTCTGAATAATTTTGCCTTACGCAATCATTTTATCTCTAATGAAGAATTTTTATTTATCAAAAACAACGGATATGTTGATTCTCCAAGAGCATTGCTGATGTTTCTGGTGAGTTCATTATTGTTTATTGGAGGATTGTTGTCATTTAGGATATTGCCGCTATTTCAAAATAATATTTTTAGAAAGTTGAAGGATGCTTTTCAGGAAATCAGAATTACTTTCTTTTTTTTAATTATCATATTAACCGGTATTTTTTCTTTCTTGTTTTTCTCTGCAAAAATCGCCCCGCATGATACAATGTGGTTTTATTTGGGTGTTGTTTTCGTTCTAAATGTTTTTGCGGCTAAATTTGTTTATCGTGTATTTACATCGCAGAATACAATTTGGAATATTATTATGAGGGCAATTATTGCGGTTTTTATATTATTTTCCGCATTAACTTTTATTTTGCCGGCAGTAAATTCAAAGGAAAAAGTATCATGCATTATTCCTGCGGCAAAACTGAAAGCGTTTCATTGTATTAAAAATGAATCCGGGCACAAAAGAGTTTTAAGTCGCCATTATGATATGAAAGAAAAACATGACGAAAAAAATTTTCTTTTAACCGCTTTTACAGGTAAACCGGTTATTGTTGAGGGTTTGGATTATACGGTCAATTTCAGAACACGTAATCCGGATTTCATGAAACAGATTGCCATAATCAGGGCAGATATAGAACATTTTTTTAATACTTCAAACGTTGATTCAGCAAAAACAATCATCGATAAATATAATGTAGGATTCATCTATCTTGAGCCTAACGATACTATTCGAGGTAAGTATGAAGAATTGACAAACATCATTTTTTATGAAGATGGTTATACAGTGCTTGAAATAAGGGAGTAGATCACATAGTACATTGCATCATCCTACGCACACTGAAACGACGTTGATAAAAAAACGATCGCTCTCATTTGAACCAACAACCTTAGTTTCATTCATATAGCAAGATAGGTTTTTAGGTAAGTCAAACCAAATTTACATTCGGCTGGATTACTTATAAAAGCACAAATACGAAACCGGCGCGTTGATTTTCAGTTTGAATGTTTTATTCGCATCAACTTCGAATTTATCGAAAGGTTTGAATGTTTTCCAATCGGCGTTTCCGGGCAACTGCACCGTCATCTCGCCGCAGGTGACAACCATAATTTCTTTTTTGGATGTTGAGAATTCGTAATCACCTTTATCCATCACGCCGGCCGTGACCGGACCTTCATTCGAATCAAAACCGATCGATTTCACGTTGCCGTTGAAGTATTCGTTGACTTTTAACATGGTAATCCTTTCGTGTACAGAATTTTCTTTTAGTTTTAAGAAGTTTTGAACTTTTATCCGCCGCTTATAAGATGAATGACCTCTACGTTTGCCCTTTCGGGAACGACGGTCGTCGGGTAATCTTTTCTCTGCACCAGTTCCCCGTTGATACGGACAATCAGCATCCGGAAAATGTAATTCATTACCTGCAGCACCCTGGTAACGGTCATGTGTTCTTCATAAGGAATTTTGTCTCCGTTGACAATTATGAATCGGTTATCGTTCGGCATTATGAATCCTTAAAACATAACCCGCGAAACAGACAAATGTTTAATTCGCACATTTCGCGGGCATTTGAATCCTTACTTTAATTACTGGTGTTTGGAAACGAGTTCGATCAGTTCCGGAAGATCCATTTTCAGGTTT
>CAYPIY010000012.1:0-118531 GCA_964410965.1 uncultured Bacteroidota bacterium | reverse complement strand
GGAATTCAGCCGCGAACGGAAGACCCGCATCAAGCCATGCGCTGTCAATGGCGACATCACCGAGCAACGGTTTGAGTGTAAGGATCGCATCCGAGGAGTCGTTGATCTGGACATCGCCGAATACTAACTGTCCGGGATTGGCAGATATAACCGGTTTTATTCCGATACCACTCATCGTTAAACTCAGAGGACTAATTCCGGAATTATTCATGATATTCATTACATCGCTGAAATGCCCCGTATCGGCCGGCAAGAATCTGATCACCAGTGGAAGAGTTTCATTGATATTCATAATATAGGGATACGAAATAGCATTCATCAATGAGAATGAATTATTTTGTGCGAATTCAATTGTATCAATTTGCACCGGACCGTTATTTGCAGTCATATAGACCGTGTCAATACGGCCCGTATAAACCAGTACGTTCTGAAAATCAACATCCGTTTCGGATAGAGTGAGATTTCCGGTACCCGATCCGATTCCGGCAAGAGGAACTGAAACCGGTGCGCTTCCATTCGTATAAGCGATCCGTATCGTATCGGCATACGGAACATACGAGAAGGGTTTGAATGTGACATACACCAGCATCGTATCGCCCGGCAACAGTGTTGCAGCCGGCAAAGGCGTGACCGAATCGATCCGAAAGGGTGAAGATGTTCCCTGGCTCAATGAGGTGATTTGTACGGCGTATTCATTGGTGCCGATTTTCAGAACGGCCTGTACACTGTCACCGACATCGCGGTTTCCGAAATGTAAAGCCGCAGGACTTACGCCGGGCGTTCCGAGTAACGGGGTGTAGAGAGGCGCGAATATGGATGTGTTCCCTCCTGAATCGGTCAACGCGGTAATACGGATGTCCGGTTCAATAGAAATTACCTTCGACCAGAGTCCTGAACCGTCCGCATAGGTCGTATCCACGAATTGAAGCGTCTGACTGCTGCTTCCGGAAGCTTTATATATCTGAATCATCGAATTTAACGCACCGATTCCCGATACCACATGGCCGGAGCTGACAGAATTGATATATGGAATCCTTATATCGCGGTTTGCGCCGTCCGTAAACAGCATGTTGAATTTTCCATTGCCGTCAAACTGGTTATAACTGATGTAATGATTAACGGTGCTGTTGCCTTCCAGAATCACGCCGCCGCTGTCGTTGTGCGCGATGACATTGGAACGAATGGCATTGTTCTGGCTTATGTTAATCGAACGGATGCCGTAACCGTGATTGCCAAGATCCATTGATGCGTTAAGATCGGTCCCGATATGATTGCTATCGATGATCGTTCCCATGGCATGATCCATAATAATTCCCGCGAATTCTCCGGCCGGATTGTTCATGCAGTTTCCGGCAATCACGTTGATGCCGGCAGCCATTCCGTTCCCGATTTGTGTGCCGTAGGAATTGTAAATCCTGATGCCGTCGAGTGTGTTACCGATAAGCGCGGCGCTGTTTTTATCCGTTCCGATGAAATTACCCTGAATGTAATTGTAATCGGCCGAGTTTTCAATGATCACACCGGCGAGCTGGTTTCCTGAAATAACATTCCGTCCGTCCGCGGTGCCGTTGCCGATGTAGTTATACTCAGCCTCATTCTGAATGCGGACGCCGTCGCCTCCGTTGCCCAGATTACCGGTACCGTTAAGATCCACACCGATATAATTACTGTAGATGTAGTTATAGCGGGCATTTCCTCCGATCAGGATTCCCATGGAATCATTGCCGGAAATAACGTTCCGGCTCGAAGGATTGCCATCGCCGACGAAGACATTCATTATCTCCCCGCCGGTTTCGGCGTACATCAGGATACCGTGAATATTTCCCATTGCCGAGGTTCCGGCCGCATTGGTTCCGATCAGGTTCCCGGTTATCACATGATGTCCGTTGCTTGCCCCGGCCTGAGACTGGAGAATAAAAATTCCCCTGCCGTTTCCAGATACGACATTGCGGTCAACCAGTCCATAACGGGAATTATCGCTCAGCATAATTCCGTTCTGCAAATTCCCGACCGGTACCGTGCCTGTGATGTCCGTTCCGATGAAATTCCCGACGATCACGTTGCCGCTGTCGTAGAGACACTGAACGCCATGATACGTGTTGCCGGAGATAATATTCCTTCCGGGTATGGTTCCGTCACCGATGGAATTATTATTCGCGCCGTTAATCAGTACTCCTTTTTCATTCGGAAGTGCGGTATTTCCGCCTGTATTTAATCCGATATTATTTCCGGTAAACATATTTTGTCTTGTGTTAGCAGATTCAATCACAACGCCGGCCGCCTGATTGCCCGATATTAAATTATTTCTTACGTTATTGAATTGCGCTCCGGCGGTTACATAAACGCCGGTAACATTCGGACGAGCCTCCAGTCCCGCCGGATCGGTGCCGATGTAATTACCATTGATTTCATTATAATCCGTTCCGGTCCCGGTTATGCGGATTCCGCTGTTGTTCATGATCGACTCGACACGGTTGCCGCTGATGATATTCCTGCCGCCGGGCGTGCCATCACCGATCTGATTGTGTTTAGCGCCGTTAATGATCCATATGCCCAATGTACTGGAATATTGAAGGACCGTATCACGTCCGTTTTTATCCAAACCTATATAATTGCCGTAAATGTAATTTGAATCGGTTCCTTCACCGTTGATAGTGATGTTCGCCACATAACTGTTCGTGATAATATTTCTTCCCGCCAGCGTTCTGTCGCCTATGAAGTTATATTTCGCGCCTTCGGCTATTTTAATAGCTCCAGCCTGCTGTCCCGGTTCCAGCCCATCCAGGCCAACCCCAAAATAATTCCCGATGACCTTATTATCATGACCCGTAATATACAACGCCGATACTCCATATTCAGTGCCGTTTCCGCCTATTAAAATATTCTTAACAACATTATGGCTGCCAGTAATCACCATTGTATGGGGAATGTAAATGGACGCGATTCCAAGCGTTATATCCGGCGCTCCGTCATGATTCATATCACCGTCGATAACGGTATGATCACCGGCGACCGTGAAGGATCCGTATCGTGTGACAATGCCCGTTCCGTAAGGCAACCGGAAAGTCACGGTGTCCGGCCCGGCATGGGAATCGGCATAAGCGATTGCGTATTTCAGTGAACCTGGTCCGTCATACAGATAGGTCGCCCGGTTGACGATGAGCGGGAACAGTGCCATGACAGGATTGGAAAACGCCGACGTATTGTAATTATGCGTCTGCAATGCCGTGATATGGTAATTCATAATGCTGTCCGGAAGGACATAACTCCACAGTCCGTCGCTGCTTTCCCGTACCGTATCGATAAAATGCTGTCCCTGACTGCCTTCGTCCCAGTAAAGCTGTATCAGTGCGTCTGAATTCGCCATGGAACCATGAACGGTGCGCCCGACAATCGAATCAATCACCGGCGGAAGGATATTATTCTGCGCAACGCTGTCGATAAATATTCCGGCAGTAGCGTTATTGTAAATCAAGTTCCTGAACAATGCATTATTGGCCGTGGTTGATTCGTTAAAGGATATTCCATAGTTGCCGTTGTGAGCTATGACATTATCCATGGCTTCGTTGAAAGCTACGTTCCATCCGCTTTCAGATTTAAGGAATATGCCGTCGTTAGTGTTACCGAGAGGACTAACACCGTCTGCTTTCACGCCGATGAAATTACCCGTAATCCTGTTAAACATACTATGTCTGCCGCCGGATATATCATTGGTAACGATTTCCACGCCATGGCCGTTATTTCCCGAAATGACATTGCGGAATAACGGCCCCACACCGCCGACCTGATTATAACTGGATTTGCGTATCATCACGCCCGTTTCATTGGGAATCGCGGTGCTGCCCGTGGGATCGGTTCCGATCAGGTTTCCGTACACATAATTGGAGTCGGCGCGAGTAAATAACACGCCGTAAGATGAGTTAGCAAAAACATTTCCCCCGCCGGGAAGTCCGTCGCCGATAAAATTGTTTGCCGCATCCCATGACACCACTATACCAATCAGGCTTTGTCCGGATAACGAAACTCCGTTTTGTTGTAAGCCAAACCAGTTACCTGCTATGATATTAGAGTCCGTTTGATCACTCATGATCTGGATCGCGCCGCTGGCAAATTCGTCAGTCACCTTTCCCGCTGATAAATAGGCGCAGATCAGGTTTCGTTCCCCTTCCGTGTGTCCGCCGATGATATTTCCCCTTGCTCCGTCACTAATAAAAACGCTGGTGCTGTTCGGGAGTGAATCATAACCGGAAGCATTCAATCCAAGATAATTGCCGGCGATGACATTGTAATTGGTTCCGGTTCCGTAGATCTCTATACCATAGCCTTCCCGGTTACCTGAAATCACATTCCGTCCGGCGGCCGTTCCGTCACCGATCATGTTGAACATGGCACCGAAAGATATTTTAATACCGCAGAAATTCTCTGCGGAATTCATCCCGGTGATGTCGGTACCGATATAACATCCGAGGACTTTATTATAGTGTCCGCCTTCAATAGAGATGGCACCGCCGTCCGCATAGCCGTGATCTGACAGAACCAGTCCCTTGATCGTGTTATGAGATGAGTAAATCGTGATGATGTTGCCTTCCAGACCGCCGTCGCCCGACAGGACGATATCCGGGTAATCGTCTGCGTCCATGTCGCCGTTGATGGTGGTGAAACTGTCAACCAACGGCGGTAACTGGCCTCCTATGTGCAGCACGGAACCTTTCGGCAGCATAAACCGGATGACATCCGGCCCGGGATTGGTGTTAGCGTATTCGATAGCGTTACGCAGAGTGCCTAAGGATAAATTGTCATCCAGTCGCGTCACCATCAGCGGGTCGGACAAGCCCGAACTGAACGGCTCCGAAAACGCCGACGTATTTCCGTTGCTGTCCTGCAAGGCGGTGAAGTTCATGTTCAGCATCGGCATGACGGTTTTCGACCAGCTGCCGTTTTCATCGGCATAGACGGTATCGAGGAATATTTTTCCCTGGTTCTCAAAATCGGCGTAAATCTGCACCATAGATCCGGCGGCAGCATTACCTGATAAAAGATGAGTGGCGGAGTTATAATCAAAAATATTCGGCGGCCATACGGTATCCTGCGCGGGCAGCATGATGTCGATTCCCGAATCATTACTAAAGAGAGAATTGGCGTAGAACCGGTTTTGTCTGATAAATGCATCGCCGGTAACCGATATTCCACTACCCGCGCTGTAGGCGATGATATTTCTTTCAATCATATTATCCGTAACCGAATAGCCGGACGATCCATTATCAATAGCGATATTGTCCGCATTATAAAGCGGCGTTACTCCGTCCGCGCCGACGCCGATATAATTGCCGATGATGCGGTTGTTCACTGCGTCACCGAGCGCTTCGGTATTCCTACGTTTCAGGTAAGTCGCTTTGAATTTGTCAATAACGCGGTTTGATTTGTTAGACAATCCGGATAATTTAGATTTGTCAATGTTGAATTTCGATTTAAATTTATTAATAGAAGCTTTGTCATTCAAAATAAATTTGTGTGTACCGCCACCGCCTCCGAACATATCGCCGCCTATGATCGCCAAAGCGCCGTAATCGTTAGTTGATATGATATTCCGTCCGCCTTCGGTAGTGTCGCCAATAACATAGCCGGAACCATTTATCATAATGCCTATATAATTCATAACCGGGGTGATTCCATCTGGGCCTGTTCCGAGGTAATTTCCAAAAATATTATTACTATCCGATCCTATTGCGGCAATACCGGAAAGATGCCCCGCGATAATATTCCGGCCCTCAACGGTTCCGTCACCGATGAAGTTCTTCATTACGCCAAAGTAAAGTCCGATTCCGCCTGTACCGCCGACCGGTTCACCATCGACGTTTAGACCAAACCAGTTACCGATTACATAATTGGAATCCGTACCGGGCATACCCATCATAACCGAACAGGGTATTATCACGTCCGGCTCCTCATAATTACTGAACAAGTTCCGTCCGCCGGTATCATGTGATCCAACCTGGTTATAGGAAGCCCCGCCATCAAGGACGATACCTGTCCCGTTGGGCAATGGATTAATGCCGGTAGCATCAAGACCAATATAATTGCCTTTAATCTCATTGAACTGGCTATATTCTCCGCTGATCCATACAGCGGTGTAATTGCCGGAAATAATATTCCTGCCCGCGACTGTTCCGTCGCCGATCCGATTATTGGAGCCGTTGTAGATCATAATTCCGGTTTCATTAGGTATTTGCCAGGTGCCGTTGTTATCCGTGCCTATATAATTCCCGATAATCTTATTGTAATTTCCGTCTTCAATGACCAGAGCGGCGCCATTAGTCGATTGAAAATTATTCAGAATAAGGCCTTTAATGGTGTTCTGTGATGAACGGAACATCAGCGTGGCCGAATCCAATTCCATACCGGACAAAGTGACATCCGGTATGCCGTCCAGGTTCATGTCGCCGTCAATGCAGGTGGAATCGTCGGTAACCGCTGGCAGTCTGTCCCCGAAACTTAATACAACGCCGCCGTACAGAGCAAACATAATGGTATCCGCGCCGATATGATTATTAGCCGAATCGATCGCATAACGTAGACATCCTTCCGCATAGTCTTCATCCGTCGTTACGAAAATGGCGCTGCTGAACATCGTAACCTGGCTTCCCTGCAGCGGATCCAAGGTCTGGTAATTGATCGTTTCATCGGTTCCGTTATAAGAAAAAATCTTATAAAAATATTCTCGGTCCGGCAGAAGTTCGTTTTCGATGAAATAATTATCCGCACCTACATACGCGATCTCATTTTCTCCGAATCCGGCCTTGGCGGAATACTGTACACCGTCAACAGGCGTAAAATCAGGCGCTGCGCCTTTTCTCCGGACGGCGACGTAGCCATCGACCGTTGGAGAAGCGTGATCAAACTGCGCGCGGAATCCCCGGATGGTATGATCGCTGAAAGTAAGGTTCGCGGGTTGCGCTATCGGTTCGGGCGCGTAATCAAAATGATAGTTCAGCAAAACTCCCCCGCCGCCCACGGCCCATCCGCGTCCCGGTCCGGGAAAAGCCGCGTCATACAGATCATTGTCGGTTCCGGAAACAGCATATTCCCACTGTTCGCCGGCATCGGTGGATTTCAGAATCAACCCCATATCTCCGACGGCGAACCAGGTATTGCCGCCGGCAAACCCGACGCTGTACAGAGACCCGCCTTGCGGCGGATATCTTTTTTCTGATCGCGTTAACTTTCCGGTCGCTTTATCGAAAACCCGCCCCTTATAAGGTCGTTTTGCCGTCGTTGCATTGCCGGCGCTTTTCGGCATCCAACCACGAGCCTTATACCAGTAATCTCCGCCGTCCGTTGTTTTAATGATGTTTTCGTTATCCCCTACCGCGCATCCGGTGCTTTCATCCAGGAATTTTACGTCATTAATGAAACTGATTGGCTCCGGCAAGTTCTGATCGATCCAGGTCATCCCTCCGTCTGTTGTTTTCTTCATGATCTGGACACCCTCTTTTGTACCCATATCCGCGGCAAGCCAGCCGGTGTTCTCGTCGATAAAAAAGACCGAATAACAATCCACCATGGATCCCGCTGAAAGCACGAACCAGTTCTGGCCGCCATCAGTGGTTTTGAAAGCAAGACCAGAACCGCAGGCCCAGCCGGTTGTGTTATTGATAAAATAAACCGAGTACAACGTGGATGAATTCGGAATATTGGCAGTATGCCAGACGGTACCGCCGTCGGTCGTAAAGTCAATCCCTCCTGTATATCGGGTAACCCATCCATGCAGGTCATCGGTGCTGAATATATCGCTGATATCGCCGCTGACATCTGTTCCCGCCAGTGACCAGTCCTGGCCGCTGTTGGTCGTCCGGAAAATTTTACTCATACCGGTTCCATCATCATAGCCCTGAATCCATCCGATGGCGGTATCGGGACTGGATACGGAATACAAATAATCGGTCAGCGTGCGGCTGATCTGAGTCCATGACGCTCCGCCGTTACCCGTTTTTACTATATTCCCCTGATCACCGACCGCCCAAAGCGTATTCGGATTAAGCGCATCGATGCTGCGCAATGATCCCTTAATTCCTGAATTCTGATACGTCCAGTTCTCTCCGCCGTCGGTTGTTGAAATAATGGTTCCGGTATCACCTACAGCCCAGCCGTTCAGGTTGTCCGGGAAACATACAGAATACAATGAAGCCGATAACTCCGTTGCCGGAACCTGCCATGAAAATCCGCCGTCGGTGGTTTTCAATATAGTACCGTTTCCGCCGACAACGACGCCGTTCAAAGGGTTCATGAATGTAACGGAATAATACGCATTACCCGATCCGCCGGTTTGCTCAAACCAGGTAATGCCGCCATCCGTAGTTTTATAAACCGCTGAATAATCTTCAGTGAGCTGCCAGCCGACTGTCCAGCCGGTATCGGCATCCGCAAAATAAAGATCTTCGAACATAAGGGACAAATAACCCTGATCCTGCCAGTTGTAGCCCCCGTCTGTGGTTTTGTAAGGATGACCGTCATTTCCGATAGTCCAGCCGATAGCCGGGCTTACAAAAAAAATGGACTTCAAATAATTCGCGGGCGCATACTGAACATCCCACGATTCCCCGCCGTCGGATGTGATCAAAACCCTGTAGGATTCTCCTTCACCGATGATCCATCCATGCATCGCATCCAAAAAAAATACGGAATTGAAATTGATCATATACGAGGAGAAATCCTGAATGATCCAGTTTGTTCCTCCATCGGTGGTTTTTATAACCGTTCCGTTCATGCCCGCGGCAATGGCCGTGTTCTCATCTATTGTGAAAACGGATTTCAGTTGCGATCCCTGCGGCCATGGCATTGAGACCGACCAGTCGGTACGCTGGGCGTAACTGTTGACGGAAAATAGAAAAATCGCGAATAGTATTGATCGTTTCATTTTCGTCACTCCTGAAAATGGTTAAGAACTATTTGAAATATTCTTACATGAATTACAGAATATAATATGCTTTAATATACCCTCTGGTTTTCGCAAAAGCAAGAAAAACAACGAAATGATTTTTATATAAAAACAAGTTTTATCTGATCAGAAAGCTAGATTAACCCTAGAATAAAAGAAAGTAATCAATACTCGCCTTTATGCCTGTTCGCGCGGTTTAATGAACGTTCGGCGTCGCGTTTTGCAATGGCTTCCCGTTTATCGTACTGCTTTTTCCCGCGAGCAACGGCCAGCGTGACTTTGACGATGTTTTTTTCGTTGAAATACACAGCCAGCGGGATCAAAGCCATGCCTTTTTCCTCCACTTGCCGGGTCAGTTTACGGATCTGCGATTTGTGGAGCAGGAGTTTCTTTTTCCGGTACTCGTCGTGATTGTTGATATTCGCCTGCTTGTATTCGGGAACATGCGCATGAAACAGCCAGACTTCACCGTTCTCGATACGGGCGTGACTGTCCTGGATGTTGAGCTTCCCCTCCCGCATGCTTTTAACCTCGCTGCCAAGAAGAACAATACCCGTCTCGAGGGTTGACATAATTTCGTATTCGTGCCGAGCCTTGCGGTTAGATGATATGATTTTTTGTGTAGGTGTCGTTTCCGGCATATTTTTCATGGCATGACTTTAGCCACCAAGACACAAAGTCACTAAGTTTAATCAAATTCTATTTTTAAATTTTTTTGATCTGATATTTCAAAACTCATCGTCTAAGATGTAAAGAAGACTGATTATTTCTTTGTGCCTTCGTGACTTTGTGGCAAAAAAGATCTATAATTGTTCCCTGATCGAATGCTGTTCCTGCTTATGGAAATGGTGTGTGATCAGTTCGCCGATCAGACCCGTGGATATGATCTGGATTCCGACCAGTACGAGCAATACGCCTAGAAACAGCAGCGGACGGTTGCCGAGCGGCACCCCGAGAAACCAGTTTACTGACAAGTAAATATTGATGCCCATACCGATTGCCAGAACCAGAAAACCGATCGAGCCGAACAAATGCAGGGGGCGCTTGACGTACCGCGCCAGAAAAAGAACGGTGACAAGATCCAAAAACCCCTTGATGAAACGCGACAGCCCGAATTTGCTGTATCCGTATTTACGGGCATGATGTTTGACGATAATTTCCGTGATCCGCTGATGGCCTTCGCGTTTGGCGAGAACCGGGATGTAGCGGTGCAGCTCCCCGTAAATCTGGACATCATTCACGACGTCCCGCCGGTAGGCCTTCAGACCGCAGTTGAAATCATGCAATTTGATTCCGGTCATCACGCGGGTGACCCAGTTAAAAAACCTCGACGGCAGGGTTTTCGAAAACGGATCGTGCCTGATTTTTTTCCAGCCGGACACAAGGTCAAACCCCTCCTCCAGCTTGTTGATCAGGTTCGGCAGTTCGTCGGGATCGTCCTGAAGATCGGCGTCCATGGTGATGACGTATTTCCCTCGCACGATCTTAAAGGCTTCCGACAACGCGGCCGATTTGCCGAAATTTTTCCTGAACCGTATCGCCCTCACCGCCGGAAATTTTTCCTTCAGCGACCGGATCACATCGTACGATTTATCGGTACTGCCGTCGTCGACAAAAATGATTTCATACGTCCTGCCGAACTGCGTCAGGTTCTGATGGACCCGCTCGGTCAGTTCGGGCAGCGATTCTTCCTCGTTCAATAACGGCACAACGACGGATACGCCGACGGTTCCCTGCGGATATTGATCTGTCATATTGCTTCCCGTTTAATTCTCTGATAATGTTGATAGCGCTGATCTGAGCATCATTTTATTTGCTTCTCGTCAATGACTTCGACATTCTTCGGATAATGGATCGTAAAAATCCGGCTTGAAAAACTTTTATTGATCACCCGGTCCTCAAAATAAACCGACAGCAGATCTTTTTCCTTCGGGCGCAGGACCCGGACGTATTTGGGAAACAGTACGGAATTCTGTTTCTCAAACCGCTGGAATTCCTTCAGAAGCGTCACCGAACCGCTGGAATCGCAATGCTCGATCTTCGTAACGGCAAACTGCGATGCCGGATCAATCCATACGTTTTTATAGCCATTGTTTTCTTTGATTTTCAGGCGGTACTCGCAGCTGTCGGCTTCATAGGAAAGAACATTCTTCTGATCCTCTTCGGAAAGGAAAACCAGCCCGGTCATGACGTCACGCAATTCATCGAATGTGACCCGGTAATCGAACGCTTTCTGAATCCCATTGGGTGTCGTCGAACCTTTGATGACATATTTGCTGATAATGTTGTAAACGACAAAAGTGTTTTTGTTGATCGACGCGGTCAGCCCGTCAATCCCAAGAAACCCCTCAATTTTGATATAAATCGAATCAGGATATTTTAAGGCGATCTGGCCTTTCACCTGGTTTCCGGATTTGGGGGACTCAAAATTCAGCATCGCGACCGCTTTCATGTACCTGATCTTATCCTGATGCTGGCGGTTTTTTTCAAAAAGTACGGACAGGGGCGTATCATCGGTTTTTACCGGTTTGCGGACCAACAGCGTTTCTGTCGTTCCGCATGCACACATATACACGATGCCTGCCCAGACAACCATTTTATTTCTCATCAGGATATTCTTTCAGAAGTTTCTCGATTTTTGATTTGATCCGGTCAGCCGTGCCCCCGAGTTCCAGGGCCCGCTGAAAATACCGCAACGCTTTTTCCGTCTGGCCGGTTTTTTCATGGACGTCGCCCATATGCTCCGAGACTTCCCAGTTTGTCGAATCCAGGTCATATGAGCACTTGATGTATTTCAGCGCAGGATCATACTGCCTCTGCTGAAAAAAAATCCAGCCCTGGGTATCGAGGTAATGAGGATTATCCGGAGATTTATCCAGCGCACGCCGTATCATTTTCTGGGCTTTTTCCAGCTGGACGCCCCGATCGGCGAGGCTGTAACTGAAATTGTTGAGAATTAGGTCGTTATCCGGTTCCACGGCCAGCACCTTATCAAAATAATGATCCGACCGGGTAAAATCCCCGCGATCCTGGAAAATGCCCGCCAGCAGAGTCATAGACAACACGTCTTTATCATACAGCATAACCGCCTTTTCAAAATACGGAACGGATTCCTGGATCTTTTTCAGCTGATACAAAGCGAACCCGATCCCGCGCTGAACGTCATACTGATCCCCGGACTCCTTTTCGATCATTCTGTAATGCTTCAGCGACTTTTCATAATCGGCCGTCTGAAGAGCGAGGCTCGCAATCCGGTGATGGACAATCCGGTCGCCCGGCTTCATCCGGAGAATGCCTTCATAAGTCGCAAGCGCGGACAGATAATCTTTTTTTGCAAGCTGGGCAGAAGCCATGGCTTCGAGAAGATAAAGATTGTTCGGGTCGTACAGCAGGGCTTTATGATAAACTTCCTCGGCCTGATCGTAGGCTTTCAGCTTCAGGTACAGCGAACCCAGTTTGACCGATACCATGATATTGTCCTGGTGATCCCTGAGAATGATTTCGTAATGATGCGCCATCTCGTTCCATTTTCCCTGCAGTTCATACAGCGCGATCAACTTGAACCTCGATTCCAGCCGTGACGGATCGATAAGGCAGACCGTTTCCCAGATTTCAATCGCACGGGAGTAGTCGCGTTTCTGGAGATACAGGTCGGCCTGGGATTCCAGAAGGCCGATATTCCGGGGGCTGTGAGCGACAAGCCGGTTCAGTGCTTTTTCGGCCCTGTCAAGATCCCCGATATCCACGTACACGCCGGCCAGGGAAGCGTGTATGGTTTCCGAGGCCGTGTCGAAACGCCTCGCCGTCTCATAATAAATCACGGCTCCCGTTGCGTCGCCTGTCATTTCAGCGATCACTCCGTCTATGAAATAACCCAGCGCGCGGGGGTGGTACTTTGCGGGCTCCTCCTTTGCAACCCCGGCTTTCTGATCCGCAGATACGGTATCCTTCGCCTGCACGGTAACTGCGTTTCCTGACGAGCATCCCCAAAAAAACAACCCCGGAGCGCATAACAGCGTCACGGTTAAAAAAACATGGAAAATTCGTTTCGTGATCATTCAAACCCTTTCCGATGGGCGCAATATACCGGATTTCATGTTCAATAACAAGTTTTTGTTGCCCGCCGGCCAACAAACCGTCATTCTGAAATCTGCGGATTTACAGAGTCGTCAGCCTGTGATAAGTTTTTAATTTGGCCTCCAAATCCTTTTGCTGTCTTTTTATTTTCCCGGTTTCCCCGATTACCTCCCCCGATCTTGTACCTCTCTTTTCCTTGACTTTATTTATTTTTTTATTTAATCTTTTAAATCAGATAACCAAAGGACTGATATGAAGACTTCTGTAATTTTCATTATTTTCTTTTTCGCGGGGACTGATACAGCTTTCAGTCAGTTCAAATCGCAGACGGAAACGAAGCCTGTTGATATCCGGAACGGTATCACCTCCGCATCGGGATCGTTTCTCAGCCTCTTCAGTCCCGATCGTTTTTCCATGAGCCACAGTTACTCGCTGATGTATTTCACCGGCGGCGGAGCCAGCGGATCCCTGGGCATGCTGAATAACACGATGAATTTCAGGCTTGCCGATCCCCTGTTCCTTAAGGTTGACATAGGAGTCATGCACCAGCCTTTCGGAGGACCGAAAAACGCCCCGAACCAGAACGCCCGTTTCACGCACGGTGCAGAACTTATTTACAAGCCGAATAACAAATTCCAGATGAATGTCGGCTATTCTGTTTCGCCGTTTTACAACGGTTTCGGCATGTACGATAATCCCTTCCAGAAGCCGGCCGGATCGGGTTTTCAGGATTTTCAGTTCGGCGGTGATAAATAAATAATGACTCAAAACCCCAGTACATATTTTCTGACCGGGCATTGAGGCTCGGTTTTTTTTTGAAAGACAATTTCCGGAGCACGACCTATGCTGAGAAAACCAAGAACGAATGACGAATTGGCCGACAACGTGTCGGAAGGGTCTCAGCCGCAAGCGGACACAGATTCCCCTGAAACCGAATCGCTGAACACGATCCGCAGACCCCGGCCCCAATCCCTGGACAAATTCCTGAATGTTATGATCGGCGGATTGTCTCTGATCGTGATCGCGCTTGTCGTTTCCCTGATCATACGGCTGAATTCATCCCCGCAGGACCCTTCAAAAACGGATGAAAAGCAGGAAACCGTATCGAACGGATCATCCGGCGCGGGCACCGACGAAACCACGCAGATCCGGGGCCAAACCCTGAGAGTGGAAGTTCTCAACGGAACAGAGATTCCCCGGCTTGCTTCCAAGTGCGCCGACTTCCTGCGTTCCAAGGGGTTCGACGTCGTTCAGACCGGCAACGCAAAACACGCCAATTTCCGCAAGTCCGTGGTTCAGGACCGCATCGGCAATATGCCCGGCGCCCAGCAAGTCGCCCGTACTCTGGGCGTAAACGAATCCAACGTGCTCCAGCAGAAAAACCCCCAGTTATATCTCGACGTCACCGTGATCATCGGACAGGACTACAAATCGCTGAAATTCCAGAACCCGTAACTCAGCCGACCGGAAGCGGCATAAGAACCATTCGTCCCCGGGCTGGAATTCCATCCGGTTGCGGATGTTCCGATGGTTCGTACATGTCGCCGATGTCACCGGCCAGGACAATCACACGTGCAATCTAATCCTGAAGAAGAACTGAAATCAAGCTCGTTCGACCGGAAAATGGTTTCACGACTGCTGGTATTCGCCGGGCCGTACCGGACGACGGTTTTCACTTCAATTATTCTGCTGTTGTTTGCCCAGGGTTTCGGAGTGTACCGTCCGAAAATCGTCCAGCTGGCAATCGATAACGCCATTGCCGAATCGGACATGGTATTGCTGATCGATTACACGATCCTTTTCATCGGTCTTTTGTTCGTGGAATTTCTCCTTCAGTACGCGGTGATTTACCTGACGCAGTGGATGGGACAGAAAATCATCTATGACATCCGCATGAAACTTTTCCGGCATATCGGGCAGCTTCATCTTCAGTTTTTTGACCGCAATCCCGTCGGGAAGCTGATCACCCGCATCACATCGGATATTGAGACGCTGAATGAACTGTTCACTTCCGGACTGGTGTACCTTCTCGGCGACCTGATCCTGCTGCTGGGAATCATCGGATTCATGTTTTACCTGAATGTGCAGCTTACCCTTGTCATTCTTGCCGTCCTGCCCTTGCTGTTCCTTCTTTCGATGATCTTCAAGCGGTACGTCCGGATCACTTATACTCAGGTCCGGCTGCGTTTATCCGCTATCAATTCCTTTCTTCACGAAAACCTGTCCGGCCACGGCGTCATCCAGCTGTTTCATCAGGAAAAAAGACAGGAACAGAAATTTGACCGGTTAAACCAGAGCCTGGCGAAAGCGCATACGGATTCCGTTTTTCACTACGCATGGTTTTATCCCGCGATCAACCTGACGGGGGCAGTCGCGATCGGTTTTCTGATCTGGTTCAGCGGGCAGCCCTGGATTCAGCAGGCCATGACTCTGGGAACCCTCATCGCGTTTATCCAGTATGCCCAGCTTTTTTTCAGGCCCATACAGGATCTGAGCGATAAATACAACATCTTTCAGACTGCGATGGCCGCTTCGGAACGTGTCCTGGAACTGATGGACACGCCTGCAGAGATCCTGAATCCGGAAAATCCGGTCGTGACGGAAGATGTGAAAGGGGCCATTGATTTCGACCATATCTGGTTCCGATACAACAAGGATTCCGCGGAACATCCGGAAGCATGGATTTTACGTGACATTTGTCTTTCTGTCGAACCCCGGCAAAGCATCGCACTGGTCGGAGCGACGGGGTCCGGCAAAACCACGCTGATTCACCTGCTCATGCGCTTCTATGATACGGACCGGGGACAGATCCGCATAGACGGGCACGACCTGAAACAAATCGACCAGTACAGCTACCGCCGTCAGCTGGCGATCGTTCCGCAGGATGTGTTCCTTTTTTCCGGGACCATTCTTGACAATATCCGCCTGGGCAATGCGGATATAAGCGAAGATGAGGTCATCCGGGCTTCCAGGGCAATCGGGGCGCACCGCTTCATCGAACAGCTTCCCGGGCAGTACCACGAACCCGTCCAGGAACGCGGATCGACGCTTTCCGCGGGCCAGCGCCAGCTGGTCGCGCTTGCCCGGGCGTTCGTGATCAACCCGAAAATCCTGATCCTCGACGAGGCGACATCCAGCATCGACACCGAAACGGAACGCGTCATCCAGCAGGCGATCGTCACGCTGATGGCCGACCGCACCTCGATCGTCATCGCGCACCGCTTGTCCACGATCCGTCACATCCAGAAAGTCGTTGTTCTGCACAAGGGAAAAATACGGGAACAGGGCACGCACAGCGAACTGCTCGCTTTGGGAGGTATATACTCGAAGCTTTATGAACTGCAGTACAGAGAGCAGGAAAAACCGTAACTTCTGCGGAAACGGTATCCGGTTCTCAGCCGGCCGTTTCCGCGTCCATGACCAGCGTACAGACCGTGCCTTTGCCGAGTTCGCTCTCGATCAGGATCTGCCCGTTGTGCTGGTGCATGATTTCCTTCACGAAAGCGAGCCCCAGCCCCGTGCCTTCGATTTCCTTGATCCGCTTATCATCTTTCGCGCGGAAAAATTTCTTGAACACGTATTTCAGGTTTTCAGGGGAAATGCCGTATCCATGGTCGGCAACAGCAATCAGTGCATGCCCGTTTTTTCTTTCCACATGTACCGAAACCCGGCTGTCCTCAGGGCTGTATTTGATGGCATTCGAAAGAAGGTTGATCATCACCTGTCCCATCAGGTTCGGATCGGCGTTGACGATCACGGGCTCTTCCGGAAAGGAAGTATGCACGGTAATTCGTTTCCTTCTGAACAGGTGCAGGTTCATGTTCAGGGCGCTGTTCACGAAGATCAGCACATCCACCGGCATCTTGTTCATGACGGTCTGGCCGCTTTCGATCCGGCTGATGTCCAGGAATTTGTTGATCATTTCCGCCAGCCGCCCGGATTCGTAGTGAATGATATCCGTGTATTCCTTGCGGGTGCTTTCCGGAATGTCCGGATCTTTCAGCACATCGCTGAACCCCGCGATCGAGGTCAGCGGTGACCTTAATTCATGCGCCACCACGGACACCAGTTCGGTTTTCATCCGGTCGACGGCCTTTTCTTTCGTGATATTCCTCAGGACCACCACCACCGCGATCAGTTCCTGATCGTCCATCACGGAGGATGCGTGTGCGCCGAGGATCACCGGTTCCCGGGTCTGCTGGTCGGTAATCTCGATTTCCTCGCTTAAAATGTCCGGTTCGCTGCTTGCGATCGCCCGGTCGATCAGCAATTTCAGTTCGGGAAGGAAAAAACTGATCGATGATCCGATCACGTTTTTTTCCGTGATGCTGAGCCAGCGTTCCACCACCTGATTGATGAGAAGCGTTTCCCCGTACGCCCCGGTCACGATCACGCCGTCGGCGATGTTGCGCAGAACCGCCTCGGTCTTGATCCGCTCGCGGATGATCTGGTTGATGTTGATCTGGTGGATGCGTTTCAGTTCCAGCGTCATATAATTAAAGATCCTGGCGAGCTGGATGATCTCCTCGTGCCCTTCAATGTGGATGGTATGGTCGAAGTTGCCCCTCCCGATTTCGCGGGCGCCCTCGATGAACTGCTTCAGCGGCCGCGCCATGTGTCTGACGCTGATCATGGCAATCACAAACGCCGCGAAGCAGCAGCCTGCCATCACGAGAACTACCGTCAAGATGAAACGCTGCTCCATCCGTTCATCCAGCAAGCCGATCAACCAGTCAAGAATAAACCATCCCCCGGTGAGAAGGACGCTGACCACCAGAAAAATCCTCTGAAGAATCGTCAGCGCGCCAAACTTGTTTCTGATTTGATCCGGTATTTTGATGGACCCCCCGTAAAAAAAGCCCTGACTTTCGGGTCAGGGCTTTGCGTTAAATTTTATAGATGATATCGAGTTCCTTTAACAGGTCCGCCTTATTGGCTTTGGATATCTGTCGCCCCTCCATGGGAAAATTAGGGACGCTTCTGGCGAGTTTCCTCAGTTGCGCCACATTAAACTGATGGTAGTCTTCATCCGGCCTGACGAGCCTTTTCTTGCGGGTCAGCGGCTCATCCTGCTGGACCGACCGGAAAAGTTCCTGCTGCGCGAGGGTCAGGGGTTCAGTTTTTTTTTTATTCCGTCCTGTACGTCAGACGGTTCCGTGGCTCGGGCCAGGACTGCTTTATCGTCGTAAATGATTTCTTCGGTCATGGCATCGGGTCTCGGGATAATATGCACGGACACCACCTGCCCGACCCTTCTTGCGGCGGCTTCGCCGGCGGCCACCGAGGCCTGCACCGCTCCGACCTCGCCGACCACTTTGATCGTGATCAGGGCTCCGTCGGTTTGCTCCTTGCCGATTAAACGGACATTGGCGGCTTTCATCATGGCATCGCAGGCTTCGATGGCGCCCACAAGCCCGAACGTCTCCACCATGCCCAGCGCGCGTTCCTCCATGGTACGGCTCCCTTCGCTTGTTTACGGCCTTTTAGTTGCTGCCTTTTTTGGGAAGGATCGTTTCCACATCCGGATGCGGCCTCGGAATGACATGCACGGATACCAGTTCGCCGACTTTTTCGGCCGCCGCCGCTCCCGCGTCCGTTGCCGCTTTCACCGCACCGACGTCCCCGCGGACCATCACGGTCACATATCCGCCGCCGATTTTTTCTTTTCCGATCAGTTCCACCTTCGCCGCTTTCACCATCGCGTCGGCCGCTTCAATGGCGCCAACCAAGCCTTTTGTCTCAATCATTCCTAGTGCGTCAAGAGCCATTGCTTTTCTCCTGAAAAAAATAAGTTTGATGTATGCAGGACACTATTGATAACCGGATCAACTTAAACAAAACACAATTGAAAGTCAATTAGATTTTCGATTCATATGTTTTTTGATTTACCCATTCTGCGAAAATCACAAATCTTTTCGGTTGGCACTTGTTTCAGTCCGTTTTATTTATTACTTTCATACAGTTGAAGTTAACCCATTCACTCTTAACGGGCAATTCCATGGATTATCAAAATCTGCAGATTGAAACCGCGGACAAAATCGCCGTCGTATCGCTGAACAATCCGCCGTCCAACAGCCTGAAATCGGAACTCCTGTCCGATCTGGACCGGTGGCTGGACGAATTTCACGGAAAACCGGATTATAAAATCATGATCCTGACCGGCGCGGGAAAAACATTCGCAAGCGGTGCGGATATTTCTGAGATCGCGAATCTCGAATCGGGTGAGCAGGCCAGAGCGATGTCCGCCGCGGGGCAAAAAATATTTTTGAAACTCGAGCAGGGACCGAAACCGGTCATCGCGGCGATCAACGGTTTCTGCCTCGGGGGCGGACTGGAACTCGCCATGAGCTGTCATATCCGCATCGCCTCCGACCGCGCGCTGATGGGTCTGCCCGAGATCTCGCTCGGCATCATACCGGGATTCGGAGGCACCCAGCGCCTGCCGCGAATCGTGGGAACGGGCAAAGCTTACCAGATGATCCTCACCGGCGATCCTGTCCGCAGCGACGAAGCGCTGGCCATCGGACTTGTTAACGCCGTCGTCCCGAAAGAAAAGCTGATCGACGAAGCGAAAAACCTCGCTCGGAAAATCGCCGCCAAAAGCGGCCGGTCCGTCGCCCAGGCTCTTAAAGCCGTTCACTATGGCCTTCAGACCGGTATTTCCCAGGCCATGGACGTCGAATCCTCAAGGTTCGGCGAACTGTACGGCTCCGAAGGAATGAAAGAGGGACTCGCGGCGTATCTTGAGAAACGAAAACCTGATTTCAAAGATTGACTGCTTTGATGAATCACACAACCTATATCTTTCCTTGGCGTGATCCTGAGATTGAACAGCGGATCCCGGAAAACCGCTCCCTCGACTGGCCGGCCGTGTTTCAGAACGACAATCCTGTTGATCTGGAGATCGGGATCGGAAACGGAAGTTTTCTTGTTCCTTTCGCGAAGGATCATCCGGGCCGCAACATCATCGGCATTGAAATCGACGGACTTTATCTCAAAAAAGCCGACCGAAAACTGGTCCGCCAGGAAATCACCAACGCGCGGCTGATGATCGGCGACGCGAAACTTCTTGTCTGGTCGCTGTTCGCGGATAAATCCACCGACAACCTGTACCTGCATTTTCCCGACCCCTGGTTCAAGAAACGTCACAAAAAGCGGCGTATGATCAATCCCGTCACGCTGCGGATGTTCGCGAGAAAAATCCGGTCGTCTCTGACCGTATCCACCGATGACGCCGAGTATAAAGACTGGGTGCACGAATGCATTCCGGAATCGGGCTGTTTCAGGAACGCCTTTTCCGACCCCTGGGTGGAAAAACTGGACGTGCACTACGAGACCAAGTACGAGAAAAAATGGCGCGCCGAGGGAAAACAGATCTATTTCATGAAATTTATGAAATCACTTCATCCTGAAATCGACAACGATGAATATGTTTTTTCGCAAAATCTGAGTTTTCCGATTTTAAAACTGAGGGCAAAATACAATTTTCCATCTACTTTCATGATTACCAATCCATGAGGAGCGCATTATGAGATTATTATTATTGGGCGCGCCGGGCGTGGGAAAAGGCACGCAGTCGAAAATGCTGGTGGACCGTTTCACCATTCCGCAGATTTCTACGGGCGATATCCTCCGGGAAGCCATCAAAAACAACTCACCGCTGGGATTGCAGGCCGTCCGGTTCATGAACGAGGGACACCTTGTTCCCGACGACATCATCATCGGTCTGGTTCAGGAAAAATTAAAATCTCACCATTGCCGTCACGGCTTTATCCTTGACGGTTTCCCCCGCACCGTCGCGCAGGCTGAGGCTCTGGACCATATCATGCGCGAGATGAAAATCGGCCTCGATGCCGTCATCGATATTGTCGTATCTAAAGACCATCTGTTTGAAAGGCTGACCAACCGTTTGCTCTGTAAAAACTGCGGCGAGGTCTACAACAAAATCACCAAGCCTCCGAAAGACCTGAAATACTGCGACAAATGCGGCGGCAAGCTTTACCAGCGCCCCGATGACCAGCCGGACGCGATCGAAACCCGGTTCAATGTGTATGAGTCCGAGACCGCCCCTCTCAGGGATTACTACGGAAAAACCGGAATCCGCCGCCAGATTGACGGGGAGCGGCCCATGGATGAAGTGTTCCATGATATTCTGATACTCGTCAGTCATCACGCCTGATCACCGCCCGGATATCCGGCGTGAACCTGTTTACCAGAGACCGCTTTCATGCGGATTCAGAAAATTGTCCATGATTTTACCTTTGATGATTTTTGCCGGCGTTTATTTTTCAGCCGTTCTGGTTTTGTCGGCATGGCTGATTCTTTATCGTTCCCCGGAAAACAAAACTCCCGAATCCGTCACGGTTCTTATTGCCGCGCGGAATGAATCCGCACATATCGGCGAATGTCTTGAGGCCCTGGCGCGGCAGGAGTACAGCCCGGAACTGTTTGAGGTAATTGTTATCGACGACCGCTCAGCCGACAATACCGGAGATATCGCCCGGTCGTATCACACGAAAATAAGGAATGTAACGGTGATACGCATCCATGAGGTACCGCCGGGCATCGCGCCGAAGAAGCATGCCCTTTCCGTCGGCATAGAGCATTCGAGGGGCGGGATTCTGCTTTGCACCGACGCGGACTGCCGCCCGCAACCGGGATGGATCGGAAAAATGATCTCCTGTTTTGACGATCAGACCGGGATGGTGATCGGATACTCACCGATCGTTCCGAAGAATCCTTATTCCCTGCAGCACCGTTTTTCGGCGCTGGACGGGCTGTCGCTTGCCGCCATTGCCTGCGCAACCGCGAAAGCTGGCTATCCCGCTACCGCGACGGGCCGAAGTCTCGCATACAGGAAAAAACCGTTCACTGAAGTCGGCGGGTTTTCAAAGATCGCGCCCTTCATCTCCGGGGATGACGACCTGCTCATGCATTTATTTAAGAAAACACCGTGGAAAATCGCTTACTGCCCTTACCCGGACGCGCAGGTCGTAACGGATCCGCCTGCTACATGGAAATATTTCTTCCATCAGAAAATCAGGCACGCTTCCAAGTCTAAACATTATTCCCCGAAAATGATCCTGCCCCTGGTTCTGGTGTGGTTGTTCAATGCCGGAATTGCATTGTCCACGCCTTTGTTGCTCGTCGCGGAACCCGGTGAATGGCAGTGGACGATTCTGCCTTTCCTGGTCAAATTTACGGCCGACGGTTTTTTCCTCCTGATCTCGGCGTTACGTTTTCGCCGTCTGACTTTTATGCTGTTTTATCCCGTGATCGCAATACTTCATCCTTACTATATAACCGTTTTCGGCCTGCTCGGGCTTTTTGTGAAGTTTGAGTGGAAGGACCGGCGGTTTGCAACGACACTGGAATCCAAATGAGGAACACCTGATGCTGAACTGGTTTTTGATGGTCCTCCTGTCCGGCCTTTTGGTTTACCTGTTTGCGGGAATGGCTTTCATCGTCGGTTTATTCATAAGCCGTCATACCCGTTCAGGGTCAAAGCCGTTCGTTTCGGTGATCATCGCCGCGAGGAACGAGGAATCTTCCATTCAAAAGTGCCTGGATTCTGTCCTGCATCAGTCCTATCCGGCAGACCGTTTCGAAGTGATCGTGGTCAACGACCGGTCCACCGACAAAATGGGCGCGATCATCGAGGAAATGAGGAGCAGGCACGAATCCCTTCAACTGATCACGATCCGGGAAACTCCTGCCGGATATTCCCCGAAAAAATGGGCGCTTCAGACGGGCGTTGAGTCCTCGCGGGGCGACATCCTGATGTTCACGGACGCTGACTGCACCGTAGGACAAGCCTGGATTGAAACTGTATTGAAATATTTTTCGGATGACACCGGCATGGTCATCGGATTTTCCTCCATTGAGGGAAAGTCGGTTTTTGAGAATCTCCAGGCGGTCGACTTCCTCGCGCTGATGACATGCGCATGCGGGGCATGCAACCTTGGATTTTCTTTGTCTGCCAGCGGACAGAATCTCGCTTACCGCAGGAAGGCGTTTGACGATGCCGGCGGTTTCCTTCCGGTCATGAAACGGCTTTCCGGCGACGATGTCCTGATGGTGCAGCAGATCCGTAAAAAAACAACGTGGAGAATTGTATTTTCAGCCGATGAGAATTCATTTTCGGTCACCGCGCCGGCGGCGAATTTCAGCCGGTTGATCCACCAGAGAACCCGATGGGCATCCAATGCGACCGCAATGATAAAACTCAACCCGGCCTTCCTCGCTTATCTTTCGTGCGTGTATGTTTTTCATGCCGCGTTATTCGCCGGACTCTTTCTCTCCTTCATCTCCGGTACCGTCCTCCTGATGACGGCATTCGCTTGGCTTAACAAATGGATCATCGATTTGACGGTTATCGTTTCCGGCAGCCGGATGTTCAAAAAAAAGTTTTCTTTTCCTCTATTTCTTTTGTGGTTTGTATGTCAGACGCCGTATGTATTATGGGTAGGATTCAAAGGCTCATTCGGATTGTTTAAATGGAAGTAAATAGAAGAAAGCGGATTTTACGGATTAAACTCTTCTTCATGTACATTAACCGGGTTTTTTTCATCTGTGTTCATCCGTGAACATCCGATCAATCGGTGTAATCCGTGTTCCATGGATTTCAGTCCTGTCTGTCCGCCGCCGGTTTTTCCTCCCCCAGGAATTCCTTGTTATAAAAATGCTGTTCGTACCATTCGAGTATGAAGACCTTTAAAATGGCCGTAACCGGAATCGCGATCAGCAATCCGAGAATACCGAGCACTTTCGCGAAAACGAACATCGAGAAAATCATCAGAACGGGATGGATGCCTAGCTTCTCGCCGATGACCTTGGGCGAAATGATCACCATATCCAGAATTTCCACCAGAAGCAGTACCGACAAAATGATCACTTCGGAGGTCACCGGATCAGGATTCATCAGGCCGAGCAGAATGCCGATCCCGAATTTCAGGATCGATCCCACATACGGGATCAGGCTCAGAAATCCCGCGAGCAATGCGATGATGAGCGCGAAGTTGATCTGGAAAATCAGGAGCAGGGTCCAGGTAATCAGCGCGATGATGAAAGCGACTAAAATCTTGCCGCGGATGTACAGGCTCAGGATCGTATTGATTCTGGAATATATTTTTTCCGCCCGGTTTTTATGGCGGTCCGGTATTTTGCCCCGCAGATAATTCATGTTCCGGTCAAAATCCCTGAGGAAATAAAAAGTGGCGAAAGGAATCAGGATCAGGTTGATCAGCTGGGTGATGATCGAGCTGAGGCTGCTGCTGATGCCCTCCGCGCCTGCGGAAAAATACTTCAGGAATTCGGAAAATTTTTGCTTGCTTTCGGTTTCGATGACCTGGAACATGTAGTTCACGTCGATCCCGATCCGGCTGAAAAAATCCGCCCAGTTTAGCTTCAGGTTATCCTTGAATTCCTGGTAAGACGGAAGGGTTTTTCCCAGTGCCTGAACTTCGGTGACGAACTGGGGGATCACGAACAGGCCGAAAAGAACAAGGGAACTGACAATGAAAAAAATGATGATCATGATGGAAAAAGTCCGGGAAATCTTTTTGGTCTGGAACTTGTCCACCACGGGGTCAAACAGGTACGCCAGCGCAAACGAAATCAGGAAGGGCGCAATGATTTCCTGCAGGTAATGAAACAGCCAGATCATGAAAATGGTAAAGACCAGCGCGATCAGCACCCGGATGGAACGGTTCTGGCGGAAGGGGATCAGAAACCCGATAATGATCAGCGATAAAATGAACGGCGACATGGCTCCCTGAACGGAAAAAAACCACACACCGAACAGGATGACGATGACCACCGCCACGAGAAAAAACTTGGAATCATATTCCTGTGACATACTGATATCCCGGTTAGATCACTGGATGGGATCGGAAACCGCAGGGTTTGGTTTCCTCCCGTTGAAACTCAGAAAAAAGAACATGACCGTGACCGCCGCGGTAACTCCGAATCCCGTCCAGTAGCCGGTTTGCAGCGGCCATTGCAGGCCTTCCGGAGCGACTAAAATATAGGTCGTACAGACAGCCGTCATGAACACGGCCGGAACCAGCGCCATCCAGTAGAATTTGTTTTCCCGCATCATGTAAACGGTGATCGCCCAGAGCACAATGGTTGCCAGCGTCTGGTTCGACCACGCCATATACCGCCAGATGACGCCGAAATCAATCTGGGTCAGCAGAAAACCCGTGATGAACAACGGGATGCTGATCATCAGGCGCTTACTGATCGGCCGCTGGTTCAGTCCGAGAAAATCGGCGACAATCAGCCGTCCGCTGCGGAAGGCCGTATCACCGGAGGTGATGGGCGCAGCGACCACGCCGAGGATCGCCAGCGCGCCTCCGAACTTCCCGAGGAGCGTGTTCGATATCTCGTTTACTGCCCACGCGGCGTTGTTCCCTTGTTCCGCCATGACGCCGTTCAGTTCTCGGACGCCCCCGAAAAATGCCATGCCCGCCGCGGCCCAGATCATCGCCACGGCCCCTTCGGCGATCATAGCGCCGTAAAATACGCGGCGTCCCAATTTTTCATCAGGAAGGCAGCGTGCCATCAGCGGCGACTGCGTGGAATGAAAACCGGATATCGCCCCGCAGGCCACGGTCACAAACAGCATCGGAAATACGGGAAAATCAGACGGGCTGTCATGCATGTTAATCAGGTTCGCCGGAACCAGTTCGGGAATCACGTATCCCTCCGCAAGCAGCCCAACGGTGATACCGGCCGCCATAAATAAAAGCGCAAATCCGAAAACGGGATATATCCGCCCGATGATCTTATCGATGGGCAGCAAAGTCGCCAATATATAATAGATAAAAATCAGCGCGGCCCAGAAAGACAACCCGAACGATTCCGACGTCAGTCCGTCGAGGATTTTCGCCGGCCCCATGATGAATACCGCACCGACGAGAACCATCAGCAATACGGTAAAAACGCGCATGAACTGCTTGAATCCGCTCCCAAGATACCGGCCGACGATTTCAGGAATGCTTTGCCCGTCATGACGTACCGACATCATCCCGGAAAAAAAATCATGGAAAGCTCCCGCGAAAATGCAGCCCAGGACAATCCAAAGAAACGCGACCGGTCCCCACATCGCACCCGCGACCGCTCCGAAGATCGGACCCAAACCGGCGATATTAAGAAACTGAATCAGGAATATCTTCCACCAGGGCATCGGGATATAATCGACGTTGTCACGCAGCCGGATCGCCGGAGTCACCCTTCCCGAATCAGCACCGAATGCTTTTTCGGCGATTCTTCCGTAAAAAACATAACCTAAAACCAGCAAAACCATACAACCCAGAAAAGAGATCACCGGTCCCTCCGTTGTTTTATTGAATAATATTATATATATATTAAACCGAATCAAGCTTTTTATTCAGAACACTAATTTTCTCTTTGCAAACTTTACACAAGCTGTATCGGTTGATCATTTGTCCTTCTTCCGGATAATTGTCAGATACCGATGAAAATCTGACATAACATAGGACAATATGGCGCTTTAATGAAATGTTAGTCATATTCGATTTCAAATTAGGATACAGACTAAACAATGTTTTTATTATATTAAGTTTTTTTAATTTATTGGTATTGGTTTTGCAGGGAATTTTCAAATGAATGTTTTGTTTTAGTTTTATGGTTAAAATTTTACTTGACATTGTTTGTTTTTTTATTTAATCTGATTGGACATTTGAGTATAGTTAATTTTTCTGATTTACTTGAATAAGGTTTCTGATATTTAATTTTGTGCATAATTAACTCAATCTTCCATTTTAAATGTTGGAAGAGAACACTAACTAAATAAGGAGAAAACAGATGAAGAAGTTAGCGATGGTATTATCTTTAGTCGCTATGGTCGCTCTGACTGGCAGTGCTTTCGCACAGGAAAAAGGCGAAATCGATTTCGCAATGGGCGGAGTTCTGTTTGATAGCTACAAAGGAAAATGGGACAACGCTGAAGGCGTCACCACAATTGCTCCGGCAGTTTGGGGCCGCTATTTCGTAATCGACAAGCTCGGCGTGAACCTCGGTTTAGGCTTCAAAAAAGTTACCGATCTGGATGCCGCTATCGATTTAACCCTCGGTGGACGTTATTTCTACTGGGGCCAGGACAAGATGCGCGTTGGTGGCGGTCTTGATCTGTACATGGGTTTGGGCGAAGGCAACAAACGCATGAACGACAAAGGCAAACTGACTGCCCCGATGAGCTTAGGCATTTATCCTGCAGAATTCCAGTATTGGCCGATGGAAGGCGGCGCTCTTTATGGTTCCCCGTACTTCGTTATGGACGGTTTGAACTTAGGCGACGCTGGTGCCACACAGTTCGGTGTTGAATTAGGTATCCTTATTCGCATCAAGTAATCTAAAGATAATCTATCTTTCGGTCCCGGGGGAAAGCCAATTCCCCCGGGATTTTTTTTGTCCGAAATGTGAAGTAAAAAAGTTAAACCCCTTAAAGAAGTTTAACTTTTTCCATATATTCTTGATATTAAACATTATATATCGTAAATTATTTTTCGTTACAGAAGACTAAACCGAACCAGACAAAAAGGATTGTTATGGATTTGCTTTCAATCATATTAATCGTCGGCAGCGGAATCGCGATGTTCATCCTGGGCTGGGTGCTCGCGAAATACGTGGGGCGCAATAAGATCGCCGAAGTGAGAAAAACGGCCGATAATGTCATCCGCGACGCGAACCGTGAGGCCGAACAGATCAAGCGGGACGCCCAGGTCAAGGCGAAAGAACGCTGGCAGCAGTTCAAGATCAAGCTTACCGCCGAGGCGGACGAGCGCGAGAAAAAACTCCGCCAGTTCGAAAGCCGCCTCGCGAACCGCGAGAAAGACATCCGCCAGAAAATGAACGGCGCGCTTGAAAAAGAACAGAAACTGATCGCCGACCAGCGTCAGCTGGCGGTCAGGACGGATGAACTCTCGGCCCGCGAGCAGAAAATTGATTCCCTGATCCAGCAGCAGACGGAAAAACTGGAAAAAGTCACCGGACTTTCGCAGGAAGACGCCAAAAAGCAGTTTCTGGAATCGATCACCAAACGCGCCCAGAGAGAGGCGGCTGAGCTCATGCTCCAGATCAAGTCCGAAGCCCAGCAGAAAGCGACGTTCGAGGCGAAATGGATACTGTCCGACGCCATCCAGCGCCTGGCGTCCGATCACACGTCGGAAACCACGCTGACCTCCGTTGACCTGCCCAACGAACGCATCAAGGGCGCGATCATCGGCCGAGAGGGACGAAACATCAAAGCCTTCGAAAACTCGACCGGCGTGAAGGTCATCATCGACGATACGCCCGAAGTCGTCGTGCTGTCGGGGTTCGATCCCGTAAAGCGTGAAATCGCGCGTATCGCGATGTCCAAACTGGTCGAGAACCCGAACATCCAGCCGGAATACATCGATGATGTGGTCGAAAAGGCGCGCAAGTACGTCGAGAACCAGATGAATAAAGCCTCCGAAGAAGTGCTGAACAGCCTGAACATCAAGAACGTCCATCCGGAGATGAAAGCGATGCTCGGCCGGCTGAAATACCGGACCAGTTACGGTCAGAATGTACTTCAGCACGCCAAGGAAGTCTCCCTTCTTGCGGGAACGCTGGCCGCGGAACTGGGTTACGACGTTCAGCTGGCCCGGCGCGCCGGATTGTTCCACGACATCGGCAAGGCGATGAGCAATGACACCGAAGGCAGTCACGTCACCATCGGCGTGGAAGTCGCGACCCGCTGCAAGGAACATGAAGTGGTGATCAATTCCATCCTCGCGCATCACGACGAAGCGGAACCGATTCATCCGATCTCACAGCTCGTTACCTCGGCGGACATCATCAGCGGATCGCGCCCCGGCGCCCGCAGAGAGCCTTTAGAGGCATACGGCGCGAGGATCGAAAAACTGGAACAGATCGCCCAGCAGTTCGAAGGCGTCGCGAAAGTGTACGCGATCTTCGCGGGACGCGAGATCCGCATCATCGTTGAAGCCGATAAAATGGACGATGCGCAAACCGCACTGCTCAGTTCCAACGTCGCGAACAAGATCCAGAGCGAGATGCAGTACCCCGGCCAGATCAAAGTCGTGGTGATCCGGGAACGGCGTGTGGTCCGGTATACCAACAGCGCAACCCAGGCCGCGGATGAAAACGCTGTCGAAGAAAAAATCACCAGCGATTAACACATGCAAAAGACCGCACAAATTGCGAATGACAAGCCTCTTTTTCATGATGGAAAGTTCCGTTTCCGGACTTGCCCCATGCTTGACAGTTTAAAATTTACTTGCAAATAAGGTAAAATTGAATATAATTTTTAACACAGGTTTTTTGAAAAAGGAGTTACCATGAAACTTCGAACCGAAGTCAGATCCTTAACGCTACAACGGAACGATACGCTGTTAAAAAACACAGCTCTGGTTCTTTGTTTTTCAATTCTAACTGCGGCCGGGGCATGGATTGAATTCCGGCTGCCGTTCACACCGGTGCCTGTCACTCTGCAGACCTTTTTCGTGCTGATTTCCGGTTCGGCTCTCGGATGGAAAAAAGGAGCTCTCAGCCAGCTGACCTATCTGACCTGCGGCGCAGCCGGATTGCCCGTGTTCAGCGGCGGAGCGGCCGGAATCGCCTTTCTTTTAAGCCCGACCGGCGGATATCTGATCGCTTTCCCGGTCGCCGCGATGATCGCGGGGTTCCTGACAGAAAAAAACTCCGGGTTTGTCCTCAATACCCTTGGTTTTCTGACCGCTTCAGCAGCCATTCTTCTGCTGGGCACGTCCCAGCTGACCCTGTTTACCGGCCAGAACTGGCATACGGCATTCCTTCTCGGAACCTTGCCCTTTATCGCCGGAGACCTGATCAAATCCGTTTTTGCCGCCGCGGCTGTTTCCGGCTGGAAACGCCTTAACCATTAGTTGCCTGCGGTCGGCTTCTAAGCCGTTCATCCCTTCCGATCTTTGATTTTCTGTCGAATCAACGCAGTACGCGGCTGCGGATCAGCGTTCTGCAGGTTCATATTTACCCTGTGAATGAAAGTATCCTATGAAAAAAGATTATGCCCTCGCGCAATATTTCGGCACGGAAACGATTGAGGCGTTTCTGAAGGAATTACAGGAATCGCTGAGCTCGATTCCGGTCATCGACGGCAAGCCTGATGAAAACCGGATCATTGAAGCCACAGGCTCCATACGAAATTTCACTGAAAAACAACTGCTCTTAAAGAAAAAACTGACGAATATCGGTTCCGCATTGTCGGCGGA
The DNA here is from genome assembly GCA_964410965.1 of uncultured Bacteroidota bacterium. Lineage (GTDB taxonomy): Bacteria > CLD3 > CLD3 > SB21 > JBBIRG01 > JBBIRG01. The sequence goes on along the minus strand of CAYPIY010000012.1, from coordinate 88,258 downwards.
AAAAAATCTCGATGCTCTCCTGGAAATGATCGTGGTGGAAGCCATGACATTCACCAACGCGGACGGCGGCACCCTTTACCTGATGGAACCCGACGAACGAAGCATCGCCTTCAAGATCCTGCAGACCCGTTCGCTGAATTTCAGGATGGGCGGCACCAGCGGCAATCCTGTGAAATTCCCCCCCGTCAGGCTGTACAAGGACGATGGCTCGCATAACGAACAGCAGGTATCCGCGTATGTCGCTCTGACCGGAACCTCGGTCAATATTCCCGATGTGTATGAAATTGAGGGTTTCGATTTTCAGGGTACCAAGGGATTCGACAAAAATACCGGATATCGTTCCCAGTCCATGCTGGTCATCGCGCTCCGGAATCATGAGAACGAGATCATCGGTGTCCTGCAGCTGCTGAACGCCAAGGATTCGGACGGGAAAACAATCCCGTTCTCCGCCGGCTATCAGGACCTCATCGAATCCCTGGCCTCGCAGGCGGCGGTTGCCATCACGAATACGGCGCTGATTCATGAACTGCAGGCGTTGTTGGATTCGTTTATCCAGGTCATTGCGGGTGCGATCGACGAAAAATCACCCTACACCGGAGGCCACATCGAGCGCGTCGCCGAGCTGACGCAGGATATCGCACGCGCCATCAGCGACTCCGACGAGGAACGGTGGAAAAAATTCCGGCTGAACGAGGACGAACACAAGGAGCTCAGGATCGCAGCCTGGATGCACGATATCGGCAAGATCACGACGCCCGAGTATGTAGTGGACAAAAGCACAAAGCTGGAAACCATCTTCGACCGCATTCATGTAGTAGCCGCAAGGTTTGAGGTGCTGAAGAGCCAGATCACGATGAAATACCTTGAAGAAAAAAACAAACTATCCAAATCCACGCGCAAGGATAAAAACGCAAAACTCCGCCAGCTGAAAAAAGACTATGATCAAAAAATGGCCGACATCCAGTCCGACATGGAATTCATTCAAGTGTCGAATATCGGCGGGGAATTCATGGAGGATTCTAAAATCGAACGGGTACGGCGCATCGCCGCACAGCCGATCGTTGTCAACGGCAGGGAAGAACCTTTGCTGAACGAGAATGAGATTTACAACCTCAGCATCCGCCGCGGCACACTGAATGAGGAAGAACGCATCATCATCCAGAACCACGTCGTTCAGACGATCAAGATGCTGAACAAACTGCCCTGGCCGAAGAAATTGCGGCACGTGCCCGAATACGCCGGCGGTCATCATGAAAAACTCGACGGCACCGGTTATCCGAACCATCTCAACGCCTCCGAACTGTCCCTGCAGGCCCGAATCATGGCCGTTGCCGATATTTTCGAGGCCCTCACCGCTGCCGACCGGCCGTACAAACCCGGGAAGAAAATCTCCGAGTGCATCAAGATCCTGGGCTTCATGGTCAAGGACAAGCATGTCGACGGCGATATCGTGGATTTCTTCGTTAAATCGGGCATGGCCCAGGACTACGCGAAAAAGCAGTTGCGGGAAAACCAGCTTGATTCATTTATATGGGATGGAAAAGAATACGACTGCAGAAAAAACTGATCTTTCCTTGTCCCGGCAAACGTGGACAAATATTTTTTCTCTCATTATCCTGCCTCACGGTCTCATTTCAATTTATTTCGGATTTCTGACCCTAACCCCGGATACCTGATAAGGCCGATTGAATCCCCCTGAAACAAAAAAAACCTGGACGGTTCTGGATATACTGAATGCATCGACTGAGCACCTTAAAGAACGTTCCTTCGAAAGCCCCCGACTTCAGGCGGAATGGCTTCTGGCCCGTTCCTTGGATTGCAAGCGTCTTGACCTTTACCTGGAACATGATCGCCCCCTCACATCCCGGGAAATCGCCGCTTTCAGGGCTCTCCTGATCCGGAGGTTACGGCACGAACCTCTCCAGTATATCCTCGGATCCGCTGAATTCATGGGATACCCGTTTCTGGTACGGCCCGGCGTACTCATTCCGCGACCGGATACGGAAATTCTGGTCGAGACGGTTTTCAGTCAATACCGCCATCCGGTATTCCGCAACCCTGTTCGCTTACTGGATATTGGAACCGGAACGGGCGCCATTATCGTCTCTCTCGCTAAACTCCTTCGAAAGCACCATATCCCTTACGAATTCTTTGCGATGGATGTCAATCCGAAAGCGACTGAACTCGCTTCACAAAATGCGGCGCTGAACGGAATTGAGGACATCCGTTTTTTCACGGCCGATGTTTTTGATGACGCATGGATTGAACCCTACCAACATTTTTTCTCCGGGATTGTCTCCAATCCTCCCTATATTTCCGAAGAGGAATACGGCCTGCTCCCGGAGGACATCCGCCGCTATGAACCCAAAAACGCGCTCTTTGCGGAACAGGACGGACTTCGCTTTTACGAACATATTTCCCGCATCGCACGCCGGCTACTTGATCCGCAAGCCTCTCATCCTGTGCTTTTTTACGAAATCAGCTATAACCAGGCGGCCGCTGTCTCGGATATTCTTTTAAAAAACGGATTTAAAAATATTGAATTTGTTAAAGATTATCAGCATATTCAGAGGATAGTCAGGGCAGCGATTTAAATCTCCGCTCCCTGCCTGTATGCATAGTGACTAAATCAGATAATCTCATGAACCGGATCTTCTCATATCGTTTTGAGGAACTGTTTAAAATTCTGCCGGACGGCGCCATCGTGATTGACCCGGTGGGGAAAATCTCTCTGGCCAATCAGGTCGCCGCTCAGATGCTGGAATATGACGACTGGAACGAACTGATCGGAAAACCCGTTCACAAGCTGTATTCCAATCCCGCTGACCATGATTCTCTTTTATCCATTCTGGGTTACCGGGGAGTCGTGGAAAAAAACCTGTTTGAATGGAAAAAGAAAACGGGCGAAACCTTGCTCGTGGAACTGACCGCGTCTCCGCTGAGGGACGAAGAGGGCCACATTAACGGCATTCTTGGATTTTTCCGGGACATGACGGCCAAGCTGGAGAATCAGCTTGCCCAGCAGGCCACGCTGGAAGCCACTGCCGCCCGCACGATGGATGACGACCGCTTCCTTGAAGCCGTGAATTTTTACCAGTCGATGCCCATGACGCTAATCCTCCAGGGCATTGCTCACAACTTCAACACCCCGTTCGGGAGTATCCGCGGCCGGGCGGAGCTTCTGAAACACCAGCTCGAAAAAAACGGGGACCTCTTCCGTCATCCGGATCAGGACCAGCCGGGCGCTCTTCCGCAGATCCACGCCAAGCAGATCAAAGGCCTGACAGACATTATACAGCAGGTGGATAAATTAGTCGAACTTACGAGGGGCTTTTCCCAGCGGCTCACTTTCGAATATGACAATCCCGAATCCGGTTTCAGTCTCAATGATCTGATCCGAAACATGATCCTGTTCCTGGATTCCAGCCTGTATTTCAAACATCGAATTCAGAAAACGGTTGAATACGAACCTTCGGTTCCGGCCGTGAGTGTTTCTTACCGTGCACTGAGCCTTGCCGTGTACCATCTGCTGATCCACTCCATGAAGGCCACGGCGGGACTGAACCAGAAAAAACTGTGGATCCGGACCGGATTCGATGAAAACTCCGTATGGATCGACATCTCCGACAACCGGGAACGCATGGATGAAGAACAGCTGAGTGATTTGTTTTCCATACGTTTCAGCAGCCGTTATCCGGCTCCCGATGAAGCCCGCTTCAGTCTGTGCGACCTTGAAATCGTCAACGTCAAATACCTGCTGTCGAATTATCATGCCGATCTGGAAATCTCGTCGGAAGACACCACGACTTTCAGGATCCGGATGGACCGCGCACAGGGAGATTAGAATTTCCGGATACCTTATGGCGAAAAAAATACTTATAGTGGAAGACGAACCCGCCCTCCAGGACCTCTATGCCGACCTTCTGACTGAGTATGATCTGTCATTCGCGGAGAACGGCCAGCGCGCCCTGGATTATGTCAATCAGAGGTTTCCTGCCGATATGTACCTGGTGGATATCGGCCTGCCGGACATGGATGGTTTCGAAGTCATGTCGCACATCCGCATGAAAAACCCATCCGCGAAAATCATGGTCGTTACGGGATACCCTCTGCAGAGCATGCACAATAAAATCACGGATACACTGCCAAGCAAAGTCATGACAAAACCGTTTGAGATTGACGAATTTCTGACCAATATCCAGCAACTGATTCACCCGGCGGACCCATCATAATCGCCGGTTTCTTACGGAGATGATTATGCCGATACGAATTTACAACACGTTGTCCCGCCGTAAAGAGGATTTCGTCCCGCTGCGCCGCGAGGAAGTGACAATGTACACCTGCGGTCCCACGGTTTATAACTATATACACGTCGGCAACGCCCGGTCATTTGTCACTTCCGACGTCATCCGGCGCTACCTCGAATACAGCGGATATAAGGTGAAATTTGTTATGAATGTCACAGACATAGACGACAAAATCATCAAAAAAGCCCAGGAAACAAGCCTGGAACCCTCGGATGTCGCTCAGCTGTACACGGAAGCATTCTTCGAGGATATCGCAAGGCTCGGAATCCGGATGCCCGACGCCGCCCCGCGGGTAATGGATCATATGGAAGCGATTACCCAGCTGATCCAGACGCTTGTGCTGAAAGGATTCGCCTATGAGCTTGAAGGGAGCGTTTATTATAACGTAAACAAATTCCCGGGTTACGGAAAATTATCCGGTAAAAATACCGACGATCTTCAGGCCGGGGCGCGGGTTGAAGTCGACGAAAAGAAAGCCAATCCGCTCGATTTCGCGCTCTGGAAAGCCGCGAAGCCAGGCGAACCCGCCTGGGACAGCATTTGGGGCAAAGGACGTCCCGGATGGCATATCGAATGTTCCGTCATGTCCATGAATCACCTCGGCGACCAGATTGATATTCACTGCGGTGGTTCTGATTTGATTTTTCCGCACCATGAAAACGAGATCGCCCAGAGCGAAGCCGCGACCGGACACCAGTTCGTGAAATACTGGATCCACTTCGGGTTCCTGAACGTTAATGACGAAAAAATGTCCAAATCCGCGGGCAATTTCTGGCTTCTGCGCGATATCCTCAAACAGTACCGCCCCGAGGTGCTCAGGATTTTCTTCCTGCAGAAACATTACGCCAGTCCCCTGAACTTCAGCGAGGAAAACCTGAACGACGCGATGATGGCGCATAAACGCCTGGAAGCCACATTCAGCAAGGTTCAGCAGGCGCTCGATCTCAGGGATCAGCTCGGCGGAAGCGTCGGACGCGACAGCATTTCAGGCGACGCGGAACAGTTCGGAAAAGACCTCGATCGTCTTGAAAAGGAATTCTACGACGCCATGAACGATGATTTCAACACCGCCGCCGCGCTGAGCAAGGTTTTTGAAATCATGAACGGCCTGAATAAAATCGCCAATCCCAAAATGCTTAACGATTTCTCATTCTATATCATGAAACGCGCCCGCGACCTCATCCTTGAATGGAATGAATTCCTCGGTTTCATCAATTTATCAAAACCGCAGACCGTATCCCAGAAATACGAACAACTGGTCGACCTTATACTCAGCGTTCGCACGGATCTCCGCAAACACAAGCTTTGGGCTTTGTCCGATCAGGTCCGGGATAAACTGACCGAACTCGGCATCGTGATTGAGGACTCTCCTGAGGGCACCACCTGGAAATTGAAATAATTCGTGCCCCGCATTATCGATATTTCAATTCCCCTGTCTCCGCAAACACCCGTCTGGTCTGGCGATCCGGATTTTAAGATAAACCGCTTATCCGAACTTCAGCGCGGGGATGCCGCGAACGTTTCATCGCTTCACATGAGCCTTCATACCGGAACGCATATCGACGCGCCGTCTCATTTTATACAGAACGGGATGACGGTTGACCAAATTCCCGCTGACATATTCTTCGGAGCATGTCAAGTCGTAGGGATTCAGTCTTGTGAAGCCGTGACGATCAGCGAATTACCTCCGATCACTCAGAAAAAAATACTTTTCAGGACTATAAACTCAGAAAGAATGAGATCCGGAGAACCTGTATCGCGGAATTTTATCGCTCTCACCGAACCCGTTGTTGAGGAACTGCTGAAACAGTCAGTTGAACTGATCGGCATCGATTATTATTCTATTGAGCCTGACGGGGATTATCCTCTTCATCGCAGATTATTAAACGAGTCCGTGATACTTCTCGAAGGCCTTGACCTGAGCGGTGTTGAGCCCGGTGAATATCAGCTGATTTGTTTTCCCCTGCGCATTCAGGACGCGGAAGCCTCGCCGGTTCGCGCCGTTCTGATATGCGATGACGACGGTTAAGTTAACAATAATGCAATTTTTAATCCTCAAGCCTCATCGCGGAATCCTCAAGATAACTTGTTTCCTTTTTAGGTTGGCGCTTTGACTCGCGCTGCGTCATTTTCCCGACAAGATAAACTCCCGAAAAAATCATCACGGCCGATATCAGCGTTCCGTAATGGATGGGTTCGTCGAGCAGAAGAATGGATACGATTGTTGCGATCACCGGCTGAATGTAAATGTACATCGCCACCATCGACGACGTGGTATGCTGAAGCGCCCAGCTGTTGATATAATACACGAGCACCGAAGCGAACAGTATCAAAAACGCGATGCAAAGATAAGCCGCCATGCTGATTTCACCGAATGTTACTTCCGACGCGGACGTGATCGTGAACGGAAATACGCCGACGCTCCCGAAAATAAACGTCCAAGTCGTCACGGTCAGGGGATGATAGCGCTTGAGAATATCCTTTGTGATGACTAAATACAGGGCGTAAGAAGTACCGTTGATAAAGATCAGAAGATTTCCCACGAAATACTGGTTGGAAAAATCGATCCGGTCAACGCCGAACAGCAGCAGCACTCCGGACAGCGAAATAACAGCGCCTGTAATCTTCATCAGGCCTGCTTTTTCTTTTCCCAGCATCATCGCGATAAGAATCGTAATCACGGGAATCGACGTCACCAGCACCGCCGCGTTGATCGCTGTTGTGAGGGCAAGCCCTTTCAGAAACAGCGTCTGGTTAATCACGATACCGAACACGCTGAACCAGGCCAAACGAAGATAATCAGCCATGGATTGGATTTTTTCTTTGACGAGAAAACGGTGAACCGCAAAGAGCAGGATTGCGGCGATGGAAATCCTGAAAAACACCAGCGCGTACGGATTGATCTCCCGAAGCGCTATTTTTGACGTAACGGTATTGATGCCGAAAATCGCCGACACCGAGATCAGCGCGAGATGAATTTTTATATTATTTTTAATCACTTCGGCAACGTCATTTGTTTCAGAGTTTGCTGGCGCTGGATAATATTTTTGCGGATAACCTGTGATTCAGCGAGCTCCAGTGAACGGTCAAAATATTCAAATGCTTTTCGCGGGGATTGAATTCCCGTAGCGATTGCTTTTTCGGCGAACAGGATCGCGTAATAATTTTTCAGCATATCCGACATGCGATCCCCCGAACCCGCCGTGGAAAACATATCAGGAAAGTCAAACTGACGGTAATCAACATCCTGAATCTTCGCTCCCGGCAGTACCAGGCGCTGGGCAATAAAACACGATTCACGCCCATAACCCGGCGCTACGCCATTTTCCAGCGGACGTATCGGATAATAAATGGTCAGGTATATCGGACGAGATTCATAGTGATAATCAATAAAAGAATTAATCATCGCCATATACTTGCTCTGGATAAAATTCGGATCGAATTTTTCACCTTCTTCAAACGGCTTTACGGCTGAGAGAAATTCGTCAGTTTCTTTCGCGGAAAGGCGCATGTAGTCCGGATAATTATTTCTGAGCATTTCGATATACCATGACCGGCGCAGAAGCTCTACATCGATGAAAATCATGTCCGGAAATCGTTTTTCGACAAACTGGTAATACAGCGCCGGAAAAGCGAACGGGTCCCAGTTGGCGATTATGATTGAGTTTGACGGAGCCAGTTTCTCAAGATTATTAAAAAACTGATCGGCGTAATAATAGTCGCTCATGTTTTCATTTAGATAATTTTTATGACCAAAAAGGACAAGATAGAGCGCCGAGAGTGTAATAACGGGTATAGTGATAAATTTTCGATTGATTTTCCCGCTGATCCATATTGTAACGGCGTAAAGACCGGCTCCGATCATGCATCCCCATAAAAGATAGAACGGAAGATACATGACGCTGACCAGCGCCCGCTGTTCCGCGACGGCAAAGGGATCACGGACGGTAATATCCACATTGGTGACATAAGCGACCAGCGGTCCGGTCAGGAATGCAAAAAACAAAGTGAACATAAATACCGGCTTTCGCCGCAGCCAGAGAATGATAACTCCGGCCAGCCCGGCGATCAGGAGTATCCATCCGAATTCCTCAAGGAATAACTGGTAATGAAGGCCGATTTGTGACGTCAATTTCTGAAACGACCGCGTCTGGGAAAGATCTAAACCGTATTGATGCCGGGTCACCACTCTCCAGAAATTCGTCCATGTCTCAGGATTACCCCAGTCAATGGCGGGTTTTGCCGATGACGCGATCGGCAAATAGACATAAGGAATCAATCCAGCGATAAAACAACCGGCCCAATTTACAAGCCGTTTCATATTCATCAGAAAACGGTAATCGATAATTGCGATAAATAAAAAACCCAGCGGAAGAAACACCAGCGAAGTATGATGATTGGTAAGCGTTAGTCCGCAAAGGAGACCATAAACCAGAAAATTTGTGTTTTTACCCTGTTCAGCGGAAGCATTACCCTGAATGGAACTATTATGGGCGCGATACCATCTCAAGATGATAAAAAGGGTCAGAGCGGTAAAAAAATTGTTGATGCCGTATACTTCGGTAATCAGCGCCTGACTGTAATACGACGGCGTTACTCCCGCAAACAGCGCGGCGAGCATGGCGATGACGTATTTATCATAACCCGATGCTGTACCTTTATTATTCTTACCGGCGACCGCCGCGATCTCATCGATGATGTAAATGATTGTCAAAAACAGAACCGATATCGCAAGGGCTGAAAAAAATGCCGACATGAGGTTCACGCGAAAAGCAATCGAGCCGAACGGAAGAAAAGTAAATAATTTTCCCAGTATCGTAAACAAAGGATATCCGGGCTGATGCGGTACGCCTAACGTGTAAGCTGCGGCAATCAGTTCTCCGCTGTCTTCAAATGTAACCGTCGGAGCGAGGCTGATAAGATAAATGATAATCTGGATTAAAAAAGTTACTGAAAAACCGATCAATAAAAATCCTTTGTGGAGGTCAGGATACTCGATTCTCAGTATTTCTTTCGGTCTGCTGATATCCGTCTTTGATTTATTTTTTTTGGCCATACCATTTTACTCCGTATCATCAGTTAGCGGTCCGAGCGAATATAGAGGGCTGACGAAAGAAATGCAAGAAATTATGTTTCAGATTTATTTCGGAAACCTGTAATGCACGCGGATCGTCCATTCTTCCAGCCGGTCGCCCTCATACACATAACCGGGATCTGGAAAATTATCGATGACCAGCGGGCGGTTGCTTTTTTTGAGCCGCCTGTCGGAAACGATTCCGATGTGGTCCAGTTTTCCTTTTCCCGTCAGGTCCCAGATAACGATATCGCCCGCCTGCCATTGGTCGAGCTTATCCGCGGTGGTTTCGGTCGTAAGCGATTTCGCGAATCGCCTGAAATAGGCGTTCAGCATGGGCACCCGGCGGTGATCGATATTGGCGTTCGGTTTAGTCATGCCCCAGTTCGCGTAAGGATACGCTGAAAAATTTTTCGACGCGTCCTCATAAACCAGTTTCTGAAGGTCATACCCGGCTTTGCGGAACACACGGACGATCAGATCGGTACATACGCCGATCGAAGGATCCAGGTCGCCGTTCGGGTAAACATACTTACCGGTGTTCGTTCCGTCCCTGTAGGTGAGGGTATAATAGCCCATGCTCATGTCGTACTGAAAGGGTTGTGCGGCGAACTCCCGCGCGGCTTTTGCAAATTGATTCTCCGATCCCTGAGTTATGACGGAGTCTTCATCCTGAGGCGGTAATAACAGCAGGAGCGGGATAAAAATCATCATAGTGTTTCCTTTCCGAATATCGGACTTTCATTCAGCACGACACGGATGAGACCCTGATGGTCGGTGATTATTCCGGGTAAAGCGGTATTTTCCTTATGATGTAATCGGTTGTTAAACAATTACCTGATCTGTTTTCACGAGTTTCGCTTTAGCCGCTTCGATGCGTTTACGTAATACTTCTGTTCTTTCCTGCCAATATTTGAGCTGTTCTTCAGATGACATTCCTGTCAGTTTTTCCTGTATCTTTTGGGCCGCTTTGTGTTTCATTTCAACGCAGTCAAATTTTTTATTCATAACGAATCACCTCCCATGGCGATATGATAGATATTTGAGGATATCCATGGATAAGATTAACGGCATTATATAAAGCGACTTTATCATAATGCACCAAATGCTTAAAATTCCAGCTGACAATCAGGGCACATCCTGAAACGGTTGCCAGGGCGACATGTAAAGCGTCGCCGGCATATTTCCGGGTGACAATATTCGACTGAATGTAGGCTTGTTGCAGGGTAACCGCGTCAGGATTCGGAATGATCAATTCTGCATACGGGAGCATGGTTTCAAACAATTCCCGGACTTGGAGCGGAGCCGGTTCAATTTCATCCTGTACGACGGCTGAAGTAACCAGCTGAAAAGAACCATCGCGGATCTGTTGAAACAACTCTTCGCTTGCCCACTTGAATTCGGATTCAAACACGCCCCCAAAAACTGAAGTGTCAACATAGATGCGTGGAGTAGCCATTGTTGTCCTTTTTCTTAAACAAAGTTACAATAAAAATATTATGAAATCAAGCACTCTCGGCTTGATAAAACCCTTTCTTATGCACAAAACATTCAACGCTTAAATTCAGTTACAACGAAGTGCGCAAGCGCGCGCTCGTTATTCAAAAAAATTATCTCCCTGGTTGTTTCCAGGGAGATTTAAGTTTTTCTTCTCCGCCCACCGTGCGTAAACTCTTTATGCATGTCGCCTAAGAGACAAGCTATGCGACTGTGGCCGCGCACCCGCGGACATGTGTGAAACGTACGCATAGCGCCACTTAGGCGATGAGGACGAAAAGATAAGATTGAATAATTTCTTATTTATCTTATTCTCTCTAAAATAATCTAATATCATTTATTATTACCTTTATGAAATCCATCTTTCAAGGTGCTTTGCGGAAAATATCTAACAGAAAATATCGTTGCGATAATTTTCATTCTCTTGATGAAAATGCACAGCCACTGCTTAAGCATGAAAACTTAAGATATGATGAATACTGTAAATAATATCAGATAATATAATTGCCATTAAAATAGTATCTAATTCTGAAATATTCCTGAGAATTTCCTTATATACACTTTTACCTCATATAAAAAGGTTTCTGTGAATTATTTTTTTCACAAACATAAAGTGCTATCAAAAATATTTTTATTATTTGCTTTTTCAAAAGAGATTTTAATAGTCAATATTTATTCAATGTTAATATTAATTCCATCAATTTTCTTGTTTTTTGCTGCCGCTTCAAACACAATATTGCTTATAGTTAGTGAATCTGAATCAATATATGGATTATGGCCCCCACTAAGATGTCGATACTTAATTATTTCATTAAAATCAGAAATGTAACTTAGTTCAAAACTAGTTTGAAATGATTTTCTTTTTGGTTTTTCTATAATTTTAGAGTTAGCATATTCAACACAATTCTTAAACCAATCAAAATTTATTTTATTTTTATAAAAAACAGTGTGCATCGAATTAATCCTTCTAATATTTATACCATACTCAATTCCTCCACTTGAGACTCCAGTCAAAGACAATATCAACCCATAATTATGTTTCGAATATGAGCGTAATAATAAAATATCTGAATTAATTATATAAATGGGTTTACCTGATACATTTGTCAACGATACTTCATATGTAATTGAATCATGTATTAATTTATCTATATGATTTAATTTAACAGAAATGATAAAATCTTGATCATGATTAATTATTTGTTGATAACAGCATTCATACATTTTTGATTTGTTGATGCATCCAGAAATGAAGCATAGAATGAAAATCAGTAAAAAATAGTAAAATCGATTTAACATGTTGACTCCCTCTTAGCAGAATTATATCTTCCTAATATGATATCCTGGTTCAATATTAATAATAAAGATGATTTCAATATCCCGTTCTTTCCCTGTAAACTGCTCCCTCGGTTCGTTGCTGGTACTGCTTCCGCGGGATTCTTTACTGAACGGATAGTAATATAAATAATATGGTTAGAAATAATCTATATGTACTATTTCTTAATAAATTCTCTATTGTATTCATCAATTAACTTATTTTTTACTATTTTCCATTTTGAATCATTGAAATATGAATAATAATCATCTTTTAAATCAATTTTAATTCTAAAATGGTTGAAATCATTGTTTTTTATTGTATAAAAATATTTATTTCCAAGATATAGTATTGTAATACTACTAATAATTTGTGGATAATTAATTTCAGAAATTCCTTCGTTATTTATTAAAAATGCGTTTGTGGAATCTTTACTAAACTTATCATTATTAACAAATATAGTACCAAAAGAAAGAGGTTTATTGTTTATATCAATTATATCAAAGACGTAATTATTATTTTCAATTAAACTTTCATAATACTCATTTATGCCATATACTTTATTACTTCTCAAAAGTATATGATCGCTATCAGTTTTCCATACTCCATCACTAGTACTTTTCCACATTGGGCCATTACTATAATATTCAAATGTACTATCAATGTTTAATTTGATTATAGCTTCGAAATGGCTGACACCATCATAATAGGTATATTCATAATTTCCTGATACATTTAATGTATTTTTTGAAAGATGAACACAAGAAGTCAAATAAAACACAAACACTATTATTAATTTCATAAATATCCTAAAAATTATTTATTCCAGCCAATATAATAATTAAATGGAACTACACCAGATTTCATCTTCATTTGTTCACCATAAGTAAGAACACCCTGTCTTGTAGATAAAGATCTTGATTCTGTTCTTTCTGAAATATTTGTATATATATATATATTGTTTAAACGCTCCAGAAGTCCACATTTCCTGTTTCTGTGAGCACGACACGAATGGAACCCAGATGGTCGGCAAGATAATAATACTCAGTATTCCACAACGGCTTTAATTCCACTGATGATATCCTCCTCCTGCGGCAGAATTTCGTTTTCCAGGGGCGGGGCGTACGGAATGGGCGTGTTCTTCGCCGCGACGCGTGTAACCGGCGCGTCTAAATATTCAAAACCGAAGTCGATGATCTTCGCGATAATCTCCGCGCCGAACCCGCCGAATTCCATGTCCTCATGAACCACAATGCAGCGGTTCGTTTTTTTAACCGACTCAATGATCGTACCGACATCTAACGGAACCATGGTCCGGAGGTCGATGATTTCCACGCTGATGTTTTCTTTTTCGGCAAGATACTTCGCCGCGGCGATGGATTTGGAAACCATCATTCCGTACGTCACCAGCGTGATGTCCGATCCCGGCTGTTTCACAACCGCTTTTCCGAACGGAACGAGATACTCTGCGTCGGGTTCGGGCGACTGGGCGTGGCCCTGCCGGTACAATCCCTTGTGTTCAAGGAACAACACGGGATCATTCCCGCGGATGGCCGTCTTCAGGAGTCCTTTGGCGTCGGCGGCGTTTGATGGATACGCGATTTTCAGTCCGGGGATATGAGCGAAGAACGCCTCGATGTTCTGTGAATGACACAATCCGCCGTGGATGTATCCGCCCACCGCCACACGCACCACCGCCGGAGAAGCCCAGGTATTGTTGGCCCTGTACCGCATCACCGCGAGCTCGTTGCGGATCTGCATCATCGCCGTCCAGATGTAATCGCCGAACTGGATTTCCACGACCGGCTTCCATCCGCGCGAGGCCAGCCCCACCGCAACGCCGATAATGCTGGATTCGGCGAGCGGCGAATTGAAGACGCGCTCAGCTCCGTACTTCGTCGACAGCCCTTTCGTCGCGGTGAACACGCCGCCTTTCGGGTCCTGGATGTCCTCGCCGAACATGATGATCTTCGGGTTACGTTCCAGTTCCTCGGCAAGCGCATGATTGATCGCGTCGACCATGACGATCGGTTTGCCGCCCGGCGCTGAGGATTCATAATTTAATGTATCCGGGTCTTCGCTGAAGACAAGCGAGGTCGCGGTGCTTTTTTCCGGATAGGGCTGCGCTTCGGCCCAGTCGGACGCTTCGTCGATCTCCCTGTCGCATTCTTCGCGGATCGTCCGGTCCAGCGTATCGTTCAGTATTTTTCCTTTTGTCAGCCAGAGTTTCATTTTTTCAATCGGATCGCGTTCCCGTTCTTTTTCGAGATCGTCCGCGTCTCGGTATTTGCGCTGGTCATCGGAGGATGAATGCGGGAGCAGGCGCACAACATCGGCCACGACCAGGCAGGGGCCTTCGCGTCGCCGGGCAAACGCGACCGCTTCCTTCATGGTCGCGTAGCTTTCAAGAAAATCGGTTCCGTCCATCTGGAATCCGCGGAGATTGGTGTAGCCGGAAACCATCTGGTACACCGAACTGCCCGCTGTTTGCTGGGCGATAGGAACGGAAATCGCGAACTTATTGTCCTGGATAAAAAAGATCACCGGCATTTTCTCGCGGCTCGCCCAGTTCAGCGCTTCGTGGAAATCGCCCTGCGACGTGGTCCCTTCCCCGGAGGAGACGTACACCACTTCGTCGGTTCCTTCCTTGTACGCGCCCATCGCGCAGCCCACGGCCTGAAGAAACTGCGTGCCCGTGGGACTCGACTGTGAAACGATCCGCAGATCCTTATGTCCGTAATGCTGCGGCATCTGCCGGCCTCCGGACATCGGATCCTCCGCGCGCGCCAGAAAGGACAGCAGGATGTCCTTCACGGTCATGCCGGCGGTCATCGACAGCGCCTGGTCGCGGTAATACGGATAAAACCAGTCCTTGCCGGATATCATGTTCATCGCGGCCGCGACCTGAGCGGCTTCATGGCCGGAACAACCGATGTGAAAGTAACCCTTCCCGAGCTTCAGGAGGCGAAGCATCTTGTCATCAAGCTTCCTGGAGAGGATCATGATTTTGTAAGCCCGCAGAAGCCGGTCGGGCGTGAGATCAGGAAAGAGGTTCCGGTTTTGCGCTGGCTGTTCGTTTTTTTCTTTGCTGGTTCGGGATGTCGTTTTCATGAATGATCCGCCGTTTTATTTTTTTATTTCTTTCAATATCGATTCTACTTTCTGCCGGTAACCTGAATCCGGTGCTTTTTTCAGGTAGGTTTCAAGCCGTTTTACAGCCTGTTTATCTTCGCCAAGATAATAATGCGCGAGGCCGGTATAAAAATAACTGTCCGGATAATCCGGATCAAGTTCGATGGCGGTCTCATATTCACGGATGGCCGGTGTATATTTTTTCAACTGAGAGTAGGCGTTTCCGAGGCCAAAATACGGCATGGGATGTTCGGAGCTGATCTGTACGCATTTTTTATAATGCTCAATCGCCTTTTCAAACATCTTTTTTTTGGCGAAAGCGACCGCAACCGAATAATGGGACATGAAATACCCGTCGTCCAGACTCAGCGCCTTTTCGATGGCGGGGCTTTCGGGATTGTCGTTCTGGGTGTGCATCCACAGAAGATAATACGTTTCCGCTTGTGTGGTATCGAGTGCCAAAGCCTCAAGCAGTTCCTGATAGGCTTTATCCCCGTAACGTCCGGGATCAGCGATCATCAGCGCCTGCGCAAGTGAACGGTGCGCGAGCGCCGAAACAGAATCCAGAGCGACGGCTTTTTCACCGCATTCCATCGCCCGTGAATATAAACTTTTGCCGGACTCTTTTTTCTTCTCCGATTCATAACCGATCAGGGACAGCGACTGCGCGAGCCCTGCCCAGGCCGGCACGAACAGCGAATCGGACTGCAGCGCTTTTTCAAGATACCGGACCGATTGCTGAAGGTCTTTCAGTGTGAACCTGAGGTAATGAACCCTCGCCTTTTGATATTGATCTTCAGCTTTTTTCCTGTTCTGACATATTAAATCCTGGCTTAAAAGGAATAGCGACATAACAGAAACAATTATACGCATTTTCATAACTCATCCTCCATTAGATGATCCACATCGTCATTCATGACGGCATTAAAAATCTCACCGAATCGGTGAACCAGTAAATTTTCAATTTCACTCATCCTGTATCGTTTTCCGGTCAATTTCGAAACTGAAGTCACGCCATAATCCTGAATGCCGCAGGGGATGATCCCCGAGAAAAAGTTTAAATCCGTACAGACATTCAGCGCGAAACCGTGCATGGTAATCCACCGGCTGACTTTCACTCCTATGGCGCAGATTTTTTTTGGTCCCCGCAGGGTATCGGCCCAGACACCCGTGTGCGGGGCAAAGCGGCGCGCGGTGATACCGGTATCCGAGAGAGTCCGTATGATCACCTCTTCCAGATCGCGCAGGTAACGGTGAACGTCGCGGTAATACATATTAAGATCAAGAACCGGATATCCGACAAGCTGTCCCGGACCGTGATACGTGATGTCGCCGCCCCTGTCGATTTCATAGAGGGCGATTCCCCGCTCCTCCATCTGCTTCGGGGTCAGAAGCAAATGGTTTGACGCTGCGGTAAGACCGTCTCTGCCGATGGTATAGGTATGAGGATGCTCACAAAGTAGCAGCCGGTCGCCGGTTTGCCGGCGGAGCCGTTGTTCAAAGAACGTTTTCTGGAGATCCCAGGTCTTCTGATATTCCGACAATCCGAGACGTACTACCGTGATTGCCTTCGCTGCCATTTATTCAGCGGCGGGAGGATTGAACGTCCTTCCGGCCAGCTCCTTATCCAGCATAAACAGCCCGTGGGGATGGCCGCTGATCATTTTGATTTTATGAAGGATCTTCTCCGCCGTTGCCTCTTCCTCAACCTGTTCATTGATGAACCACTGCAGGAAACTCTTCGTCGCGTGGTCATTTTCCTTAATTGCGAGATCCATGATGTCGTTGATGCTCTTGGTCACGAACTGTTCGTGCTTCAGCGTCATTTCGAATATTTCCTCGAACGATTTGAAATCGGCCTGCGGACCTTCGATCGGCATGAGCTTGACCCTGCCGCCGCGTTCGTTCAGGTATGCGAAAAATTTCATAGCGTGAAAACGCTCTTCCTTGGTCTGAACGTGGAAATAATTGGCGATTCCGTCAAAATTCTGGCTCTCGCTGTACGCCGCCATGGAAAGATAAAGGTATTCGGAAAACAGTTCTTTGTTGATCTGGCTGTTGATCGCTTCTTCGATTTTCGGGGATATCATTTTGTTCATCTCCTGGGTAATATGATTGATTTGTATGAATATAATGAAATCAGATGATTTTGCAAATACTGAATTCTTTTTTGTAAACGCCGGACCGGATTTTTTATTTCGCAATTTCACAGAAAGATGAAGAACCCTTCACGATGAGGCACAGTCATCCGGAAACCGGATTAAGGTTAAGTACGTTTTACTATTTGCTATTTTCGGTACAATCATTTATAATGTACGGAACTTTTATTATTTATTAACCCTTCGATAAGGAAAACGATGAAAACGATGATGAACCACGGTTTGTGGCTGAGTCTCGGACTGGCTCTTCTGCTGTTCCAAAACGCTTATGCCCAAAAGCCCTCAAAGAACAAACATCTTGAAAAAGGAGTCATTGAAAAGATCGAGTCATACCGCACTGCGAATTTTCGGATCAATGCCGAATCGGGAACGCCCGTTGCGGTGTACCGTCCGTATTATCAGGTACGAAGAGCGCAACCCGAACAAATGGCGCGTCAGTACCTCCGGGAAAACGCCGGTCTTTTTAATATGAAAACGGATCTGAGCGACCTGAAACTCGAATCCGTCAGCCAGTCCCCCGCCGGATTTCATGTCCGGTTTCATCAGTATGCAGGCGAATACCCGGTTCACAGGGCTTCCGTGACCGTTACGATCAATCATCAGGATCGGGTCACTTTTGTCATGAACCGTTACCGTCCCGGCGTGAAATCATCGGGCCTTTCTGAATCGGTTTCAAAGGAAGCTGCCGGCGCGGCTGCGAAATCCTATCTGTCGGTCACCGGAAAGCTGAATTACGACAAAACCGAAACGATCCTGTATGCAGATCAGGGAAAAACCCGGCTGGCGCATCAGGTATCCATTGTGCCCGCGGAATCCGTTTTCGGAGACTGGGAGATACTTGTGGACGCACAGACCGGGGAAATTTTCCGCGTGGAAGACCGCGCGGCGTACAAAGGAAATTCGTATACCGATTCTACCGGCACACAGGGCGTCGGAACTGTATTTAATCCGGATCCGCTGACCCGCTCGCGGAAAACATACGGCAGTACAGGCTTTCTGGACAATAATGACCTCGATTCCGATTCCCTGACGGCGCAGCTTATACCCGTGACTTTGCTGAATATCAAAAAAACTTCCGGCACTTTTTATCTCGAGGGCCCTTACTGCAAAATCACGGACGACGAGTCGCCGTTCGACGGGATTTTCAGCCGTGCGGACAGCCTTTTTTCCTGCACGCGCGGGCAAAACGCTTTTGAAGCCGTCAACACCTATTTTCACATCGACCGTGCGATGCGGTACATCAATGAATACCTGGGCGTGCCGATCATGCCGATCCAGTATACCGGCGGGGCGCAGGTGGATCCTCACGGGCTCGGCGGCGATGACAACTCGCATTATACACCTTCCACTGGGAAAATCGCATGGGGAGAAGGCGGCGTGGATGACGCCGAGGATGAAGATGTGCTGAATCATGAACTGGGCCACGCGCTGCATGACTGGGTGACCGGCGGTAACCTGTCGCAGGAAGACGGTCTCAGCGAAGGCACCGGTGATTACTGGGCCGCGTCCCATAACCGTTCGACGGGATTCTGGCAGCCCGGAGACGCACAGTATCACTGGGTTTTCCAGTGGGACGGCCACAATCCTTACTGGGACGGCCGCGTTACGAATGTGACCTATCATTATCCGGAAGACCTCAACGGCGACATTTACCATGACGGCGCGATCTGGTCGTCCACGCTCATGCAGGTCTGGAACGCGATCGGAAAAGAAGCAACCGACAGGAATTTATGGGTCGCCCTGGCCATGACAGACGGCAGTTCCAATCAGGAAGACGCGGCTCAGGCGTTTGTCCAGGCAGATATCGATAACCACGGAGGAGCGAACCTGTCACAGATCGAATACTGGTTCAACCTGCGCGGATATGGCGTTTCCATCCCGGTACCGCATATCACTCATACGCCGCTGTCAGATACGGAAAACCTTGACGGCCCTTTCATTGTAAGGGCACAGGTCACAGCCTCCGCTCCGCTGGACTCAGTCCTCCTGGTATACGGAGCGAACGGTGAATTTACCGACACCGTCCTGATGGTATACCAGGATTCGGCCTATACCGATACGATCCCGGGCCTTGGCGTCCCTGCGGTATACCGTTATTACATCATCGCAAAAGACAGTATGGGCATGCAGTCCGCTCATCCGGGAGGCGCGCCGGGTAACTTCCACCAGTTCACGGCCGACGCCGATACTGTGAAACCCTTGATTACACACACTCCGGTCACCGCCGGGATTATTTTCTTTTTACCCGTTCCCATTCAGGCCGACGTTACTGACAATCTCGGGGTTGACAGCGTGTGGATAGAGTATCAGATCAATCATACGCCTTTTTCCTCTTTTGAAATGAATCCCGGAGCCGGAAACGGGTTTTCCGGTTATTTTAATTTCGATACAAGCCACGTGGACGTCGGCGATACTATCAGCTACCGTATCTGGGCCATGGACGCGTCCGGTATGGGCAACGTATCGGTACTGCCCGCCGACAGCGGTTATTACCATTTCGCAATCAAAAGCGATACGGGATACAACGCGGTTTTCTTTGACGATTTTTCTTCCGGCGACTCCAACTGGACGATCACCAACAACGGCGGCAACTGCGTCTGGACCGTTGCCACATCACCCTATCCGAACGATTACCAGCTTCCGGCCACGTCCAACTCCCCTGTGATGGCCGCTGATGCCGATAATTGCGGATATGCCCTGTTATCGGATTTGACTCTGTCAAATCCCGTCGATGTGTCCCGATATGATTCCGTCCGGCTGGAATTCGATTCGGACTGGAATGATTATTCGACAGTCGGGGACAGCTGCATTGTTTTTGTTTCAGCCGACAACGGCGCCGGCTGGAACCGGGTACTCGTGTTTGGAGATTATGATGTCCGCAACACTCACGAAAAAATGGACATCACTCCGTATGTATCCGGTTCGTCATCCGTGAAGCTGAGATTCCGTTCCATTCAGCCTGACTGGGACTGGTTCTGGGTCATCGACAACGTAAAACTCTCGGGCCGCGGATATAACACGATTGACGTCAAACACGACCTGACCCGCATGATCCCGGAAACTTACAAACTTCATCCGAATTATCCGAACCCATTCAACCCGGTGACCACCATCCGGTATGACCTGAAAAACCCCGGCAAGGTAACTCTGAAAGTGTACAACATGCTCGGGCAGGAAGTCCGTACGCTTGTGAACCGCCACGAATCCCCGGGATTCAAATCCGTGGTATGGGACGGCCGTGACAACAAAGGGAAGATGGCCTCCAGCGGGCTCTACATCTACAGGATTGAAACGGGCAAGTTCGTGAAAAGCCACAAGATGCTTCTGGTCAAATAGTCCGCAGAGCTGGGAATCCGCGATACGCACGGACAGCCGTTAACGCAGGAGCAGCCTCTCGACCGGGTATTTGAAAATTACCCGTAAAGCTGAAGGCGCCGATCCGGATATACCGGACCGGCGCTTTTTTTCCCGATCTTGACAGCAAAGACCCATTCTCATTGGTCTTTCACCAAATTGAAACAATATAAAAGCCGGCGCGTAAACAACACTGACCGTTTTCAGAAACTGCAACAAACCAGATGAATGTTTGTCTGTTCGTCCGGATAGTCATTATTAATTCTTTACAGGAGTGCAATATGAATCTCAGAAAACAAATCCTGCTGTCTGCGATTATGGTTTCCATGATAATCGTGTCAGTGAACGCCCAAGAAAACGAAATGATCAGGCGCCTGAAAGGATTCGATCCGTATATGGAAAAAATCCTGAAGGACTGGAACGCGCCGGGAATCAGCGTCGGCATTGTCTATAAAAACAGGCTGATCCATGCCAAAGGGTACGGCTACCGCGATTACGGAAAAAAACTTCCGATGACCGCCAGAACCCTGATGCCGATCGCCTCCAACACCAAGCTGTTCACCTCCGTCGCGGCCGGCTGCCTGGTGGAAGAAGGCAAGATCGCTTGGGATAAGCCGGTCAAACAGTATATCCCTTCGGTTGAATTTTTCAGCCAGGAACTGAACAATACAGTCACCCTTCGCGACATGCTGTCGCACCGCACCGGCATATCCCGTCATGACCTGATCTGGTACCGTTCCGATTTTTCAAGAAAGGAACTTTTCGAACGCCTGAAATACCTCGAGCCGAGCCTTCCGCTTAGAACCGGATTCCTCTACAACAACATGATGTACGCCGCCTCGGGATATATCATTGAGCAGCTGTCCGGAAAAACCTGGGAGGAATACCTGACCGCGAAAGTGTTTAAGCCGCTGGAGATGAACAGCACCGTTTTCCGGATTGATGATATGAAAAAATTTCCGGAATTCGGCGTACCGTATTCTGAAAAACGCGACACGGCGATGCTGCAGGCGATTCCTTACTACGAGGAAGCCGACGGCGTGGGCCCGGCCGGATCGATCATTTCGAATACCGAAGATATATCCAAATGGCTGATCGCATTGATGAACCGGGGACAGTACAACGGGCAGCAGGTCATAGCCTCGAATGCCGTCAAAGCAACACTGGAGCCGGCGATGGCCCTTCCCAATACCGGCCTTGAAACACGCGGTTACAAAGAACTGATAAATTCCGTGTACGGTATGGGCCGCTGGTACGCTTCGTACCGCGGTCATTACCTCACGTATCACGGAGGCGACATTGACGGATTCCATTCGCAGATCTCTATGATGCCCTACGACAGCATCGGCGTGGTGGTATTCGTCATCGGCGATCATTGCGGCTCACTGTACAACACGATTACATACAACGTTTATGAACGACTGCTCGGCATGGATCTTACGCCCTGGAGCGAACGGCGGCTCGATGACCGCAAAAAATCCCTTGCCGCCGGAAAAGAAGCACGCGACCAATCGGGAAGCACGAAGATAACCAACACCAAACCCTCCCATTCGCTGGAGGACTTTGCCGGCATGTACGAGCATCCGGCTTACGGCATTCTGAATATCCGGCACGACAAAGACCAATTGCATTTCGATTACCGAAAGATAAATCTTCCCCTGAATCATTACCATTACGACATTTTTGATACTCCCGAGGATGAACGAACCGGAAAATGGGTCGTCAGTTTTTATACGAATCCGCAGGGTGACGTTCATCAGGCGGTGATGTCCCTGGATGAAAAAGAAGTGACGTTTACCCGTAAACCCGACGTTTCGCTTACCGACATGAATACCCTGCGGATCTATACCGGCCAGTACCTCCTTCCTAACGGCGCTGTCGTAGAAACTCAGCTTAAAGGAGACGGTTTCCTGTATCTGGTCATCCCAGGACAACCGCCAATTCAGCTTATCCCCTACAAAAAACACAGATTCAAAGTTAGGGAATATTCGGACCTGATGTTTGAATTTGTTATGGGTGACCAGGTCGTAACGGCGATGAAACAGGTCGATCCTTCAGGTGTTTACGAGTTTAAAAGAAAATAAAAACCAAACCCCCGGTTTGACGGCCATGCATCGGTTGCATGGCCTTTTTTATAAAAAATATGATTTTTTGAAACTTTTTTTTATTTTTTCCGTAACATATTAAGTTTGAATATTTGTGTCTATTATATTTCTCTGTCATGATTTTTTTGTCTTTATCACTTTCATTAAACCTTTCACTTACCAGGGATTCTGCTTATGAAAACTTTTCGGACAATAGGATTTCTTTGTCTCTCGATCGCCGGATTATGGCTCTCAACCGGTTGTACCAAAACCGCGGACAATCTCGCAATTAATCCGGCAAACATGGACACAACGGTCGCGGCCGGGGACGATTTCTTTCAATTCGCAAACGGCGGATGGCTGAAGGCCAATCCTGTTCCTGACGACAAAACCGCTTATTCGGCGCTTACCCAATTACGGGAAACGAACGAAAAACGGATCAAATCGTTATTTGACGAACTGTCGAATAAAACCGGCATGTCCAAAGGCTCGGCCGCACAGAGGATCGCCGATTTCTACGCCTCAGGCATGGACACTGCCGCGATCGACAAAGCGGGCATAGAACCGGTTAAGCCACTGCTGAGCATGATTGAAAGCATGAAAACTCAGGAGGATATACTCAATACCGTTGCTGAATTAACCCTGAATCAGGTATACCCTTTATTTTTCCTGTATTCAGGGATCGACGATAAAAACAGCGAACAGGTAATCGCGCAGGTGTGGCAGGGCGGACTCGGATTACCCGAAAAAGACTATTATTTCAATAAAGGAAAATCGTTTGAAAAAAACCGCCAGGAATATCTGCTGTATGTTTCAAAATTATTCGAATTGAACAAATACAATCAGCTCAAAGCCCGTCAATTCGCCGGGGAGGTTATGACTTTTGAAACCGAACTTGCAAAAGCTTCAAGGTCACTGGTTGAATGCCGCGATCCGCAGGCTAATTACAATAAAATGACCATGGACGATCTGAAAAAAATTTCACCAGACTTTGACTGGAAAAAATTTGTCGCAAAAACAGGCTATGCGGACATTCAGCACATTAATATCGGACAACCGGATTTCATAAAACAAATCAGCCTGATGATGAAATCCGTATCGCTTGATAGCTGGAAAACATTTCTGACATTTAAAGTTCTCAACAGTGCCGCTCCCTACCTGAGCCGTGATTTCGAACAGGCAAATTTTGATTTTTATGAGAAAACACTGTCCGGTCGCCCGAAACAGGAAGACCGCTGGAAACGCGTGGTTAAAACAACCGACGGAGCCCTTGGTGAACTGATCGGTCAGCTCTATGTTGAAAAATATTTTCCGCCGAAAGCGAAAGAACGTATGCTGACCCTTGTCGAAAACCTCCGCAAAGCGTTGAAAGTCCGGATCGAAAACCTGACATGGATGACGGATAAAACCAAACAGGAAGCTGTCAAAAAACTCGATAAAATCGGTGTGAAGATCGGTTATCCCAACAAATGGAGGGATTACAAAGGTCTGGACATCACGCGGGAACTCTACGGCAACAACGTACTGGCATCCAACAGGGTCGATTTCCGTTTCAACATGGATAAAATCGGAAAACCGGTTGACCCGGAAGAATGGGGCATGACACCGCAGATGGTCAACGCTTACTACAGCCCGAACCGCAATGAGATTGTCTTTCCCGCGGGTATTCTCCAGCCGCCTATGTTCGATATGGACGCCGACGACGCGGTCAATTACGGAGCGATCGGTACGGTCATTGGTCATGAAATGACTCACGGTTTCGATGACCAGGGACGCCAATACGACCTCAACGGCAATCTTAAGGATTGGTGGACCGAATTCGATGCTAAAGCATTCAAACAGCAGACAGAACCGCTGGTGCACCAGTTCAATCAGTTTGTCGCCATCGATACGTTCCATATCAACGGCGAACTGACACTTGGCGAAAACATCGCGGATCTTGGCGGACTGAATATTGCGTACCAGGCTTATCAGCTTTCCCTGACCGGCAAAGCCAAACCGGCTCCTATTAAAGGTTTTACGGATGATCAGCGGTTTTTCCTTTCTTGGGCCCAGGTCTGGCGGACAAACATGCGCGACGAAGCCTTACGACGCCGCGTTCTGGAAGATGTTCATTCACCGGCAAAATTCCGCGTGAACGGGCCGCTGTTCAATATGCCTGAATTCTATAAGGCATTCCCGGCCATCACGTCGTCCAATAAGTTATTCCGGCCGGAGAGCGAGCGCATTAAAATCTGGTAACCGGACTCGCCGAAAAATAGTAAACGGTCCTGAGAAATCAGGGCCGTTTTTTATTGCGACAAAGAATAAAAGAATTGAAATTTAGTAAATCATTTAATAAATACATTCTGCATTGAATCACCAAACGACGGGAGTATTTATGAAAATCATTGTTCTGCTTGGCGGATTTTCCAGTGAACGGGATGTTTCTCTTGTGAGCGGAGTGGCGGTGGGAAAGGCTTTACAATCTCTTGCGCATGAAGTTGTGCTCATCGATCCCGCTTCCGGAATCATGCCTTTTCCCGGCCAAGCCGCCCCGTCCGTTCAGGAACAGCCGCCATCGGATGAATCCCTGAAAAAACTGCCTGTTACCCTAGACCGCCAGGCATTCTGGGCTATCATGAACAGTATCATTAATGAAAAACCGGATTACGTTTTCAACGCCCTTCACGGGGGAATAGGCGAAGACGGCCATCTGCAGGCGCTTCTTGATTTATTCAAAATCAAATATAACGGGTCAGACGCGTTGTCCAGCGCGATGGCCATGAACAAGGCCCTCGCAAAAAAAATGTTCGAGACCGCAGGAATCAGGACCCCCGCGTATCACCTTTTCAGCCCGACGACGTCCGCCGACGAAGCCGCGAAGGTTATCAAATCAAAGCTGCGTTATCCGGTTGTCGTAAAGCCCAACCAGGAAGGATCCACGGTAGGCCTTTCAATTGTTCAAGCGCAGGAAGAACTAGCGACCGCATGGAACAACGCACTTCCCTTCGGGCCGATCCTCGTCGAACAGTATATCGAAGGACGCGAACTCACCGTCGCCGTGCTCGGCAACCGGGCGCTGCCGGTTATCGAAATCATCCCGGAAGGGGGATTTTACGATTACATACGGAAATACCAGAAAGGCAAAACGCAATACGTCTGCCCCGCCGATCTTCTGAAATCCGCCGGTGAAAAAGTTCAGCACTTCGCGCTTAAAACCTTCGAGGTTCTCGGCTGCTCCGGATACGCCCGCGTCGACTTCAGAATGGGTCTTGATAATCAGTTTTACTGTCTCGAGGTCAACACTCTTCCCGGAATGACCGAAACAAGCCTGGTGCCAAAAGCTGCGAAAGCGGTCGGAATTGAATTCAATGACCTGATCAATTCGATTATCGGACTTTCCTGACTGCGATAAAAAAATATAAATTGTACTTTGCTATAATATCTTATCAATCATTTCCTGAATGAATATATTTAAACAGCAAACACTCGCACGACCGGTTTCCTTTTCAGGCAAAGGATTACACACCGGAGCTGTGACATCGGTTACATTACGTCCTGCGGCCATTGATCATGGTATTATTTTTCATCGGGGGAGCTCAGTCCCAGCTTTTGCGCAAAACGTCAGCCGGACGAACCGCGCGGTTACTTTATCCGGGCAGGATGTTTCGGTGAGCACAGTTGAACATCTTCTCGCGGCATTATACGGACTGGGTATTACTAATGCTGAAATCGATGTTACAGGTCCGGAAATTCCGATACTCGACGGAAGCGCACGTGTATTCAGCTCGGATATTTTGAAGGCCGGCATTTCGGAACAACCCGCAGACCGGAAGACAATCAACATACGAAAACCGCTCGTTTACCAAAATGAAAAAACCGGCGCTTATATGAAGTTCAATCCGGCAGACGGACTTACCGTATCCTGCGGATTTACACATAACAATAATCTTATCCAATGTGAAGAATACCATTATTCACCGGAAACATTTATCAGCGATATCGCGCCGGCAAGGACTTTTGGCTTTATCAGCGAGTTGAGTAAGATGAAGCGACACCATTTGATAAGCGGCACGGATTATGATACCGGTTTTATCGTTCTTGACGCAGAAATGGATCCGGGATTGATTTCTGATGAACTCGGATTAACAGTAAAACCGGAATACGTACACCCATGCAATCCTTTTTCGGTTTT
Organism: uncultured Bacteroidota bacterium; assembly: GCA_964410965.1. GTDB lineage: Bacteria > CLD3 > CLD3 > SB21 > JBBIRG01 > JBBIRG01. The sequence continues at coordinate 61,159 of CAYPIY010000012.1, read as the reverse complement.
GTCTGTTGAACCGCCCCGCTATCCTGATGAAATGGTCCGGCATAAAATTCTCGACATCCTCGGCGATTTGTCGTTATCCGGATGTTTGATTCAGGGACATGTTGAAGCGCGCGGAACGGGACACGCGGATCATATCGCATCGGTCAATCATTTTCTTCGGGAAGCTTAACGATAACGTTCTCTAGCATGTAATAAAAATTAAATCAGTTTTCAATAAACAATTCAGGATACAATTTCTTAGCGCACTCAGGACATGTTCCGTGACTGAATTCAGCATGCGAATGCGTCGAAATATACGCTTCCAGCTGATGCCAGTAGCCCCCGTCATCGCGTATTTTCTTGCAGTTGGCGCAGATTGGCAGCAATCCCCCGAGCGTTTTGACTTCATCGAGAGCACGCTGAAGATCGCCTACGGTTTTTTTTAATTCCGTTTCTGCCGCGACAAGATCGCTTTCCAGCCGTTCGCTGTTGAGAAGTATAAATGAGATGATTCCCGCGATCTGCATGACAACCACGGCGATGAAATAAGCGTTCTGCACGGGCGATTCAAGCATCACATCGAAGGATGGCTGGGATAAAATCCAAATCGCCCGGATCATGAGCAGAAGCCCGTTGACCGCCATGACGGAGCCGATGACCGGATAAAACGCCGACTGGTTCTTGCGGGGAAGCCGGAATAGCATGCCCGCCATGATCCCGTTAGGAACTGAAACCGCGACGGTCATAAAAAAATTACGCCAGGCGGCGTCATTAACAAAAAAATAAAAATAAGTGCAGGCGATCCCTGAAACAGCCGGAAGAATATACAGATACACCGATTTTGGCGTCCGCCCGAGAAACCGGCGCATGCCTTCCAGATGCCAGGCGACTCCAAGCGGAATAGCGATATTCACGACGAGAATGGATGCATAATCCGGAATGCTGCCGCGTAATATCAGGAATATGAATCCCGCGGCCAGGGAAAACGAACCCAGGGTCCAGCGTGAAAAACCGGGATACGTTTTCCGCGTGACCTGAAAGAACAGCATGATCAGCGCCATCAGGACGGTGACCACGGTTACCGTGATAAATAAAATAATCATTGTTCCTCTTTTCAGCCTGCCGTATATATACCGGCGTCAATACCGGTTTTACGCTCCTGCCCCTGTTCAGGTTTCTTTTTCAAACAATTCAGGATACAGCGTACGGGCGCATTCCGGACAGGTGCCGTGGCTGAATTCGGCTTTGGAATGCGTCGAAATATAGGCTTCCAGCTGATGCCAGCACCCTCCGTCATCACGTATTTTTTTGCAGTTGGCGCAGATCGGCAGCAAACCGCCCAGCGCCCTGACTTCTTTCAGCGCTCGCTGAAGGTCATCAACGGTCTTCTGCAGCGAACGCTCGGCGTCGCCAAGTTCCCGTTCCAGACGCTCGCTGTTCAGCATGATAAATGATATCGTTAACGCGATCTGCATCAGGATGACCGACACAAAATAAATCATCTGCACCGGGGAGTCCGCAAGCAGGTCATAGGAGGGCGTCAGCAGGATACCGGTAATGCGGAAGACGATAAACACCACGCTCATGATCATCACGATGCTGATCGCCAGAAAGAAAGATGATTGGTCGCTCCTCGAATGCCTGAAAACAAGGGCTGACATCACGATATTCGGAACCGCGACCGCGGCTGAAACGATGATGCTTCTCCATACCGCGGAATCATCCGCCAGTGAAAAGTATACATGCCCGATGACGGACAGAACAATTATTATATACCAGTACGATGACATCGCCGTTTGCCTCAAAAACCGTTTCGCGCCCGCCAGAAACAAAATCTGGCCCAGCGGCAGAGCGACCGCGACCGCAATTATCGAAATGATATCCGGAATAACCGACCTCAGGCTCAGGAATAAAAAGCCGGTTGCCATGCTGCACGTTCCCGCCGTCCAGCGGCCAAACCCGGGATAGGTCTTCCGGGTCGACTGGAAAAAAATCATCGTCAGGGATAAAAAAACCGAAACGATCAGAACAATGACGAATAATAAGCGCATGGGTTCCGTAATAAAGAATTATTTAATTACCACATTGACGAGCTTGTCAGGAACGGCGATAACCTTGACAATTGATTTGCCCTCGATCCATTTCTGGAGCTTCTCCATGGCAAGTTTTTCCGCTTCGTTTCCGGCGAGACCCTTTTTCACGTCAACCCGCTCGCGGATTTTCCCGTTCACCTGCAGAACAAGCGTAACGGTATCGTCCACGGTCAGCGCGGGATCATAGACCGGAAACGGTTCATAAGCGAGCGACTTTCCGTGGCCGAGTATTTCCCACAATTCCTCCGCGATATGGGGCGCAAAGGGAGCAAGCACAAGGACAAACGGTTCGAGAATTTTTCTCGGTTTAATTTCAGCCGGCGTCATCTCATTCACGAAAATCATCATCTGCGCGATGGCGGTATTGAAACTCAGCGACTCGACGTCTTCGCCGACTTTTTTAATCGTTTTATGAAGAACTTTCAATTGCTCGGCGGTCGGCTCCATATCCATAACCTGCGGGCTGAGCCTGTCATTCGCGTCCGCATACAGGCGCCAGACGCGCTGGAGGAAACGGTATACGCCCTCGACGCCGCGGGTGCTCCAGGGCTTGGACTGCGTGAGCGGGCCCATGAACATTTCATAAAGACGCATGGAATCGGCGCCGTATTCATGGATCACGTCGTCGGGGTTGACCACGTTGCCGCGCGATTTGGACATTTTCTGCATGTCCTCGCCGAGAATCAGCCCCTGGTTGATCAGCTTCATGAACGGCTCCGGCGTGGATACATGCCCGAGATCAAAAAGGACTTTATGCCAAAACCTCGCGTACAATAAATGAAGCACCGCGTGTTCCGCCCCGCCGATATAGATATTGACGGGCATCCAGTAACGCTCTTTTTCTTTGTCGCAGAATACCTTGTCGTTATGAGGATCGATATAACGGAGATAATACCAGCAGGAACCCGCCCACTGGGGCATGGTATTAGTCTCGCGGCGTGCTTTCTTCCCGGTTTTGGGATCGGTGATGTCCACCCAGTTTTTCATTGTCGCGAGCGGCGATTCGCCGGTACCCGCGGGTTTATACGATTCCACTTCCGGAAGAGTCAGAGGCAGTTCGGATTCGTCGAGAGCCGCGACTGAGCCGTCTTCGAAATGGAGTATCGGGAACGGTTCACCCCAGTACCGCTGACGGGAAAAGAGCCAGTCATGAAGCTTATAATTCACTTTCCGTTTTCCGAGTCTTTGTTCCTCGACCCATTGCGTCATTTTTTCTTTAGCATCGGCCACATGCAATCCGTCCAGGAAACCGCTGTTGATCGCAGGTCCGTCATCGAGAAACGCTTTGCCGGTGAAATCCGCGGGTGGCTGCACGGTGCGGACAATCGGGAGTCCGAATGTTTCGGCGAATTCCCAGTCGCGCTCGTCCTGCCCGGGAACGGCCATGATCGCGCCTGTGCCGTAGGAACTCAGCACATAATCGGCGATCCAAACCGGAATCTTTTTCTGATTGGCGGGATTAACGGCGTACGCGCCGGTCCACACGCCGGTTTTGACTTTAGCGAGTTCCGTGCGTTCGAGGTCGCTTTTTCTCGATGATGTTTCTTTATAAGCGTTGACGGCTTCAAGCTGTACAGACGTAGTGATTTTCCCGACCAGCGCGTGTTCGGGCGCAAGCACCATATACGTCGCGCCGAAAATCGTGTCCGGCCGGGTTGTGAAAACTTTTATTTTTTCGTCCGAGCCTTCGACAGGGAAATCAATCTCCGCCCCTTCGCTCCGGCCGATCCAGTTCCGCTGCATTTCCTTGATGCTTTCCGGCCAGTCCACCAGTTCAAGATCCTTAAGCAGGCGCTCGGCGTAAGCGGTAATCTTCAGCATCCATTGTTTCATCGGGCGGCGTATGACCGTATGGCCTTTTTCGATCTGCTCGGGGACTTCCTCGTTCGCGAGAACCGTTCCGAGTTCCGGACACCAGTTTACGGGAATTTCAGCCTGGTACGCAAGCCCTTTTTTATAAAGCTGCAGGAAAATCCACTGTGTCCATTTGAAATAATGCGTATCCGTGGTATTGACTTCGCGGTCCCAGTCGTAGGAAAAACCGAACATCTTCAGCTGTCGCCGGAACGTATCGATATTGCTGGCGGTCGTGATCGCGGGATGAACGCCGGTTTTAACGGCATATTGTTCCGCGGGCAGACCGAACGCGTCCCACCCCATCGGATGCAGGACGTTAAACCCTTTCATTCTCTTGTAGCGGGCGATGATATCGGTGGCGGTATACCCTTCAGGATGGCCTACGTGCAGGCCTGCGCCGGAGGGATAAGGGAACATATCCAGCACATATATTCTTTTTTCTTTGGCATATAACGGATCTTCGGTCGTACGGAATGTCTTATGCGTTTCCCAGTAAGCCTGCCATTTTTTCTCAATGCGTGAAAAATCATATTTCGCGACGGCCGGCTCCTGTTGTGTCTCGTTAGTTTCTTTCATGTTGTTTGGTACCCTGAATCAAAAATTAGTTCATGACAATTTTACACCGCATTATAACCATTGATATCACTAAAATCAAGAAAGAGATGGAATGTGTGAGAAGAAATCCCTATTTTTTAGCCATGAAAGAAACTTCACATTACGAAGAATCGTTTAAAATCCGTTCATTCAATATCGATTATTTCGGCAGACTGCGAATGAGCGCTCTGTTCAATTTTTTAATGGAATGCGCGGGCATGCACGCCCGTCAGCTTAACGTCGGTTATGAGCAGCTTCAGCCGCTGAGCCTGTTCTGGGTGCTGTCACGCGTAAAACTGCATATCCGTACCATCCCCTGCTGGCATGACGACATCAGGGTACGGACATGGCCGAAAGGTTTTCATAAATTATTCGCGCTTCGTGATTTTCAGGTTTTCGATTCATCGCAGAACGAGATTATCTCCGCGACATCCTGCTGGCTGCTGATCGATAAAACATCGCTGCGTCCTCAGCGCTACGACCGGCTTCCGGCAGAGATTCGGTATGATCCCGATCATCAGGCGATTACTGAACGGCCTGACAAACTTACCAACGCCGGGACTTTAATTTCCGCGCATACCCGTCAGGCCGCGTACAGCGAACTGGATGTCAATCAGCACCTCAACAATTCACGCTATGTAGAATGGATCATGGACGGCTTTGACATCGAATGGCACCGGGATCACAGGATCGGATCTTTTCAGCTGAACTTCACCGAAGAGATAAAACCGGGCCAGTCGGTGGACATCAGACATTACATGAGCGACCGTACGGCGACGGAACGTTACATCGAAGGAATCAAATCCTCCGGCACGACGGCTTTTCAGTCGACTATTCTCTGGGAGTAACCCGTCGACTTCTTCAGGCAAATTGAACCAACCTCCTGATTTAAGATATCCCGTAATTCATAGTCAGATTAATAGTGCACAGGAATTTTCATCACTTCCTGCCGTTTTATTACTAAACGGAGTCAGCATGCAAATATTAAAATGCGAACAAATCATCCAAGCGCCCATCAGCCGTGTATGGGATTTTTTTTCAAAACCGGAAAATCTTAACAAAATCACGCCGCCAGATATGCGTTTTATCATTCTTACCGGTTTGTCAGGAGATATGTATACCGGACAATTAATCCGTTATAAAATCAGAATCGCCCGGCTGATCTGGAGCGAGTGGATCACGGAGATCAGACATGTCGAACATGAACGGTATTTCGTCGACGAGCAGCGTTTCGGGCCTTATAAGTTCTGGTATCACGAACATCGATTCATTCCGGAGGGAAACACGGTCCGCATGATCGATACGGTGAATTACAGCGTCGGTTTCGGCGTAATCGGCCGGATCGTGAACAACTTATGGATTCGCGGAAAACTCGAACGGGTTTTCAGTTTCCGCCGCCAAGCTATCGACCGTTTGTTCCCTCAACCAACATGAGAACAACAGTATGAACAAATGGAATCAACCGATTATTTTTTATGACGGCGTTTGCGGCCTGTGCAACCGTTCCGTTGATTTTATACTGCGGCATGATAAAAGGAGGCAGTTCCTTTTCGCGCCTTTACAGGGAGAAACGGCGGGAAAGATCCTGGAAAAAGAGTTTGCTGAAGACATATCTTCATTTATTCTCTACGCAAACGGAAAAAAATATTTTAAATCCACAGCGGCGCTACAGGTCGCCAAAAAAATTGGCGGACCTTTTTATCTGGGCGTTATTTTTTATATTGTCCCGGGGTTTTTTCGTGATTTTATTTATGATTCAGTAGCGGCGCGTCGATATTCATGGTTTGGCAGGAAAGAAATCTGCAGGATCATACCTGAGGAAGAGAAAAAATTCTTTCTTCCATAACCAGGTTTTTAGCTAAATATTCAATCATTTGTATGTCTAACTTAAAGCACAATAGCAATATAAACATATAGTTATTATTTTCACATACAACTCTGTCGTCTGATTTTTATAGGCTTGAAAAATACTTTATTAAATAAGGTTATGTTAATTAACAAATTATTTTAATGATTTTTCTTCAAACAATAAAGTTCTTGACATTCACTGTCTGATTCCTAAATTGGTTTTAGTATTTCGCTATTTGAAATGTGTTAATAAATTGTTAAAAAATAATAACAAATCATTACTCTAATAATTACCAACACTTACAAATTTAAACTCAAAAAACAAACATTTAAGCATAATACCATAATTAACAGTAAGATAAAAAATACAAAAACATGCTGGTTTTAGACATTTATATAGATTTTTAACTGATTAAGAATGGGCGTTTTTTGTAAATAATTTGTTAATAACTTTTTGATGAACTGAAAATTTTGACTTTTATTATTGACAATATTCAAGAGGGACTGCGTCAAAACATGGAAAGTGCCAGGGTCATCAATTACACCGATATTCTGAATGACAATTCTATTGTCGACAAACGAACCCTGAATGACGACAACGCATCACGAGCCATGACTATCTGGAATCAGTGCTGCGAACTGATCAAGACGCAGATTCCTGTTGCATCATTCCGTACCTGGTTCAACCCGATACAACCTGTTTCCGTCGACGGAAATAAACTGATTCTCGCAACTCCGAACCAGTTTTTCGTGGAATGGCTCGACAGCCGTTATAATCAGCTGATCCAGTCATCTTTGAGTGAAATTCTGAGCCAGGACTGGACGGTTCAGTATATCATCCGGGATGACCACGGTTTGGTAAAAAGCGACCAGACAGCCTCAGTTTTACCGGCCGTTTCGGCAATGCATGACGAAGAAAACCCCGTGACAACAGCGGCCAGCGAAAGACCGGGAACGTATCTCAATCCCCGCTACATCTTCGATAACTTCATTGAAGGTAACGGAAACAAGTTCGCCAAGGCCGCCTCGATCGCTGTGGCCGAAAAGCCCGGAAAAACTTCGTTCAACCCGCTTGTCATATACGGAGGGGCGGGCCTCGGGAAAACCCACCTGCTGCAGGCGATCGGTAACTACGTGCGCAGGCAATATCCCGAAAAACGGATCAGTTATATTACCAGCGAGAATTTTACAAACGAGTTCGTCGCCGCCATCCGCAATGACAAGGTGCAAGGCTTCAGCAAACTCTACCGCAATTTCGACCTTCTCATGGTGGACGATATCCAGTTTTTCGCCGACAAAGGGAAAACCCAGGAAGAATTTTTCCACACGTTCAACACGCTTCACCAGATGGGCAAACAGATTGTCCTGACTTCCGACCGGCCACCCAAGGAGCTCAAGCAGGTCGAGGAACGCCTGATCTCAAGGTTCCAATGGGGACTGGTCACCGATATTCAACCGCCCGACCTGGAAACCCGTATCGCCATCCTCCAGAAACGAAGCGAAGAGGACGGCGTGTACCTTTCGCCTGACGTATGTGAGTTTGTCGCGATGAATATCACCTCCAACATCCGGGAACTGGAAGGCTCCCTGATCAAACTGCTCGCCTACTCCTCCATCACCAACACCGAACTGACACTCGATGTCGCCAAACTGGTTCTGAAAGACACGATCGCGATCAAAAAGAAAAACCTTTCCATTGAAGTCATACAGAAAACGGTTGCCGAGTACTTTAACATTCCCGACGACCTGCTTCGCGCCAAAACACGGAAAAAGGAAATCGCCGAAGCCCGGCAGATCTGCATGTATCTGACCAAGGAAATCCTCGGCAGTTCCCTGAAAACCATCGGACTTCATTTCGGCGGGCGCGATCACTCCACCGTCATCTACGCCTGCAAGCTCGTCGAGGAATGGATGAGCCAGAACCCGAAAATCAAGGACGACGTGGGAACCATCAAAAGAAAGATCGAACTGGCCGGTTACTGATCCGACATAGTCCCTTTCCTTTCACCTTCTTATAGATTGATAAAAGGATTCCGCGAAAGCGGAGTCCTTTTATTGTTTTCAGGGTACAGCAATAGGAACGACGACCCTTTATTCTGCGCAAAACGCATCTGCATGCGGGATAGTCAAAAGAAACTAGAACGGGAACACAAGCATGAACTTGCTTCCGGCGCCTTCCTCGCTTTCAACAAAAATATCGCCCTGATTGATGCGGGCCAGTTCCCGGGCGATGGTGAGCCCGAGCCCGGTACCCTGCTGTTCGATTGTCGTGCGGTTGAGCTGGAAAAATTTCTCGAATATTTTTTCAAGATACTCCCCCGGAATGCCGATGCCGGTGTCGGCGACCTCGATCACGATTTCATGGGAACGGATCTGGGATCTGAGGTAAACCGTCCCGTTTGGTTTGTTGAATTTTATGGCATTGTCGATGAGCCGGTCAATGATGTTGGCAACCTGATCGACATGAAGGTTCAGTTTAGGGAGATTGGGAGAAAGATCGGTCTGGAAAGACAGTCCCTGTGCCGTGATGGTTTTCTGAAGGCGGGGCAACATGTGCGCCAGCACAAAATAGGGCTCTACGGTTTGCCTGGAATCCTCGTATTCCTTTTTGGACTCGCCGCTTGAAATACGGACGGTAAGCAGAAAATCCTTCAGCAGCGAATCAAGACGGTCGCCGCTTTTTTTGATTTTTTGCAGAAGTTCCTGAAGCTCGCCCTGCTGGAAGTTCATGGAATCGTCCAGCAGAAGATTGGCCGTCAATTTGATAATGAACAGCGGAGTATTGACTTCATGCGTAATGGCAGTGAGGATCTCGCGTTTCAGCGAATCGACCTGGTTGATCAGCTGTTTTTCCGTGGCGGACTGGATTTCCTGGACGCGCTTCAGGCAGCCTTTGATCGACGCGATCAGGTCTTCCTGTTCGATGGGTTTGGTCAGATAGTCGTCTGACCCCATGCCTTTGCCCCGACGCCGTTTGTCTGCGTCCACGTGAGCGGTGAGAAAAATGAACGGCACGGAATGAAGATGCGGAATTTCTTTGACCTTGTCGTACAGTTCGAATCCGTCCATGTGCGGCATAGAAATGTCGCTGACGATGATGGTGGGCTCGAATGTTTTCAGTTTTTCGAGCGCTTCATGGCCGTTGTTCGCGAGCATGACCTCGAATTCCTGTCCGCGCAGATATGCGGCAATCAGCTGGCGGTTCTGAAAATCATCTTCGACCACCAGTATTTTTATGACGGAGGTTGCCATACATGTTTCCCGGTTATTTGACCCGGCTCCCGGCCGGAATGGGTTTATGAGGCGTTAATACGCTTAATTGTTTGTCATGTTCCACGGCGAGTATCATGCCCTGCGATTCCATGCCGAAAATTTTCGCGGGTTTGAGATTCGTGATCATGATGACGGTTTTTCCGGTGATATCCTCAGGGGCGTAATGTTCGGCGATTCCCGCGATCACCTGCCGCTGTTCCCCGCCGACGCTGACTTTCAGTTTCAGAAGTTTTTTTGATTTCTCCACGCGTTCCGCCTGAATGACTTCAGCGGTTCGCAGGTCGAGTTTCATGAAATCTTCGATGGTGGCGAATTCCGGCAGAACGGGCTCCGCCGCAGGTTTCGGAGCGGGCGCCGATGATATGATAGTCTGTAAATGATCGATTTGTTTCTGTATCGCGTCATCCTCGATTTTGGTAAAGATGATCTCAGGTTTTCCTAATTCGTGTCCGGCAGGCAGAGTCTTGCCGGCAATATCATCCCACGAGACGTCGTCGGGCGTACCGTGAAGACTGAGCATCCGCCATACTTTCACAGAACTGAACGGAAGGAACGGATGCATCAAAATCGCCAGCGCCCTTACGACCTGAAGGCTGACATAAATCGTGGCCGCGCATTTTTTCGGATCGGACTTCAGCGTCTTCCACGGCTCGCTGTCGTTAAAATATTTATTGGCCGCCCTGGCCAGGTCCATAAACCGCCGGCACGCGTCCCTGAAATGGAACTCTTCCAGCAACTGTCCTGTTTCACGGTGGGCTTTCGCAATTTCCTCGAGCATCGCCTTATCATCGGCATGCAATGTTCCGTGATCGGGAACCTTACCGGCAAAATTTTTCACGGCAAACGTCAGCGTACGGTTCAGGAAATTGCCGAGAATGTCCGCCAGCTCGTTGTTGTTGCGAGCCTGAAAATCTTTCCACGAAAAATCCGTATCCTTGTTTTCCGGCAGAATCGACGTCAGCGTATAGCGCAGCGGATCCGGCGGAAATGCTTTCAGATAATCCTTGACCCACACCGCGTAGTTGCGGCTGGTGGAAAGTTTCGCGCCCTCGAGATTTAAAAACTCACACGCCGGTATTTCTGATACCAGAACGTATCGTCCGCCGGTTTTTTTCTGATTATACGCCATCAGGATCGCGGGGAACATCAGTGCGTGAAAAACAATATTATCTTTGCCGATGAAATGAACTAATTTCGTATCGTCGCACTGCCAGTAATCTTTCCACCGGTCCGGTTGTCCCGTTTTTTCAGCCCATTCTTTTGTGGATGAAATATAACCCAAAACGGCTTCGAACCATACGTATAAAACTTTTCCTTTCGTGCCTTCAATCGGATTTCGTTCGGCGTCAGAGTCAGGCAACGGCACACCCCAGTCGAGATCCCGTGTGATGGCCCGGTCGGCAAGTTTCTGGGTGAACCATCCTTTGCAATAATTTTTAACATTGTCTTTCCAGTGGGTCTTCGTCCCGATCCATTTCTCCAGTCCTGCCTGGAAATCCCCGAGGGGCATATACCAGTGCGTGGTTTCTTTTGCAACGGGCGTCGCGCCGGTGACTTTGCTCCGCGGATGAATCAGCTGCATCTGGTTCAGATACGTTCCGCATTTTTCGCACTGATCGCCCCGTGCCTCGTTGTACTGGCAGATCGGACAGGTTCCCTCCACATAACGGTCAGAAAGAAACATCTGCGCCTGTTCGTCAAACCACTGCATTTCGGGCTTTTTCTTCAGGATATTCTTGCTGACCAGATCAGCAAAAAATTCTTTCGCCGTTTCATGATGGATCGGTCTGGAGGTCCGCGAATAATGATCGAAACTGATGCCCATGCTGAGAAATTCTTCGAGGATCATGGCGTGATAACGGTCGACAAGCGCCTGCGGGGTGACTTTTTCCTTTTCCGCCTGTATGGTGATGGGAACGCCGTGTTCATCGCTGCCGCAGATGTAAACGACATCGCGTTTCATCAGACGCTGATACCGCACGTAAATGTCGGCGGGAAGGTAAGCGCCGGTCAGGCGTCCGATGTGACTTGGGCCGTTCGCGTAGGGAAGCGCGCTGGTCACTAAAATTCTTTTCTTTGATGGTGATGGGGTCAAAGCCGTAACCTCGGTCGTTATTGAAGAGTATAAATAATTTCCTGCCGTGCGAAGTCAACCTGCATAGGATGATATTTCTTTTTCAGCCGGAATTCAATGGAATCCAGTTCCTGATCCGTACGAAGCGGCTCATGGTAAGCCAGGATTAACCGTTCAGGCCTGATTTTCTGCGCATTTTCGCAGGCCGACTCAAACGAACTGTGTCCCCATCCTCTTTTCAGCTCATATTCCTCTGCGGTATACATCGCGTCATGAATTAAAATATTACACTGTTTCGCCCACTCAATAAATTGGTCATTCTCCGGACTGTCGCAGACTTCATAATCGGTGGCATATATTATGGAGGTATGGTTACTCCGGATTTTGAAAGCAAACGCTTCGTCCGAATGCTTAACCTGCAGGCATGATACTTCGAAACCATTTATCATGATCGGAGTTTCCGGCAAGTGATGGAAAGTTATTCTGGAGTTCAGCGCTTCCCATCCGTTGAAAGGGCCGTAGGATCCGTCAAAATAAATATCCATAATTTCTTTCAGGCGCTCGCTTGGAAAAGGCGAATAGAAATGCACCTCGTTGTTCGGATAATGTATCGGCGCGAAATAATTCAGACCCTGGATATGGTCCCAGTGAAAATGATTCAGGAGAATATGAAACGCTCCTGTTTTTTTCTTCAGGTGATCCGATAAAAATCCAATGCCGAATCCGGCGCTGAGAATGATTTGCTGTTCTCCGTCGCGGACAAGCGCACATGGAGTATGCGCGCCGTACTTCAGGATATCGCTGTTCGGAGCGCTGATGTTTGCCCGCGTTCCGTAAAAAATCAGCTCTACAGGCATAACTCGACTCCTTCCTGGACCGCGAATATCTCAACCTCGTTCGGGTACCCGATTTGACGCAGGTAATTCCTGGCGGATTCCACCTTTTGATCGACGTCGGTATCTTTATCTTCCGGCGCGTGATGACCGATAATCAGTTGTTTGACCTCGCCTTTGAGCGCGAGTTCCGCGGCCATCTCGGGATAAGCGTGTCCCCAGTTTTCCTTGCCGATGATGCCCTCAATGGTAAAATGGCAGTCATGCACCATCAGGTCGGCGCCGGCGACGAACCGGATCAGTTTATCGGTAAACTCCTGTTCATATTCACGAATCCTGTCCTTACTCCAGTTTTTCATCAACACGCTTAGGTGATTGTTTTTGATCGGTGCGTTATCGGTAATAATGCAGACCGACTTGCCGTTGGCGGTAATACGGTATCCCAGCGTCAGGCCCTGGTGGTTCAGCATGAGTGTTTTAACCGCGGCCTGTTCGATGGAAAAATCCTGATCGGGATACAATTCGTGAAATGTGATCTGATCCCTTATTTGTTTAAATGGAATGGGTATCAGACCTTTGGCATGCTGGTGTTCAAACAGGGTTTCAATGTCATATTTTTCTGACCGGGGTCCCATAATGCAGATTTTGGTGTCCTTGTCGTATAACGGACTGAAAAACGGGAATGCGAGAATATGATCCCAGTGGGTATGCGTGATCAGGAAACAGGCACGATAAGGGTGCTCACCGGCTTTCATCGCGCGTACGCCCTCGCGGAAAATCCCGGTGCCGCCGTCAACAAAAATGGGATTCATCCCGTCGACGGATATTTTATACGACGTCGTATTTCCCCCGTACCGTATGCGTTCCGGGGTCAGAATGGGTCTTGACCCGCGGGTGCCGAGTAATGTGAATTTCATGGTGTCGCTTTGCAGTTAATTAACCTTTGGGTCCTGCTTTAATGACATCTTCCGATGCTTTGTCGGCGTATTTCTGGAAATTCTTTGCGAACAGGCCGGCCAGTTTTTTCGCAGTCTGATCATAGGCGGCTTTGTCTTTCCACGCGTTTTTCGGAATGAGGATGTCTGCAGGTACGTCGGGGCAGGCCTGCGGTACGGCAACGCCGAAAATCGGATCGTCGATGTACGAAACCTTATCAAGCTGGCCGGAAAGCGCGGCGGTCAGTATTGCGCGCGTATGCTTAATGGTCATGCGCGAGCCGACGCCGTATGCTCCGCCTGTCCAGCCGGTATTGACGAGCCACACCGTCGATTTGTGCTGATTCATCTTGTTCCTGAGCATCTCCGCGTACACGGTCGGATGCAGAGGCAGGAACGGCGCTCCGAAACAGGTTGAAAAAGTCGGAGTGGGCTCGGTCAGTCCCGCTTCGGTGCCGGCGACTTTGGCCGTGTAACCTGAAATAAAATGATACATCGCCTGCGTCGGCGAAAGACGGCTGATCGGAGGCATGACTCCGAAGGCGTCGCACACGAGAAAGCATACATTGTTGGGATGGCCGCCAACGCCTGGGATGATGCAGTTGTCGATATATTCAACCGGATAAGTCGCACGAGTGTTCTCGGTGATCGCATCCGAGTCGAAATCCGGTGAACCGTCGGCTTTCAGCACTACGTTTTCCAGCACAGATCCGAACCGGATGGCGTTCCATATCTGCGGCTCCCCTTCCTTCGAAAGTTTGATCGTCTTCGCGTAACACCCGCCCTCAAAGTTAAACACCCCCTTGTCCGACCATCCGTGCTCGTCATCGCCGATCAGTCTGCGCAGAGGGTCCGCGGACAATGTCGTTTTTCCCGTTCCGGACAAACCGAAGAACAGGGTCGTATTGCCCTGCGCGTCGGCATTTGCCGAGCAATGCATCGGGAATACGTTCTTCTGGGGAAGAAGATAATTCATAACGGTAAAAATCGATTTTTTGATTTCACCGGCATAACCGGTCGTGCCGATCAGGACGATTTTCTTCTCAAAGTTTAGAATTACAAAAGCCTGCGATCCGAGACCGTCTAGTTCGGGAATTCCCCTGAGTCCGTTGACGTTGATCACGGTATATTCCGGCCGGTGATTTTTCAGTTCGCTATCCGTGGGCCGGACGAACAGGGTTTGGGCAAACAGGGAATGCCACGCATATTCAGTCACCACGCGGAGGGGAAGGCGGAAGGTCGTATCGGCTCCGGCGAACCCGTCAAACACGAAAATATCGCGGTTCTGTAGATAGGCAACCGCCTTGTTGTATAAACGGTCGAATTGCTCCGAAGATATTTTCTTGTTGTTGCCCCACCAGATTTTATCTTTGGAAGTGTTTTCCTCAACGACATATTTATCATTGGGCGATCGTCCTGAATAAGGGGCGGTGTTTGTTACGAGCGCGCCGTTGGCCGCGAGCTGCCCTTCTCCGCGCAGAATGGCCGTCTGCACGAGCTCATTGACCGGAAGATTGCGGTACACGTTCTTCACGTTTACGATGCCGAGAGCGGTCAGTGCTGAGTTGTCCATAAAACATCTCCTGATTGGGTGATGATAATCGTTTTAATCTTCCGAGCCGGGAATGATGCCGCTCAGGTCGATTTTCAGATACTGCGCGGCTTCTGACAATGCGATGATTTCCATCTCGCCGTCGCCGTGTCTGACTGTTATAAAATTCCGGATAATATCCACGTTGGTGATTTCCCCGGAACCGCGCTGGGTTTTGATGGGTGTACCCACCCTCGGCAGCCGTGTCAGCGTAGATACATAAAAATCGCGTTCATAGCCGAGACAGCATTTCAGGCGGCCGCACATTCCGGTCAGTTTCGAGGGATTCAGCTGCAGACCCTGGTCTTTCGCGGATTCGGTGGTGACGGGCTTGAATTCCGTCAGGAAAGAGCTGCAACAGACGCGCCGTCCGCAGGGGCCGTACCCGTCGATCCGCTTGGATTCGTCCCGGACGCCTATCTGACGGAGCTCGATGCGGGTTTTAAACTCGCCGGCCAGTTCACGCACCAGCGCCCTGAAATCCACGCGTTTTTCCGCTGTAAAATAAAACACCAGCCGTTTGCGGTCAAATTGATATTCCGCGTCGACCAGTTTCATTTTGAGGCCGAATTTGATTATTTTCTCGCGGATAACCGTTTTCGCCTTTTCTTCCTCCTTGCGGTTGTCGTCCAGCGCATTCAGATCGTCGTTCAGGGCCAGCCGGATCACCGACCTGAGTTCTTTTCCCTCAACGGATTGGGAATCGATTTCATCCGGGCCGAACCTGACCTTACCCATATCCAGCCCCACCTCGGCTTCAACCAGCACAAAATCGTTTTTTTTGACCGCTAACGAGTCTTTATTGTAATAATATTCTTTGCGGTTGGCTTTGAATTCTACTTGTATAACGTTCTGCATACCTTCTTTCTGATCAATATTGTCCGCTGTCCGGTTCCATGATGCGCTTTCGCAATGAGAGACCCAGCTGAGTGAATACCAGCGGAAGATAGACATTTCTCAATATAAGTTCAACTGCTTTTTCGATCTCTCCGGCGATCTCGGCGAGCGGGATACCGGGAAATCGTCCGGCAAACTTCTGAAGGCGTTCCGCCTTATCGATATTCGTTATCCTGCTCAGGACGGCGCTCTTGTCTTTTCCGCAGTTTATCAGCGCGGCGGTGTCCTGAAACCAGGTCAGCATCAGCTGCAGGATCGTTACCGCGGTTGTTTTGTCTTTACCGTACTCCCGGATCAGTTTGTCCAGAAATTCGGGAAGATCCGCCGGCCGGGAAGATACGGCGGCGAGAAGAAAATTCAGCATCCAATCACGTATTGGCTCGAGATTGCCCCTTTGCATCTGTACCGCCCTGGCGTAATTACCCTCCGACAGTCTCGCCAGGAGAACGGCTTGTTCTTCCGCAAGTCCGCCCTTAGCGGTAAGTACGTCTACGATTTCGCTCTCAGCCAACTGGGTCAGCCGCACAATCTGACACCGGGAAATTATGGTGGGAAGCAGAGCGTTCGGTTGCGAGGTCGTAAGAAAAAAAAGTGTCTGAGGGGGCGGTTCTTCAAGAATCTTCAGGAATGCGTTGGCCGCTTCGGCGTTCATGGCATCGGCGAAGGTGATAATAAAGATTTTTATTTTTCCCGTGAATGACCTGACCGATGATTCGCGTATCAGCGAGCGTATCGATTTTTCTTCGGGGTTTTCCGGGTCGCCGATGTGAATGCTTCCCCCCGTGACTTTCAGGGGGACATAAAGGTCTGAAATTTTTTCCTCGATAAGCTCGCGGATCTCATCTTCGTTAAGAGATTTCAATACGGGAAAATAATAATGCATATCCGGATGCTGGAATTTTTTACTCTGCAGACATGAGCGGCAGGCGCCGCAGTATTCGGCGTTTTGAGTGTCCGGCCGGTCGCACAATAAGTAGCGGGCAAATTCCAGGGCGAGTTCCTCAGCTCCCCAGCCTTCCGCGCCGGACAACAGGTACGCGTGCGCCAGCCGTTTCTGCCGGTGAGAACCGATTAAATAATGCTTTGCGATGTCCTGGCCAATAACGTGTTGTAACATAGACTGCCCTAAAAATTTCGTGAATATACGTTGCCGAATACGGAAAATCAAGCGGGCATTTGAATAATTGTTTTTTTTTTGGAAAAAAATCCTACTTTACATCTGCAATTTCATTATCAGGGAAATTAATGACGCATTACATCCACCCTGCCGCCATCATTTCTCCGGAATCGGACATCGCCCAGTCTGTGACCGTGGGCCCGTACGCCATCATTGACAATAATGTCATCATCGGCGAGGGATCTTCTGTTGGCTCGCACGCTCATGTTTTCCCTTATACAAGGATCGGTAAGAAATGTCAGCTGTATCAGTCCTGCTCGGTGGGGCAGATTCCCCAGGACCTGAAATTTCAGTATGAGGATTCTTTATTGACGGTAGACGATTCCACCGTCATAAGGGAATTTGTCACCATCAACCGCGGAACGTCAGCGACGGGCAGCACCTCGGTCGGGAAAAACTGCTTGCTGATGGCATATTCGCATGTCGCGCATGACTGTCATATCGGAAACAACGTGATACTCGCGAACGCCGTACAGCTGGCCGGGCACGTCACCATCGATGATTTCGCGGGAATCGGGGGAATGGTGCCGGTGCATCAGTTCGTGAAAATCGGAAAATACGCGTTCATCGGAGGCGGATACCGCGTCAATAAAGACGTGCCTCCCTATGTACTCGCCGCCGGGGAACCGCTGAAATTCGCCGGCCTGAATTACACAGGACTGAAAAGAAACGGTTTTTCACAGGAACAAATAAAAAATATCGACAAGGCTTTTTTCATACTTTATCGTTCGGGACTGAACACGTCTGCGGCTTTGAACAGAATCAGGGAAGATTTGGAAACAAATACCGAAACAGAAGAAATCATCCGTTTTATTGAGAACTCGGAACGGGGCGTCATTAAGAAATAGTATTTTTTTTCGTATCCTTTTTTTATCCAAAATCGCAATTATGGATTATTGTCAGCGATTTGTGATAACAGTAATAATCGTTGACAACCATTATTATGTTTACTAATTTTTATACAGCAATCACTTTCTGATATTGAGGTATGACAACTTTTCAATCCCCTAAGGATACCTATACCGTTATTCGTGAATACGCGCACGGAGGCATGGGCGTAACGTATCTTGTTGCCAGCGCAAAAACGGGACAGCAATTGATTCTCAAGCAGATGCACCTGAGCCGCGTGAGCGACTGGAAGATGGTCGAACTGTTCGAGCGTGAGGCGGAAGTGCTAAGAAAACTGAACCACCCGCAAATTCCGAAGTACATCGATTATTTCGCCGAACCGGATAATAAGCAGTTCTGTCTCGTGCAGTCCTTCATTGAAGGCGTGACGATGCAGTCGGTGATTGAAAAGCAGGTACCGGTTGACGAAAAGGAATTCCGCCAATACCTGAGCCAGTCCCTGCACATACTGAAATACCTGCACCGCATGGTTCCGCCGGTGATTCACCGCGACATCACACCGAAAAATATTATCCTGAATGAGGGAAAAGCGTTTCTCGTTGATTTCGGTTCCGTGAAGAATATGATCGATCCGATGTCTTCGGGCATGTCCACGTCCGTCGGCACGTTCGGGTACATGCCGCCCGAGCAGATCATGGGTCAGTCCGTGCCCGCGTCGGACATGTACAGCCTCGGCGTATGTTTTATGGCATTGGCCACACACTGTGACCCGATGCAGTTTCCGCTGAATCCGAAAACCGGCCAGATCGACGCGAATAAACTATTGGGACATATGCCGGAGAACATCCTGATGACGCTGGAACAAATGACGCTTCCCGGCCTGGGAAACCGGCTGTGTGATCCCGATCGCGCGCTGGATATGCTGGATAAAAAAATCCGCGCGCAAAAACCGGCGGATGAAATTACCCGTGAACAAGTCCCGGAACGAAAAGAATCTCTTTCGGGTAATTCGATTCTTAAAAAACCGCAAGTCTTCATCTTAGGACTTGTACTTATTTTCATTCTTGTTTTTACCGTGATCCTTACTGTAAATACAACGCCGGAAAGCATTAAACAGACTGCCGAACAATCGAAACCCGCTCAGGTTACGGACGGAACATCTCAAAAAAATAACGCCCTTTCTGATAAAAAAGAAATAACCTTACATGCGGCGACAAATCTCAGCCGTTCCGTCATCGATTCCGTTTTAATTTCAAATCCCTGGATTGGTCATAGCGGAGAAAATCAGGTCAAGCTGTCTGTAATACGAAAATCCGGCAAACTTTCCGGAACATTCAATGAATATCACAAAAGAAGAAAAGATTTTTCAGGCCCCTCCAGCCGAGCGGGAATTGAAGTCAGTTCCCTGGGCATCATCACGATTACCGCGAGACGGGTTTCGGATGGCGTCAACATCACCGAATCCTATTACGGCAATATCACCGATGATCTGACCGGTCTATTTGGGAATTGTGAGCGCCACTATCAGCAGGGCGGCTCCGGTTATACGACCACAAACGCTTTCTATTTCAGGAATACGGTTCAATAAAAAATAATTCACGTCCGGTTTATAAAAATTAACAAGGAGAGATTTATGAAAACCATGACACGTTCAAGGGTAACGGGTTCGTTATTGATTGCAATTGTATTAACCGCCGCTCTGACAATATTCGGCTGTACCTCCGGGACGGACGGCAAGAAAGGGTCAATAAAAGATAATATTACCCAGACGCTGATGTCCAGAACATGGGTCGGAAAAATTATGGATCAGCCGATCGTATTGACTTTTACGAAAGAGAACAATGTACTGACAGCGGAAATGATGTACACGCATTTCACCAAGCCCAGCGTGAAGGAAGTCCTGTCCGTGGACATCAGCGACAGCGGATTGATCAGCATGAAAGGAATGTCTTACAAACGCGTCGGCGGTTACGGCAGTTTCGGGTTAGACACGCTGACCGGCAAACTATCCTCAGATACCGTAACCATCACGGGAACAGCCCGTGATATCGCTCATCCGGAAAGCGGCGCATGGTCGGTTTCATCCCAACAAAAAATTGAAGATGTGGATCCGCCCATTGACATGAAAAAAGCCGAAACGGCCTTATTCACCGGAAAATGGGAAGGCGTTGCCGGCAAAAAACCCGCCAGCATCAAATTCGCAGAAAAACAAGGCAACATTACCGCTCAGATCAAAGTCGCGAAAACGATGACTAATCTTACCGTGGAACTGAAAGACGACGGTTCAATACTGATGAAGTCCCAGCCCAAACCATCCGGCGGCGGACTGATTACCGTAACGTATCAGGGAACATTATTCCAGAATTACGCCACCATCATCGGCGAATATGAGCATATTACGAAAAGCGGATTTACGGAATCGTCTTATACAGAGATATGGGGATTTGAGAATAAAAAGAAATGATGAACTTCATCAAAATTACGATGACATGTGTATTCATTCTTCTGCCGCTGTCATCATGGACGAATCTTTATTGCCAGGATCAGTCCGTTTCAACCGATTGCGTGGAATCGTCCAAATGGATACGCCTGACGGAAGTTAAAGGCGAATGGGTGATCTACCACTATTGTTATGCCGGCATCGGTACACTGAAAATAACAAAGCCGTCTGACGGACCCATGAAACTGATTATATTTTACGGCCAGGATTCTGATATGTATGAAGTGCTCGAAATAATCCGCGATAACGATCGGTGCCGTCTCCGGGTGAAAAATTCCTATTCCCAATCGGGAGAAACCAAAGAACTATCATTCTGTTTTCTTGACGATTCATATCGATTGACCGAATGGGATCTGGGCGGCTCCTCCGGAAAAGTTCGTTATATATTGAGCGGCTTTGAAAATGACGTTCCGGCGCTTTATGAAAATAACGGCGATTGCGGGGAGCCGTGATCAGCCGCGGCTGAACGGCAATAAACACCTTAGACCGTTATAGTTTGGTTTTCTTCAGGCTGTGCTTTTCAGTTTGTTATAGAGAGGGTATTATGAGTGATCATAAAAACGATAACACCGGTAAATCATCCCGCAACCTGAAAACAAATACGGCTCCGGCAAATGTGATCCAGTGCGGCGATACCATCCTCCAAACCCCGGATGACATGATCAATTTTCTCGGCGCTGAAAAAGAATGGTTCCGCCTGCTGATTGAAAAACAAAAGAAATTAGTAAAACTCGTTGAATGGATCGGCTGTCTGCAGGGAGAGCAAAACAGGCGGCGGTTTGAATCTTTGATTCAAACCGTGAAACCACAAGGAGCAGGACATGTCCGGGAAGCGCTGGTTCGCTTTTTGAAACCGGAAAGCCCGGTAAAAGTTGTCAGTGACATCGACCTGTTTCACACTGATGATCCTGAAAAAACCGCCAAGGAATTTACTGTTCAGCTCGATCAGTTATGGAGGAAGGCCGGACTGAGCGATATGGACTTATACGTTTTTTCATTCGGTATAGCGCTGGAACAAATGATCTGGTCGGCTACAGGCGAGAGAAAGAAAGCCGCTGAGTCTGTGCTTGAGAGAATCAGCCGTTGTTTCAAGCACAGGACCGATCAGCCAGCCGATTCTTCAGCGCCGCAGGACAGCGACTGGACGCTGCCCCGGAAAGATGTTACGGATGAGGGCTTGGTGAATTTGTTTTATGAATTCAATCCTGGCCGTACATTCCGTGACAATGAAGGAAATAATTTTTCGGAAATCAAAGAAATCGGCTTGCTGTTCGCAGCGCATCCGGAATACTGGGATGACCGTTTTCTCAAGGAAGAACGCAATCATTACCTTCGTGATAAAAACCTTACGACGCTCATCAACAAAAAGCGTGAGGATTTTCTGTTAAGGGCATTCGGCGAACATTCCGTATTCGACATTGATATTATCCAGACATACCCCGATACGGCCATTAGTCATGACGGTCCTTCGGCAGTTATCGTTTACCGGATTACGTGCAACGCGAATCAGTTTCTGGAAGATCACGGCATCAAAGAGAAACTGATGGAAGAAGTCGACCGTAACCGGATTGTGATGCCGTCATTTCTTTCATCTTCCGCATGGGATCTCGGCGCCGCCCTTCTGAAAGAACTGGATAAAAAGTACATGTTCACCGAAAACCGCTGGGCGAGCTACTCGGTTGGAATGATACAGGAAAATTTCAGCCGATTTCAGGAATATCTGAAGGAAAACGTTAAAACTGAACGCAAATCGATGACTCGGAAACATGTATGGCAAACCCTGCAGTCGTTTTTCGTTCTTTTCCCTGTGGTTGTCTTTTACTTTATCAGTATCGCCTATTTTGAAAAAAGCTTCAAACTGATCAATTTTCTCTCCGGATTTACTCCGTTCATTATGACTTTTGACGATCCATGGGTCGTGGAAAGCAAAACGAGTAATTTCGGACTGCCGTTTCTGGTTCTGTTTTCAGTTATGCCGGCTCTTATTCTGACGTTTAGAAAAGAATATCTGGCCGGATATATTGTCAGTCTCGTAATCTGGCTTTCATTATTAGGCCCTTTCACCTTTCTTTTTCCGCTGCCTCTTGCCGGCCTCACTCTTCTGGGAGTGCCGATACTGATGTTCGCGGCCGGATTATTCCGGATTAAAATCATCCCTTTGTTTTTATCGCTTCTTCTTTTTTTTGTGGTAATATTTTCCGGAGAGTTAGCCCTCCGGGATAAACCCCCTTCAACCGGCGTTCAACAGCCGTTGAATGTTTCTGCCCGCGCGACAGGCTGGGAGGTCTTTCGTTCCGGGCCTTCTGAAAGTCACTCGCCGGTTGGATTACTGCAATTTCATGATACAGTTAACATTCTCGCCCGTGAGAACGGATGGAGCCTCATCCGGTTTAAGGATGCCGAGGGATACATTCAGGACAGCTTAGTCCCTCAACCACCGCTGTTTTACGCGGTTGTGACGGATTCAGCCGTTCCGATGATGTCGGAACCGTCTCTGAATTCCAGGGTTCTTGAAATGATGCCCGTAAGAGAAAGTGTTTCAGTGTTTGGCATTGAAGGCGACTGGTTTTGTATCCGGCGGGGATTCGATTATCGTTCGAGGAAAGGATACGTGCTTCGGAAAAGCGTGAATGTTGTGAGGGAGTGAATGATATAATATCCGAAGGAATTGCATATAATATCGAATGAATTTCCAATGATTGCTGTGATAAACCATGAAAGATGATAATTCCAAAACAAACGCGACTAAAGTTTATTCGACATCTTCCGATGACGCGTTAAAAACCGCTTCCTACGGCACGCAGACGGATTCGCGCACCGACCGCACCACCGCGCATAATCTGGGCGCCGGTGATACCGTTCATTTAGCCGGCGGTGAATACAGGATCGAAAGCATTATTTCAGGCGAAAAGATAACCGGCGAGGCTGTCATTTACCTGATTCGCGATAATACCGGAAACGATTTCGCGCTCAAATTGTATTACCCCTTCCGCGATCCGCACGACGAGCCCAATTCAGAAGCTCTGAAGAGAATCAAAGATATTGACAACCCCGACATTCTGAAACTGCATCATTTCGGAACCGGCGCGGAGAAATTCAACGGACAATTCTGCTATGAAATCAGCGATTTCGCCAAGGGCGGCGATCTGTTAAAGGTTGAAAATATCAAAGAAAAATACTCCCCGGAATTCATCGAACGGCATGTCATCAAAGAAATCTTCAAAGGGATTCAGATTCTTCATGAGAACCGGATTTATCACTGCGACCTGAAACCGCAGAACGTGTTTTACCGCGATGAAAATCAGAAGGACTTAGTCATCGGTGATTACGGTTCGGCGAAAACGTTCGAGCAGAGTTCGGAGAAAGAATTGTCGTACATGTCCGTGGTGAAGGGAACCGATTTTTATCTCGCGCCGGAGCAGGCCATCGGGATCATTTCGGAGAAGAACGATTATTATTCCTTCGGTATGATCATTCTGCATTTACTGTATCCTGAGAAAATTGACCAGCAGACATTACGAAAGATATACGAGAGACGCGCCGCAGAGAAGCCGATCATTGATTACGATCCGAAATATAAACGACTCAGCGACCTGATCGCCGGACTGACGTTGCAGGACATTCAGCAAAGGTGGGGACAAAAAGAAGTATCGCTGTGGCTGGCGGGGAAATCGGTTGCGGTGCATTACAAAAAAGCTGCGGCGCCTTCGGTGATGCCGGTCAAATTGCGATCAAAAACAATTGAAACCGAAGAGGATCTCCTCGAATACGTGCAGAAAGGCGATGATTGGCACCGGTTTCTCATCGAAGATCAGCAGGGATATAACCTGCTTTTGACTTGGGTCAGCCAGGTTCAGGACCTGGACAGCAAGCAGAGTTTCGACAAACTGATGCGTATTGCCGCCAAACAGGGAAAGCTTTTCATCCGTGAAGCGATTTTACGGTATTTTCAGCCGGACCTGCCTGTTAAGCTGTTAACGTTATATGATGTTTTCCAGGCCGATGATATCGAAACGCTGACCGTGAATTTTCTGAAAGAACTCGACGACCAGTGGAAAATCATCAGGAATCCTGATTTGCCGCTGTTCAGTTTCATCATGGCGCTGGAGCAGTACGCCGATTCGGCGGAGGGCGATAAGAAAAAAGCTGCACAAGCGATTATCCGGCGGTTTCTGAAGGCCTTCGGCGTGAAATCGTTGAATGCCTCCAGCCAGAAGGAACTAAAAAAAGCGCTAAAAAAATCCGCCACCGGGAATGAACCGTTAACCGTTGTAACCGGCCAGTGGGACCTTTTGTCAAAAGAGATTACCGATGAAGGAATGATACGGATTTTTTACGATTTCAATCCCGCCCGCGGATTCCGCGATCTTGCCGGAAATACAATGACAGCACTGGAAGAAGTCGCGCTCTGTTTCGCCGGCAACCCGGGTTTATGGAAAGACCGGTTTCTCTCCGCTGAACGCAAGATTTTTCTGGAAAAAACTGACCGCGTTCTTCTGAATGCAAAGGAACGGAGCGAATTCCTGCTGGATGTTTTTAAGGGCCAGCTACTCAACGCTGTTCATATTGAGAAATGGACGCCGATGCTGGATTCGGACCGTGTCAATCTGAAATATACAATTACCGGTTCTCTTACTGATTTTTTACAGAGCCGGAACATCCTTGAAGAATTGAATTCAAAACCCATAAGCGGCTCTGTCACGGTATCCGATTTTTCATTGAAAAGTCCGGATGTGATCTGTACTGAAATCATCAAATACACTGAAATCGACCAGCGTCTTCCTGAAAAAAAATGGTCACCCGTGTCCCTGGAGCAACTGCATACGGATACGACACTTTATCAAAAAACTTTCATCAGCGATATTCAGCAGCGCCAGAAACGGATTTTCCGGTCAGACCTGATGCAGTCGGTCCGGTCATTCATCATGCTGCTTCCGGTCATACCATTGTATCTTTTGTATCTTAGCGGTATAGATAAAAATCATGCGGCTATAGGCTTCTTATCCGGCATTTTGCCCTTTACTTTCGATGTCAGCGGTCTGGGTTTATCGGAAAACACGGTGTTTGCGATGGCCGGCAACATGGCTGTCCTGATGTTCGTTTCCATCATTCCTTCATGGATCGCATGCCGTTGTAATCTGGGCTGGATTTTCGGATTTGTAATAACTCATGTCACATTGATCGCCGTATGGTTTATCACACCGGTGCCTATGGCAGCGTTATCGCTGATCGCAAATCCGGCTGTATTGTATATTATGAAAACAAGCCGTGTCCGGATATGGCCTTTTCTCGTATCGGTGGTACCGGTCCTAATGATTATTTTTATTACGGACATCCTGTTCAAAGACACACCGCCGTCGGCTAAAGTCAGGAATCCTCTAAATGCCATAGTCCTGATACGAAACGCATCCATCAACGATGATAAACCGGTTTTTATGCATACCGGCCTTTCGGAAGACGATCCGGTTGTCGGAAGAATCGTTGACAAAGATTCTCTTCTGATCATCGATGAGAAAAAAGGATGGTATCTTGTCCGGAATCAGGGTTCGGAAGGATTTGCGCAGTCCGAAAAGATCGGGTTACCGGGATACCTGAAGATGCCCGGCTGGAGACCGTCTGCAGACGTCACCTGCCCGATGAACATGCATATTTATCCGAAATCAAACGAAGCGCTCATCCGCGCCGGCAAATCCGACGCCAATGCCGTCCTGGGTACGGTCATCCGGGATGAATTCGCCACCGTACTCGCAGTTGACAGCGGCTGGTATCTTGTGAGGCATAAAAACCACGAAGGATATCTGAAGATAAACGATGTCAACGAGGAAATCCTTAAAAAAGGCCGGCTTATCAACCGGTATGCCGTTGCACGGAAAGAGCCATCGGCATCCGCAAAAGCCCTGCGCAGCCGGGTACCGGTTACTCTGAACATTTACTCCGAACACGAAGACTGGTATCTGATCCGCACCACGAACCGGGAATACGGTTACATCATGAAGAAGGATATCAGAATTTTACAGTAATCACACGGACCAACCATGAGCGGACCTAAAACATTCGCTGCGCAGATGGACGCCGCCCTGCAGGAGATCTTCAAACTGCAGGCAGAACTGCAAATGCGTTTTGACGAATTATCGCACATGAGAATATCGGATAAAACCAGGGACATCGAGATTAGCGCCGCCGAAGAAACTGAGAATATACGGGAACGTCTCGCGGAAGCCCTGAAGGCTTACACGATTCCGGCTAACCTGTTCAAATCCGAACAAACGATCCGGCAGGAAGTCCGGAACAGGCAAAACGAGCTGAAATCGCTCATCGACCGGATCGCTATAGCGGAAAATCAATTTGAACAAAAACGGGAAGATTACGACGCCTACATAGAATACGGCCAGACGGTACAGGCTTTCAAGAAGGCCGTCAGCGACCGCAAAATCGCGGCTTGCGCGATTATTGAAAAATATTCCGTGAAAGATCAGCCGGAGAAATCCGCGCTGGCGGTTGCTTCCGTAGATACAATCACGCTGGAT
Organism: uncultured Bacteroidota bacterium; assembly: GCA_964410965.1. Taxonomy (GTDB): domain Bacteria; phylum CLD3; class CLD3; order SB21; family JBBIRG01; genus JBBIRG01. The sequence goes on along the minus strand of CAYPIY010000012.1, from coordinate 34,132 downwards.
GAGCCCGTACCGCCGTTCGAACTGAATTTCAGAAAAAAGAAAAAACAGCTGTTCGCACAACTGCACCATAAAGTTGAAAATACGGAAAACGCGATCGCAGGCATCGTAACGAAAATGCAACCGCCTTTGCCGGTCCAAGAAACCGTTAAAAAGACTCCCGCCGGCATCGATAAACGCGTCCGGCAAATAAACGGACTGATCGCGGAAGCTGAAAATCCCCATCAGGCCTATCTGTACAAACAACGGCTGGACAAGCTTCTGAAAAGCAAAACATTCTGCGAGGAATATTTCTATATTGAACTCATCGAAGACATCCGGCAAACGGAAAAAACCCTGCTCCTGAAACAAGCCGTAAAGAAAATACTCGCAAGACTGAATCTTGCGTCGATCCATCCCGCCTCCGCCCATCTGCAGCGGGAACTCATTGCAAATGCACTGTCGCTGATCGAACGGGAAAAAATCGGGGACAATGAAATTCAGGATATCGAAATGAAAGCCGGGAAGTTTCTGAAACAAAATGAAATGCTTACCAGTCAGGAACTCATCCGTCAGAAGGAACATCAGTACGTCAAGTCCCAGATCATCGAGAGCCTGCGCATCCGCCGGTATGAAGTCATCGAGGAATCGGAGGTGATTGACTTCGAAAAGGAAAGCGATTTCCTGATGAAAATCCCCGGACAGACCAATTTTCTGAACCTGCGGTTCAACGAGGACGGAACTTTCCTTTACAACTTCCTCATTCCGGACGAAAAGAAAGATCTCGGCATCGGCCAAACACAGCAAAAATTGTCTGAAATGACTTCGACCTGCACGGATTTCCGCACCATGCTCACCGAACTCGCCGCGGCGGGACTGAACGTCGGACTGACCCAGGAAAAAGAAGTGTCGGAATCGGCGCTGATCCGGATCCCCGCGAAACTGAAAACCCGGCTTGAATCGGCGGAACAGCGGCGCTCGAACAAAACCCAACCGAAAGAACGAACCCTCAAACGACAGGAGTAAACGATGGAATCCGTGAACTCGACGATATTGCCCGTGTGGCTGCAGGAATTCAGGCGTTTCCAGGTGCTGATGCCGCAGATCTACCTGTACGGGAATGTCTACGACTGCTTTTATTATCCCGTCAACTATCATTCGGCGGAAAACGCTGAGAAACTTCAGTGGGCGAAATTCAACGAACTCAAACACATCCTTACGCTGTACCTGAAAAGCGAAGGCTATGAGATTGTCACGTATTACGACCTGATTGACGGCATCGCCTTAGAGACTTCCGACCCGGCAGTCAATCCGAACACGATCATGAAATTTCTCGAGGATGACCGGCCCGGAATCACTAAAGACCTTCGCACCGCAAATCTCGACGCCATCAAGGGTTCGCTGGCCGACACACTGACGTTTCTCCGCATCCTGGTGTCGAACAACAAAAGATTAGCTGCCGGGATTATCAACTTCACCTCGCGTTTTCATACCGATCCGAACTTGCTGAACGAGTGCGAGCGCCAGCATTTCATGAAGATGGTCAAATCGGCCCTGGACGCGCGCGTGTTCCCCGACAAGCGCGGCAACCGCAGTTTGCTGATCTTCGTCTGTGATAAACTCAACGACATCCCGAGCTGGCTGCTGCTGGAAAATCCGCTCACCAAAGGCATCGAGGTGAAACGTCCCGATAAAAAGGAACGCCGGCGGTTTTTCCAGATCCAGTCCGGACGATTTTTCCGCGAGGGAAACGTCGAAGAACCGAAAGATATTCACGGCCTTTTCACCGATCTCACCGACGGGTTCACAAGCCGCGAAATGGAAAACCTGATCACGATTTCCAATCACGAAAAAATCCACGTGAACGACATCAAGAAAATCATTGATCTGTTCAAGTACGGCACGAAAGAGAATTTCTGGGAAGAACTCGACAAAGCAAAAATCGACAACGCCGACAAAGAACTCCGAAAACGCGTGATGGGACAGGAACTCGCGATCAGGAAATCCGTTGAAATCGTGCGGCGCGCGAAACTCGGCCTGCATGCCATCGACCAGAACAAACCGAAGAACAAACCTAAGGGTGTACTGTTTTTCGCCGGCCCGACGGGCGTCGGCAAGACCGAACTTGCCAAATCGCTCGCGGAGCTGATCTTCAATGACGAGGACGCGATTCTCCGGTTCGACATGAGCGAATACAACGACAGCAACTCCGACGTCAAGCTTATCGGATCGCCTCCGGGTTACGTAGGTTACGCCGAAGGCGGACAGCTCACGCGCAAAATCAAAGAAAAGCCGTTCTCCATCATCCTCTTCGACGAGATTGAAAAGGCGCACCCGATCGTTTTTGACAAGTTCCTGCAAATCCTCGACGACGGCCGGTTGACCGACGGCAAGGGCGAGACGGTGTATTTCGGCGAATCGCTGATTATTTTCACGAGTAACCTCGGTGTTTATACCGAAGACGGCCTCGGACGGCGCGCTCCCAACATCACTACCGACCATTCCTACGAAGAAATGTCCGACCGCATCATGAACGAAATTCGTCAGTTCTTCAACGCTAAACTCAACCGTCCGGAAATCCTCAACCGGTTCGGCGATAATTTCGTCGTATTCGATTTCATCCGTCCGGATGTCGATAAGCTGATTCTTCTGAAAGTCCTGAAAACCATCCAGTACAACCTGAAGAAACAGAAGAACTGCTTTTTTGATTTCGACGACGCGTTCGTCGAACTGTTCCGCAAATATTATATCAAGGACAATCTCCTCAACGGCGGGCGCGGGATCAATAACCGCGTGGAAACGCATATCAAGAACGAAATGGTGAATTTCATGTTCGAGCAGAATAAAACAGAGAACCTGAATTTCCGTGTGTTCGTCGACGAAAAGAACAACAATAAGGTAACGTTTCAATGCACTGGCAGTTAAACCGCATACAATATCCCGTTTATAATCTGGGTCCCGGGAAGCGGATCGTCGTCTGGACACAGGGATGCGGGCTTGCGTGTCCGGGCTGCGTGAATCCGTCGCTGTGGAAAACGGATGGCGGTAAATCCGTTCCGGTTGAATGGCTGCTTCAGAAGATAATCAATCTTGCTCAGGATTACGACGGAATCACAATTTCCGGCGGAGAACCGTTCAATCAGTACGAGCCGATGATCGCCTTCTGCTCATTTGTCAAATTAAAAACAAAACTGAATATATTCGTTTACTCGGGATATTCCCTGGAAGAAATCAAGCGCGATCACGCCGACCGGCTTTTCATAAACTGTATCGATTATTTACTCGATGGGCGTTATATTCATGAGATGAATCAGAATGAATGTATGCGCGGCTCAGCTAATCAACGGCTGTACAAGATTGATAACGGAGTAATTACAGAAACCGATATCCCACCGGAAAAAATGCCATGGTCGGTTCACGTCGGCGATGATAAAGAAATTTTCCTCACCGGCATACCCGGGAAAAACGATCCGCAATCAATTCTTGATGAATTATTCAAAACGGGAATCAAAACGGAATTTGTATGAAACTGAAAATCATCTGTGACTACTGCGGTGAATCAATTGTGTTCGACGATTCGGAACCGAAGCCGAAAACATGCGGAAATTGCAATTCGTTCATTGACCATCTGCTGCCCGTACCGCTAACCGAACCAGCTGTGTCAACCCGTACAGAAATCTCTCCCGATAAGGAATACGATGGCTTGGAACTGATCTGCCAGAAAACCGGTGCAGTTATCAGAATCAGTCATACTGCACAAACCGTGATCGGACGGGAATCTGCCGGCAAGGAAATCCTGTCCGCCGTCCAGCAGGTCAGCCGGAAACACGCACAGATTGATTTTGAAAACAGCGGCTATGTCATCACTGATCTCGGCTCGACCAACGGGACATTCGTCGGCGTCATCAAAATCGACTGTAAAGCACATCCCAGACAAGTTTTAGCGGACGGAGAACTGCTGTTTCTCGGCAAGGAACCGTTTCTGGTAAGGCTGATTAAAAAAGAAAAACCGGTTGAGACGCCGGTTACAGTAGAGAAAAAACCAACCAAATTCAAATGCGCGTCGTGCGGAAAGGAATATCCCGAACGGACGGACATCTGTCCGCAATGCGGCGCATACGGGACGATAAATCCGGTATACTGTTAAAAAAGATGAATCACACAGAGCCGCAGAGTACTCAATGAACATTAAAACCCTGTGATCGCCGTGTCTCCGTGTGAATATGTTTTCTCACAAGACTACAAGACACACAATGACCAAAAAATGCCTGTGTTTTCTGTATCTTGCCGGTCAATATTAAACTATAAAAATGGAGGTTAACATGGAATTCATTTTTCTAGTCAGTATCGGTATCGGATTACTGATTATCGGACTGGCCGTGCCGATGGTTAAGGAGAAAATCAAACCAAATGTATGGTACGGTTTCCGGACAGGTAAAACGCTATCAGATGAAAAAATATGGTATCCGGCCAACAAGTTTGCGGGTCAAAAAATGATCTGTGCCGGAACGATGATTATTGTTTTGTCAATATTGATATTCGCCCTGATCTACTTTGGTATGGTAACGATATCATCGCCCGTCGTGATCATGGCATTATGGTTTCTGGCACTTATGGGCCCGGTAATCTGGATGACGGTTGCATCGCTGATGTATCTGAAGACATTGTAAAAAAGATCACCGGAAAATGCAGTCTGGCCGGCTCTCATGCGGTCATCAAAACCTGAGCGTGAATACCGTTTCCTGATTCGGAGCTGAATTCACCTTAATGCTTCCGCCGTGCGCCCTCATGATCTGGCGTGACAGGCTGAGCCCGATTCCCGATCCGTCCTGCCGGGTGGTAAAGAAAGGGATGAATATTTTTTCCTGAATGTCCTCCGGAATGCCCGGTCCGTTATCCAGAACGGATATCACGACTTTACCTGTTTCATCAATCAAGGCTGTCAATTCAATTTTTCCGCCGGGAATATCCCGTAAGGCCTGAACAGCGTTATGGATGAGATTGATAATCACCTGCTCAATCAGGTTCGGATCGGCCGTCAGTTCAAGATTGTCAGGCGTTACACGGGAAATGAAGTGAATCCCCCTCTCTTTCAGTATTGCGCTCATCAGGATACGGATCCGGTCAAACAGCTGAAGCAGGGCAAACGTCCTGAAATTGGGCTGCGGAACTTTTGTCAGGTTCCTGAATTTTTCCACAAAGGCGACCATGCCTTCGCTTCGCTTCTGAATGGCACACAGAGCGGTCAGCACATCATGAACCGCTTCCCGGTTGACGGATGCATCCGACGCGACATTGTCTCTGACCAGCTGCTGAACCGTTCCCGTCATCGATGAAATCGGCGTGATGGAGTTGATGATTTCATGCGTCAATACACGGATCAGCTTCTGCCAGGCATCCAGTTCTTTCTCTTCCAGTTCGCTCTGGATATTCTGAAGGATGATCATTTTAAGATTCCGGTCCCGCATTCTGAACTCAGTCGCGAAAAGCAGCATCTGGATCATATCATCCGAAAAAACCGCCTTGTAGATTTGTTTTTTCCGTACGGGCATGCCAATCAGGTAAGCGCCAAAACCGGATATCGTTTCGTCCAAAGCCTGAATTTGATTAATCGTTTTTATCCTGAGTATTTTTTTCGCAGCATGATTGATCAACTCCACTTTTCCGTTGATATCGAATGTGATCAGCCCCACGCCGATATGCTGAATGACCATTTGCAGATATAGATATTGTTCTTCTTTTTCTTTGCGGGCGTTCTGAAACTGGTCCATGACTTTGTTGATCTGCGCGGACAGCGTCCTGAAAGATCCACCCAGCATGTGAAGCCTCGAATGCATGGAAAAATCAGAATACTGAATAGCCTCCAGGAAATTCCGTACCTCCCCGTTGATGACGTCGATATAACGGAACAAATCATAAATGACAATCAGGGTGATAATGCCTGTCAGAACGGCTAAGGCCGTAAGGCCGGTTTCCAGCACAAGATACGATCCCGGACCGATCGTGGCGGCCAGTAAAGCAACACGGAGGAGGATATTTATGCGGAAATTCTTCATGAATGCCCGTACAGGCTTTGTTCTTCTGAATGGACAGATACGTGAATCGTCGCTGATCTTTCGTACATCGCGGGTAATTACTTACAGATGATATTTTTTCATCCGCCGGTACAGCGCGGTTCGTGTAATTCCCATCTCATTGGCCGCATGAGTGATATTCCCGTTATGTTTGAGCAGCGCTTTCACGATGATGTTTTTTTCGGTTTCATCCAGGTTATAACTTTGCAGTTCGTCGAAATCGCTTGCCGTCCCGGCGCTGAACATGAAATCGCCGGGCATGAGCAAGTCCCCGTCGCATAAAATGACGGCCCGCTCCACGGCATGCTGCAGTTCCCGTACATTCCCGGGCCAGGAATAATTGGTCAGTTTAAAAACGGATCCGGAATCGAACTGAACGCATGGCTTATTGTATTTCCGGGAAAATACGGACAGAAAATACTCTGCTAACAGGGGAATATCATCTTTTCTTTCCCGGAGCGGAGGGATATGGATCTCGACGGTGTTGATGCGGTACAGAAGATCCTGCCGGAATTTTTTCTCGCCCGCGTACTGATGAATCGGCGTATTCGTCGCGCAGATGAGGCGGATGTCGATCGGCTTGGGCTTATTGGAACCGACACGGGTCACTTCACGTTTCTGCAGTACGGTCAGCAGTTTCGCCTGCAATTCCGGGGGAATATTCCCGATCTCATCGAGAAACAGGGTGCCGCCCGAAGCGATTTCAAAACGGCCCGCACGCTCGTCTTTCGCATCGGTGAAGGCGCCTTTCACATGCCCGAAGAGTTCACTTTCAAAAAGCGTCGGCGTCAGCGCGCCCATGTCGATGCTAATAAACACGTCATCAGCGCGTTTCGATTTCTTGTGAAGCGCCCGGGCAACGAGTTCTTTCCCCGTTCCGTTCTCCCCGAGAATCAGTACATTCGCGTCCGTCGTGGCGACTTTCTGGATAGTCGAAAACACGGCCTGCATCGGTTCCGATTTGCCGATCAGTTCGTGGAACGCCGAATCCATATCCGCGCTTAGCTGATGCTGGCGTGAACGTAATTTTTCCAGTTCGGTTCGCGATTCACGAAGCTTGATCGCCGTCGAAAGCGTGGCGAGAAATTTCTCATTCTGCCAGGGCTTAAGCACGAAGTCCGTCGCGCCTTCCTTGATGGCCCTCACCGCCGTATCCACATCGCCGAACGCCGTAATCAGGATCACCACCGCCGACGGATCCTGTTTCAGGATTTCGTTCAGCCAGAAAAACCCTTCTTTCCCGCTGGTCATGTCCTGGGTGAAATTCATGTCGAGAAAGATCACGTCAAACGTTTCCGAATCAAGCAGCCGTGGAATCATGGCGGGATCTTTTTCCGTACGGACAGAGGCGACATAAGGTTTCAGCAGAAGCTTCGCCGCCAGCAGTACGTCTTCGTTGTCGTCGATGATGAGGATGCGGGAATTCACTTTTTGCATGGGAATATCAAAATACTGTTGGATAAAACGGTTTGTGCGTTATTATTTCACTGCTGAGACTGACTCAACAGGCATGTCTGATGTACGGGTATGGGTAGTCATGAACCGAACAAATCATATCTGATTACCATATGCCTCGTTTTGAATTCTGACAACCTGCAATTAGGTATATACGGAAAAATCAATCCGGAGTTTCAGGGATCGTGAAATAAACAGTGGCGCCTTTGCCAGACTCGCCTTTCGCCCATAGGGAACCGCCATGGCGAAGAATAATCCTCTGAACCGTTGCCAATCCGATGCCGGTCCCGTCAAACTCACTGGGTGAATGCAGACGATGAAATGCAGTAAACAGCTTATCCGCATTTTTCATGTCAAAACCGGCGCCGTTATCCCGGACAAAGAACACGGTTTTGCCGTCATTCAGCGTCTTCCTGAATTCAATGACCGGACGGTTCTTACGACCTGAAAATTTTAACGCGTTGCTGAAAAGATTGGTAAGAACGATGCGCAGAAGATCCGGATCGCCTTTGGCGCTGAGATCAGGCTCGATCACCCATTCAATATCGTGCGGGGTTTGGCCTCTCATCAGCTCGGATATAATTTCTTCCGCCATCCGGCTCAGGCTGACAAACTGATGATTGATTTCAGCTCGGGAGATTTTTGATAATTTCAGCAAACCGTCAATGATGGAAGCCATTTTCCTGCAGGCGTTCTGGATACGTACAACATCCTCCTTAGCTCTTTCATGAAACGAAGAATCGCATTCCTCAAACAAAATCGAAGTGTATCCTTCTACCAGCTGCAAGGGAGAACGAAGATCGTGAGAAACCGAATAGCTGAACGCCTCAAGCTCCCTGTTAGCGGCCCTGAGCTGGGCAGTTCTTTCTTCTACGCGCCGCTCGAGGTCATCATTCATTTTCCGGATTTCTTCTTCCGCTTTTTTACTGGCCGTAATATCATAAATAACGCCGATATATCCGGTCAGGGTTCCGTCCGGATCGGTTTGTGGCACCGCCTGCCCGCTGACCCAGGCTATGGTTCCGTCTTTCCGCAGAAAACGGTATTCGGTTTTTGAAACGGAACGGTTACGGACCGCCTTTTTCCAGTTTTCCGACAGAAGGTCCCGGTCGTCGGGATGAACCGCATTCAGCCAACCGTTGTTCAGCGCGTCATTATAACTGATCCTGGAAATCGAGCACCAGCTGGGATTGACATAAGTTGTCTCGCCGTTAATATCGGTGCGGAAAATGCCTACCGGGGCCGTCTCGGTCAGTATGCGAAACTGCCGTTCGCTGTTTTTCAGGGCCTCTTCCGCGATTTTTCTGGCTTCAATGCTCTTTTCAAGTTCCAAAATATAATTCCGGAGTGTACGCTCATTATCTTCCGTTTGCTGCATTTTGTCTTCTAATTTCCGGATCAGTGTCGCATTATATTCCTTCAGAACCACTTCTTCCGGCACTGCCGGCGGAGGATGGAGGGAAATCATGTTTTTTCCGACTTCATCCAGAACCTGATGAACGATCCCAATAAACACTTCAGGATCCTGAGGCTTGTGAATATATTTATCCGCTCCAAGGCTTAGCGCGAATATCTCGTCCTTTGGTTCGGTATAGGTAGCTGTATAGAAAATGAACGGGATTTGTTTCAAGAAATCGTCCTTCTTACATTCTCGGCAAAGACAGAATCCGTCCATCTCCGGCATCAGGACATCGGAGATGATCAAATCAAACCGGCCCTTTCTCGCAAGATGAAGCGCCTCTTTGCCGTTTCGGGCTGAAAAGGCTTCATAGCCGCTGCTTTTCAGCAGGGATTCGAGCAGATAAGAATTGAGCGGATTATCATCAACGATCAGGATGTTCATATCGTTTGGTTCCTTTGATTGTATAAGGTTCAGAAATAAAGGACTCCATTTGCGAAATAAAAGTATCGGGATTGATGGGTTTTTCAATATAACCGGTAGCGCCTGATTCCACAGCCTTTTCACGGTCGCCCGGCATGGCATAGGAGGTTACCGCAATGATAGGAGTGTTTTTCATTTCCGGCAGCTCTCTTAACTTAACCGCGACGGTATAGCCGTCCATTTCCGGAAGCTGGATATCCAGAAGGATGATGTCGGGCTTGTGTTGCACAGCCGCGCGGATTCCCAGAAAACCGTTATAGGCCTTGATTACGGTGTATCCTCCGTTCTCAAGAAGATAAGTGAGCATGTACATATTCTGTTCATTGTCCTCGATAATCAATATTTTTTTACCCATTGGAACCTCCATCATCGGACTGACATTCATCGGGGATTGCCGGCAGGGTTAAGGTAAAGTTGCTGCCGATCCCTTCTTCGCTCGATACCGTTATCACTCCGCCAAGTTTTTCAGCCAGTTTCTGGCTGATAGAAAGCCCCAGGCCCGTTCCGTCATGATTGCGGGCGAGACCCGTATCAATCTGGCTGAAAGGCTTGAAGAGCCGGTCCAGGTATTCCCGGTTGATGCCGATTCCGGTGTCCATAACCCGGATGATAATATTAATCCCGTCTGAGAAGCATTCTACGTTCACGTAACCCTGATCAGTAAACTTTATGGCGTTATTGATAAGATTGTTGATAATCTGTTCGACACGCCTTTCATCGCTGTGAATCAACCGGATTTCCGGCGCGATATTCTGATTCAGCTTCAGATTCTTTTTTTCTGCGACGGGCTGAAACGACAGAATGGCCTTTTGCAGGGCTTGCCGAATGTCGAAGTTTTTGACAGAGACCGTCAGCTGGCCGGCTTCGATTTTGGAAATATCCAGCACATCGTTAATGAGGTCAAGCAGATGCATGGCGCTTTCTTTGGCCATATTCAGCTGTTTGGCTTGCTCTTCATTCAGAGGGCCGGCGATACCTTTCAGGAGAATACCCGTGAAACCAATGATGGAATTCAGCGGCGTCCGGAGTTCGTGCGACATGGTGGCCAGAAAAGCCGATTTGAGCCTGTCGGCAGATACAGCCCGTTCTTTCGCGATTTCAAGATCTGCGGTTCTTTCCTGGACCATGGCTTCAAGACGCTGGCGATACAAATCCAGTTCAGCCTCGGCCCTTTTTCGTTCGGTGATATCATGTATGACGGCAATCCGGCACGTCCTTCCGTTAAAAAGAAACTGATGAGAACGGGCTTCAATGGTAATGACGGAGCCGTTTTTTTTCAGATGATGCCATTCACCTGCATATGCATGCCCCTGCAACTTTGTGGTCAGTTCCGCGATCGGCTGTTTTTCGTTAGCCGGGTAAAGATCCGGCAGCTTCATGTCCATAGCTTCCGCGCGGGAATATCCGTAATGGGAAATGAAGGCGTCATTCACGGCAACAATGTAAAGGCTGCTCAGTTCATAGACAAGCATGGGCTGCGGATTCTGCTCGAACAGGTAACGATAATGCGCCTCGGTCCGGAGTCCTTTTTCTTGTGCCGCTATTTTATTTGGTTTCCGTTTCATAAGAGCGGTTCACCAGGAAAATAATTCAAATGAAATGAGTCTTTCCGTTCCTTACATCAAGACTGGTTTTGTAATTTGTTCTGTCTGAACAATTAAGAATCAAACTGTTTTCGGGCAGAATTCCTTGAATGATAACTTTCATTATCAGATTAAAACTAATATACTTGGTTTATGAATAGTTTCAAAGTAAAAAATCCTGTCTCTGACCTGCGATCAGACAATTACCATGATCCTATACCGGTTTGAACGATAGTTTTTTCTCTTTTTTCAATCAGTTCTTTTTATTATTCTGTATGAATAACCATTTTGTCCTTTATTCAGGAACCGCTATGTCCAGATTCACTATTCCCGAAGGCTATCATGCTTTGCTGAACGTGAAAACCACCGAGAAAGCGATTAAACAGATCAAAGATTTTTTCCAGCTGAATATTGCGACGGAGCTGAACCTGACCCGAATCACGGCGCCTTTGTTTGTCAGGAGCGGAACAGGCCTGAACGACGACCTGAACGGCACCGAAAGGCCTGTACGTTTCCCGATCAGGGACCTGAATGATACACCCGCAGAAATCGTTCATTCACTGGCAAAATGGAAACGCATGATGCTCGCTGACCTGGGTTTCGGGCCGGGATACGGCCTTTATACGGACATGAACGCCATCCGCGCCGACGAAGAACTCGACAATATCCATTCTCTGTACGTGGATCAGTGGGACTGGGAACGAACCATATCCCCGGAGGAACGTACGCTGGATTTTCTCAAGGAAGTCGTCACGAAAATTTACAACGTGATCAAGCGGACGGAATTTTTCATGTATGACAATTATCATCAGCTGGAACCTATTCTTCCTCAAAAGATCACTTTTATCCATTCTGAGGAACTGCTTGCGATATATCCGGGCTTCACACCGAAAGAAAGGGAAGATAAAATCACCGAAGAACATGGCGCGGTTTTTATCATCGGCATTGGCGCTCCCCTGACCGACGGAAAGCCCCATGATGGCCGCGCTCCGGATTATGACGACTGGACCACTCCGACGGTTAACGTGTACAAAGGACTTAACGGAGACATCCTGATCTGGAATCCGGTATTGCGTTGTGCGTATGAAATTTCCTCCATGGGCATACGCGTGAATCCTCAATCTCTGATACAGCAGTTAACCGCTCAACGACAATCCGGACGAAAAGAACTGTACTTTCACAAACGCCTGCTGAATAACGAGTTCCCCCCGTCCATCGGCGGAGGCATCGGCCAGTCAAGGCTGTGCATGTATTTTCTCCGAAAAGCCCATATCGGGGAGATCCAGGTCAGCATTTGGCCTGACCGCATGATATCAGAATGCCGCGTAAACAATATTTACTTGTTATAACCCGGTTTGAAATCTGCATAATGCAATCATCTTGACTTCCTTCCGGAACTTTGATAAAACCTTTACAGACGCTGTTCCCGGGGATTCGTCGCATGAATCCACAACTGCGGAGGCGGTTCCTGTTCAGCGTTTATCACTAAAATGAGTCCAATCAGACAGGATCCTCCCGTTGTTTTATCATTGTCTGAAGGTTGTAATCCCTTTATCCGCATGTTCATGAGGACACATTGAAAATCGAGACATTGCATTCTTCGGTTTGTTGATTTTCTATTCATATCTCAGACTTTTCACCGGATTCACCGTCGCTGACTTCACGGCCTGATAGCCGACGGTCGCGAGAGCGATGGCTAATGTTATGATTCCTGTTACCGCAAAAATTCCGATGCTGACGTCGATACGGTACGCGAAATCCTGCAGCCATAGCCGCATGGCAAAATAAGCAACCGGCCACGCGATCAGGTTGGCAATAAGAACCCAACCGACGAACTCTTTTGTAGTAAGAAAGATGATCGACGCCACAGATGATCCCAGAATCTTCCGGATACCGATTTCTTTTGTACGTTGTTCGGCCATGAACGAAGCCAGGCCGAATAGTCCGAGGCAGGAGAGGATAAGGGCGAGAATAACAAAATAGCCGAACAGCGTTCCAGCCCTGATTTCATCGTTATACAGTTTCTCAAACCGCTCATCCACGAAATGATATTCGAACGGAAAATGCGGTGCCGTTTCTTTCCAAACCGCAGCCAGGATATTGACGGATTCCTGGATATTCTCCCCTGATATTTTCACCAGGATATAACCGTAATATTCCGGCTGGATCAGCATCACCATGGGTTCCATTTCATAAGTCATCGGGAGGAAGTTGAAATCCTCTGTCACGCCGATGACTGTACCGAGGACTTCATCGCCTGAGCGGATCGTCTTGCCGAGAGGATCATTCATATTCATTACTTCCGCCGCTTTCCGGTTGATAAGGATGCCGGCCGAGTCCGATGCGTAGTTCTCCGAGAAATCCCTTCCGGCGGAAATTTTCAGTTTTAACGTTTTCACATAATCATGATCCACGGCCGCGAACGCGAACGCCGTTCCGCCCTCTGAAGTTTTTCCCGGCCACGTAATCCCTCTCATCAGCGACCAGGTTTCCGTCGGCAGTTCAGAAACCCGAGTAACGCTCTGAATACCCGGTTGTTTCAGCAGGCGGTTTTTAAAAACGTCATATTTGGCCGAAACATCATTATTTATCCGCAAGTAAACCAGATTTTCAGTATTGATCCCCATATCCCTGCTGCGCATATAACTGAGCTGGGAATGGATCACGACGGCGCCCACGATGACCATGACCGACAGGCTGAACTGGGCGATAACCAGCGCCCGGCGGAAACGCGATCCCTTCGCTCCGAAACCCGGGTTTCCTTTCAGAACCTTCACAGGAATCATCGACGATAAAAGCACGGCTGGATAACTTCCGGCAATCAGACTAACAGCCCCGGCGGCAAACAGTAAAAACGCAATAATCGAAACATCGGAAAAATCCAGGGTGAGCATTTTTTCCGTCAGGCTGTTGAAGACGGGCATGAAAAGCCAGACAATGACGAGCGCCAGGATCAGAGCGAATCCGGCATGTATGGCCGATTCACAGAAAAACTGAGAAAGCAACTGGCGGCGCCCGGCACCGGCCACTTTACGGATACCGACTTCCTTCGCTCTCCGTGAGGCGCGCGCCGTGGATAAATTCGTATAATTGATGCCGGCAATCACGAGAACGATCCCCGCGATCAGCGAAAAGAAATACACGAATTTCATCCGCACCGGCTCGCCGGAAACCGAATACAAATGCCGGTCTTTCAGCGACTGCAGCTGCAGTTCCAGAGATTTTTCATCCGGCAGTTTTTCCCTGATCAGCGAGGTCAGCTTGGCCTCATACGCCGATACATCGGTGTTTTCCTTCAGAAGGACAAAAGTCTGGAACCAGTGTTCATGCCAGGTGTCCGTATTTTTCCCGGAGATTTTATACGACAGGGACGCGAACATCGTATGACGAAACTCTGTATTGGGACGAATGTTTTCCACCACACCGGTCACAGTAAATTCGTCACGGTTATTAACGACCAGCTTTTGACCCATCGGATTCTCTTCACCGAAATATTTCCTGCTCATTTCTTCAGTAAGTACCATGGAATTCGGATGCGATAATGCCGTCAGCGGGTCTCCCTTAAGGAAATGATAAGTAAGCATTCTGAATATTGAGGTATCGGCGAAACAGACCCGCTCATAAAACAGCCGGTCGTCATGCCGGATCAGCGTATTGGAATTGACCAGCCGTACCGCATATTCGGTTTCAGCGAAGCGCGCCGAAACGGCGTCCGCCAACGGATAGGGCGTGGACGGATTATAATCGGTCTTGTCGCCAACTTCGTATTTTTTGTTGATCTGATAAATCCGCGCCCCTTTGAGGTGCTGGCTTTCATAACTGAGTTCATCCTGAACCCAGATAAATATCAGAATGCAGCAGGCGATCCCTATCGCTAATCCTGCGATATTAATAAAAGAATATCCTTTGTTACGCCGCAGATTGCGCAGCGTGATTTTAAATATAGTGTTTAGCATAAGGGTTCCTTTCATTCATACCTCAGGCTTTCCACCGGATTCGCCCGCGCCGCTTTGATCGCCTGATAACTGACCGTGATAATGGCGATAAGAAAAACAAGCAACGCGGAAAAAACATAAAGAATAATGCCGGGTTCCGTGTGATACGCGAATCCCTGCAGCCAATGATTCATCGCGAAATACGCCAGAGGCCAGGCGATCACGTTTGCCGTTGCGATCAGCAGGATAAATTCCTTTGAAAGCAGATATACCATGTTCCCGACGGTGGCTCCCAGCGCCTTGCGGATGCCGATCTCCTTGGTCTTTTGCTCCGCCATGAATGAAACCAATCCCAGCAGTCCCAGACAGGAAATAAAAATCGTGAGCGCCGCGAAGTACCTAAACAGACGGCTCATCTGCATTTCCGACTGGTAATACCGGTTGAAGATGTCGTCTAAAAACCAATAATCAAACGGATGATTCGGAGTATATTTCATCCAAACCTTTTTCATGTAGTCAATCGTTTCATGGAGGTTCTCCGGTCTGATTTTTATAAACAGGCGTCTTGGCGTCCAGTTGGGGAGCAGGGTAATAGCCACCGGTTTGATCGGGTCCCGCAGTGGCGACGCGTGAAAATTCTTTACCACGCCGACGATGCGCCCTTCGTTTTGCCAGATAGAAAACAGTTTTCCCACCGGATGATCCATTTGCATGAATTTCACGGCTTCCTCGTTCACGATATAATTCTGTGAATCCGTGGCTAATTCTCTTGAAAAATTCCTGCCCTGTACGATTTCCATCCGGAACGTCTCAATATAATCTCTGTCCGTGCAGATAAAATTCATCATTTCATACTGATCCGGTCCGCGGCCTTCCCAGTACACCGGATTGATGTTTCCGACATTCGTGGGCGCGTTATTCGCGCGGGTGACGCTGAGTATATTTGTGTTACCGAGAATTTCGTTTTTGAACGATTCGTATTTATTCAGCAATTCGTCGCTCATGCGAAGGGTTACAATTTGTTCACGATTGTAGCCCAGATCCTTTTTCTGTATATAGGTTATCTGATCATAAACAATCCAGGTGCCGATCGTCAGCGTAATTGCTACGACAAACTGAAATGTGACCAGGGTTCTTCGGAGCATGGATCTGGACGATGCCGCGGAAGCGGTTCCACGGAATACTTTTATGGGCTGAAACGCCGAAATCACCAGCGCAGGATATCCGCCAGAAAGCAAACCGGTGATCAGCACAATACCCAGTAGCGTGATTAACAGCGCCCAATTATTGAATACGTCCATTTCCAGTTTTTTCCCGGACAGGCTGTTAAATTCAGGCAGTAAAGCCATTACCGCGAAAACAGCGAGGATGCCTGCGATCAGGGTTTGCGTCATGGACTCGGCCAGAAACTGGATCATAATATCGGAACGGTTCGCGCCGGAAACTTTCCGTATGCCGATTTCCTTGCATCGTTTGCCGGCCCGCGCGGTGGTCAGGTTGATGAAATTGATACAGGCAAGAATCAAAATAAAAACCGCGATGGCCGAAAACATATAAACATAAATTACAGGATCAGAACCCCGCAAGGAATACAAATGCATGCGGGTCAGCGGCTCCAGATCATTGATCACGGCTTTCATGATGCGCTTGTCGTACTTCGCGGTCGTGCCGGACATTTTTATTCTCAGGTCATCCACATCAGCGTTATCCTGAAGCATCACATAAGTGTCGGTCTCGATGGCCCAGGACTGAAGCACCTCTGAGGGTATGATATTAATGTTGACCAGAAATTCAAAATTCAAAGACGAATTAGCCGGTACTTTTTTGATTACGCCCGTGATCGTCAGATCGAATTGGTTGTTGACTTTGATGATTTTGCCGACCGGGTCATCACTTCCGAAATATTTGACCGCCGCCTCTTCCGTCACCACGGTTGAATGAACGACCGGAAACGCTGACTGCGCATCGCCCTCGGCAAAGGGGAACGTGAACACATCAAAAAAATCCCTGTCCACCAGAGCGCATCGGCCTTCTGCCTGAACGTCCTTATAACGGACCAGCCGGTTGTATTCCGTATAGCGGGTAGCACCGGAAATTTCCTGAAAATCTTTTTTCAGAACCTCCGAAATCGCCCAGGGACTTGACGTTATCCATTGATCATCAATTTTAGACACTACGCGGTAAATACGGCCGGCGTTTTTATGAAATTTGTCAAACGTGATTTCATCCTGCACCCAAAGAAATATAGCGATGCAGACCGCCATGCCGATCGCCAGTCCGAGAATGTTCATCAGCGAATAGCCGGGATTGAGGCGGATGTTACGGGTGACTACTTTCAGAATGTTTTTGAACATGGCGGATTTTTCTCATTTATGAAAATGTTTTAATTATTCATACCGCAAACTCTCCACCGGATTCGCCCGCGCTGCCTTCAGAGTCTGATAACTGATAGTCAGTAACGCAATAAACAAAGCGACGGTTCCTGATACCGCAAACATCCACCAGCTCAGATCAATCCGGTACGCGTAGCTTTCTAACCAGTGATTCATCATATAATAAGCGACCGGCCAGGCTATAATATTTGCGGCTAATACCCATTTGATGAATTTCCGGCTCAGCAGAACCGCAATGCCGGAGACTGTTGCGCCCAGAGTCTTTCGTATCCCGATTTCTTTTGTCCGGCGTTCCGTCATGAATGAGGCCAGGCCGAACAGGCCGAGACAGGCAATACCAATGGCTAATATTGAAAAAATGACGAACAACTGTCGTGTTTGCATTTCGTTTTTATACAGGATATCATATTCATCGTTAAGAAATGAGTAGTCCACCGGTAATCCGCCTGAATATTTGTTCCATGTATCCTCGATAAAACTCAAAGTCTCACGCATAGACCCTGGATTAGCGCGGACAGAGATATACCCCTCATTCCAGGCGCCAAACGTATGGTTTCCGTGGAGATAAATTAATGCCATAGGACGGATGGTCTGACGTTTGGATTCGTAATAAAAATCTTTTACCACGCCGATGACATGAAAATGATCTCGGTCGCTGTCGGTATTCGCCGATAGAATCTTCCCGATGGGCTCATTCAGTTCCAAAAGGGATTTCGCCGCTTCGTTAATGATGATGGCCGATGAGTCCGTTGGAAAATCCTTTGAGAAAAACCGTCCTTCGATCATCTCCAGTCCCATGACGTTGACAAATTCAGGATCGCACGGGGTGATGTTCAGCGTGAACCGTTTCTGCTCGCCGTAATGAAATCCGAGGTTGGAAAAGCGCTTGCCCGGAATCCGGACCGAAGCCGATACGCTCTGGATTCCCGGATATTGTCTTAATGACTCTTTAAATGTATTACTGGCTTGGCCGAGAATATACGGATTTTTCAGCACGATCACATGTTCTTTGTCAAACCCAAGCCGCTCGTTCTGGATGAAAACCAGCTGGCGGTATACAACTATCGTGCTGACGATTAGGATGATCGATATGCTGAATTGCGCGATGACCAGCGTGTTCCTCAGCCAGGAACGGCTTGCGCCAGCCAGTATGCGGCTTTTAAAAATGCTGACCGGTTTGAAGGATGATAAAAAGAGGGCCGGGTAAATCCCGGAAAGAACGCCCACGGTTACAGCGAGCAGCAACAGCAGGGGCAGCACATACACGTTATCCCAATAGCGGATATCCATCCGGCGTCCGAGCATATCGGCGTAGGCCGGCAATAACAATTCCACCAGCGCGATGCCGATGATCAACGCGGTCAGACTGATCAGTACCGATTCCCCGAGAAACTGGAAAATCAGAGCGCGCCGCCCAGCTCCAACCACCTTACGCACCCCGATTTCCTTTGCCCGCATGGAGGAACGGGCCGTGCTTAGGTTCATAAAATTAAATCCGGCGATCAGAAGAATGAAGACGGCAATGATGATGAATGTAATGACATAGGTCTTTTTCCCGTTCGGCTCAAATTCCCCGCTGATGTCCGATGTCAGATGGATTTCCGTGAGCGGCTGAAGATACATTTCCCAGAACCCGCCGCGCTTCAGCATTCTTTCGCTGTATTTCCCTTCAAACAGGTATTTGTCCAAAAACGCGGGAAATTTGGATTCCAGTTCCTTATAATCTGTATTGTCACGAATGACCATATACGTGCGAATGTTATTCCAGCTCCATGAGGGCGTGTTGTAAAGTTCCGTTAAGGTAATCATGGAAAAGACGAAATCGAAATGGAAATGCGATTCCTCCGGAATATCCTTAATTACGCCGGTAACCTGGTAATCCCGTTCAGAATCGTCGTCGCTCATTTTTACGACTTTATAAATGGGATTTTCATCGCCGAAATATTTTTTAGCTGTGCTTTCCGTGATCACCACGGTATTAGGCCGGTTCAGAGATCCTTCGGGTGATCCATGTATAAATGCAAAAGTAAAAACATCAAACAATGTCGAATCCGCGGTAAATATTCGTTTTTCAACATATGTCTTGTCTCCATATTTTACAGTTTGGTCTCCTACGCCGGTGATGCGGACCACGGTTTCCACTTCGGGATATTCCTGATAAAGGGCTTTCGCCATGGGCGGCGCGGTCCAGGTCTGGTTGATCTCGGTGTTCCCGATAAGAGCCTTCTGCGCCGTCCTGTAAATCCGGTGCGCTTTGACATGATAACGGTCGTAACTGAATTCGTGATTGACGAATATGAAGATCAGAATGCCGCTGGTCATCCCGACCGCCAATCCGAGAATATTAATGACAGAATATCCGGGATTCAGCCGGATATTTCTAAAAACGATTTTTAGGATGTTTTTTATCATGTGAAATGACCTTTCGGTATCTTACCGCAAATTACTCATATTTCAGACTCTCCACCGGATTGGCTATGGCGACTTTCCAGACCTGCGAACTGATGGTGATGATAACGATCATCAGCACAACCAAGTTGGCGCCGATGAGGGTCACTATACCAATGCCGGCGTTATAATAAAAAACGGAATCGAGAAGCATCTGATTCAGGAAATACCCGGCCAGGTTGGCGATCCCAAGTCCGATGACCAGCAACCAGATATACTCGAAATTGACAAGCGAAATAATATGACTCACGGAAGCGCCGATCACCTTTCTTACCCCGATTTCCTTGGTGCGCCGCGCGATGGTCAGTGAGACGAGCGCGAACAGCCCCATAATTGCGATGGTGATGGCTATCACCGAAATGCTGATCATCAGTTTGGTGATGCTTTCCGTAATCATGAGCGCTTCTGCCAGCGCCGGATTCTGGAACATGGGTTGATAGGGTTCATAAGGAAACAACCGCTTCCATGTGTTTTTAAGATAGGAATAGGTATCCTGGATATTTTCAGGGCGGATCAGTACACCCATCATGGTATAATTCCTTTGCGGTGTAACCCGCATCACCACCGGTGAGATCGGCCCCCATGTTCCGCGGTTATAGAAATCATTCAGAACGCCGATCACCTGATAGGGCCTGTCGTTGATGGTTAGTGTTTGGCCTATGGGTTTATCCCATTTCATTTCCCTGACTAAGGTCTCGTTGATCATGACTGCGTTTGCAGTGTCGGTGATTATTTTTTCGTCAAAGCTTCGGCCCGATTTCAGCCGGAGTTTCATCGTTTCGATATAATTAAAACCGACCCGGTAGATGGTCGCTTCCCGTTCGGCAGCGCCGGATTTGATTACGCCTCGGGGATTGAAGAAAATATGATTGGTACTCCCGGCGATGCTGGATATGTTAGGATAATCACGGATTTCATTTTTAAGCACAGTGAACATTTGTTCGGTATCGACCGGAATCGTCATCACGAGTTCTTTTTCATAACCCAGATCGAAGTTTTTGTTATAATGCGTATTGACCGCAAAAGCGATACTGCCGATGACGGCGATCGTTGACAAAGCGAACTGGAACGACAGCAGCGTCCGCATGATATAACCGATCTTTCCGACTTTGACGTTGGCGCGAAGGATATTGACCGGATTATAGGAACTGCTTACCACCGCCGGATACAGCCCGGCCGCAACGGCCGTCAGCATCAGCATGCCTGCGAGAAAACCCATGAAAGACAGGTTATAATAATGATATTCCGCCAGGTTATCGCCGGGAAACATCGTGTCAATCACCGGCAGAAAATATTCCGCCAGCAGCAATCCCAGTCCGAGAGCCAGCAGGCACATGACGGCATTTTCCGAAAGAAACTGTATGATCAGCTGTCCGCGCATGCCGCCAATCACTTTGCGCACGCCGATCTCCTTGAGCCGCCGGGCAGCGAACGCCAGTGAAGTATTTACGTAATTGAAACACGCCATCAGCACGATCAGAAGGCTGATGCTGATCAGCCCGATAACCTGGGATGGATGCAGGTTCTGGGAAAGAGCGTTATTTCTCGTATCGCGGCTGTTCAGCGCGACTTCACCGAGCGGTTCGATCGTAAATCCGCTGAACGCAAGATTGGGATTAGCCGCCTGATGCAGTTTCAGGTAGCTATCCATACGGTCGCTTATAACCGCCACATCTTCAGGATGTTCGGCCGTGATGAATAATGCATGGGTCCAGAACTTCCAGGAATCCTTTTCATTCAGTCCCAGATCATAAAGCAGGTCCACATTCGCTACAGCCTCAAAGCGGACACTGGAATGGTAAGGATATTTTTGTACGATTCCCGAAACGGTGAAATCCCGTTCAATCCCGCGTTCGTACCTCACCGTCAGCGTTTTTCCGAGCGGATCTTCCGTTCCGAAGTACTTTTCAGCCAATGTTTCGGTGATCACGATTTTGGTCTTGTCATTCAGATCGGCCGTGCCTGATTTCAGGGGAAATGAAAACATGCTGAAAAATCCCTGATCGGCGTGAAGAACATCCTGATGAAATACTTTGTCGCCGTAACGCATGGTATTGGGCGTCCATTCCATATACACCGCATCTTTGATCTGCGGAAAATCCTTTTTCATGTGCTGAGCCAGCGGAATCGGCACCATACCCCAACGCTGTTCGTTATTATTGATAATCCGTTTACCAGTCACGCGGTAAATACGGTCATAGTTTGAGTGAAACGTGTCAAACGAATGCGAAAGGTCATAATGCACATAACCCACGATCGCGCAGGCGATGGCTACGCTCAGTCCGAAGATGTTGATGACAGCATATACTTTGTTTCTCCACAGGTTGCGGAGAGCGATCTTCAGGTAATTTTTGAACATGGTTTGTAATCCTTATTCCGCCACAAAACCTCTAAGACACTAAGAATTTTAACAACTCTGTTTTCTCGTGGTTCATTCTTTTTCGTGCCTTGGTGCCTTCGTGGCAAATATATTATAACTGGTTGTATTACTCATATCTTAAACTTCTCACCGGATCGGCTGTGGCGGCCCTGAGAGCGCGGTATCCGATGGTTACGATTGTGATGATTGTCGTTAAAACCAGCGCGAAAATGAAAATATCCGCGCCGATGGCTATCTTATATGCGAAATTGCCCAGCCATTGCGTCATGACGTAATACATCAGCGGTGCGGCGATTACAAACGCGGCCAGAATCAGCAGCACATATTCTTTCCCCAGCAGAGCGAGGATATGGGCAACGGACGCGCCTAGCACTTTTCGTATGCCGATTTCCTTCGTCCTCCGATTCACCATAAACGTGATCAGTCCGAATAATCCCAGGCAACTGATAGTGATGGCGATAACCGAGAACAGTATAAACAGCCGGGCGACGGTTTGTTCGCGTTCATAAAACCGCGCGATGGTTTCGTCGAGGAATGCGTGTTCGAATTCGTATTCCGGATACAGCCGCGACCAGGCCTTGCGGATGTTATCAATGGTTTCGCTGGCTCCGCTCATGTTGATTTTCACGCTCATCATCTGGTAACTGCGGACGCTCGGGGATATGAAAGCCGGTATGACAGGATCGTGCAAGGATGAGGTATTATAATTCCGGACCACACCGGCGATGGTAACTGGTCTTTCCCCGTACAGTCGGACGGTTTTGCCGACAGCGTCGTAGGGAGAAAGTAATCCCATTTTACTCACAAATTCCTCGTTAACCACAATTTCATGTATGGTATCGGAGGGACTGACGTTACGGCCCGCCAACAGAGTGATACCGTATGTGGGTATGTAAAACTCGTCTCCCACGCGCACGTCAGCTATGATCTCTTTCAATGGGGATTTTTCCTCCGAATAAGTCATCACGGTCGTCCAGTGCAAACCCGACGACGCCGAAGTGAGACCGAAACTGACATGCTCGATACCAGGCTCTTTCCGGAGCTCGTTTCGAAGGGTTTCCATTTTCGTTTTATCACGTTCCGGAATCTGGACCGTGATAATCGCGTCCCGGTTAAAACCCATGTCGGTCTGGTGAAACAAATCCATCTGCCGGTACACCACGAGTGTTCCGATCATCAGCGCCTGGGCGATCACGAACTGAAACGCGACGAGTCCCTTACGGAGCCGGTAACCGCCGGAATTAGGGGATGATGACTGTTCCTTCAGAGCTAAAGCGGGTTTGTAACCGGATAAAACCGCGGCGGGATAGATACCCGATCCTGATGTCACGGCGATCATTAAACCGGCAAAGAAAAAAACGACAGATGGTTCCGTCAGCGCAGAAGGATCCAGCCTGAACTGAAACGCATCGTTCACGAACGGAATCAGCGCCGAAACCGCCAGCAGGCAAAGAATGCCGGCCATGAAAGTCAGCACTAATGTCTCGCCGATAAAACTGATAATCAGTTGTCGCCGTCCGGCGCCCAGCGCTTTACGGACGCCTGTTTCCTTCGCCCGGTTCAGGGCCTGCGCCGTCGCCAGGTTGATAAAATTGATACAGGCCGTCGCTACCAGGAAAAAGGCGATGATGCCGAGCGCCCACAAATTCGCGATAGCAGTGGTGTACGTGTAACTGCCGTACTCCGGAGTAAAATGAATATCGCTCAGCGATTGCGCCTCGTACGACCGTTTATCGCGATGCCGCTGATCCATATAGGATTTGGTTTTTTCGGTCAGCCGGGTACTGAATTCGCCGGCGTCCCATGATTCCGGAACCATGACAAACGTATTGACGTAACTCATCGTCGCGCCCCAGTTGTCGAGATTACGATCGCGCCCGCCCGCTTTCTTGGTGGCGTACGACACCATGGCGGTAAACGGGAAATCGGTCGTGACCGGCGGATCTTCGGTTATGCCTACGACTGTCAGATCGTACCGGTTATCGAGACGGATCTGTTTGCCTAATGCATTGCCGCCGGGAAAGAATTTTTCCGAAAGCGTTTTGCTCAGCGCGATGCGGTAAGGCTCTTTCAGCAACGACGGATATCCCTCGATCCAGGAAAAGTCAAACATTTCAAAAAATTCCGGCTCAACGAAAGCCAGGCCGGATCGTTCATGAAACTTCCGCGGCGCTTCGGAATCTTCGGTTATGGAAAACAACCCATCCTCGTCGTAATTGACTGTCGTTACTTTCAGACCGCTGAAATACGTTCGGATCGCCGCGCCCAGAGGCTGCTGGGATGCCCCGGTTTTATTGGTTCCGTCCTGTTCCGCGGTAATGGTATTGACGCGGTAAATACTGTCTTTGTTGCTATGATGGACGTCAAAACTCAGTTCATGTCTGATGATCAGAAACAGGATGACTGCCGAAGTCAGCCCAAGCGAAAGGCCGGCAATATTGATTACCACATAACTTTTATTCCGGCTGAATTTCCTGAAAACGGTTTTGAAAAAATTTTTAAGCATGATTTACCCTTTTTGTCTGATACGAGAGAATATCGGATTCGGCTTCATTTTTATAATCATACCCATACACATTTTTGTGTAATACTTAAGACAATATTTATGCCAGAAACAATCAAATTAAATAATTAATAATATTGATATTACGATGAGTAATTTATTGTTTATCTTAAACTGGCGTACGGTTTCATTACATGACTGTACGATAATGAACGATAAAAATATTTGTTATTGATAACCAATATATTAATGAAAATCAATTCTTGAAAGTTAAAAATTTTTCTTTCTTATCCGAAAACGTTAAGATATTAATGACAGTATGCTGTTCTATATGAATAAAATTTCCAAGAGTCGGCAGAAATCGGAAAATGAAATCATATTTCCGAATTTCTTAGATGCCGCTTTTTGAATATCTTCATTTCTATAATTGATCCGTTTTATGCCGTTTTATGGTTAAAATCCTTTAAAAATTAATTCCGTTGATGTCAAAGTTTCCGGTCCAGCCAATGGACGATGTTAAGCAGGAACAGCGGGTTTTGTCTCGCAACAAGCATATTCATTCCGGCGGGTCTACGCTGGGGTCCGGCTAATTGGGCTGAAAACATCGCGGCCTCGCCCATGACGACCAGCCGTCCTTTGCCGTATTCCATATAAGCGCCGTTGGTTAAACCGGTACCGGACATGCGCGGTGTTTGATCGTTAAAAATCCAGGCGGTGTCGGGCAGGAATATGTCATAGTCATTCTCAAGTGAAGTCATGGCAACGGCGTTTTTCGGCGCCACAAAAGCCTGTCCCGTGAATACGCATACGGAATCGACGCGTTCCGTTTTGTTCCGGCCGTCCGTTATGACGTTCGGATTCAGATTATTGCGCGCGCGGGAGAATATTTCCTGTGCCCGGTCTTTCCGGATAGCGAAACCGTCGATGAAATTGAACCCGAAGGCCTGCGCGAGTCCGGATGCGGCGCCGGCGAACGGCATGTGGTCGGCGATAAGGAAAAGCCTGCCCCCGCCGGAAACCCATTTCTTCAGCGCCGCGATCTCATCCGCCGCAAAAGCGGATTTCGCAGGCAATACCCACTCGCCGGTATCGCCCAAAGCGTTAGCGATGACCAGCATCTTAACGCCGGATAAGGAGGAATCGGAAAATTTTTCCATGCCGGGTTTCAGCTGGTAACCGTCTTTCTGTAGCAATCTCCCGAATGGATAATACCGTCCGTTCAGAGTGTGAAAATTCAGATGCGCTTCGTCCAGCGTTATTTCAGTTCCTTTGCCCGGCGCATACATCGGGTGGGGTATCGCGTAATCAAAAGAGGAATCCGCGATCTGCTGGGCGTAGGAATAAAAATCGAAAAAAGTCAATAACGATACGAGTGAAAGTATAACGGAAATGGTCTTTCTTAAACAAGTTTGCATAGAGTCTCCTGACAATAAATTGTGATAAAAGATTGACTATTTTCTAAGAGGCTCATATCGGATATTCATTTTAGCAAGATATTCTTTAAGAGGCTTCGGTCCAAGTTCTTTTCTTTACACATCAACCCGGGATTCATTTTCAAGCGGGTAAAGTTCTTCGGTACGGGTGATTCGTTAAACGGAGTGTTGATTCAATACTTCTGCAGTTTAATGTATTCTTTGAGTCTTCGTAATTTAATACTCGCCACTAAGTCACCAAGACACCATGGTTTTAAAAATCTATGAATTCTTCGTGTCTTAGAGTCTTTGTGGCTACATAGCGTTAATTTTCTATATTTTCTCTGAGCACTCTGCGCGCTCCGCGGTTAATATTTTCTTTGAGCCTTCGTGTCTTTGTGGCTATAAGGTTGCATCACTCATATCTCAAACATTCAATCGGGTTCGCGCGCGCCGCCTTAACGGACTGATAACTCACTGTCAGCGCGGCGATCACCAGTGTCGCGATGCCGGATACGGCAAACAGCCACCAGCCGATGTCCGTGCGGTACGCGTAATTCTCCAGCCACCGGCTCATCGCGTAATACGCCGCCGGCCAGGCGAGCAGGTTCGCGAGGATCACCCATTTCACAAATTCCTTTGAAAGCATCAGTGATATCCCCGAAGCGGTGGCGCCCATCGTTTTGCGGATGCCGATTTCCTTGGTGCGCTGTTCTGTCATGAATGAGGCCAGTCCGAAGAGTCCCAGGCAGGCAATAATGATGGCGATTGCCGCCGCGATCTTCAGAAGCAAGGCCATCCGGTCGTCGTTGGCGAACATCTGCGCGAAATCATCATCAAAGAATTTGTACTCGAACGGATACGGCGGGTACACCTGTTCCCATACGCGTTTCACCTGATCCAGCGATTCGGTGACCTGTCCCGCCTGCAGCCGTATCACCGCGTAACGGATGAGATTCGGCGCTAAGTACACGGCGAGCGGCTCGATGTTATTCTGCACCTGCTGGTAATGAAAATTTTTCATGACGCCGATCACCGTCGCGTCGCCCTGCCATGTAAACCGTTTGCCCACAACCGATGAGGAACCCATCATCTTCGCGAGCTCTTCGTTGACCATGACCGCCGCGGAGGTGTCTGTCGCGTAAGCTTTGGAAAACGATCGTCCTTCCGCCAGTCCTATTTTCATGGTTTCTGCGTAGTCGTAATCCACGCCGGCGAAACCGATGATCGGCCTGAAATTCGGGTCCTTGCCTTCCCATTCCGCGCCGCCGCCATTGGAGCCGATCTGCGTCGGACGCTGATGCGTGCCCGATACGCCCAGAATCCGCGGATCTTTAAGCAGTGCCTCTTTGAACGCACCGTACGATTTCGGTGTGTCGCCGCGCATTTCGATATGAATCAGTTGTTCCTTGTCGTAGCCGATTTGTTTGTTTCGCATGTAATCCAGCTGGCGCATCATCACCAGCGTGCCGATCATCAGGACAATGGATAGCGAAAACTGGAACACCACTAAGCTTTTCCGGAACAGCGATCCCCCGGACCCGGTATGACCTTTCAGAACCTGCGCCGGCTGAAAACGCGACAGGATCAGCGCCGGATACGTGCCCGAGAGTAAACCCGTCAGAATTGTGATTCCCAGGAGAACGGGAAGAAATCCGGGCGAAAACGGCGCTGCCGCGGATAATTGCTTGCCGGAAATATCATTGAACAGGGGAAGAAAAGCTTCGGTGAGAATTAACGCAAACACAAAAGCGATCATCGTCGTCAGGAGCGATTCGCTGAAAAACTGGAATGAAATATTTCCGCGCCCGGCGCCGACGGTTTTGCGCAGTCCCACTTCCTTGGCGCGGTTCGCCGAACGGGCCGTCGCGAGATTCATGTAATTGATGCACGCGATCAGGATAATAAACACCGCCATGATGAGAAAGATGACGATGGTCTGAATGTTCCCGTAAACCTGTCCGTACCCGAAACGGGAATACTGCCGCAGACCGGTGAGCGGCATCAACTCGAACTGCGCGATGTACGCCGGGTTGTTTTTACGGTTAGGATTTGCGATCGTCCGGTGCTTTTCCGTCAGGTCCGTGATTTTAGCGGCGACCGTGCCGGTGGTTGCAGGGTCGTGCAGTTCAACCATGGTGATGAT
This sequence comes from uncultured Bacteroidota bacterium, assembly GCA_964410965.1. Classification (GTDB taxonomy): domain Bacteria; phylum CLD3; class CLD3; order SB21; family JBBIRG01; genus JBBIRG01. Next base: position 5,945 of record CAYPIY010000012.1, on the reverse strand, counting down.
CTCGTTCGTTCCCCAGTTTCCGGTATTCACGCCCGCTAATTTCATGAGCTCCATCGGCACGAGTATATCAGGCCGGAAAGTGGACTGCTGGGGCGCGTTTTGCATCACGCCGGTTACCGTAACGGCGTATTCATTATTGAACAACAGCGTTTTGCCGACCGGATCGTCATCGCCGAAATATTTTGCCGCGATGTCTTCATTGATCACCGCGCTGGTGGGTTGTTTCAGCGCAGTCGCCTTATCGCCTTTGACAAGTGGAAACGTGAACATATCAAAAAAAGACGGATCTACCGCGCTTGCGCCCGATTCAAAAAAAGATTTTTCCCCGTACTTCACCAGAAGTGTACCCGTATGATCGATCCGTACCGCGTTTTTGATTTCCGGCACTTCCGCGACTAACGCCGTCCCCATGGCGTATGGCGTTACGTTGACGTGAAACGGTCCCTGCGGCGTCGGCTGATCCTGTTCCACACGGAACAGCGTTCCGGCGTTTTCATGAAAATGATTGTAACTCAGCTCGTCAGAGACCCACAACAGCATCAACAGGCAGCAGGCCATGCCCAGTGACAGTCCCGTGATGTTAATGAATGAATATCCTTTCTGGCGAAGGATATTGCGCAACGCTATTTTAAAGTAATTTTTCAGCATGACTCTTTTCCTCCTGGTTATCGGCCACTAAGGCGCCAAGACACTAAGTGTTTTTTGTTTAATAATAATACAACCGTATCATTTCGAATCCCGTCGCTTGAGCCGAGTCCCGGCTCAAGCGGGACCGAAATAGTGTTATCGGGAAAAAAACGGGATGATAAATCTTGTATCACATTTATGAATAAGGAATGGAATACAAGATTGCTCTCTCGCCACGTCGGGATCAAAATGCCACTATTGTTTATTATTCTTTTAGTTTTCATTTTATTCTTCGTGTCTTTGTGTCTTTGTGTCTTTGTGCCTTTATGGCTATATCGTGTCTTCACTCATATCTCAGGCTTTCAATCGGATTCGCCAGCGCCGTTTTAACCGACTGAAAACTCACGGTCAGCAACGCAATCAGCAGGGCCGCCGTGCCGGAAGCGATAAAGACCGCAATGCCGATATCCGTACGATATGCGAAGTTCTGCAGCCAGTGGTCCATGGCGTAATACGCCGCCGGCCAAGCGATGACATTCGCGATAATCACCCATTTGGTAAATTCCTTCGACAACAGCAGAACAATATTGGCCATCGTGGCGCCCAGCGTTTTACGGATACCCATTTCCTTCGTGCGTTGTTCCGCGGTGAACGACGCCAGGCCGAACAAACCAAGACAGGCGACGAATATCGCGAGCATCGAAAAATATCCGACGACGGCCATCAGCTTGTTCTCGGTCCGGTACAGATCCTCAAATACTTCGTCGTAGAAGTAGTACTCAAACGGACGCGATGGATCGATAGCTTTCCATTTTGTTTCGATCGCGCCGACGGTCTGCAGGACGTTATCCGTCTGGAAACGGATGATCGCGTTGTTCCATTCGTCCCGGTTAATGCACATCACCACCGGCTCTACAGGCTGGTGCAGTGACATCGTGTGAAAATCCTTCACGACGCCGATTACGGTTCCCTCCCGGTTACCGTCCCCGGATACCCATTTCCACCGTTTGCCAATCGGCTGTTCCCAGCCGAGCGATTTCGCGGCCGTTTCGTTAATAATGAAAGCCTGCGCTTCGTCCGTTTTCATGTCTTTGGAGAATTTTCGTCCCTGCGCCATTTCCATGCCCATCACGTCGATAAAATCATAATCCACGCGGTACGACTGCATCGCTTGTCCTTCATTATCCTTGGCGCCTTCGGGAACGAAAAGGTTGACCATTTTTCCCCGGCAGGGCATGTCCGACGAGGCGGCAACGCCGGTTACCGAAGGAATCCGCCCGATTTCCGCGCGTATCGATTCGTATTTCGCCTGAAGCGACGGATCGCGCATGGGTACCACTATGACCTGCTCTTTGTTAAAACCTAATTTTTTATTCTGGATGAACCGCAGCTGCTTATACACCATCGCGGTGCTGATGATGAGAATGATAGAAATTGTAAACTGGATGATGACCAACGCCATGCGGAAACCCGCGCTTTTCGCCCCGGCTTTGAATTTTCCTTTCAGTACGTCGATCGGATTGAACGACGATAAAAAGAACGCCGGATAACTTCCCGCCAAAACGCCAATGAAAACGGTAATTCCCAGGATGCCTGCGATAAATAGAACGGGATTGTCGAACAAGGAAAGTTCTTTGCCAATGAACGCGTTGAAGCAGGACAACGACAGCAGTACAACACCTACCGCCAGCGTCAGCCCGATGAACGTCAGCACCAGAGATTCAATCAGGAACTGACGCATCAGTTCTCCCCGGTTCGCGCCGACGACCTTTCGCAGGCCGACTTCCTTCGCGCGGTTCGCGGACCGCGCAGTGGAGAGGTTCATGTAATTCAGGCACGCGATCAGCAGCACGAACAGCGCGATCGCCGAGAAAATATAAACGTATTTGATGTCTCCGGGCGTACCGATATCAACTTCGAATTTGGAATATAAATGAATGTCCGTCAGCGACTGAAAGGTGGGCTCCCATTTCACGCCGTACTTGCGGAGATCATTGCCGCAATATTTCTCCACAAAAGCAGGCAGTTTCGCTTCTAAATCCGATGGCGATGCGTTTTTTCCCAGACGGAAATAAGTATAATTCGAGAGATCCACCCAAAAACGTGTGTAACCTTCGGCGATAATCTCGTTCAGGATTTGGATCGGTATCAGCATATCAAACGTGAAATGCGACTGCCTGGGTTTTTCCACGATCCCGGTGACTTTCAGGTCGAATTTATTTTCCATCCGGATCACTTTGCCCATCGGGTCGTCGCCGCCGAAATATTTTTTCGCCGTTTCTTCCGAAAGAATCACCGAATGAACATCGGCCAGGGCCGTTTTCGGATTGCCTTTCAAGAGATTGAAACTGAACACGTCAAACAGCGTGGAATCGGCGAGGATGATACCGTTCTCATAGAACTGCCGGTCGTTATAAACCATCAAAGACTTCCGCATATCCGCGACGGTCACGGCGCTGATCACTTCCGGGAAATCGTTCTTCATGGCTCGGGCCATAGGTGCCGGCGACGTCGGAAGGTTCACGGTTCGGCCGCCGACTTCGGCTTTGCTGACGATCCGGTACATATCATCAGCGCCGGCATGGAACCGGTCGTAACTCAGTTCATCCTGCACGAACAGCAATATGATCAGGCAGCACGCGATCCCGATCACCAGCCCAAGAATGTTGATGAACGCGTGCATCTTGTGTTTCAGCAGATTCCGGAACGCGGTTTTAAAATAATTTTTAAACATGACTTATTTTCCTTGTGTTTTCTGCCACTAAGGCACCAAGATAGAAAGGATTTTGTTTTTTGCATTTTCTCCGTGTTCTCTGCGTGCTCTGCGGTTAGACATACTCTTCGTGCCTTCGTGTCTCGTGGCTATTCATTCTTACACCCTGAACTGATTGCTCATATTCTCCGACACGATCTGCCCGTCGAACAGATGGATAACGCGCTGGCAGTAATCGGCGTACGACGGCGAGTGCGTGACCATGATGATCGTTGTTCCTCCCTCGTTCAGCTGGGTCAGCATGCTCATGACTTCGTCGCCGTTGCGGGAATCGAGGTTTCCGGTGGGTTCGTCGGCGAGGATCAGTTTGGGATTGCCCACGAGAGCGCGCGCCACAGCCACCCTCTGCTGCTGGCCGCCGGAGAGCTGCTGCGGAAAATGATTCCGCCGGTGCATGATCTGCATGCGCTCCAGAACCGCTTCTACACGCTTTTTACGGTCGGCTGATGAAGTGCCCAGATAGATCAGCGGAAGTTCCACGTTCTCGTATACCGTCAACTCATCAATGAGATTAAAACTCTGAAATACAAAACCAATATTCGACTTGCGCAGGTTCGCGCGCTGGCGCTCGGAATACTTAGACACTTCCGTATTCAGGAAATGATATTCACCCTCTGAAGGATTATCCAGCATACCGAGAATGTTCAGCAATGTTGACTTCCCGCATCCCGACGGACCCATGATGGAAACGAATTCGCCTTCTTTGACTTCCATGGTAACGTTATTCAGCGCCGTGGTTTCCACTTCTTCGGTGGTATAAAGTTTTCTGAGATTGTTTAACCGTATCATTTTTCTTCCCTTTCAATTTTATTTATGAACTTTTTTATTTATTCTTCGTGCCTTGGTGACTTGGTGGCTATTTTAAAATTAATTTTTCCACATCGCCGTAATTTTCATAAGAAGAGACAATCACCTGCTCGCCTTCCTTCAATCCTTCCAGCACCTCAAACACCTGCGTGTTCTGCTGGCCCAGTTTGATCGGGCGTTTGACGGCATAAGAACCGGACGGATCGACCACGAATATCCACTGTCCGCCTGTTTTCTGATAGAATCCGCCGCGTTCCACCATTATCGACTGTTTCTCGTCGCTGAGGTTCAGGTTGATATGCACCGTCTGTCCGCGCCGGATGCCGGCGGGCATTTTTCCCGTAAACAGCATGTCCACCTGGAATTTTCCGTTCTTGATTTCAGGATACACGGTTTTGATCCTCAGCCGGTGTTCCTGTCCTGAGAACGCGAAAGTTCCCTCCAGCCCTGCCTGAATCCTCGCGATATAATGCTCATCGATTTCAGCACGCACTTTGAAAGAATCAATATCATCGATCTGGCCAAGATTCTCACCGCGGTTGATAGACTGGCCGATCTCAGCCTTCAGCGACGTTAGTTGTCCTTTGATCGGCGCTTTTACGGTGAGATTTTCCAGCTGGCGTTTGGTGATGCTCAGATTAGCCTCGAGCGTCCCCACCGACTGCTCCATCTGGGTGATCTGTGTGACCCGGAAGATGGAATCCTGTTTATAGGATTCCACCGTCAAATCACGGCTTTTCATCAAATACTCAAGCTGGTCTTTGCTTTTTTCATATTCTATATTGGAAATAAGATTTTTCTCATACAGCCCTTTGTTCGTCTCATATACTCTTTTCTGATCGAGTATTTTATAATGCAAGTCGAGCAGTTGTCCCTGCAGGCTGAGCTTGCTTTGCTCAAACGACAGTCGCGTCGCGCGAAGGCTGTTGATCTGCTGAAATACGTTCGCCTCGTTGTAAATGATGTTCAGCCGCAGCTGCGCGTTGTCGAGTTCCACGATCGGATCGTTCACGTTCACGAACGCGCCTTCTTCCAGGAATTTCTTCACGACCAATCCGCCCTCGACGACATCGAGATAAAACGTTTGAATCGGCTGAACGTTGCCGATCACCGGAATGAATTCCTGAAAGGTTCCGAATTTCACCGTGGAAATGGAAATCCGTTCTTTTTCCACATTCAGTTTCATGCTCCGGTCGCTGAATACAAAAACATAAAGAATAAAAAACAGGAAAAGTCCTGCAAAACTTAAAAGAGCGATTTTCTTTGGCGACCATTTCTTTTTTTCTATTACCCGGTCCAATTTTGTTCCTATCTTTGGTTAAAAATTAACTGCTTTCATTAAGACAATTTCCATGCCATGGGAGTAAACATATTAATGCGTTGATTATAATGAACATAACAATTTTAATAATCATTAGTGAAAGTGTAAACCGTACGGTTTTATTATCCGGGTGTACGAAAACGAACGGTGGAAAATGAGACGTTTTTAATTGAAAAAACTGTTATGACAATGCCCGGATTATTTTTTATGAATGCTGATACATAATTTTATATTTAAAAATGAAATTGTTTAATCCTATAATTTAATCCTATAATCAGTTCCAATATATACAAAGCTTACAAAATCAGGTATTAGTCGATCAAGTCATTATCAGTTTTATGATCAGCATGCAATCAACGATTTTTATGATTCGATTTTTCAAAATTCACTTGTACTGACACCTTACTTTGTTTATAT
>CAYPIY010000011.1:72786-126041 GCA_964410965.1 uncultured Bacteroidota bacterium | reverse complement strand
CGCGAAGGCGGACGCACCGTCGGCGCCGGCGTCGTCACGAAAATCTACAAGTAATCATTCAACGAAGCGCTCTCAACTTAATGAAGGAATTATAACGTGAGTGGTCAAGGAATTCGAATCAAACTCAAAGCGTATGATCACAATCTAATCGACAAATCGATCGAAAAGATCATCCGCACCGCCAAGAGCACCGGCGCGATCATCAGCGGTCCAATCCCTCTGCCGACCGACAAGTCGATCTATACGGTGCTGCGGTCACCTCATACGGACAAGAAATCGCGGGAACAATTTGAGACCCGGATTCACAAGCGGCTGATCTGCATCCTGAGCGCGACGAATAAAACGGTAGAAGCGTTATCCAAACTCGAGCTGCCGGCCGGTGTGGATATCGAGTTAAAAGTGACGGCAAACGCATAATTGAATTGAACCATCCGGAAGGATGATGATTTAGATAAATTATATATGAAATAACGTAAAACCAGGCGAACCAACACACGGTGGAGCGTTATTTCTTATCATGGAGTGAATAAAACATGAGCGGTATGATTGGCAAAAAACTTGGAATGAGCAACATCTTTGATGACAAAGGCAATATCATTCCCGTAACCCTGGTCGAGATGGTCCCCAACGTGGTAACCCAGATCAAGACGGTTGAGAAAGACGGATATGAGGCGGTACAGCTGGCGATCGGGAACAGGCCCGTCAAAAGAACGCCGAAGGCGATTCAGGGGCATGTCAAAAAAGCGAACATGCAGGAAAAATTTCCGCGGGTCTTCCGTGAATTCACCGGATTCGACCTTGCAACCCTTCAGCTGGGTTCGGAAGTGAGCATGGATATTTTTACCGAAGGCGACATTATCCAGGTATCCGGGAAATCCAAAGGAAAAGGATTTCAGGGCGCCATGAAGCGGCATAATTTTAACGGTGTCGGCGAGACGTCCCACGGACAGTCGGACCGTCCGCGTTCGCCCGGATCGGTCGGCGCCAGTTCGTATCCGTCGCGCGTATTCAAAGGAACGCGCATGGCCGGGAGAATGGGAAATGACCGGGTCACGGTGAAAAATTTAAAAGTCGTGCGGATGGACAAGCAGACCAACGTACTGTTCATCAGGGGCAGCGTGCCGGGCTCGACGAATTCTTATGTTGAAATTGTTAAGGACTAACGGACAATCGCTGATTGTCTCAATACCTGAGGATCATGAGATATGAAACTAGAAGTAAAAAACATCAATGGTGAACAGACCGGACGCAGCGTGGAACTGCCGGAAGATATTTTCGGGATCACGCCGAATGATCACGTGGTGTACATGGCCGTGAAAACAGAGCTGGCCAACAAGCGCGTCGGAACGCACAGCACACTGGAGCGTTCGGAAGTTTCCGGAACGACCAAGAAGCCGTGGAAACAAAAGGGCACCGGCGGTGCGCGTTCGGGTTCTGTCAAGACCCCGTTATGGCCGGGCGGGGCGATTACTTTCGGTCCGAGACCCCATTTATACAAAAAAGATATGAACACCAAAATGAAGGTTTTAGCCAGGAAATCCGCCCTGGCTTATAAAGCCAAAGACCAGAAAATTGTCGTGGTCGAGGATTTTCACGCGCTCTGCACCGAGCAGCCGAAAACCAAACCCGTCTACGAGGTCCTGAAAAAACTCGGCTTGTACAATCCCGCGTTCCTTGCGAAGGACAGCGCGGAAACAGATGCGGAAGAAAAAAAGGAAAAACCACGCAAATCCAAAAAGATCAACCGGGTCCTGATGCTCGTCGACAAAACGGCGATTGTCAAGAATGACAAAGATCTGAAGGTATATGATAATTTTAAGAAGTCCTGCCGCAACATTCCCGGCATGAAAATCAGCGTGGTCAACGCCATGTCAACGTACGACATTATGCACGCGGATTATGTTCTCTTTCATGAGTCGGCCCTTTCGAATGTGCGCAGCGCGTTTGGCGCCAATTAAGAGCGAATCATTATAACCATAGGTATAACACATGGATCAGTCAACCATCAACAAGATTTTAATCCGGCCGGTGATCACCGAAAAAGCGACGCACCTGAAGGATAACAAAAAGCGAAACGGCGAACCGCTGAATCAGTATATGTTCGAGGTCGCCCCGAAAGAGAATAAAATCCGGATCCGCAAGGCGGTCGAGAGCCTGTATAAAGTGAAAGTGCTTTCGGTACGGACAGTGAACGTCGAAGGCAAGCGAACGGTTCGCTTTACGAAGAACGGACGCACGGAAGGCCGGACGAGGAACTGGAAGAAAGCGATCGTGACAGTCGCCAAAGATCAAACCATCGAATTTGTTGAAGGAGTCTAAGTCAATTCATGATCGGACATCGCGGCGTATCGCCGCAAGGGTCCGAACGACACAGGAGAAATACTATGCCTTTAAAAACCTATAAACCCTACACTCCCAGCCGGCGCTATCTGACCAACCTGGATAACGTTGAGGTCACGAAATCGACGCCCGAGAAAACACTGGTCGAGCCGATTAAAAAATCCGGAGGACGGAATAATATCGGCCATACCACGTCACGGTTCCGCGGCGGAGGCCACAAACGGATGTACCGTCTGATTGATTTCAAGCGCGACAAACGCAATGTTCCGGCCCTAGTGGAATCGATTGAATACGATCCGAACCGGAGCGCTCATATCGCTCTGCTGAAGTACGCCGACGGCGAGCGCCGTTACATTCTTGCGCCCAAAGACCTGATGGTCGGCGACAAGCTGATGGCCGGCGAGACGGCCGACATCCGGATCGGCAACGCGCTGCCCCTGAAGAATATCCCTCTGGGATCAAGCATACATAATGTCGAACTGAAGGTCGGCAAGGGCGGACAGATGGTCCGTACCGCAGGCGCGTTCGCCAACCTCATCGGTCGCGAGGAAGGTTATGTCCAGCTTCGCCTTCCCTCAGGAGAAATCCGCAAGGTGCTCGAGAATTGCTATGCCACCATCGGTCAGATCGGGAATATCGAACATGAAAATCTTGTGTTCGGAAAAGCCGGTCGTATGCGCTGGCTCGGCCTGCGACCCCACAACCGTGGCGTGGTCATGAACCCGGTTGACCACCCGCACGGCGGAGGCGAAGCCAAGGCTCCGCAGGGCAACCCGCATCCCGTAACACCATGGGGACAGCCTACCAAGGGCTATAAGACCCGAAAGAAAAATCACCGGACCAATCGGTATATTATTAAACGCAGAAAAGCGAAGTAAGTGTTAACAGAAGGAAATTAAACGATGAGCCGTTCAATTAAAAAAGGTCCTTATCTGGATGTCAAGCTCGTGGCAAAGATCGAGGAAATGAACAAGACAAGCGCCAAAAAAGTGATCAAGACCTGGGCCCGTTCCTGCACCATCTCGCCGGAATTCGTCGGTCATACGGTTGCGGTGCACAACGGCAAGACGTTCATACCGGTGTATGTGACGGAAAACATGGTAGGGCATAAATTAGGCGAATTCGCGCCGACGCGCATATTCCGCGGCCATTCCGGCAGTAAAGCCGCCGCGGCAGCTACGGCCGTGAAGAAGTAAAACCGAATAATTGTTTGGAGCAACTATGCAAGGCAAGGCACACGAAAAACATCTGAGAATTTCACCGCGCAAAGTGCGGCAGGTCGCGGAACTTGTCCGCGGAAAACGGACGGATGACGCCATTCATCTTCTGCAGTTCACGCGCAAGGCGGCGTCGATCCACCTGGAAAAAGCGATCCGGTCCGCGGTGGCCAACCTGATGTACATCAAGCCGGAAACGGAAAAAGAGAACATCATTGTCAGGACGGTATTTGTCGACGGAGGCCCGACGCTCAAGCGGGGGCGTGCGGCATCCATGGGCCGGCGGTCCATGATCCGGAAACGCACCAGCCACATTACCGTGGTGGTCGGCGTGAAAGGCCAGGATTAAGCTTATGAAAAACGATACATTTTATTGGACGATTTAAATACACGGAGGAACGCTTGGGACAAAAAACGCATCCGATAGGACTTCGGTTAGGAATCATCAAGACGTGGGATTCCAGCTGGTATGACGAAAAAAATTTCGCCGATAAACTGGACGAAGATTTAAAGCTCAGAAAATATCTTCAGAACCGGTTGCCGAAAGACGCGCGCGTAAACAAGGTCGTGATCGAACGGATCAAGAAGGAAACGGAAGTCATCACGATCACCATCCATACCGCCCGTCCCGGGATTGTCATCGGCCGCAAAGGCAAGGACGTGGACCAATTGCGGGAGGAACTGAAAAAGATTACCGGCAAGGAGATCCGGCTGAACATCAGCGAGATCAAGACGCCGGAAATGGAAGCGTACCTGGTCGCCAGCGACATTGCCCGCCAGATCGAAGGTCAGATTCCCTACAAGCGGGCGATGAAAAACGCGGTTCGCGCTACCATGCGGATGGGCGCCGACGGGATCCGTGTCGCGATCTCCGGCCGGCTCGGCGGAGCCGAAATGGCCCGCGCTGACCGTTACAACGAAGGCCGCGTACCCCTGCACACGCTCCGTTCGGACATCGATTTTGCCCGGGCGACAGCTCAGACCACGTACGGACAGATCGGCATCAAAGTCTGGATCTGCCGGGGGGAAATCTTAGGTAAAGTGCAACAACAGTAAATGAATTGACGAAGATCAGCGAAAGCTGAAGTTTTATACAGGAGTATCACGATTATGTTAATGCCGAAAAAAGTCAAACACCGAAAACATCACCGCGGAAAAATGCGCGGTAAAGCCACCCGCGGCAATCAAGTCAGTTTCGGCTCCTTCGGGCTTAAAACCATCGAGTGCGGCTGGGTCACGAGCCGCCAGATCGAGGCCGCCCGTATCGCGATGACACGGTATATCAAGCGCGGCGGAAAAATCTGGATCCGGATCTTTCCGGACAAGCCGGTCACAAAAAAACCCGCCGAAACCCGTATGGGTTCCGGAAAAGGCGCGCCCGAATTCTGGGTTGCCGTGGTCAAGCCCGGTCGCGTGATGTTTGAAATCGACGGCGTGACTGTCGATCAGGCCAAGGAAGCCTTCAAGCTGGCGGCCTTCAAGTTACCCGTTCAATCTAAGTTTGTCGTTCGCGGCGATGTGCGCGCGTAAGGAAACAGGAAAAGGAGAATCCCATGAAACCCCATGAAGTACGCGGTTTACCCATTGACGAAATGAAAGGCATGCTGGCCGATGCCGAGTCTAACCTGCTGAAGATGCGCTTTCAGCACGGAGTGGGTCAATTGGAGAATAAACTGGCCTTGCGCGAAACCCGCAAAGAAATCGCGATGCTGAAAACCCTGATTCGGGAAGAAGAAACAAAGAACGCTTTCAGGCAGGCCGACGATCTGCTGAACCGGATGAAAACCGCGCTGGCGATGCCGGAAATCGACCGTGTTCTGGAAACGGACAGCATCAACCTGAAAAAATCGAGACTGAAACGGTTTCTGCTTTGCCTTCAGGATCATCCGAAAAAGAAAGAGTTTCAGAAAGAATATCTGACGCTCAAACAATTAGCGAATTAAATGATTTGAAAACGGAGTAAGATAGATGTCAACCCAGACCGAACAAAACACCCAAGTCCGCGGACGCCGGAAAGTCCGTATCGGAACCGTGGTCAGCGATAAAATGCAGAAAAGCATCCTGGTCGCCATCGAACGGAAAGTCGTTCATCCGATCTATAAAAAATACGTCAAGCGTACGACCCGGCTGATGGCGCACGATGAAAAGCAGGAAGCGAAAACCGGCGACGTCGTGAAGATCATGGAAACGCGGCCGCTGAGCAAGCGCAAACGGTGGCGCCTGATCGAAATTGTTAAAAAAGCAGATTAAGTCAACCCATTAACCCTGTGAGTTTGCCATGATTCAAGAATATACCCGATTAACGGTTGCTGACAATTCCGGTGCCAAGAAAGTCATGTGTATCCGTGTGCTTGGAGGAACGTCCAGGCGATACGCTCATCTCGGCGATGAAATTATCGTATCGGTGAAAGATGCCATGCCCGGCGGAACCGTGAAAAAAGGCGACGTTGTCAGAGCGGTAGTGGTCCGCGTAACGAAAGAAACGCGGCGCCCCGACGGATCTTACATCCGGTTTGACGAAAACGCCGCGGTGCTGATCAACACCCAGAAAGAGCCGACCGGAACCCGTATTTTCGGCCCGGTGGCCCGCGAATTACGCGAAAAACAATTCATGAAAATTGTGTCTCTGGCCCCGGAAGTACTGTAACAGTCCGGACAGAAACAAAACGTTTTACGAGGTTAACATGAACATCAAGAAAAACGACGTTGTCAAAGTGGTTGCCGGCAACCATAAGGGCAAACAGGGCAAAGTGCTGAAAGTGTACGTGGACAAATCCATGGTGATCGTGGAAGGCATCAACCTGAGAAAAAAACACATCAAACCGAATCAGAAAAATCCGCAGGGCGGCATCCAGGAAAAAGAAGCCCCGATCCACGTTAGCAACGTCATGCTGCTGTACAACGGACAGGCGACCCGTGTCGGATACAAGAAACTCGAGGACGGGAAAAAAGTCCGTGTCGCCAAAGTCAACGGAGAAGTGGTCAATTAAGGCAACAGAATCACGAGCGATAAATCATAAGGATAACAACCATGGCGAAGGAAGCCAAAGAGAAAGACGCTAAAGGAAAAGAAGTCAAAGGCAAGGCGGTTCAGGCCAAGCCCGAAAAAGGCAAGTCCGACAAGAAAAAAGACGGTGAAGCCAAAAGTGCCAAGCAAGTCGTTATCGACAAGGACTACCAGGCCCGATTATTCGTAGAGTATAAAAACCGGGTCATACCGGCGCTGATGAAGAAATTCGGTTATTCGAGCATTATGCAGGTTCCGAAGATCGAGAAAGTGGTGGTAAACATGGGCGTGGGCGCCGCAACACAGGATCCGAAACTGCTTGATGCAGCCGTCAGCGACCTGGCGACGATCACCGGCCAGAAACCCTGCATCCGCAAGTCCAAAAAAGCGATTTCCAATTTCAAGCTCCGCGAGGGCGTCGCGATCGCCTGTTTTGTTACGCTGCGCCGGGCGCGGATGTATGAATTCCTGGACCGGCTCCTCAATATCGCCATCCCGCGTATCCGTGATTTTCGAGGCGTGCCGGACCGGGCGTTCGACGGGCGCGGAAATTACACGCTCGGCGTCAAAGAGCAGATCATCTTCCCCGAAATCGATGTTGATAAGATGGACCGTGTCCGGGGCATGGATATCACCATTGTGACGTCGGCCGGGACGGACGAAGAAGCGTATGAACTGCTCAAAGAAATGGGTCTACCGTTAAAGAAAAAATAATAGTTCAACCGGATTATTAAAGGAGAACAACGTTGGCAACAACAGCTTGGGTCGCGAAAACGAAGAAGAAACCGAAATTCTCAACACGTCAGCATAATCGCTGCCGCCGCTGCGGCCGTCCACGCGGATTTTACCGTAAATTCGGCATCTGCCGTATCTGTTTCCGGGAACTGGCGCTGAACGGCGAAATCCCTGGCGTCACAAAAGCTTCATGGTAATTTATATTTCACGGATATCCAAAAGGAGACTTTTTCCATGTCCAAAACGGATCCCATTGCAGATTATTTAACCAAGATTCGGAACTCCATCAAGGCGCAGAAACGCTTTGTGGACGTGCCGGCTTCCAACCTGAAGCGGGATATCACTCAAATCCTGCTGGAACAGGGATACATCAAAGACTACGCGAATTTTGACGACGGCAAACAGGGCCTGATCCGCATCTACCTGAAGTATGACGACAAGAAGAAAAACGCGATCTCTCACATCAGCCGGATCAGCCGCCCCGGATTGAGGAAATACACGGATGTCCGGAAAGTTCCACGCGTGCGCTCCAATCTCGGCATCGCCATTCTCACGACATCCAAAGGCGTCATGACGAACAAACGCGCCCGCAACGAAAATGTCGGCGGCGAAGTGCTGTGCTACGTCTGGTAACCGAACGATATTTATTTTTTGTTGAATAGATTTTAACAGGAGCAACAACGTGTCACGAATAGGAAAAAAACCTGTCCCCATTCCCGATAAAGTTACCGTCCAGGTTCAGGGAACCACGGTTACCGTCAAAGGCCCGAAAGGGGAACTTGCGCGGACTTTCCATCCGGAATCCATGATTGAGGTCAAGGACAAACAGGTGATTGTCAGCCGGAAAAGCAACGCGACGTTTCAGCGTTCGCTGCACGGAACCGCAAGGGCGATCATCGCTAACATGATCACCGGTGTCACAGGCGGTTTCGAGAAAAAAATGGAAATCGTCGGAGTCGGTTATAAAGTGGAACTGAAAGACAATGTCATCCGGTTCAGCCTCGGTTTTTCCCATCCCATTCTGTTTATTCCTCCCAAAGGCATCGAAATCAGTGTCGCCTCTCCGACGGCGTTTTCTGTCCGGGGAATCGACAGGCAGCTGGTAGGCCAGGTGGCGACCAAAATCCGTTCCTTCAAGGAACCCGAACCCTATAAGGGCAAGGGCATTAAGTACGCGGATGAAACGATCAAGCGTAAAGCCGGTAAGGCCGCCGCGAAGAAGTAGGGATCATTAAACTGTAAGTAATTTTACGTTAACCTATACACAGACAGATTTATGGCAGACAAAAACATTGTAAAAACACTCAAACGGACGAAAATCCGTAAACGTATCCGTAAACAGGTTGCCGGCACATCCGAAAAGCCAAGGCTGGCCGTGTTCCGCAGCCTCAAGCACATCTACGCGCAGCTCATCGACGATGACCACAGGCGAACCCTTGTGCACGTCAGTTCCCTTTCCGGGCCGGTGAAGGCCGCGATGACGGAAAAAGGCAAAGGGAAGACAAGCGTGTCCAGACTCGTGGGAATGGAGCTGGCCAAGGCGGCCAAATCGAAAGGCATCGAAACCGTGGTGTTTGACAGGGGCGGCTACCAGTATCACGGAAGGGTCAAGGCGGTGGCCGAAGGTGCCCGCGAAGGCGGTTTGAAATTTTAATCTATTTATCCACACAGTCTTATCAAGACTTTAAACGATGAGGCATAGATGAACAAGAAGTCATTTGAAAAAAAGGAATCGGCGGAAAACCAGGGCGATCAGGATCTGAAGGAAGAGCGCGTCGTACACATCAACCGTGTGGCCAAAGTGGTCAAAGGCGGGCGGCGTTTCAGCTTTAACGCGATTGTAGTGGTCGGCGACGGCAAGGGAAAAGTCGGCATCGGTCTGGGTAAGGCGAACGAAGTGCCCGACGCGATCGCGAAAGGCAAGGAAGACGCCAAGAAAAAAATGATCTATGTTCCGCTGATGAACGGCACCCTGCCCCATGAAGTAACCGGAAAATTCGGCGCCGGAAAAGTGTTCCTGAAGCCGGCTTCAAAGGGGACGGGAATTATCGCGGGTTCGGCCGTACGGGCCGTGGTGGAATCACTCGGCATCACCGACCTGCTGACGAAATGCAAAGGGTCTTCCAATCCCCACAACCTCGTCAAGGCGACGCTCCGCGCACTGCAGGATGTCACGACGGCACAAGGCATGGCCTCCGTACGACATATGACTGTCAAGGATGTGCTGACCAAGTAAATAATTAAAAGAGTACTTTGAACGTAACAGGTGAATGCGTACCATGAAGGTATTAAAAATTAAACAAGTGAAAAGCGTTGTGGGCTGCAAACAGAGCCACCGGGATACGGTGCGTTCGCTGGGTCTGCGCCGGATCGGCCAAACCGTTTATCATCAGGACGCGCCCCAGATCCGCGGAATGCTCCACAGCGTGAATTATCTGGTAAACTGGGAACTGGTTGATCAGATTCCTCAGCCTGCACCCAAGCCCGCCAAAGGCTACACCATTATTAAACCGAGTCGTTAATACGGCGAAACAACGTAAGAGGTATTTGCAATGGATTTAGGTCACTTAAAATACGCCAGGGGCTCACGGAAAAAAGTTAAACGGATCGGCCGCGGCGAAGGTTCCGGACACGGCGGAACATCCACCAAGGGAAATAAAGGTCTGAAATCCCGTTCCGGCCCGCATATTAAAGCCTGGTTCGAAGGCGGACAGATGCCGCTTCAGCGCCGGCTTCCGAAATTCGGTTTCGTGAACATTTTCAGAAAACCGTTCGAGATCGTGAACCTCTCAGCGCTGGAGAGACTCGACAAGCCCGGAAAGATCAACGCAGAGTCCTTATACAAAGCCGGCCTGATCGAAAACGCCAAATCGCCGGTGAAAATACTCGGAAACGGCGAAATCACCAAGGCGCTCCATGTTGAGGCCCACGCCGTAAGCGCATCGGCAAAAGAGAAAATCGAAAAAGCCGGAGGATCGGTCACCGTTCTGGGCGTAAGGAAAACACGTTTGATAAAAAAGAAAAAAGCGGCCAAATCATAGATCATTTACTAAGCGAGTCGAAACATGTTTCAAACGTTTGCGAATATATTTAAGATACCCGAACTGCGGAAAAGGATATTTTTCACGCTGGGCGTCCTGCTCATCGAGCGTATTGCCGCCCACATTCCGGCGCCCGGCATCAACGCCGCCGCGCTGGGGCAGTATTTCAAGCAGGCAGAGAACACGCTTCTGAGCCTGTATGATTTATTCGCCGGCGGAGGGCTGAGCCAGGCGACAATCGCCGCGCTGGGAATCATGCCCTATATCAGCGCGTCCATCATCATCCAGCTGCTCGGAACCACGGTGCCGTACCTTCAGAAGCTCCAGAAGGAAGGCGAGGAAGGACGGAAAAAAATCAACCAGATGACCCGTTACGGAACCGTGTTCATTTCCGCCATTCAGGCCCTGGGCGTTGCAACGTGGATGTGCAGTCTCAGCGTGGTGGTCGGCAACCAGGAAGTCAAGGTCGTGCCGGATCAGTCGGCGATGTTCTTCTTCATGACGATGGTGACCATGACTACCTGCACGATGTTCATCATGTGGCTTGGCGAACAGATTACCGAACGCGGCATCGGCAACGGCATCTCGCTGATCATCACGATCGGGATTCTCGCGCGTTTCCCGCAGGCGATCTTTGACGAGGCCCAGCAGATCGTCACCGGCAACCGCAACATCATGATTGAGATCGTCCTGGTCGCGATCCTGCTGGCGATTGTCGCAGCGATCATTTACATCACACAGGGCATCCGCAAGATTCCCGTTCAGTACGCCCGCCGCGTGATCGGGCGGAAGGTATACGGCGGCCAGTCCACGCACATCCCGATGCGCATCAACATCGCGGGCGTCATGCCCATCATCTTCGCTCAGTCCATCATGTTCGTGCCGAACACCCTGGCTTCGTTCTTTCCGGGCGCAGTTTCCGAATTTGTCACCGCTCATTTTTCCATCGACTCGTTCTTCTATAACATGATCTTCCTGATCATCATCGTGTTCTTCACCTACTTTTACACGGCGATCGCGATGAACCCCGTAGAGGTGGCCGACAACCTGAAAAAGCAGGGCGCGTTTATTCCGGGCATTCGTCCGGGACGGAAAACGTCTGAATTTATAGATAATATTTTAACCCGCGTAACCCTGCCCAGTGCGATTTTCCTCGGCATAATCGCCATATTGCCGTTTTTTATCCGTCACGCCGCCGATGTCACATACAGTTTCGCGTCGTTCTTCGGCGGGACGTCCCTGCTGATTGTGGTCGGCGTGGCGCTGGATACGATGCAGCAGATTGAGTCGCATCTGGTTATGCGTCATTATGACGGATTCCTGAAAAGCGGCCGAATCCGGGGACGGCGCGGGTAGTGCGGTAATGATCCATTTAAAAACCCCGAAGGAAATTGAACGCATCAGGATAAGCTGCCAGATTGTTGTGGAATGCCTGAGGATCTCTAAAGAAATGGTCAGGCCCGGGGTGAAAACGTCCGATCTGGACAAAGCGATCGAGAAACATATTAAGTCACGGGGCGCAAAACCGGCATTCAAAGGTTACCGCGGTTTCCCGGCCAGCGCCTGCATCTCGATCGACAGTGTGGTGGTTCACGGAATCCCGAAAGATACCCTGATGCTGGAAGAGGGACAGATTGTCGGGATCGACATCGGGGTCTTTAAGGATAAGTATTACGGCGATTCGGCCATGACCCTGCCGGTCGGCGAAGTTGATGAGGAAAAAAAACGGCTGATGAAAGTGACACTGGAATCTTTGTATAAGGGAATTCACGAGGCGGTTGACGGAAACCGGCTTCACGATATTTCCTGGGCGGTTCAAAAACATGTGGAAGGAAACGGTTACTCCGTTGTCCGGGATCTTGTCGGGCACGGTATCGGCGAGTCCCTTCACGAAGAACCGCAGGTTCCCAATTTCGGAACGCCGGGAACGGGTGTGCGGCTGAAAAAAGGGATGACGATTTGCATCGAACCGATGGTCAATGCGGGAACCTGCAAGGTCAGGACAGAAGACGATCACTGGACGGTCCGGACCGAAGACCGGAAACCTTCGGCGCATTTTGAACATACCATCGCGATCGGCGACGGGCAGGCGGAAATATTAACTCAATCAGAATTATTTTAAAAAAAAGATTGATTTTGATTGTTTTTTTAATATATTGTTCAGCATTTTTGGATTTTGTTTTATAACGATTTACGAGGTCCGATTGGCAAAAGAAGTTCTCATCAAGGTGGATGGCGTCATCCTGGAGACCCTGCCCAATGCGACGTTCCGTGTCAAACTGGAAAACGGTCACGAGGTGCATGCCCATATATCCGGCAAGATGAGAATGAATTTTATACGCATTCTGCCCGGGGATAAGGTCACCGTCGAGTTATCGCCGTATGACCTGAGCCGGGGACGGATCACCTACCGATATAAATGATTTGATTGGGAGATAACCATGAAAGTACGTTCCTCAGTTCGAAAGATCTGCGTCAAATGCAAGATCATCCGCCGCAAAGGCGTCGTGCGCGTGATTTGTGAAAACAAGAAGCACAAACAGCGCCAGGGATAAGAAATTCTGTCATACATAAACCGTAAGGAGAGCACCATTGGCACGTATAGCAGGCGTTGATTTACCGAAAGATAAACGGGTATTTGTCGGATTGACGTATATTTACGGGATCGGCAAGACATCCGCCCAGAGCATCCTGAAGAAAGCCGGAGTGGATGAGATGAAAAAAGTCAAAGACCTGACGCCCGAGGAAGAAACCCGCATCCGTAACGTCATCAATGACGAGTATAAAGTTGAAGGAGCGCTGCGCACCGAATCGGCCATGAATATCAAGCGTCTCATGGACATCGGATGCTACGTCGGCCTGCGCCACCGCCGCGGGCTTCCCTGCCGGGGACAACGTACCCGCACGAATTCGCGTACCCGCAAGGGCAAACGGCGCACCATCGGCGGACTCAAGAAAGTTGAAGCGAAGAAGTAACGGCAATACCATTAATTAAGGAGAATCACGTTGGCAAAGGCAACGCAATCCGGCGGTTCGACCGCCCCGCGCAAACGGAAGAAATTAATCGACTCAAACGGGATCGCCATGATCAAGGCGACATTCAATAATACCATCGTTACGCTGACCAACTCGAACGGCGACGTGATTTCCTGGTGCACTGCCGGGAAAATGGGTTTCCGCGGTTCGAAAAAAAGCACCCCCTTCGCCGCAGGCGTTGCGGCTGAAACCGCGGCCAAGACGGCCATCGACATGGGCCTCCGCAAGATAGAAGTCCGCGTCAAAGGCCCTGGCGCAGGGCGCGAATCGGCCATTCGTTCATTGCAGGCTGCCGGACTCGAAGTGATCGCGATCCGCGACCTGACACCGATTCCGCACAACGGCTGCCGACCGCCGAAAAAACGTAGAGTATAATTTAAAAATATTGCAATACCAGGAGTCATGAATGGCACGATATACTGAAGCGGTCTGCAAATTATGCCGCAGAGAAGGCGAGAAACTTTTTATCAAAGGTTCAAAGTGCACAACGGAAAAATGCCCGTTTGAAAAACGGAATTATCCTCCCGGCGAACACGGCGACAAGCGGTCCAAGCCCTCCAATTATTCACTTCAGCTTCGGGAAAAGCAGAAAGTCCGCAGGATTTACAGCATCCTGGAGCGCCAGTTCCGCATTTATTTCGAACGGGCCGAAAGCAAGAAGGGGGTTACCGGCACGGTTCTTCTCCAGCTGCTTGAAAGCCGCCTGGATAACATGGTCTACCGGCTCGGGTTCGCCTCATCCCGCGCACAGGCCCGTCAATTGGTGCTTCACAGGCATGTACTCCTGAACGGAGGTATCGCTACCATCCCCTCCATTCAGGTCAAGCCCGGGGACGAAATCACCATCCGTGAATACAGCAAAAAACTGGGAGTGATTCACGGCGCACTGAAAAAGCATAAGGAAAGCGGACAGCTGAACTGGCTGGAAGTCGACAAGGCCGCCCTGAAGGGAAAAATGCTGAGTATGCCGGAACGCGACCAGATCCCGGTCAATGTCAAGGAACAGTTAATTGTCGAGTTATACTCGAAGTAATAAAAAATTTATGACTCAAAAAAGATCAACCGCAGTCCGTTGCGGTTCATCCATATAACCAAGGAGAAAACCTGTGCAAAATTGGGTTGTAGGGTTACAAATGCCGGAGCGCATTGAATTAGATGAGTCAACTTATACCACGACGTTTGGCCGTTTTATCATTCAGCCTCTGGAGCGCGGTTATGGCGTGACCATAGGCAATTCCCTGAGGCGGGTTTTGCTGTCCTCCCTTCCCGGCGCCGCTATTACTTCCATTAAAATCGACGGTGTCCTTCACGAATTTTCAACCATTCCCGGCGTTGCGGAAGACGTGACAGAAATCGTGCTGAACCTTAAAAACATTCGTTTTAAACTTCACAACAAAAAACCCGATAAAGTGGTCATCCACCTTAAGGGAGCCGGCGCTTTTACGGCCGCGGATATCCAAAAAGCTTCCAACGGCGTCGATTTTGAGATCCTGAACCCGGAACAGCATATCGCCATGCTCAGCAAGGAAACGAATTTTGTGATGGAAATCCGCATCGGCCGGGGCAAAGGCTGGATCCCCGCCGATGAAAATAAATTTCCGGACATGCCGATCGGCTCCATACCGGTCGATTCCATTTTCAATCCCGTGAAAAACGTAAGATATATCGTCGACAGCACACGTGTGGGCCAGCGTACCGACTTCGAGAAACTGATCATTGAAGTGACCACCGACGGATCCATCACGCCGGATGACGCTCTGACCATCGCCGCAAGGATTCTCAGGGATCATATCCAGCTGTTCATCAATTTTGAAATGGAAGAAGAGAGCGAAGACAGCGAAGTGGAAGACCAGGAAGTCGCGCGCATACGGCAGCTTCTGCGTACCAGTGTGGACGAACTTGAACTGTCGGTTCGATCCCAGAACTGCCTCCGCGCCGCAGGAATCAAGACCATCGGTGACTTGGTCAGCAAAGACGAATCGGAAATGCTCAAGTACCGGAATTTCGGCCGCAAGTCCCTCACGGAACTGACAAAAATCCTCGAGAGCCGGAACATGAGGTTCGGAATGGACATTAAAAAGTATCAGGATGGCGAGGAATAATCCATCCGGTAAGAAACCCAAAAAGGAATAGGTAAAGACATGAGACACGGAAAACGAGTGGCGAAATTAGGAAAACCCGCCGATCACCGGAAAGCCCTGCTGAAAAACCTCTGCAACGAGTTATTCCGTTACAAACGGATTCAAACCACTCTTCCCAAAGCCAAAGCCGCCCAGTCGATGGCGGAACGGCTTTTAATGTACGCGAAAAAAGGCGATCTCGCTGCGCGTCGCCTCCTGATTTCCCGTCTGGGAAACCGTCAGTTGCATACCGGCAAGACCACCGATAAAAAAGATATCCATAAAACCGTCATTCAGGAACTGGTGGATGTCATAGCGCCCGTACTGTCGGAAATGGATACGAAACGGAAATCCGCAAATCCGAATTATACCGGCGGCGGATATACACGCATCATCAAGCTCGGGCAGCGCCAGGGCGACGCGGCCAGCATGGCCATGCTGGAAATCTGCGGATTCGAAAACATTCAGATCGAAAAGCAGAACGCGGCGATAAAAGAAAAAGAAGAGCGCAAAAAGCGCAAAAAAACCATGGCAGAACGCATCAAGGCCAAAAAAGAAGAGCTTCAGAAAAAAGACTGATTCCAAATTGATCCTAATACTAAAGGCAACCCATCCGGTTGCTTTTTTTTTTTTGCATGATAAAGTTATTCCTCCCGTACAGACTCCGTTTATAAGAAATGTGAAACAGATTATTAACCCCCAAAAAAAAACCCAGGGTTGAGGGATTACCCTAGGTTCTATCGTAGCTTACATAGATTATGAGGTAATCTATGTACCTTTAGTATACAATTTTCCACATGAAATGTCAAGTTTTTTTTACACGCTTACAATATAGCATCACTTTTGCTTTTCTTTTTCAAACTGAATAAATGGATTGAAAATCACAAACTATTGTTTATTTGAGATTAACAGGATATAATTCACCGAATAAAAAAGATCACATTTATGATTTTTGCAATAAAAAGGCATAGATAAAAACATGTCAAAATTCTTTTAGGTAAAATGCTTTGATACAAACGCTCAGTAAATAATTTTTGCAGCTTGGCTACAATTATTAGCAGACACCAATTATAGCGCTTTTATTGCATCTTTGTTGATTTTATATGTCTTGGATCAGTAAAAAATGAAGAAAATGGATTTTCATTATAACCAACAAAAATACTGTTAGAGTTTCGAATAGATGAAAAAAATATCACCGCTGCAGATGTTTATGTCGGATGTAAAGGGATAGCGGGTCAGAAAAAAATCAATTTTGAATTTATAATATTTATTGTATATTCCATGTACGGCCCCGTAGTTCAATTGGATAGAGCATCGGTCTTCGGAACCGAAAGTTACAGGTTCGAACCCTGTCGGGGCTACGAAAATATTTGATACGAAATCGTGTATTTCGCACCCGTCCTCTAAGCTTGCCCCGAGTAAAACCGAGGGGAAGTCGGGATGTTTCGCAAGGAAATGAAAAACCAAAGCCCTTACATCCTTGCGTACATAAGGGCCTTGTATGGCAACGGCAGCAGTGTCGTTTAATACCTTGCGTTGATGCCCATGAATAGGGTCGTTCCTGGCATCGGATAGTCGTAGAGGTTCGTGTATTTCGTATCGGCGAGGTTTTCGGCATTGATGAACACATCGAAATTTCGGTGCACTTTACAGGTCAGCATGCCGTTGATCAGTAAATAATCCTCAATCCATCCCTTATTCGCCCCGGCCGGCAGTTTCGTGTACAGATGATGAATGTACTGGCCGTTCAGGTGAATCAGGAACCGGTACCATTGATACGATCCGCCGGTGTAAAATTTATGTTTGGGCGAACCGAGCATCGGGTCTCTGGTATCCAGATAGGAATAATTGGCGCTGAAAAACAGGTTGTCCGAAGGCCGGTATTCGGCGGTCCATTCGATGCCTTTCATGCTGAATTTACCGGTATTCATCAGTTTCGGACGGGAATTGACGATTTCCCTCTGTATCATATTCTTTCCGTCCGAAAGAAATCCGGTGATTTCAAACTGAAGGCGTGAATCGGGGAATTTCTGGATGAAGCCCAGTTCATAATGGATCATCCGCTCCGGTTTAAGATCGGCGTTCTGTGGGGGGAACATGAACTGCTCGTTGATCGCCGGGCTGCGGAAGCCTTCCGCAACGGAGCCTTTGACAACGGTGTTCGGTGTGTGCGCGTACGCGAAACCGGCCTGCGGGATCCATTCGCCGCCGTATCCCTCATGGTGTTCCGTGCGAAGACCCGAATTCAGCGTGAGTTTCCCCATGAACGTATGCTGAACCATTCCGTACAGGCCGATTTCGTAGCGTGACGTGTCCGTAAATTGCGTATTGGTTTTGATGTTTTTCGCCTTACCGCCGTAGGTTTTGTAATCGCTTCCGAATGTGATGATATTGCCGTTGAAAAGCTTCAGGCTCTGATACGCGGTGATTCCGGTCATGTAATCAGCGGAGCGGAATCCGTCGTAGATGTCGTGATCGCCGTAGTTGTAATACGCTTTTACGGCGCCTTCGTATTTTTCATGTTTGTTCGCGGCGCCGAAAGCCGCGCGGTGGCGGATGATGTCGATCCAGTGATTGCCGTAGGGCGCGGATGCGGGACCCGGATCATGGGAACGGAACTTCGCGGCGCTGTAATCGGCGGTAAGGTTAAAATGGGGAGAGAGTTCGTACCCGGCTTTCAGGTAGGCGTTGGTGATATTAAATCTGGAACTGTCGCGGTGACCGTCGGTCTGATTTCGGTTGGCGGAGACATAGAAACTGAGCGCATCTTTCCTGTATCCGGCGCTGCCGACGGCTTTGAGTGTGTTGTACGAGCCGCCCTGGATCTGCCCGTTCAGCGAGAGGCCGTCCTGTTTCTGCGATTTGGTGATCAGGTTGATCGCGCCGCCCATTGCGTTCGATCCGTAGAGGATCGATGCCGGCCCGCGGATGATTTCGACTTTTTCGATATCGGACGTTACGTACATATCGCTCAGCGGATGGCTGAACAAACCTACGTACTGGGGTTGCCCGTCAATCAGGAACAGAACCTGACGTGAGGGATCGCCGCCGGCTCCGCGGATATAAACTTTTCCGGCCGAGCCGTCGGAAATGCCGAACCCGTTGACGCCGCGTTCGGAGATGAACAGTCCGGGCACCTGGCGTGACAGAACGGGGAGAATATTGGTTTTGCCGGCCTGCCGGATCTCATCCTGCGTGACGACCGTTACGGTCATCGGCACATTCTGACGGCTGACTTCGACGCGGCTGCCGGTAACCACGATTTCTTTCAGCGTGTACAGGCGGAGCGAGTCGGTACCCGACTGGGCGGTGAGAGTACCGGCGGATATGAAAACGAGGATGAAGAAGGGGATCAGACGTTGGCGCATGGCGGGGATTCCTTTATTAGTGTTATGATAATCATTAATCGTGTTACTATCGCCAAAAAAAATCAGCTTTTGCCCATCAGCAATTTGCCGTACTGGATGCCTTTGAGGGAGATGATCTTGTCCGACAGGGCGGTGAGCTTCGCGGCGCGCCCTTTCACGGCGATGATTTCCAGACAGTTGTTGTGATTGAGGTGAAAATGCTGCACGGAAAGAATAACGTCATGAAAATCATGCTGGATATCCATCGACTTCATGACCAGGTCTTTTTTGTGGTGGTCATACACCAGAATGATCGCGCCGGCGACTTCCCGGTTGCACTCCCATTTTTTCTCGACCAGGTTCTTGCTGATCAGCTGGCGGATGGCTTGGGAACGGTTCGTGAATTTGTTTTTCCGGACGTAGTCGTCCAGTGCTTCCAGAAGCTCCTGTTCAATGGATACGCCGAAGCGTGTGACGGACATGGTGTTACCTTTTTATATAAACGTATTACTTACGGCGTCAGAATAATTGATTTCCGGAAGAAATGCAAGAAAAATGTGCTTTCGGATGCGGCCGTTGGGAAGTTAGGATGGCTTTGTTGCGCAACTCTATGTCTGCCCGCCAAAAACAAGAACTAACCGAAAAAACTCAATTTTTTTCGTGTTTTTCGCGGGAAAAAAGAGTAAAAAATTTATTTGTGTATCAAAGTCAGTAAGGATTAAACATCGCGGCGTGATTTCACATACATCCGCAATTGCAAAAAAAGATCCCTAACACGTTTCACGTAAGGGATCGATTCGGACGCCTGGGTTTTCTTACCTTATGTAAAGCATCTTCTTTGATTGTGTAAATCCATCGGCCTGCAGACGGTATATGTAGATGCCCGAAGAGACCGACCGGCCGTTGCGGTCTTTGCCATTCCACACCGATTGATATTGTCCAGCGTTTTTCACCTCGCTGATAAGCGTTGCGACCTCCTGTCCGAGCGCGTTGAATATTTTCAGGCTGACAAAGGACGTCTTCGATATACCGAACCGGATGGTCGTTGAGGGATTAAACGGATTCGGATAGTTGGGATATAATTTAAAGTTAGTGGGTGTACCTTTTTGTTCATCTTTAACATCCACAACAAACAAATTATCAAACGCGTTTTTATTCTGCTGAGCCTCCTGAAGCAGAACTTCCGTTGCGTTGATATGCGAGGTTCCTATCGCGCCGGATAAAACGTAATATACTTCCTGTGTGTCTCCCGCAGAAAAATTAAATGGTCCGCAACTTAAAATGCCTCGGCAATTCCCCTGATTCGTGTACCATAGATCAAAAGGGCCGCCGGATTTAGGATTACCGTCATATAAAAGCCCTTTCAATACCCTGTGTATCTCAATACTGTTACCAAGTATATTCATTCCGTTAGGATATCTGAAAGCCGCATTAACCTTTGATAAACTTCTATTAATCAGCGTTCGATGCGCAAATCCGGATGAAGTAACAGTGCTAATTTCTATCGTTTGTCCGGAATCAAATCTTACCGGAGTTTGCAGCCATTGCATCCCTGAAGCCCAATAAAGGGGATCGGTGCCGGCAGGATTGGAATAGTTATAAATGATTCCCAACGCGCTGTCAACGCCGGTTATATCATCATACAAAAAAACGCCAATATTTGTATCATCCCATAAGCCGAAATAAACCGAATCATATTTTTCATTGGATTGATTGATGATTTTCATTCTGACTACTATGGCGTTGTTTAATGAACCATTCACAAATTGAAAAGTTTGTCTTTGTATCTCAATTCCCATGGGTTTTCGAGGCTCAATATGTTTTGTTGTATCAAGGTCGTTAAATACAGTCCAGCTATCTTCAGCTGACAATTGCAGCGGGTTTCCCGATCCGTCATGCGGAGCGGATTGAGGCCATAACAAATAATCATCGGGTAATGTAAAAAGGCTATTGGAATCGGCGTTAGGATCTGAAGCGATTAATTGATAAGGATCTAATCCGGAATTGATTATGGCGCCTGCCTGAAATTCAGAAGTATACCGGATGATGCCTCCGCGTTTTTTACCTGACGAATCCTGTCCCATTAATAAAAAACCGGTGGCGTATTTCAACGGTCCTGATGAAAACAAATCCGTAAATCCAAAGCCATACCATCCTCTGAGATCATCATATCCCATCATTCCATTGTTTTTTTGAAATATTGTTATGTGATTTGCGTCGGTATATTTCCACGAAATTTGAGAGAACCGTTCTTGTGAAAACCCGCTTATTGATAAAAAAAAGGTAATGAACAAAACGGTTAATAATGTATTTTTTTTCATAATTTCCCCCATTCCGCTTTGATGGAATCAACTTCCAATTTCGTACAAAACATATTACGAAAAAAAAAAAAAACAAACAAATAAAAAATATCTTACTCCCACTTCCTCTCATCAAACACCAATTCCCGCGCGAGTTCGCGTTCTTTATCGGGTATTTTGTACAGCGGCATGATTTTCTGAACGTTCACAATCGCCATGTCTAAGCCGGCTTCAACCGCGTAATGCAGGAACACGGAATTGATCACGTTCCGCGCGGCCGGATTTAATCCGAAAGAAATGTTGCTGACGCCGAGCAGGGTTTTTGATTGAGGAAACGCTTTTTTGATCAATCGAATGGCTTCAATCGATTCAATGCCCGCTTTCCGGAATTCCTCGTCGCCGGACCCGAGCGTGAACGTCAGTGTATCGAAAATGAGGTCCTGTTCGCGAAGTCCGTATTTCTGAATCGCCAGTTCATGAATTCGTTTGGCGATTTCATATTTTTTCTCGCGGGTTTTCGCCATGCCGTCTTCATCGATAGTCAGGCAGACCACCGCCGCGCCGAATCGTTTGCACAGGGGAAGAACTTTGGAGACGCGTTCCTCGCCGTCTTCAAGATTGATGGAATTCACGATCGCCCGTCCGCCAAGCAATTGCAGGGAACGTTCAATCACGGGATATTCCGTCGAATCAATCATAATCGGGATCGTGACCTGGGTATTGAAACGGCGCATGACTTCTTCCGCGTCGCGCATTTCGTTCCTGCCGACATACGCCACGCAGACGTCGAGGATATGCGCGCCTTCGCGGACCTGCTCTTTCGCCATGGAGACCATCGCATCGTAATCCTCCGCCTCGAGCAGTTCTTTGAATTTTTTTGATCCGTTCGCGTTCGTGCGTTCGCCGATGAACAGCGGCGGCTGATCGATGCTCAGTGGTACCGATGAAAACATTGATGAAGCTGAAGGCGTCCAGTTCACAGTACGGGACACGGGATTGGAATTTTTTAAATTTTCAGATAACACCCGGATATGCTCCGGCGTCGTTCCGCAGCATCCGCCGACGATCCCCACGCCGAGGTCGTTCGTAAAATGTGACATCCATTTTGCTAATTCTTCGGGCGTCAGATGGTAATGCGCCTTTCCGCCGATGTTTTCGGGCAGGCCGGCGTTAGGCATGCAGAACACGGGTTTCGCTGAGTTCTGGCTGAGGTAGCGGATGTGCTCCGACATTTCTTTCGGGCCGGTCGCGCAGTTCAGTCCAACAGAAGTGATAAAATCATAAGGTTCCAGGGCGGTCAGCGCGGCGCTGATTTCCGTGCCCATGAGCATCGTGCCGGTCGTTTCAATCGTGAGCGAAACGATGACGGGAAGCTGATTGCCGCGGTCGCGAAAAATATCCTGAGCGGCGCAAAGTGCGATTTTCGCCTGAAGAAGATCCTGGCAGGTTTCGATGCAGAAAAGATCCGCACCGCCGTCGATCAGGCCCGCCATCTGATCGTAAAATGACTTTCGCATCGTTTCAAAATCGACGTGTCCCAGCGATGGCAATTTGGTGGTCGGTCCGATGGAACCGGCGACAAAGCGCGGATGATTCTCCGAAGAAAATTCTTTTGCGCATTTCTTCGCAATGGAAGCGGCAATCTTACTAAGCTTATAAGCCTGATCCTGCAGTCCGTATTCCGCCAGAACCAGCGAGGCTCCTCCGAATGTGTCAGTCTCGATCACATCCGCGCCGGCGGTGAGAAAATCAACATGCACTTTTTCCACGGCGGACGGTTTGGTCACGACAAGATATTCATTGCATCCCTGATAGGTTTCCCCTCCGAAGTCCTCAGCCGTCAGGTTCTGACGCTGGAGATTGGTTCCGGTCGCGCCGTCGAAGACGAGGATTTTGCGCCTGAGATATTCTGTAAACGGAATCATGCTCTTTCCGGAAATTATTTCAGCAGGATAAGTTTTTTCGTATCCGTCCGGTTTCCCGCCTTCAGACGCGACAGATACATTCCGCTCGGAATTCCCCGGGCATCCCAGTGGATGCGGTATTCCCCGGGTCCGTAAGAACCCCGGGCTAACAGGGCGATTTCTCTGCCCAGGATATCGAAAATTTTCAATGTCACATCAGCAGGTCGCGTTAACGAAAAGGACAACGTGGTCGAACCGTTAAAGGGATTGGGATAATTCTGACCGAGTATCATTGCATAAGGGTGAATTTCGCCGGTCTGTTGAGCGATATCCGTAATCTCCGAAAACGACTTCCTCCAAACACTGTTTCCGTCCGTGCCCGCAAACAGATTCGTTCCGCTTGCAGTGAGAGATAATACGATCCGATGGACCAGCCCGGAATTGATTTCCGTCCAGCTGTTTCCGTAATCGGCCGAATGGAATACACCCCCGCCCAGCGTCCCGGCGAATACATCATTCTCCTTTACCCAAAGGGACAAAACCGTAAGATTGGTCAAGCCGGTGTTGACCTGGCTCCAGGTATTCCCGTTGTTCTGGGAACGGAAAATCCCGTCTTCCCAGGTACCCGCGAACACGTTATTTCCGTCAGCCGCCAGCGACCTGACATTCACATTGCCGCCGCCCAGGCTGATCGCACTCCAGGTCAACCCGTTATTCGCGGAACGGAAGAGGGAACTGTCCCATCCCCCCGCGAACACTGTGGATCCGTTTGTACAAATCGCCCAGATGTTCATTCCGGTAACCGCCGTGGCGTCCCAGGACTGGCCCATATTCGTGGATCTGAACACCCCGTCCCCGTATGTGCCTGCGAAAACCGCGGTTTCATTACCGGCCAGCGACAGGATATACAGGTTAGATAAGTTGCCGTTCGCCGCGGCCCATCCTGCCCCGTTATTGGTGGAGCGGAACACTCCCCCGCCGTCGGTTCCGGCGAAAAGACTGGAACCGGTTGCCATGACGGACATCACAAAAGGATTTGTCAGGCCGCTGTTCGAGGCAGTCCAGGCGGAACCCTGATCCGTGGAGACAAAGACGCCTCCCCCGTAGGAACCCGCGAAAAGCCTGTTTTCGGCTGATATCAGCGACCAGATGTTATGGGCATAAAAACCCGCATTTTTGGCCATCCAGTCTGTTCCCGCATTCGTTGACAGAAACACTCCTCCGCCGTACGAACCCGTGAAAATCTGTGTGGTTCCCGCCGCAAAGGACCATATATAGGAATTCGAAAGGCCGCTGTTCACGGCTGTCCAGCTCGCGCCGTTATTGGTGGAACGGAACATTCCGCTTCCCCAGGTTCCGGCGAACAGGCTTGATCCGCTGATGGCCAATGACTGGACCGTGTAATTGGTAAGGCCGCTGTTCACTGCGCTCCAGCTTGTGCCGTTATTGGTGGACCGGAACACGCCTCCTCCCCATGTGCCGGCATACAGGTTGGTTCCGTCCGATACGATGGAAAGTATGTACAATGTCGTAAGATTGGCATTGATCGCCGACCAGGAGGATCCGTTGTTTGTGGACCGGAACAGGCCGCCGCCGTAGGTACCCGCGATCAGGGATGTCCCGCTCATGGCAAGAGACCACACGTACAAATTGGACAGGCCGCTGATGTTTGCCGTCCATGCCTGTCCGCCGTTGGTTGTGCTGAAAACTCCGCCTCCGTTCGTTCCCGCGTACAGCGTGGTTCCGTTTACCGCGAGCGTGCGGACATACCAGTTGGAAAGGCCTGAATTCACGGCGTTCCAGGTTGCCCCGTCGTCCGTGGAGCAAAACACTCCGCTGCCTTCGGTCCCGGCGTAAATCAATGTCCCGCAGACGGCCAGCGTCCAGATGTAAAAATTGGTAAGGCCCGTATTGGCCGGTTCCCAGCTCGTTCCGTTATTGGTGGAACGATACACGCCGCCTCCCCAGGTCCCCGCAAAAACCGATGCATTTCGGATAATCATGGATGAAACCGCGCCGCCTTCGGGTCCCTGCGAAGCCCATTGCGGATATATTGTCTCCTGATGAAAACAAAGGAACAGCGCGAATGCCAGAATGATTCTTTGCATGATTTTTCTCGCGTTGGTATATAAGAAAAAGGTTTTCATGTAAAACAGGGAAATAAAAAAAGCGATCCGGATATTCAGGATCGCTTATTCATGAAATTATCAATACCGGTAATGATCCGGTTTATACGGCCCGTTGACTGAAACGCCGATGTACTCTGCCTGCTGTTTCGTCAGCGTTTCTAATTTCACGCCGATTTTGGCGAGATGCAGGCGCGCGACTTTCTCGTCGAGTTCCTTCGGCAGGCGGTATACGTCGGTCTTGAACTCGTCTTTTTTCGTCCACAGCGCGATCTGGGCGAGTGTCTGGTTGGTGAATGAATTGCTCATCACGAACGACGGATGGCCCGTGGCGCAGCCGAGATTGACCAAACGGCCTTCGGCGAGGAGTATGATCTGCCGTCCGTCGGGCATGGTGAATTTATCGACCTGCGGCTTGATGGTCTCGCGTTTCGCGTTCTGTTCCAGCCAGTCGACGTTGATCTCCGAATCGAAGTGCCCGATGTTGCAGACGATCGACTGGTCTTTCATCATTTTGAAATGCCGGTCTGCGATTACATGATAATTGCCGGTGGCGGTAACGAAAATGTTTCCTTCTTTCGCGGCTTCATCCATCGTGGTGACCTCGAAACCTTCCATCGCCGCCTGCAGGGCGCAGATGGGATCGATTTCGGTGACGATCACGCGCGCTCCGTAGAACCGCATGGAATGGGCGCATCCTTTGCCGACGTCGCCGTAGCCGGCAACGACAACTATTTTTCCGGCAATCATTACATCAGTCGCCCGTTTGATGCCGTCGGCGAGGGACTCGCGGCAGCCGTACAGATTGTCGAATTTCGATTTGGTCACTGAATCATTCACGTTGATCGCGGGAACCAGTAATTCGCCGCGTTCTTTCATTTGATACAAACGATGCACGCCGGTGGTGGTCTCTTCGGAAACGCCGACCCATTCTTTGACGGTTCGTTGCCATTTATCGGGATCTTCCTTCAGAATCTGCTTCAGCGTATCCAGCACGACGGCTTCCTCGCGATTGGAAGCTTTGCGGTCCAGGATTTTCGGATCCTTTTCCGCCTGATAACCGAGATGGATCAGCAGAGTGGCGTCGCCGCCGTCATCCACGATGAGCTGCGGGCCTTTTCCTCCCGGGAAGGTCAGCGCCTGCGCGGTGCACCACCAGTATTCCTCCAGCGTTTCGCCTTTCCAGGCGAAAACGGGTATGCCCCGGGCCGCGATCGCCGCCGCCGCGTGATCCTGCGTGGAGAAAATGTTGCAACTCGCCCAGCGGACATCGGCGCCGAGTTCGGCGAGCGTTTCGATCAGAACCGCGGTCTGGATGGTCATGTGAAGCGATCCGGTTACGCGGACCCCTTTGAGCGGCTGTTGTTTTTTATATTCATCCCGGATAGCCATCAGGCCCGGCATTTCCTGCTCGGCGATGATGATTTCTTTGCGGCCGAATTCCGCCTGCGACATATCCTTGATCTTATAATCAAGCGGGGTGGTGTAAAAATGAGTTCCGACTTTTTCTAATATTGACATAGGTTCTCCGTTTGGATGGTGTCTTTTACGTTTATCACTGATAAAACGCTATATAATGCTTTCATTCCATATTTTCAACATTTTTTCTTCAATCCGTCTGCCGTTAAATGCGCAACGCTTACCACGAAAGACCCGCCAAAACCGTTTCGGGTTTATAAACGGTATTAAACATGAAGAAAGTTCTTATTTATTTTTTACCCGGACAAAAGAACTTCACGCAGGGTATTCGTCAGTCCGCTGATGAAATCAGGAATCGGACGCCAGAATGAGCCGCGGGCTTTTCACGGCTTCTCCGGCAAATTTGAGTTAAAAATCCGGGCCCCCGGCAGAGGTCAGTCCCATCGCTTTCGCGATATCCTGTATTTTTTTATCTTTCAGTCCTTCAAGGAAGGTGTTGTAGGTATCCGAGAAATTGCCGGTTCCTTTACTGCCGAAATACGTGAATTCGCCTTCTTCCCGGACCTCGATGCCCTTTGATTTCAGGTCTTCATACAGAGTTGCACGGGTCTTTTTGAAATCATTGATCAGGTTCGTCCAGTTCTCGTCGGTCTTGCGCAGAGCGTACAGGTAATCCTCGTTCGCCAGGATATCGTTGTATACCCCGGGCTGATTCTGTTTCGCGTACAACATATAATAGAGGATGTAGCTTTTGAATTCCAGGTATGCGTAAAACGTCACGTAATAACCGGTGACATATTCGGACCATCCTTCGGCGGAGTTATCCTTTTCCTGGTAGTATTGGAAGAAATCGTACGCCGCTTTTGTTCCCGCGTAATAAGCGTGAAGTTCGTCGAGAAGGCCGTATACGCCGTGCTGCTGGGAACCCATGCTTGCTGAAGACGGAAACACATAGGTATCATACCGTGAGGTGATGAGTTTCTTCGGAAAGATCGAGTTGATCTTGTCGGTCGTGAACCCGTCGGTGTGTTTGACGAGCTTCATTTCCCCGTTGCCGAGATAATACGAGGTATAGGTACCGTCGGGCGTGAGTCCCTGATCCATGAGCGCCTTGATATACAGCTTGCCGGCGTAGCCGTGGCACATTTCATGGACGACCGTATTGATCGATTTCACGATGTCGCGTTCGGAATTGCCGTCGATCCACTGTGTAAAATCATCATTTCCGCTCACCGAGGCGCCGCCGAATGAAGTGGGCGCGGTCACAGTCTCGTCCAGTATTGTGTACCCGTCCGCAGAATAAGCGCTGAGCAGGCGCCAGGTCGTTTTTTCGGCGGCCGATCCGGAGGTGTGCGTGTTGGTTATTTTTCCTGTCGTTTTTTTTGCGCTTCCGCCGCTGCCGGAGTTTTTATTGGTTTTGATATTATTATCGCCGGTACTGACGCCGGTAGTAACTTTACCGGTCCGCCCGGAACCTGTGTTGCTTTTACCTGAAGATGAACCCGCGTTTTTCAGGTACTCTGCGACTTCATCTTCATCGGCTTTCAGCGAAACGATTTTCCCGGCCTTATCGATAATCATCATCGTGGGATAGGATTTGACGTTATACAGAATGGCGACTTTGCCCTCGGGATCGATGACGTGGGTCCAGTTCATGCCTTTATCGGCGATCATTTTTTTCCATTTATCCCTGTCGGTATCGTTGGCGATGCCCAGGATCTCGAAGTCCGGCCCCCCGTAAGTATCGTAAATCGTTTTCAGCGAGGGAATGAGCTGGATGCATGCGCCGCACCAGGTTCCCCAGAAATCGAGCAGCAGGGTCTTGCCTTTGAACGCGGAGGGCGAAACGGTTTGCCCGTTCATGTCCGCCGCAATGAAATGCGGCGCCGTGAGGCCTGCGGCGAGCCCGGTACTGCCGGAATCCCCGTCATCCGTCACCGTTACGATGGTATTTCCCTTGAGATTGCCCCGTATCCCGGCCAGGTAATCCCCGGCCTTGTCCTCAAACGCGTTGAGATCGACGATCTTGCCCTTGCTGTTAATGAGAATCATCGTCGGGTAATATTTGATATTGTAAAGCCCGCAGACAGTTCCTTCCGGGTCGATCACGTGGGTCCAGTTCATGCCTTTTTCCGCGATCATTTTTTTCCACTTGGCGGTGTTCGGGTCGTTGGCCACGCTGATGATCTCGAAATCCTCGCCGCCGTTCTTTTCGTAAAACGCTTTCAGCGAGGGGATGTTTTCGACGCACGGCGCGCACCAGGTCCCCCAGAAATCGAGCAGGATCGTTTTTCCCCTGAAAGCGGACAGCGAAACGTTTTTCCCGTTTACATCCTTCAGGGTAAAATCAGGGGCTTCGACGCCTTTGGCGAGGGCAGCCTGTCCGGACTGGCCGCCTTCGATTCCGTCCTTGGTTTCACCGTCGCCCGTATCCTCTTTCACCGTGACGGTTTTGCCGGATGACCCGCAGGAAATGCTTTTCACCAGAGCTTCCGCTGCGCTGCGCTTGTTTTCCGGGAACGATATTTCACAGAAGTAATGTTTCTTCAGGTTCTTCGTGGCGAACATGAACAGGATGGCGTTTTTGCCGTCCTTGGTGACATCCAGCCAGGCCGCGTAGATATTGGCGGTGGTTTTGACGGATTTGGCTTTTCCGCCGGCCTCGTACCCGAACGATGAGGCGAAATTGTCGAGCGAGCCCGCGAGTTCGGATGAGTTCCCCATGCCTTCCAGCGTGCCGATATCGGCCTTGATCCCGCCGCCTTCAAGCATCATGGAATATTCGGTTTTATAGACTTCCATTTCCACGGAGGATTCCGCGGAAATGTTTTCCTGGTCCCAGGTGTAGGTGTACTGAGCAAAAATCAATTCGGGAATCAGCAATCCCCAGACGGCGAGAAGTGTACAGCGGATCATAGAAGACCTCGGGGTATAATTTATAAAAAAAAGGATCGTCAGCAGATGTTAAATATTCCGAGTGAATTTTTCAACGGATTTTTATTATCCGGATTTCCTGATTTGTCTGATCTGGCTGCATACGGTGGGTCACAGCTTGCTGGCGGGATACGATGCATTCCGGTAAAAGGCTGGTGCGACATGGACGCTACGCATTGATTCACACGCCGCGGTCGGAGCATCGAAGGGCTTGCCCCGAGTAGGCCGCAGGTTGCATTGAGGGTTCATTGCTCATTGCTATATCACCGTCGGACTAAAAAGGATGATTGGTGAACAATATTATATCATGCGAGACCAAAAAAGGTTCATGACATCAACCCGGAGGGTTCAGGCGTGAACCTTTTCGGTTCATGATATGAACTTAAAAGGTTCATCGCTGGATGAAATAGGTTCATCTTTGATAAAAAAGGGTTCATGGGATCATCCTTTTTGGCGCGTTCTTCCATATAAAAGGTTCATCCGGTTAACCGTCAGGGTTCATCGTTGAATGAAAAAGGTTGAAGCGCAATCCTTATCGGTGGAACGATCATCCCAAAAGGTTCAGAGATCATCCTTTTCGGATCATCCGTCAACCGAAAGAGTTCATCGATGATCATTTAGGTTCATCAGGTTAACCCTATTATATTGTTATTTATAGTTTTATAAATAGAGGGAAAGGATTTGAAAGGATGGATTTGCGTTATTTATTTTCGCCTCCTTTCCCCGAAACAAATTATTTCTTTTCTTCAGCCGGTTTGGATTTACGGGCAAAGCGTTTGCCGAGATCGTCTAAGACGTCGTCTAAGACTCCCATGGCGATATTGGCGGCTTTTGCGTAGTTATACACATGGAGAGCGGATGTGTAGGCCTCACTGCCGGCGGCGAAGTAAGTATCGTCGATTTTCTCGAAAAGCTTGGTCATCGCCTGGTGAATGGGATAGAGTTTTTCGACCAATTCCACGTCTTTCTTCATTTCTTCGACATCGAACGAGCGGGGGAGGATATCGGGATTCTGTTTTGCGAGTTCAAGGGCTTTCACGACGAAGGTGCGGTTTTTATTGCCGAACTTCGGCATATCCTGCCGCTCACCGGTAGTCAGGTCGATCAGGAAAGGCAGGTTCTGGTTGATGGTTTCGATCGCTTTGGTTACTTCGTCGGCCTGCGCCTGGTTCATAGACGCGCTGATGCGGTTAACGGGCATAGTGGTTTTTCCTTTCGTTTGATTAGTTAGGGGTTAGATGAATGAATACATGTGACGGAATGATTTTCATTTTGAATATTCGTTGTTTGATGAAACGCCACGCGACAAGGCTTCCGGGATTGAAATCCGTCTGATAATAAAATTGTCCGGATATTGATCTGAAAGGCTCATAGGCGCGAAGAATAGGATAAATGCAATTAACTATCACAAAATATACCGAAATGACTGATGTAATGTACCGGCATCAGGACACGGAGTCAAGAGCGGGAATCTCAGGCAGAAATATCAGGCAGAAATATCAGGTGAAATATCGGTCAGCCGGTAGTTCTCTGAAAGGTTTTAACGCGAACCCCTCGATTCCGGCCGGTTGTCAGCAAATAATAAAGCGTCTGCGGATGAACCACAGACGCTTTTATACGGCGTCATTTCTATTTTGACGATTTATTTAATCAGCATCATCTTTTTCGATTTCACGAAGGTTTTATCATCTGATTTGGCGACGATGCGGTAAATATACACGCCGCTGGTGACTTGCCTGCTCTTGTCGCTTTTCCCGTTCCAGTTGAGAGAATAATATCCGGCGGCCTGCGGTTTGTTGATCAGTGTGGCGACTTCCTGGCCGAGTATATTGTAAATCTTAACGGTGACTTTGCTTGCCAAGGGAAGCTGGTACCGGATGGTCGTCGCAGGGTTGAACGGGTTCGGATAGTTCTGCGAGAGTTCGAATGTTTTCGGTACGCCGTTATCGGGATTATTCGTGTTCCGGGCGAATGCGCCGGCTAAGATACGATCGGATTCCTTTTTATATTGTTTCAACTGATTTGTTTTTCGGAATAACCCGGATACGCCGGAGTTTTTCGCGATACGTCCGCCGGAGCGGAGCAGTTCGTTGGTCAGGATATCCACCGATGAATAGATGGAATCATTCGCGTTCCCGGTCGTGTTTCGCCAATGATCGTGGAACTGGATCGCCTGGTCATAATCCGATTCATTCGTATAGGTGCGATAGGTAAGACGTTTGGCGATTTTCACGATCTGTTCGTCGGCATGGTTTAAGAGCGGGGCGAGGTACGAACGTACCTGGTTCGCGTTCTGACCCGATTTAACGCGGCAGAGGCGGGAGCGCTGAAGAGCGGCTTTAGCGATATGGAATACGGAATATTGACTGACTATGGAATCATAGGTCTGGAAAGCCGTTGTATAATCGGAACCGGATTCCAGCTCCGCCGCGCGGGAAAACATCAATAACGCTTCTCCGGAACGGCCGCCTTCCCAGTTCGCGTATTCGTCAAACGGACGTATTTCAAAACCGTTCTGCCTGTATAAGCGGGATAAGATTTCATTCTCGTCCGTCGTGCCCCAGTAATTCTCCGAGACGTCAATCGTGATTTCCCGGGTATCCTCGCCCGCGTGGATCAGGTATCCGCCTTCATCGTCGAGGATGTCGTTATGACCGCCTTCGATTTCCGGGATCGAGATATCCTTGGCGAGAATATCGGGATCGTTCTGCTGAAGCGATTCACGGTTATTCGCGATCAGGTTATTGGCCGATTTGATCATCACCGGGATGGACGAACTCATGGAGAGGATGCCCGGGGCCAGGTTTTCGGCGACCTGGTTTCGGTTCATCATCGGCGAGGACTGGTAAAAGACTAATCCGCCTTTGAGATTCGGTTCGGCTATGGATAAGGCGCCGTTGCCGTATACCGTGTTGGAATCGAACCGTCCGTCGGATGCGGTATGGAAATAGACTCCTCGTTTGCCGTTGCCGTTGAACTGGCAGCCTGAGATTTCAAAAACGGGTTCGTCGAAAAGATACAGCCCTTCCTCGGAATTGTCGTTCAGGACCGATCCGCTGAGAGTCAGCGAGGATTTCTGGCAAAGCATGCCGGTGCCGTTGTCGCGGAAATACGAATTCCGGAATATCGCGCCGGCTTTGTTCAGATACGCGCCCGTACCGTTATGATCGAATGTCAGGTTCAGGAAATCCTTATTGCCGGACTGGATATACTCGTCGAACGTAAGCGCCGTATTGGCGTACCGGAATTCGGAGTACCGGATATCGGCCGCGGCCCCGCCGGTAAGAATGACGCCGTTCATCCTATCCGTTTCACGCCACGCGCGGTAGATCACCGGATGTTCATAGGAACCGACGGATGAGAAGACTCCGTCGGCGGTGAGCGATTTGCCGTTCTCGAAATACAAGCGCGCGCCGGCATTGACGGTTAGATCGTATCCGTTCGTGGAGACGTCGTTCGCGATCATGATCTGTCCGTCCCATTCCGCGTCGTCCTGCAGGTTTTCGGTCACGACGAGATCGAATGTACCGGTAGCCTCGGCGGTATTCCCGTGATGGCCCATATTGATCCTGCCGCCGTTCGGTTCGGGTTCATAGGTGAATAAATCGTTCGGGTCGCCGGAGTCAATGCAGGGCGAGTTGTAGGCGAGTCGGTAGTCGCCGGTAAGCGTATCCCGGAATAACGGATCGCCGTAAAAATTGCCGTTGCCGTAGGGGAATCCGGCGGTATCGAGGTTGTAGATGCAGTTGAAGGTTGCTAGTCCATTGCCCTGAAGGCTACCATTTCCCTCAGCCGTAACATTATTTAAAAATATTATATTATTCTTGATTATCGGTTCCGGTGGTATTGGAGGATTTGCTTCTCCATAATTGCGATAACTATTAATACCAAAATAATATCCAATAATAACATTATTTTTAATAACCGGTATACTAATTTGATTCTGAAAACGAGAAGGTTCGATTTGTATACCTGAATTTGTATGTTTATTTGATATTAACAAATTATTTTTTATTAAAGCTCTGGAATTACCTGATATCGTAATATAACTATTAAAAATTAAATTATTTATAACTTGACCATTACCTACGCTTATGATAGATGAATCAAAAAAGGATGAATTTAAAATTTGATTTGTAGAATCAGCAATATATATGTTTGATGAGTAAAACAAAGAATTATCCACATGACATCCTTTACCATACATTCGTAAACAGGAACTCCTACCATGGAATTCAGAGAGTTCTATTAAATTCAAATTACCGTTTATTTTAACATTGTCTATGATGTTGTTTTTGAAAATGAAATTCGAAATGGACGAATTATTACCGTCTAGAATCATTCCATTATAACATGAATCTATTGTAATATTATTTAATTGCAGATCATTTCCAATATTAACTGAAACTCCTGTTTGACACGATTTAATACAAATATTGTTAAAATTATTAATCGATGCTCCGTTAAATGATAATCCAATTTGAGCGTTTTTGATTATTACATTGTGAAATTTTAATATTGCACCATTTTTCAATTCGATGCCTTCCCAATTTTCATTATTTAAAAGTTCATCGCCAGATTTAAAAATAATTGGATTTGAAGAAGTTCCTTCTGCTTCTAGAATTCCACCTGGTTCAACAATTATTCTATACTTTTCAGGGGCATTACTACCAACTGAAACAATCGTACCTTGATTTATTTTCAGGCGTCCATTATTTGTTATTACAACATCTTTATCGATGACCTTTAAACTATTCCATGTTACATTTTCAGTTATAGATTCAACGCCATGAAAAAGATCGACATTGAATTGAGTCGTTGTATCGATACTATTCCAACTGATATCTTGAATAGCAATATGGGAAAGGTTGCCGTTGTTCAATATTGTATTTGGATAGGTATCATCCGATATATTCTGGGATACTGTACCGTATTCAGGGAAAAAAGTGGATTTTAACGGATCACCAGTTCCGTTTGCCGGAATAATTTGATCACCATTATACCAGATCAGGAAAGTGCCGCCCTGATTAATAAAATTATCTTCTGTGGTCGGAGTAAAACGATCAAACCCATATCGCCCCCTGTTTTCAACAAGAAAATAATCGGCGCCTGTATAATTATTTTTTATAACCAGATACCGAGGATTAGAATAATTATAATTCAGGATCATGTCGGTTATATTAGCGTAAAGAGTATCCGGAGTAATCCAATTGAACTGCATTCGGTATTTCGGTTCAATGCCTGAAGGACAATTTTGGCTTCTCCAATAATCGGAACCGTTCCAAACGCCTGAGCCCATCAATCCGAATTCCTTCGATTCGGAGTTATCGGGAAAACCCAACCGGTGTCCGAATTCATGCGCATGGATTCCCATGTGAGCAAAAGGTTTTGAACTTCTGGTGGATTTTTCACCCATTATATGAGTTCCATAAGAATAATGAGGATTAAGTCCCTGTCCTGCTGGATTCCCGCTATAATAAATTTGACCAGCGTAAATGATAATAATATGGTCAAACTGCATTAAATTAGGAATCCAATTCAGACTAATTGCTTTGTTAATACTCTCATTTACCAAATATCCCCATGAACCAGCAGTTCCAATAGATTTATTATGGTATGACTGTTTCGAGCTGTCCAATTGTAGCCACTGCGGCACGGGGTGAGCGACAAGCGGGTCTACCGGCGGATTGATGACATGGCCGATGACGTTGAGCGAGCCCGGCACGCCGTTCGGTATGCTCTGCTGATAATAATAATCCCGCATGGAACCGAATACACGATCTTTTTCAGGATGTGGTGAATTTTCTGGATGTAGAGGATCATCATGATACCATCCACCTAACGAATCAAATAACATTTTTTCAAAATCGCTTATCCAATAACCATTTGGTCGATCAATGAGTGGATTTGTAAAATGTAAAGTATCTGAAAACTCTACTAACAAAACGCCTACTTTATAAACTTCAGCCCGACCTTCAGCTTTTGCTACAGCTTGCCTTTGGGCAAATTCCAATGCGTTCTGCTCTATCTGCTCGTTAAAGGCATCCCTCATGGCCTGTATCTGCGCCATTCTTGAGGCGCTGCGCTCCAAATGCAATGATTCCGTTTTAGGCGCGTCTATGCCTATTTTATTCGCCGAAGCGGTGTATTCACCGTTTGTGTCCAATATGGCATAATAGTAGTATCCGTCGATTCCTTGAACGAACCTATAACCTGATTGGGTTTCCATGTAACCTTCGAATTCATCAATACCCCATGATCGTCCTATAAATGTTACTCCGTTAGGCTGTTTCCATTCTATCCAGCCTGTATCTTCAACAATGGCTTTTACAATATTTGTAAAGCACATTGTCATCAAAAAGCAGATGACTGACAGTAAAAACATTTTTCTTTTCATAAACATACTCCTAAAATAAATATCAATAATCAAATACCGTATTTGTTGATCATACAAAACTTAAATATCTAAGATTTACAAATTATCTATTTCTTTCTTATTTTAAATATAAAAGTTTATTAGTTTGAGTTAATAAACCATTATCGAGTTTATATAAATATACTCCTGTAGCTAATCCATTCATGTTTAATTGAATAATATATTGACCCGGCTCCGTTAGGCTTGAATAGATTGTTTTTATTTTCTGTCCTAAAGTATTATATATTGATAAAATTAATTTCTGCCGTCTTGTATTTATGAACTTTATTGTTGTAGAATTATTAAAAGGATTAGGGTAATTATTTATAAGGTCAAATGATTTTGAATTCATATTAACATTATAATCTTTAATTGATGTAGTAATTACTTCACCTAAATTGCCATTAACGCTCAATTGTTGGACATATATACCGAAATTCGAAAGTCTTTCCCAAGTGCCAATAATACCGTTATTACAATCATAAGTTATAGGACTGGGACCGCCTGTAGAAGAAATCCGAACATCCTCTGTCCATAAATATTCTCCCGTGCTGCTAATTCTTTGTGCATAACCATTACTAATTGTATTGCGATAATCAGGCCATGCAACAAACATACTGCCCTGGTCACTTGCTTTAAGTGAAATAATTCCTTTTTGAGATGGATTATTGCTCGGTTGTATTCCAGATGGAGAGAAAAATAAAAGTCCATCATTTGTAATTTTTTGAATTGACACACTATTATCATTATACCATGAAATCCAAACATTATAGAAACTATCAATTGCAAAATCATGAATACCACTTGGTATTATTAAAGTATCAACTATAATGCAACTTTGCGGCCATAGTACTGAACCACTAATGAAATCAATATTCTGCACTTTTAATAAATATTCTTCTCCACCTATGTAATTTTTACCTGTCACGTAAACATAATTTATTTTATTTGTAACTATTTTTGATATATAAGTCTGTACATAAGTACCTGTATCAGCCCATATTTTTCCACTATTTTTATTTCGTCTTTGCAAATAATTATTACTATAGGCATATATTATTCCACCATTGCCATCACTTACCATTGGCCCAAATCCGCCTGGCCCTAAATCAATCCCTTCATTACCCCATAGCCTGTTGCCCTGAGCGTCAAGCCGCTGTAAGTATATCTTTGTGTTGCCGTATTCTGTGGAATCCATGGAAAAAGCCACGTACACGCCGCCGGAATCATCGGGCGCAAGAGCAATGCTATAACACTGGTAATGCGGTTTGGTGGAAGGCTCCATGCCTATTCCCCACAGCATATTGCCCGAGCTGTCTATATGCTGTATCATGCAATGATAAGTCTCAACTGGATAAGAAGTTTCACAATTGGCAATACAGCAAATATCCATGAATGAAACAAACACACCGCCATTGCCGTCATACGCCATGTGGCCCACATCCTGGGCGCAGGTATCCGTACCGCCCACGTAAAAGCCGCCCGGCGTCCATTTAGTGAATCCCCATTTGTCCACCTTCTGTATCCTCGAATGACTGCCCGTAAACCAGTTTACAAAGCATCCTCCGTTTTCATCGCTTATGATCCTCGGCGCCTGCCCGTAACCGATCAGCAGATTGGAATCGGCAGAATGACCCCACTGCGCATAACTCAATGAACAATTAACAATGAGCAGTGAACAATGGAAAACCAATACGGCAATGATGTGGTATCTACTTCGCATAACGGAATCCTCAGGAATATGTTTCGATAAGATGTTTATCATGATTTTAATGGATTTATTTACCTTAGTCAAGGGCCGATATTGACGGATGATGTTGACGGTTAATATCCATTTTCAACTCTATAAACTTTTTAACTCTATGAACTATTAAAATCTATAAACTAATTAACTCTACGAACTCACGAACTCTTGTCTTCAGCTTCCC
Source organism: uncultured Bacteroidota bacterium (assembly GCA_964410965.1). Lineage (GTDB taxonomy): Bacteria > CLD3 > CLD3 > SB21 > JBBIRG01 > JBBIRG01. Next base: position 88,172 of record CAYPIY010000011.1, on the reverse strand, counting down.
CAGCGACTGATCATCCCAATAATCCGCAAAGGAGCCGAAAAGGTCTAACCCTTGTGGGTGAATAGCACCCGTTGTATCATTCCAATAATTTCTTGAAAAAATAAGACTGTCATAAAAATAACTGTTATAACCATTTTGGTATTGTTGAGTAATATGCTTTTCGCTAGGAGTAAAATCAATAAGAACGACTCCAATTTTATAAACACTATCTCCGGATGCCATTTTATTCAAATAGGCTTGGTAATTCAATTCTAATTGCGTATTAAATGCTTCGATCCTCTGTTGTAAAATAGCGTCCCAAGACGATGATCTTTCTAAATGGTAAGATTCCGTCAACGGCTGATCTATATTGACTTTCCGGTTGGAAGGAGTATAATCGCCTGTACTATCTAACGTTGAGTAGTAATAATAATTATCTGATCCGATAATTATTTTGTAACCGGTGTTGGTTTCCATCTGTGTGGAAAATTCATCCCCCCACAAGCGGGCTGTAAATTTAACGCCATTAGGCTGGGACCATTCCACGAATCCAGTATCAAAGAAAGATGCCTTCACAATAGAGAATGTAAAAAACATGGCCGCAATGACTATCATTATTCGTTTCATGATTTAACTCCCTTTTAAATGTAAATTAAGTTATTTGACTAAAAGCAATTTTTTTGAAATTTTACCTGAAGATGTTGATAAACGATATATATATAAACCAGATGATAACCCTGACATATCTAAATTAACAATATAATCGCCCTGTGTTTGAAATTGACTAATTAGCACTTTTACTTCCTGACCTAAAACATTATAAAGTTTTAATTCAACTTTATCAGATTTTAATATAGTGTATTTAATAGTTGTACTTGCATTAAAGGGATTTGGATAATTTTGATAAAGGGTAAATGTTTTTTCTGTTTTAATGTCTGAATTTTCTACATCAACAACTATACCCACATAACCATTTTTATTAATATAATGAGCAAAAATCCCATTTAGAGGTGCATCATCGCCAACTATTATACCACCATCACAACCCTGTAACACACTGAAATGCGCTATATAAACTGATGAGAATAAAACATCAAGACTATCCCATAATCTCACTCCTGTAGAGTTAAATTTTTGACAAAATATTTCTGATTGTGATGAATTTCGATCATCTCCAAAGATAAAAACAAAATTGTTACTATCATCTATGAAAAATCCTGATGCTCCCCTGTTATCCACAGGTACTAGGCTTGGATTTACGCCTTCACTATCAAGCAAAAATTGACCTTCTGAATTTATCAACTGAAATTTTGCTTGTTTGTCATTGTGTATGTCTTTTATATGAGTCCAGTACACAATCATAACAGAATCATTTCTTAAAGTCATATTTGTTACTGTAGAATAATTTCCAACGCTGTCATCTAAAGTTATCCCATAAACACCCCATCGAAAAGTACCATCAGGATGCATCCTGTTTATTATTATTCTATCTTCTCCATAATTATATCTATTCATAGACAATAACAAACCTCCATATCCATCTGATTTCATTAATGTGTATGGAGTTGCTGAAATTTTTGTCCATAGTATATTTCCATTCCCATTTCTTCTCTGGAATCGTGTTGTTTGTGTTGTGCTTTCCCAGTAATTTAATATTATTCCATTATTACAATCAGTAACCGCAGAGATTTCTCCGTAAGTTCCCAGCTTATGTACAAATATCCCTTCCTCCCCCCACATTCTTTGGCTTGTAGAAGAAATGCGCTGTACATACAATGAATCCGGCGCAACCAGGAACGCTACTATACAGCCTTTCTGGCCGTCGGTTACAATCTCCCGTAATGCCTGAGAAGTATCGCGCAGACTCACGCGCACGCCGTATTCGCCCCATAGTTTATTACCGTTGCTATCGAGCCGGTTCACACACACGCGCTTATGCGTGAAATACTGCGGGTCGTCACCGTTTACATTCCATTCCGTAAATAATACAATCACACCGTTAGAATCATCGGGACAAATCTTGCCCTCAAATACCGTCCCGTTCTGCGTACCATAAACTTCCACCGGCGTCGCCCATCGTACATACCCGTACTTATTCACATGCTGTATGTACTGATCCGTAGTATAACTGTTCTGTTCCCATCGTATATACACTCCGCCCTCGCCATCCGTACAAGCCACGGGATATTGGCCCCAGGTTGAGACTTGGAGATTGATGTTGGGATCGGTGCTCCACTGCGCGAAGACAAAGCCGTTCTGAAGAATTAACCAGATGAAGATAATTCGTTTCATACCTCTCCTTTATCTTTCGGGTTAATAGAGTTGGGGGAGTTTATAGAGTTGGTTGGTTTGTCCTTACGATTATAATTTTTCAAATACGTAATGAGTCCGGATATCATTCTGGAGATTTCATCACATTGAGAATATAATTTATCGAATGCCGATTTATCCAAATATTTCAAATCCGAAGCGATATATAAAATAGATTGAACTTCCGCAATGGAACCATGCGCTACAAATAAAAAATATCCGAATTCCTTATTCGTTCTTCGGGCAAATCCTTCAGCGATATTCAGCATAACCGATGTTGTAGCCCGCCTCATCTGATCTTTCAAACCGTAATCTCTCTTAAACTCCCCCAACTCCGTAACTCTATAAACTTCCTTAACTAATTCCCTTGCCTTCTGCCATACGAGCAAATCTTCAAACCGTTCAATCTTACCCATAAAAGTCTCCGATTTTGAACTGTATTAACTCTCTAACTCTATAAACTCCTTAACTCGAATAATTTATATATCATCATTTTAAAGTTTATTATAATCATTATCAAGGGCAGAAATCTCAGGTAAAAAATGAAAACGATAATAGGAATGTCGTTGCAACCCGCAATTAAAAAACAATTCGTAATCAAGCGCTTAGCCGGTATGAAGGATGCAGGCGGTTTGATCAATACCCGTTCATTTTTCCATATTCAGCCGGGCGTTTAACTTCCTGACGGGATCGGGTTGTTTGCGGTCTTTTATCGTATCCCTGCATTCGGAAGGAGTCATGTTCAGACGGCGCTGGAACGCGTCGCGGAAAGCGCGTATGCTCCCGAATCCTGATTTCAGGCTTACGCGGATCATATCAGTGTCCTCTATGCTCATGATCGTCATGGCCGTCCGTATGCGGTACAGTTCGATAAGCTCACAAGGGGTCAGGCCATGGACCCGGACGGTCAGTTCCCACAAATACGCGTTCGAAACGTCCAACATATCCGCAAGTTTTTTCACGCAGAAAGCCGGATCCGGGTGATTGATCCGGACCAGATCGGCTATGCGTTTGTTGTAATCCATGGTCGTTTCAAAAACAGCCGGTTACCCGGACCGTTACTTTAATGTAAAATACGCGGGATGACGTATCGTATCCGTAATCTCATTCCGTATAAATTCAAAGACTCCCGCGCATTTTAAACGTGCGTGTATATCTTTTTAATCTTAACAGATTGGTCCCATGCCGGCATGAGATCGGAACCGACGGGAACACGCGTAAGATAGGTCCGCTCCCACGCCGGGTTAAGCGTTCCGTCCGCACGGATGTATGGATAAATATCACCGAACGTCTGAATGATTTCGTTTAACCCGTGCGGAACATTCACCAAACTCCGTCCGTCTTGTGAGCCGTCCCTCGCCAGCAGCCACTTCAGAGGAGGGATCATCATTACCTGCCCGACCCGGATCAGGTCAGGGTTCGGTATCCCGTTGTATGAAGCAATATTCAGGGCATAACCACTCTGTCCGAAAAACGTGTCAGATATTTTGATCAGTGTATCACCGCGTTTGACCGTATGAGTTTTCATGATTGGATCCTTTTTATAGGTTTTTTTCCTCTGAATAAACTCCCGCACCGGGAACAGGAATGAAAAAGTAATGGGGAAAAATACTTTGCATCCGGCTGTTCCGCGGTGACGGGCTCCCCCTAATCTGAATGTCTCGTTCTTTTTTTTTTCAGGATTCCCGTTCCGTATCTTCTTCATGACTCTGTCGGATCATTTTTAACGCACGGGGCAATCCGATCGGAGTATAGGACAACGGACGGTCGGGTTGTCCGGCGGCCGGATACAACTCAAAACCGTGAGGAAAAGAACCAAAAAGAAAGGTCCGCACGTATGGACGATTTACCTCCAGCCAGCCGATAAGCGATTCCGTTTCTTCGGCCGGGAAATCCAGATCGATCATCACTACGGCGACATTCAGCAGTCCCAATGACTCAATCGCCATCGGACAGCTATCTTCTTTGATGGAATTATATCCGTGAAAATATAATTCCATACTGATTGTTTTGATTCTCTCCGGATTGCCGCTGATCAGCATCACGGTCCGGCTGTTAAGAATGGGTCTGTACACTTTTTGAGTATCCTGATTTTCGGTTTTTCCTTTAAACATATTTCTTACCGGGTTAGTTATCATAAGATTTGTTTGATTTATCTGTTTTCTTTGCGTTTATTTTTGTAATATGTTTATGGGATCTTCTTTATCCCCTATACTATATAAGACGAATGAAAAAGATTTTTATCCTTACAAATACGGAAACGGGCTCTGAATTGAGCCGACTCTCTCAAACTCTTGATTTTTCATTGGATAATCATGAACAAATCAATGATTTGTTTGAAAAATGGCGTTCCGGTAAGGATCAAAACGATTTTCAGACTATTCAGGTGTGGGTCTATTATTGGACACGAAGGTATTTTTTACGAAAACTTATCAGCGCCCAAATTACTTCCCCGGGAGATACTGAACAACTGATTGAACTGGCTTATTCAAAATTTCTTTCTCATCATCATACCGTTAAGGAACCGGGCCGATTCGCTTCGTGGATTTCAATCATATGTAAAAATAAAATGTTGGATTATTTTAGAACGGCTCAGTCAAAACTTGAATATTATGAAGATAATAATGATTTATATCAAACGGATATGATTGCCTATGATTTCGCAGAAGAATTGATGAAAGACATTGAAGGAAACGATCTCATGGATCGTTTTCTGGAAAGGATATCCGGCCGGATACAACCCGATTGTCAGATAGTACTGACCAAAAGGTTAAAGGAGAACAAATCATATCCTGAAATTGCCGCGGAACTGAATATTTCAACTGATAAGGCTCGAAAGCTCTTTCACATGGGCATGATATCCGCGCGTAATTCCAATGAAATCAATGAAATTATAAATACAAAATCATTTTATTAAAAGAAAAAAAGGATATTTTTCCGGTTCATTCGTCTTATTAATTAGAGAGTAATGGGGAAGTCATTTTTATCACCCGGGAGAAAACATGAAACCGAACGAACATCCGACTCAGGCACAACTGGTTGACTTTGTCCTGAGAAGAGAATTCAGTTTAGATGAGAATCTTATCCAGGAAATTGAGTCTCATCTTTCTGTTTGTGAGTTATGCCGAGAAAAACATATCCAATACAAAGAACGATATGACCTGTTTCATGCATCCAATAACGCGGAAGATCATTTCAGGAAATTGAAATCCGATTACCGGAAAGAAAAAAGGAACCGGAAGCTCTGGATGTCAGCGGCAGCAGCGGTCTTCGTGTTTTTCCTTTCCTACGGAACGGCCTATTACTTCATAAACCGGAATTTTGATCACAGCGATACCGGCCTGGCGATATTCAGCGATGATTATCAATTTGCGCAAAAAACAACCGTGTACCGGGACGGTAAAACAAAAGAAGATCCGGGAATGACGCTTTTCAAAGAAGGCGTACTGAAAATGTTCGACGCAAAAACCTCTGTACTCGGCCTTTTTCCGGACTATGACGGGATAAAAATCGATGAAGCGGACCGGCTCTTCCTGCGGGCGGATTCCTCGACGGTTAATATTTATCTGAAGAAAAAAATCGGCGACTATCGGGATAAGATCCAGGCTATACGCGCCAAAAAAGAAATTAAAAAATAACAAATAAAAAAAGGACTGTCCGTAAACAGCCCTTTTCTTCTTTTTCACCGATATTACCGAATATCAGCTGAGATCGACGATCTTCACATAACCGTCCACAATCTGGATGGAATTGGTTTTTTCGGTGATGAAGTCCGCCCAGCGTTCCTTTTGAGGAGCGTATGTTTCTTTGGGTAATTCCCCCATGCCGTTGTAGTTCCAAAATGCGATGGACTGGGCTTCGCCATGTGCTCCGTTCAGCAAAATCTCTTTGGCGCCGATGATAATGATTTTCCCGCTGTCGAGGTTATTGTTGAACTGGATCACCCGCTGATCGTCCGTTTTCCAGTCCGGGTCAGCCCATTTCATTTTCATGGATCCTCTTTCCCTGACCTGGATAACAAAAAGACAATCCTTGCACGGATCAATGGATTTGGCAAGGTAAGTATGCGAAAAATCCACGACGCAGTCGGCAGGGATGTCCAGGATCGCTCCACCGGCCGGATTGAATTCAGAATCTGAGGATTCAGGCGGAGGGGGTACAACTAAACTCTTATTCGGGTTACTCATAGGATGGTTCCTTTCGTTAATTGAGTGAACGGCATTCGGGATTTTCCCGAAATTCTATTTGCTCCGTACTGATACTTTCTATATATATAGACGAATAAACATTAATTTTATACCAAAATTTTTCATGAATAGATGGATAAATTTTTTTAACGGTTTAAGTGTATTTTGGGTACTTCAGATGCGTCATTGTTTGCCTGCCCACCAGATAACTGATGATATGAATACCGAAAAAGCATTATCGTCGGCCAAATCATTCAAAGATACCAATCATATCGCCCATCAACACCTCGTCTTGAGCATACAGTGCCAGAATCAGGGCGATTACGCAAAAGCGGCCGAATATGCGGGCCGTTCGGCGGATATCTACGGTCTGACCCGAAACACGGAAATGCAGGCGTATACCCTGACTTTCAAAGCCAATTTTCTGTGGCACATGGGCCGGCTGAATGAATCGCTGTTCCATCTCCATCAGGCCATGGAAATGGCCGGAAAAAAGAATTATCAAACGGAAAAACCGGGCATATATTTTTTTATACTGCAGGAACTCGCGGTCGTCAGTCAGCTTTACGGCCGGCATAATATGGCAAAACTTTATTTTGAAGCAACAAACAAATATTATGCTGAAAAAAAACGTTACGACGAACTTGCCGCCAATTATATTTGGCTGGGATGCAACGCTCAGGACTCGGCACAATACGCCGCCGCAGGTGAATATTTCCGTTCCGCCATCGGCTACTCCGGAAAGATAAGCCATCCCCAACAAAGAATAGACCGGCTCGCTTCGGCCTATAATAATCTCGGCTGCAATGAGGTGTTTTGCGGAAATTATGACGAAGGCATTCACTACCTGAAAAAAGCCGTACAAATTCACGGCACGCATCTCGTAGGAATCGACGACTCTTATTATGATCTCGGCGATGCGTACCTTCAGTCCGGACGTCCGGATCAGGCCGCCGGATGCTTTCAACGTTCGATCCGCTACAATCCGGATCACTGGAACTCGGTCAGCGGCCTGGCGAAAATCGCGGAATTGCGCCGTGATTATGCCGCAGCGGACAGCTTTCACCGGCGGGCCGTCGAGGCGGCGGAAAGACGGGCCCGGTTTCTCGAAGGACGTTCTATCGTGGCCTTCTTCGAAAGAGTCGTTCCGGTGTACCGTGATGCGGCACGGTATTACGCATCCCGCGGCATGCCTGAAAAATGCCTTGAAACCAGCGAACGCTCGAAATCCAGGTACCTGGAATACCTGACCGGACTGGCTTCCTTTAAAATCACCAAAGGCATCGATCCCCGGCTTCTCGACAGCCTGAATGATCTTGACCGCCGGATCGTTACCCTGTACTCCCGGAAAGGAAACGATCCTGATTTTTCCGCCGTCGATGACTTGCGGCTTCAGGCGCTTGAACTCGAAAAAATCGCAGCGCTGAAATCCATGCAGACCCGCTTTCCGGAATATCACAGGCTTCAGGAACCGGCCCGGTTTGATTTGCTTGAGATCCGGAAGATCCTCGGCGACCGCTATCAGATGCTGGAATTCATCGTCACCCGGGATTCGCTGACCGGAATCGTGATCCAGGACAACGGGGTTCATACGAAAACCCTGCCGGTGAAATACCCGGAACTGAAAAACCGGATACGTGATCTGATCCGTTCAAGAAGTAACTTGGATTCCGCTCTTTTCAGATTGTACGGGGATGTTTTCCTGCCCTTCACGCCCTTCCTCATCCCTGAAAAAGAACTTGTGATTATCCCCGACGGGATACTTTATTATTTTCCCTTTGAAATGCTGGTGACCGCCAATCCGGACGGGAAATCCCCAAAGAAAATCCGTTATCTGGTATACGATTATGTCATTTCATACTCGCCGTCCGCGTCCATGTTCCTGAATATGCTCGGGAAAACAAACGATACCCGCATGAATTACGCCGGTTTTGCGGCGGAAAAATATCACGTTATGGATGATTTGTCTCACACATCGGAACAGGTGCATTCCGCCGCTGAACGGCTCGCACCCGGAGATGCTTTCACCGAGCCGATGTCCATAAAACAACATATCTTTGAAAAATCCGCCGATTATAAAATCCTGGACCTTGCCGCACACGCGGTCATATCGGATTACGATCCTATGTTTTCGCGGATCGTTTTTTCGGACGGCCCCGAAACGCATTCCGACAGCCTGGCCAGGAATCAATGCGCTCTCCATGCTTATGAAATCTATAATCTGGATCTTCACGCCGACCTGGCCGTGCTCAGCGGATGTGAAACCGGCCTGGGACGGTATGCTGAAGGCGAAGGCATGGTCGGATTCAATCACGCGTTCACGTATGCGGGCGCGAACAGCCTGCTGATGAGCCATTGGCCCGTTGACGATGAATCCACGCTGAACATGATGAATCATTTCTATTCGCTGATTAAAGATGGAACCAGCAAATCGAAAGCCCTTCAGCAGGCGAAAATTAATTTTCTGACGAACGCGAATGAGCTTGAATGCGATCCTTCTCATTGGGCGGCCTTTACGCTCTGGGGCAATCCGGATAAAATCGAACTTCGTCCCGGTTACCGGTGGGTATGGATTTCTATTACAGGCATGGCGTTAATTTCTGTAACAGGATATCTCATTTTTAGGCGAAGGAACCGTCGGTCCCAATTAAACCTCAACCCGGAAAAAATTATCTGAAATGTCTGAAAAAACTTGTATTTCCCGGCAATTTGCATTAATTTTTCGTGTTTCATGTTTTATTGTGATAGGTTATGATTTTTTTCCGGCGTTCTTATAGCAATGAGTTCACTTATTTTCAGGAGGTTTTATGAAAAAGGGTTACTTTATCGTCTGGGTATGGGTGCTTGCGGCGTATTTTCCTTGGTCAGTAAATGCGCAGAGCGCTTTTTCGAATCAAACATGGAATTTTGGTTTTCATGGAGGCATCCTGTTTCCAGGGCCCGGAGAACTAAATGTTGACCCCGGAGGAGACTATGCAATTGATCCAGGATTTGTTTTTGGTACAGAAATTGACGGGTACGTAGCTCCAAAGTTGTCTGTCGGATTTAAATATATTTTTTCCAGTACATCTCTTTCAGACTTTGATGAATCGGCCAGCTATCATACTTTAGCGGCGACCTTTAAAGCACGATTCAATGCAGGGGAAAAACTTCAGATCAGGCCTGGAATTGCATTTGGCTATAACCGCGGCGTATATGATGATTATGATGGAAGCAACGGTATGGATGTAGGGTTTATTCTTCAGGGCGCTTATTCAATGGGAAATGGCAAAGCGATATTAGGCGAGTTTGGTTTCATATCACAACCTGTAGGTGGTAATGATGACTACGACATCGCATTTCCTCCGATCATGTATTTTACAATCGGGTACGAATTCGGCAACTGACCGCCGGCAAAACCTGCAATTATTTTCCGCCGTAGTTTTCAAGGTATACGGCGGATTTTTTTTTCCGGTATTATAAGAGAGTCAAGGGTGTCAACGTTCAGAATGAAGTTTATTCAAATAGTCGTGGATCTCCCGGGCAATGTTTTCAGCCTTTCCGGATTGACTTGAAAAAACACGATCCGCCTTTACATATCCAGGCAGCCTTTTTTCTATCAGCGATTCCATCGATTCCGTTTTCAGGAGCGGACGAAGGGAATTCTGAAGGCGCCGACGGAGTACATCAATGGAGCATTCCAGATAGATCAGCAATCCGGACGATTTGACGACATCGAGCGAACCGGCGTCCATCAGGCTTCCGCCTCCGAGCGCGATGACCGATGGAGTTTGAACGGCGGCAATGTTACGAATCAATTCCTTTTCAAGCTTACGGAACTCCGTTTCGCCGGGATCTTTGAATATTTCAGCGATACTGCGGTTCGTTGTTTTTTCGATTTCCTCATCCGTATCGATGAACGGCCTGTTCAGCTTTTCTGCGAGCATCCGCCCGACGGTGGTCTTGCCGCTTCCCATGAATCCGCAAAGATAAATGTGCTTACCCGTTCGGTTCACCGGCCGTCCTCTTCGAATAATGAACCACAGAATTGATCACGAGAAAAACCGTCACTAACGCGCCGCCGGCCATCGCCCACACGCCGGGCTGTTCGCCGGTCCCGAGATACGTCCAGACCGGACTGCAGATCGGCTCCAGCAGCGTGTAAATCGCCACCTCAACGCTCGATATGTAATGCACGCCCTTCGCAAAAAATACATATCCCAGCCCCAGCTGGCAAACGCCAAGAAAAAGGAGAACATAAAAATCCTGAAGCGTCATGGAAAACGCGCTGACCACAACTTCGCCAATCGATAATGAAGCATCGTTGCTAACCAGCGATATGATCAAAATCAGTATCCCGATCAGAAGAACCGTCATCAGATTGCCCAGCGAGAGATTGAACGTGGACTGAATTTCAACGTTTTTATGCGAATCATCCGGTGACGGATTACCGGACTGGCCGGACTTTTTCACAATGAACTGCAGCAGCGCGAACGCGATACCGGATAGTATACCGATCACATTCCCGGTAAACGCCGTCGATTTTTCCTCCTCGATAAAAAAAAGCCCCATGCCCGCGAGACAAACGATCACCGTCAGGATCTCGTGAAAATATATTTTTTCTTTCAGGAATACATACGACAGGATAATCACGTACACCGGCGCCATGTATTGCAGGAAAACGGCGTTAGCGGCCGTCGTCAGTTTATTGGCCGTGACAAACAACGTCACGGTTCCCGTATAAAATACGGCCGTCAGAAGCGACCACCGGTTTACGGAAAATCTGAATTTGATCCTGTACCGGTACATCGTCCAGAAAATGTAAACGATCAGAAAAATTCCCGCGATGAATGACCTGTAAAATGCGATCTGCAGCGGCGGAAGTGTGGATATCTTGATCATCAAACCGGCGCTGCTCCACGCTAATGACGCCAGTACAATGAATATAATTCCTTTGAGATAATTTCTGTTCATAAACTCCATGTTTTTGCATAGTTTATGATTAATTGATCAATAAATCAAGTCAAATTTTATTTCAGATACTGCAATTATGACACTTATTTATGACGTAAAGTCATAAATATTTGTGTCAAATTAGCACTCTTTTTGATAGAGTGCTATTATTTTGATAATGTCAGATGTGTAAATTAATATATGTTATTAAAAATCAATACTATAAATAAACCAATGTGACTTGGCTCACATTTTGCACAGTAGACTATATGAATTATATTTGATCATAACAAAATAGTGACATAACAGTAAAAAATAATATTAATTCATCAATCAATTTAACATTACGGAGGTTACCATGAAACTGAAACCCTTAGGCGATCGGCTTATTCTGAAAGTGATTGAACCTGAAGAAGTGACAAAAGGCGGTATCATATTACCGGACGTCGCGAAAGAAAAACCGCAGGTTGGCGAAATCCTGGCAGTCGGTCCGGGCCGCGTTTCCGATAAAGGCGAAACCATCAAAATGCAGGTCAAAGCGGGCGACCGTGTTCTGTTCGGAAAATATTCCGGAACGGAAATCAGCTATGAAAGCGAAAAATACCTGATCATGCATGAGACGGATATTCTCGCGATCCAGGGATAAAACCTTTGCCATCAAGACGCAAAGACACTAAGAAAAAAAATAATACATTAGGAGAAAACAATGGCTGCAAAAGAAATTATTTTTGATGTGGACGCCCGCACGAAGCTGAAAAAAGGCATCGACACGCTGGCGAACGCCGTTAAAGTTACACTCGGTCCCAAGGGCCGTAACGTTCTTCTCGAGAAGAAATACGGCGCCCCGACCGTCACCAAAGACGGCGTAACCGTCGCGAAAGAAATTGAAGTTGAGGATTCAATCGAAAACATGGGCGCCCAGATGGTCCGTGAAGTCGCTTCCAAAACCAGCGACGTCGCCGGTGACGGAACCACGACCGCGACCGTTCTCGCCCAGGCGATCTATACCCAGGGTCTGAAGAACGTGACCGCCGGCGCGAACCCGATGGAACTGAAGAAGGGCATCGATGCCGCCGTGAAAGTCGTCGTCGAGGAACTGAAGAAAATGTCGAAGAAAGTCGAAGGCAAGGAACAGATCGCGCAGGTCGGCACGATCTCCGCGAACAACGACATGGAAATCGGCCAGCTGTTAGCCGACGCGATGGAAAAAGTCGGAAAAGACGGCGTCATCACCGTCGAGGAAGCCAAGGGTTTCGAGACAAACATGGAAACTGTCGAAGGTATGCAGTTCGACCGCGGATACTTATCACCGTACCTTATCACCGACGCCGAAACCCAGGAAGCGATCCTGGAAGACCCGCGCATCCTGATTTACGACAAGAAAATCTCCGCGATGAAAGACCTGCTTCCCATCCTGGAAAAAGTCGTTCAGATGGGCAAGTCCCTCCTGATCATCGCCGAAGACGTCGAGAACGAAGCGCTGGCGACGTTAGTCGTGAACAAACTCCGCGGCACCCTGCGCGTATGCGCCGTGAAAGCGCCCGGTTTCGGCGACCGCCGCAAAGCCATGCTGGAAGACATCGCCATCCTGACCGGCGGAACACTGATCAGCGAGGAAGCCGGCTATAAATTAGAGAACGCGAAGATCGAATACCTCGGAACCGCCAAGAAAGTGATCATCGACAAGGACAATACCACCATCGTCGAAGGCGCCGGGAAGAAAGAAACCATCAAAGGCCGCATTGGCCAGATCAAGACGCAGATCGAGAACACGACCAGCGATTATGACAAGGAAAAACTCCAGGAACGTCTTGCGAAATTAGCGGGCGGCGTCGCGGTCATCCGCATCGGCGCGGCCAGCGAAGTCGAGATGAAGGAAAAGAAAGCGCGAGTGGAAGACGCACTGCACGCGACCCGCGCGGCCGTGGAAGAAGGTATCGTCCCGGGCGGCGGTGTGGCCTATCTGCGCTGCCTGCACGCCATCGAAAAAGGCAAAGGCGGAATCAACGATAAACTCCTCGCCGGCGATACCGGTTTAGGCGTCGCCATCGTCCGCCGCGCTCTCGAAGAACCTATCCGCATGATCGTTGAGAACGCCGGACTCGAATCCTCCATTGTCGTCCAGAAAGTCAAGGAAGGCAAAGACGATTTCGGATTCAACGCACTGACCGAAGAATACGAAAACCTGCTGAAATCCGGCGTGATCGACCCGACCAAAGTCAGCCGTACCGCGCTGGAAAACGCCGCTTCCGTCGTCGGTCTCCTGCTGACCACCGAAGCCTGCGTGTATGAGAAGAAAGAAGACAAGAAAGCCGCGATGCCCCCGATGCCGGGCGGCGGCGGTATGGGCGATATGTATTAATCGATATTTCCCTGAAAATAAAAAACCCTGGCCGATATGGTCAGGGTTTTGTTTTTATGGAACACTGATTTCACGGATTGGACGGATCTTCACGGATTGAAATACAGGTTTTTTTATCCGTGAGAATCTGTGTTGATCCGCGTCATCCGTGTTCTATTAAAACCTGAACACTGATTTCACGGATTGGACGGATAACCACGGATTAAAACCATAGGTTTTTCTTATCCGTGAAAATCCGTGTTGATCCGCGTCCTCCGTGTTCTATAAAACCGAACACTGATTTTACGGATTGGACGGATAACCACGGATTAAAACCATAGGTTTTTCTTATCCGTGAGAATCCGTGTTGTTCCGCGTCATCCGTGTTCTATTAAAACCTGAACACTGATTTCACGGATTGGACGGATAACCACGGATTAAAACCATAGGTTTTTCTTATCCGTGAAAATCCGTGTTGATCCGCGTCCTCCGTGTTCTATAAAACCGAACACTGATTTTACGGATTGGACGGATAACCACGGATTAAAACCATAGGTTTTTCTTATCCGTGAAAATCCGTGTTGATCCGCGTCCTCCGTGTTCTATAAAACCGAACACTGATTTTACGGATTGGACGGATAACCACGGATTAAAACCATAGGTTTTTCTTATCCGTGAAAATCCGTGTTGATCCGCGTCCTCCGTGTTCTATAAAACCGAACACTGATTTTACGGATTGGACGGATAACCACGGATTAAAACCATAGGTTTTTCTTATCCGTAAAAATCCGTGTAGATCCGTGTCATGCGTGTTCTATTTATTCCGATTTATACGTTTTTTATCATTTGTGAATATCTTCCTTTTAAACTGCGCTGATTTTCCGAAATTCAGAAGCAGACCCACTTCCATTTCCGTAGCCCTGAGATAATTGATCAGCTGGCATTCATGTTCTTCGGCGATTGCTTCTGCAGCTTTCAATTCTACGATAACTAGATTTTCAACAATGATATCAGCGTAGTAATCACCAACCTTATGCTCTTTATAAAAGACCTGAATCGGCCGTTGTCGCTCACATTGAATCTGATTCAATTGCAGTTCAAAAAACAGAGCGTTTTCATAAACTTTTTCCAGAAACCCATAGCCGAGTTCATTATATACATCATAAAAAGATTTTAAGATCCGGTCAGTTAGTTCTTCATGAAGTAAACTCATATTTTATCCTATAGGAGAATGGCAAAAAAAAACAGAACACTGGTTTAACCTATTTAATTCAGAGTCTTTGGATTTCCTTCGTGAGAATCCGTGTTGGTCCGCGTCATCCGTGTTTTATAAAACCGAACACTGATTTCACGGATTGGACGGATCTTTACGGATTAAACTACTGGTTTTTTCTTATCCGTGAGAATCCGTGTTCATCCGCGTCCTCCGTGTTCTATAAGACCGAACACTGATTTTACGGATTGGACGGATAACCACGGATTAAAACCATAGGTTTTTCTTATCCGTGAGAATCCGTGTTGGTCCGCGTCATCCGTGTTCTATCATTCTGAACACTGATTTCACGGATTGGACGGATATTCGCGGATTAAAACCATAGGTTTTTCTTATCCGTGAGAATCCGTGTTGGTCCGCGTCA
>CAYPIY010000011.1:0-72686 GCA_964410965.1 uncultured Bacteroidota bacterium | reverse complement strand
TCCGTGTTCTATTTTTCTCTACCTCACAAGCAGCATTTTCATCGTCTTCACGAACGATCCCGCTTCCAGACGGTAGAAATATATCCCCGATGAAACCGATTTTCCTTGATTATTCTTTCCGTCCCATATGACCGTTTGATTTCCAGCCGTCCGATAGCCGTTAACCAGGGTCCGTACTTCCTGGCCCAGTGTATTATAAATTTTCAGACTGACTTTCCCGGCTTTTTTAATGTCGTACCGGATGGTTGTACTCGGATTGAACGGATTCGGGAAATTCTGCGCGAGATGATACCGGACCGGCTGGTTTTCGTTTTCGTCAGCGCTGACCGCAACATCCAGATGCAGACTTACGCTGACATTGGGGCTTGATGTATCGTCGGAGGCGATATGGAAATAACCGTCCATCGGCACGACTATTTCCGCCGGGATTTTTCCGTACCAATAAACGTTGATTTCAGCAGAATCACCCGGCAGAATCGTTCCGGACGTCGGCTGGGCGTACACCCACGGCAGTCCGGTTTTCAGGATGCCGAACCCGTCGATTTCCTGATTCGGAAAAGCCCCGATAATGGTTGTGATGCCGGTATTCAGATCAACCGTTCTCAGGTATCCGTTGGGTGAGGTATACGAAGCAAGGTAGCAAAGACCGTCCGTAGGATCAAAATCCATTCCCTGTGCGTTGGTTGCGTTGAAATCTAACGAAGCCACTGCGGAGCCGAACGCCGTAGCCTTGTCGATCACATAAAGGCTGTCGGTCGTGATGTCATACGAATACAGGATCCCGGCCGGGCTGGCGCCGATGGCGATCGGGATGGCCATATTCGTGATCGTGCCGATCAGCGAGGGAGTTCCGTCTTCCGGATTGACCGTGTAGAGAAAACCGGCTGAAGATCCGTCAGTGACCGTCAGATAAATCGTTTCATCCGTAGGATCGACGGTCATGCCCGTAACATATCCCGTCAGACCTGTAAGCGGTCCCCGAACCGTAAAATCCCCGGTGGCCGTGTCGATGACGCCAAACTGTTTGCTCACATCATCCACGGCGTAATACACCGATCCGTCGGTGGAGAAATCCGCAGCGTAGAATGATTGGGGAACCGTACCCTTCAAAAAGATAGTGCCGGGCTCGGTCAGATCGAATCGTACAAACTGATCAGGAACTGTTTTAAGATTAAAGCCGTAAGCGGTCATATCCCCGAATGCTTCGGTGAATCTGGTCCCGGATTCCGTTGACTCTGCAAGATCGGCTTCCAGCGATACCGGTCCGGAAAGGTTTTGATGCCTGGGTTTTTGGTTTTCATGGGATCGTATTTTCTTCAGGAATGTAAAGGCGTTTTCGCTTTCGGATATGGCATAGGTCAGTCCGGTCATTCCCTGATTATAAATTTTAAACGCCGTGCTGTCCGTTCCGTTCTCGTTCACCAGGCCGGTGAGAACCGTATCGCTGACGGCGATTTTAGCGAATAACACCGAACCTTTCAGGTACACCGTATCCGGCGAGCTTTGGGCGTTGTGAATGAAGACCAGCGCGTCTTCATGGATTCCGTATTCCGACGGATCGAACATCAGGTGCACGTCGCGGCTTTCGCCCGGCGGGATCGTGTCGACGGAATGCGTGAAATCAAAATTTAACGGATCGGAGATATAGATGGTGTCGATGATCAGCGGAACATTGCCATCATTGGTTATTGTTATTGTATCAAAAACCGGACTACCGATCATAGTCATACCGAAATCAATCTGATTTTTATTCTTTACGAAGAAAGGTTCATAAGGTATTTCAAAACTGTCTATTGATGTAAATTCTGATCCCTGAAATGCGTGATTAACTGTTTGTAGAGACCAGTAATATTTTCCGCCTTCCAGATTGAAGTATGTTTTGCTGGTATCCAACATGCAATTGCCTATACCGGCAACATATCTTTTTCCGCTGTTCGTATTTGCCATTGGCGATACGAAGTATTCATCTTCATCAACCCAAAAAATGTTGATATTGTATGAAAGAGATTGATCGGGGATGCTATGTATACGGTTCCATGTTATTGTTACGGTATCCTGTCGTACAAACGTACCAACAGGTACCGATAATGATGAAAGGTCATCCATCAAGTTATTTTTATATATTTTAGATGTATAATTACTTGATGAAATATAACCGCAAATTAAAATATCCAAATCCCCGTCATTGTCAAAATCACCCCATCTTGCCATACCTTGACGAATTTTTACAAGACCATAATCTATTCTTGTAAAATGTGTTCCTCTTTCATTCCTGTATATTAAAGTATGGCTGGCTCCGGCTGCTCCCGTTGCACTTGAATCACCCGAAACTAACAAATCTAAATCACCATCATTATCATAATCACCCCAGTCCATTGAACATTGTCTTAATGATATGAAAGGTATTGATGAATTTGTAAAAAGGCCATTATCATTTCTGTAAAGAATTGTTGAGTCACGTAATGAATTATAATTACCGGCATAAGCAAGGTCTAGATCACCATCATTGTCAAAATCACCCCAGGCTGCAGCTGAGTACCTAACGCCCCATAACCCGGCATTGATATCAGTAAAAGTTCCATTCTGGTTGTTATGATACACACGGGCAACGAAAGTGTTAGATGTAATTCTGCCAATCATGGCAAAATCCAACCAACCATCTTTATCGTAATCTCCCCAAGTAAATGTACCGTTCGCAAGAGTTTCTGTGATGGCATTTGTTGGCGTGAAAGAGTCGCCTCCGTCATTACGATATAAATTAGACTGATCCGATCCTCCGATAAGTAAGTCAAGATCCCCGTCGTTATCATAATCTCCCCAGGCAAGGGTGCCAGACAATACTTTAAAAAATGAAGAATTAATCTTAGTAAAAAAAGTTTGATCGTTTCTGTAAAGCAAAGTGGAATCATTTGATCCGCTAACTTTTCCTGAGATAATAATATCAATATCTCCGTCATTATCATAATCTCCCCATGCCAACGCTGAAGCTCCTGCGCCAGAAAAAACCATTCCGCTATTCACAAAAACACCATCATCATTTCTATAAAGATTTGTTGATGTCGTTCCCGATCCGTCTATATATCCTGCAATAACAACATCAAGGTCACCGTCGTTGTCGTAATCCCCCCAAGCGGCTGAACTATTCCATGCCGGTATTAATGATGCCCCTAAATCTGTAAATGTTTGCGCTGTCGCAAGTGTAGATATCAGAGATAATACCGTAAATACTGTAAATGCTATTTTCATAACATCTCCTTGATTAAATTTTAACTGTTTTCTATTTCAGAATATAGTTTAGACAAATCAATTTAACAATTATTTTTTAGAAATCATTAATTAACTTTAGTTCTTCATCATTGCAAATAATGCCATATTGAGATTTTATGCAGAAAGGGAGCTTGTTTTTTATTTGCCGAAGACGATATTTTTCCATAGATTGCCGCGTCATTAAAAGAAAGCGTATATTTTATGTGCGGAGTATTCGGCATATTCAATCATCCTGAAGCGGCGAAGCTGACTTATCTTGGTCTGTATTCGCTTCAGCACCGCGGCCAGGAATCGACGGGCATCGTCACGTCTGACGGGGAGAGGCTGCACCGGCATGTCGGCATGGGATATGTATCGGACGTGTTCCGCGATCCAACGGTATTCGAGCGGTTGCCGGGAACATGCGCGGTCGGGCACAACCGTTATTCCACCACCGGCGGAAGCATGATCGAAAACGCCCAGCCGTTCCTCGCGACGATCAGTTCCGGCGAGCTTGCCGCGGCGCACAACGGCAACCTCGTGAATTACCAGGACCTGAAAGAATTCCTGCAGAACCGCGGAGCGATCCTGCACTCCAACAGCGACACCGAAGTCATCCTGCACCTGACGGCTCATGCTGGCGTTTTGCCGGTTGAGGACCAGATCAAAAACGCGCTCCGCCAGATCCGCGGCGCCTATTCGCTCCTGCTGATGACGAAAGATAAACTCATCGCCGCTCGCGACCCGCAGGGCATCCGCCCGATGTGCATCGGAAAGCTGAACGGCTCCGTCGTCTTTGCGAGCGAATCCTGCGCGCTGGATATTATCGGCGCTGAATACGAGCGCGACCTCCGGCCGGGTGAAATGATCGTCGTAACGGCGGACGGGATTCACAGCGAAAATTTTTACTGGGAAAAACCCCGCCCGGCGCACTGCATTTTCGAATTCGTTTATTTCTCCCGGCCCGACAGCAAGATCTTCGGCGACACGGTCGACAAGGCGCGCCGCAAGCTGGGCAAACAGCTCGCGCTGGAGCATCCCGCCGACGCGGACATCGTTATCAGCGTTCCCGATTCCAGCAACACCGCGGCTCTCGGATTCACGAGAAGATCGAATCTCAAATACGAGCTCGGCCTGATCCGCAATCATTATGTCGGGCGGACGTTCATTCATCCCCTTCAGTCGATGCGCGACCTCAGCGTAAAGGTAAAATTCAACGCGGTCACCGGAGTCCTAAACGGCCGGCGCGTGGTACTGGTGGATGATTCCATCGTCCGCGGGACCACTTTGAAATTGCTGATCGCGATGATCCGCAAAGCCGGCGCGAAGGAAGTGCACGTCCGCATCAGCAGCCCGCCGGTGATCGCGCCATGCTACTACGGCATGGATTTTCCCACGCGGACCGAACTGATCGCCAACAAGCTGAGCAAAGAGGATATCCGGCAGCAGATCGGCGCCGACAGCCTCGAATACCTGTCGCTGGAAGGCATGCTCTCCGCCGTCCCGCACGACGAAAAAGATTACTGCACCGCCTGCTTCAGCGGGAATTACCCGATCGAGGTTTCGGACAAAGATAAAACAGGCTGCTCCCCCTGATCGCGATACTCCGGTTTTTTTCCCGATATAACTAATTCATGACCAAGCGCTCGCGTCCATACATCATCGTAATTTGTTTTACGGGCATATTGGCCGTCCGCCTGTTCAGAAGTTCCGGTATTCCCTGGCCGGCGTGGTTTAAGTTTTTGACGGGCATATTACCGAATTTTTTCGCCGCATCCGGCTTGCCGTTTCTGTTTCAACATATAGTTGCCCGTCCATCCGCCCTCAAAATCATCCGATTTGGATGGTTCGCTGTTATGACATTTATCGTTCTGACTTTATGGGAATTCGCTCAGTATGCGCTCTGGGATTATCCGGTTGACTTCTATGATCTGACCGCAACGGCCGCAGGCTGCTTTTTATCGGCAATTGCGGATCGCCTGCTTCGCGGTTGAGGGAATCGGCGGCTGTGTTTTGCGTCACACATTTCTTGATCCATGCCTTTTCCTGAGTGACCTGCGTCACATAATCGAAAAAATTTTACGATATTTGCGATAATCGCACGGAAATCAAGGGTTTTTGGCGTTTACTTTTCATTTCATGGTGTGATAAACGGTATGTTTTCATCCGGAACGGAATGACAGAAAGGAAAAACCCAGGGTGACCATGATGACAAATCCCGTATTCAAGACGATCGAAAGCGCCCAGATCACGGCGCTGAACCTGCTGAAAGATTCCAACCGGCGGTTGATTTATTTTCTTGAAAATCCGTTCATTCCGAAATCCGAAAAAGAACGTATCTCCGATCAGGTATTCGAAAATATGATCCGTATCGCGCATCTGGAGGAAAAATACCTGAAAGACGCAAAACCTGAACATCCCTCACACGCCCAATGATCTCATCCGTTCCTTCGTCCGGACAGGGACGGACAACCGGATGCCTTTTCCTTTGGATCACTTTATTTTGAAGTATTTCCCGTTCGCAGGATCAGCCATCCTAAAAATCCGGCGGCGATGGATGACGTGAATATTCCGATTTTCGCGATATCCAGCTGATGCGAAAGGCTAAACGCCAGGTCGGCGATAAAAAGCGACATGGTGAATCCGATTCCGGCCACGCAGCCGATGCCGAGTATGGATTTCCAACTCACACTTTCAGGCAGGCTCGCGATTTTTGATCTTACGGCCATCCATGAAAACAGCGTGATCCCGACCGGTTTACCCAAAGCCAGGCCGAGGAAAACACCGATGCTGATCGGATCGACCGCGTTGGTGATGAATTCCGCGTTCAGAACGATTCCGGCATTGGCAACCGCGAATACCGGCATGATGAAAAAGGTTACCCACGGATGGAGATTGTGCTCAAGCCTCTGCATCGGGGATTCCGCGTAATGACACGCTGTTTCAATCGATTGTACGGCGGTCTGCTGGGATTCGCATAACAACATCGGTTTGCCGCACTCATCCGCTTTTTCATATTCATCGATCAGTTTCCGGCAGTGATCCGGAAAAGCTTTTGAATCGATTTTAATACGCGACGGAATCGTGAACGCGAGCAGAACGCCCGCCAGAGTCGGATGGATTCCCGATTTCAGGAACGCCACCCACATGATGATTCCCAGTATCACGTAAACCGTGACTTTACGGATTCCCATCCTGTTGACCCCGATCAGCGCCGCAAAACAAATCAATCCGGTAACAAGATGAAGCACATGAAGATCGGCGGTATAGAAAACGGCGATGACGATGACCGCACCGAGATCGTCTACAATCGCGAGCGCGGTCAGGAATATTTTCAGGGATACGGGCACGCGTTTTCCGAGGAGAGAAAGAAATCCCAGCGCGAAAGCGATATCGGTCGCCATCGGAATTCCCCATCCGTTCCTGCCTTCGCCGCCGTAGTTGAATGCCGTATAGAACAACGCCGGAACGGCCATCCCGCCCAGGGCCGCGGCTATCGGAAGCATCGCCTTTCTCACGGTTGATAATTCGCCGGCCATCAGTTCGCGCTTGATTTCCAGTCCTACCACAAAAAAGAATATCGCCATCAGCCCGTCGTTGATCCATAGAAATAGGGATTTGGACAGCTCCCATGTGCCGAAACCAACCGTCAGGGGCGTTTTCCAGAAATCGAAATATTTATCCGATATCGCTGAGTTCGCGAGTACCATCGCCAGTATCGCGCAACACAATAGAAATAATCCGCCGGTGGTTTCGGCTTGTATAAACTCAAGAATGGGACTCAATAGCCGTTTCCGGGGATCGATTTCTTTTTTCATGACATATTCTCCTTTGTAATCTCAGCTCATCTTATAAAATTAAATTCTAAAAATCAAATGCAACCGCATCCGATAATTCTTGAATTTGAGTTCAACTTGCAATAAATTCAAAGGTCATTTGAGGTGCACGATGAAAACCTATTTGGTCTTCGCCATTCTTGCGGGCGTCGCCTGGGGATTGGGCGGATATTTTGAAAAAGCCGGTCTAAAGGCGATGGGCATTCCGCCGATCGCCGGGATTACGTTGCGGACAGCCGTCGCGCTTGTGATTCTCGGTTTACTGTCCATACCCGCGTGGAAGGACATCGCAAATCCTTCAGACTGGAAGGCATGGCTTATGATCATCATCGGCGGCGGGATCATCGCCGGGAGCCTCGGCATGTGGAGTTTTTACTCCGCTCTCGCTACCTCGGAGAACCTTGGAGTCACGCTTGCCATCGCGTTCGCGTTTTCCCCTATCGCCGGAACGTTGTTCGGACTGATCCGCGGGGATCAGCCGATGGACTGGAAAATCGCCGCGGGCCTGACCGCCATCGTGATCGGGATCGTCCTGATCCAGCTGTCACGCACCGCTCATAAATAATTTTCAACCTTACCACCCAATCCGGAGGAATCCACCATGTCAAACAAACCGATACGCCGAATCGCCATAAACACCGGCGGAGGAGATGCGCCCGGCCTTAACGCCGTTATTCACGCTGTCGTGTACTGCGCACGCAACCGCGGATGGGAATGCTTCGGTATCCGCGACGGATATAACGGCGTCTTCCTGACCGAACAATATCCCAGCGGCGGACTGATTACGCTCAACCGCGAAATTGTCCGGAATATCACCTCGCTCGGGGGAACGATCATCGGCACCACGAACCGGGGAAATCCGCTCCGTTACCCGATGAAGGATAAGGACGGCAACATGGTGGAAGTCGACCGCACGGATGAGATCGTCCAGGGCCTGAAAGAAAATGATATCGACGCCGTGGTCGCCATCGGGGGAGACGGATCGCTCAGTATTGCCCATGAATTATACAAAAAAGGAGTTCGCATCATCGGCGTACCCAAGACGATTGACAACGACCTCGACAAAACCGTCATTACGTTCGGATTCGACACGGCGGTCGGTTTTGCGACCGAATGCGTCGACCGCCTTCACGCCACGGCCCAGGCGCATCAGCGCATCATGGTCGTTGAAGTGATGGGCCGCTACGCCGGATGGATCGCCCTGAATACCGGCGTTTCCAGCAATGCCGACGTGATCCTGATACCCGAAGTTCCCTATGACCTCGATAAAGTCGCTGCCCATATCAAAGCGAAAACCCGTACCGGAAAACATCATTTCATGATTGTCGTTGCAGAAGGCGCCAAGCCGGCCGGAGGAACGACAAGCGTGGTCGAGAAAGAATTAGGCAAGCTGGAACGGCTCGGGGGAGCGGGAGAACAGGTTTCCCATCAGCTTGAAAAACTGACCGGACGTGAATCCCGCTGCGTGGTGCTCGGGCATTTGCTCCGCGGAGGTTCGCCGACCACGTTCGACCGTCTGCTGGCTCTGCGGTTCGGCGCCGCCGCCGTGCGCGCGCTGGATGAAGGACAGAACGGCGTTATGGTCGCGCTGGCCCCGCCGACCGTTCTTTACGTACCTCTCGAACAGGCCACCAACCGCATGAAGTGCGTCCCGCTGAATTCCGATACAATGATCACCGCGCGCGACCTGGGAATCTGTTTCGGGGATTAAACCGTTTTACCGGACATCCAAATAAAAAAAGCCGTTGCAGAACAACGGCTTTTTTCATGCTTTGAAATGAATATCAGTGTTTCCCGTTCCCGTGATGCGGGTCGGCCTGCGGAAGCACCGCCTTGACTTCCGCCATCGAGATCATCGGAAGGAAGCGCAGGAACAGCAAGAAGAACGTAAAGAACAGCCCGAACGTCCCGAGATAGGTCAGCCAGTCCCATACGGTCGGGGAATAATAATCCCAGCTGGACGGCAGGAAATCGCGGTGCAGCGTCACGATGATGACAAACCGCTCGAACCACATGCCCACATTGATCAGGATGGACGCGATGAACAGCACGGCAAGGTTCGTCCGCATTTTTCTCCACCAGAACACCTGGGGGACAACGACGTTGCAGATGATCATGCTCCAGTACGCCCACCAGTACGGCCCGAAAGCCCGGTTGATGAACGCGAACGTCTCGTAATCGTTTCCGCTGTACCACGCGATGAAAAATTCGCAGCTGTAGGCGTACCCGACCATCATACCTGTCACCATCAGCACTTTCGCCATATTTTCCAGGTGGTATAATGTGATGATGTGCCCTACATTGTAAATTTTCCTCGCGATAATCGTCAGCGTCATCACCATGGCGAAACCGGAGAAAATCGCGCCGGCGACGAAATAGGGCGGGAAGATCGTGGTGTGCCATCCGGGCAGAAGACTGGTCGCGAAGTCGGTGCTGACGATGCTGTGCACGGACAATACGAGCGGTGTGGAAAGTCCGGCCAGCAGAAGGTACGCAAGCTCATAATGTTTCCACTGCCGGTTGCCCCCGCGCCATCCGAGCGCTAAGATTCCGAAGATCAACTGACGGGTGCGTGTTTTCGCGCGGTCGCGCAGCGTTGCCAGGTCGGGAATCAGGCCGACATACCAGAACATCAGCGATACGGTGAAATACGTGCCGACGGCGAAGAAGTCCCAAAGCAGCGGGCTCCGGAAATTCGGCCACATCGACATCTGGTTGGGCACCGGCGCGAACCAGTAGGTCACCCAGATACGCCCGACATGGATGCCCGGGAACACCAGCGCGCAGATCACGGCGAACAAGGTCATCGCCTCGGAAAAACGGTTGATGGACGTGCGCCATCGCTGGCGGAGAAGGAACAAAACCGCGGAAATCAGAGTACCGGCATGGCCGATCCCGACCCACCATACAAAGTTCACGATAGCGAGTCCCCAGGACACAGGGACGGAAATGCCCCAGATCCCGGTGCCTTCCAGCAGAAGGAACCCGACCGACATCAGGAAAGCCGCCAGGAACACAAGCGCGCCCGCAAAAGCGTAAAACCAGAGACGCGGAGGTTTTTTCTCGGTGATCGAACTGATGTCCTCCGTGATGGATTTGAATGTCGCCGGTCCCTCGATTAAGGGAGGTTCGCCGTGTCCGTGTTCATGAGTCGTTTCTTTAACTGCTTCCACAAGTTATCCTGATATTTAATAATTCAATATTCTTTTTTCAGTTTCCGCAAACCGTTTTAATCAATTCGTGTTTTATTTGCATGTTCGCATTTTTCGCGTGGAAAATCACATATTTTGTTTATGCTGTTTCATTCATATCCGGATTCGGATTGCGCAGTTTCGCAAGATACGACAATCGCGGGCGGATGTTCAGTTCTTCCAGCAGGACGTAATTCAGGTTGTGTTTTTTGATTCCGGCGATTTCACTGTCCGGGTCGAGAATGTTGCCGAATTTGATCGCGTTTGCCGGGCAGGCTTGCTGGCAGGCTGTCTGCAGTTCACCGTCTTTTAATTCACGGTTGTCTTTTTTCGCGGCAAGCTTGCTCTCGCTGATCCTCTGAATGCAGAAAGTGCATTTTTCCATCACGCCGCGCATCCGGACGGAAACGTCGGGGTTCTTCGACATCTTCAGTATCTCCGGCATTTCCGACTGGAACAGCCCGCTCGCGGAGCCGTTGTAATCGAGGAAATTGAACCGGCGCACCTTGTACGGGCAGTTGTTCGCGCAGTACCGGGTGCCCACGCAGCGGTTATACACCATCAGGTTGAGCCCCTCGCGGTCATGCACGGTCGCGACGACGGGGCACACCTGCTCGCAGGGCGCGTTCTCGCAGTGATGGCAGGTCATCGGCTGGAAGACGGTTTCCGGTTCCTCGGGCGAACCGGAGAAATAGCGGTCCACGCGCATCCAGTGCATCTCGCGTCCGTTAACGACCTGCTCTTTTCCGACGACGGGAATGTTGTTCTCGCTCTGGCAGGCGATCATGCAGGCGTTGCAGCCCGTGCAGGCGTTCAGGTCAATCGCCATGCCCCACTGGTAGCCGGTGTTGTACTCACGGGGCGAATTGTAAACGGATTTCGGTTTTCCGTCTTTTCCCACGTACGGCGTCAGGGCCGGATTGATCCGGCCTTCCTTCGCGAAATCCGGGTCCGCCTGATACTGTTTCAGCGTGGCCTCACGGACAAAAACGGGGAGACGCTTGTCGATCGTCTTTTTCACCAGTTCTTCCTCGTCCAGCCCGCCGTGGTCCTGCACGCAGGCAATCATGTGAGTCGTTTCCGTAACGGACAACAGAACGCCCGTTTCGATAAGGGAGGATGAGCGCATCAAGGCGCTTGCGTTTTGTCCTACCCCGTTTCCGATCCGGCCCGCGGCGGTGCGGCCGTATCCCAGCATGACCGTGACCGAACGGTCCGCATGCCCGGGAAGAACCCAGACCGGAAGCGCAAGTTCTTTACCGTCCAGCTGAATCTTAACGAGCGGCTGTTTCGATTTGCCGTTCTGCAGAATATTCTTGACGCCCAGCGATTTCGCCAGTGAGGGCCCGATGAGAGCGACGTTGTCCCAGGTGATCTTTGTGACCGGATCGGGCATTTCCTGGAGCCATCCGTTGTTCGAGTAGCGGCCATCGAACACGTTCAGCGAGGGACGGAAGACGATTTCGGTATCGGTTCCGCCGGTAAGCAGGCCTGGGTTGCTTTTCAGGAATTCGTTCACGGATTCGAAAGTAAAAGTAACGTCTTTCGCCAGTAACGCGCTGTCTGCCATAAATCCGTCGTGTAAGGTTTTGCGCCAGTTTTTTTCAAAAGTGATACCGCCGATTATCGTTTTCCAGGTTTCGCGGACGATCTCGTATACGCGCTGATTCTCTCCGGTCAGCAGTACATGAAGGAGTTCTTCCAAGCTGTGCGATCCGAACAAGGGTTCGATCAAAGGCTGGATTACGCTCAGCGTGCCGTCGGACGAGCGGACATCGCCCCATTGTTCCATGAAATGAGCG
Source organism: uncultured Bacteroidota bacterium (assembly GCA_964410965.1). Lineage (GTDB taxonomy): Bacteria > CLD3 > CLD3 > SB21 > JBBIRG01 > JBBIRG01. The sequence goes on along the minus strand of CAYPIY010000011.1, from coordinate 60,611 downwards.
CGGGGGATATGCCATTCGCAAAGGGATGAGGTTTCATCCATGCGGTCGCTGAGGTGTATGGTGCGGGCGGCTTTTTTCAGCGCGTCCGCGAAATCCTTTCCGGCGTGATATGCGGGATTCGTGCCGAGCATGACCAGCGTTTGTATGCCGCCCGAGTTCATTTTTGAGATAAGTTCCAGGACCGACGGGCGGTCGGATACGGACGCGTCTTTCAGTTCATGGTAAGTGACCGTCTTCCCTGAATTTCCGAGCGCGTGGTTCAGGGCATGGGTCATGGCGTGCGCGATCGCTGGCTGATGCTGTCCGCAGATCAGCAGGCATTCTCCGCGGTTTTTCAAAAGGTCCGCGGCGACGGCTTTCAGCCGGATCGCGTCTTTTCCTTCCGCGGCTTTTGGCGCTGAAGCATGAAAGGAGGGCATTGAAAGCCCCATGTTTTTCAGTTCGCCGGCCAGCTGAATCAGCCATGCGGTGATCCGGCTGCTCTGCAGGAGGATGCGGTGATCGGCTGCCGCGCCGGTCGGCGTCAGCAGGCTTTCCACGGCGTAGAGCCGGTTCATGGACCGGGTTCCGCCGTTTATCCGTCGGCCGCTCATGAAACCGTGCGTATGGGCCACGGCGTTCGTTTCCGAGTACAGGAAATCGGCGTCGAGCGAAAGAATGACTTTTGCCCTGTCTGCATGATACACGGGAAAATAATCCGTGATACTCCGGCCTGCGTCAGGTCGCCCGGAATCACCGCCGGCCAAAAGACGGATGCCGTTGACCGCGTTCTCATCGCTTACCGCTTCAAACGTATACCACAACGCCTCGGGAAATTCCCTCAGGAACTGCTCTTTCAGGCGGAACAGGGTCGGGGAGCGGAACGATTCCGACAGCACGGCAAGTCCCTTTCCGCGCTGCTGCTTGATCTTGGGCAGGTCCTGTTTATAAGACGCGGTAAAATCGTCCCAGGACGACGGAGCCCCGTTTTTCATCACGGACTGCGACCGGTCGGGGTCATAGAGATTCAGGATTTCCGCAAGAATGAACGGATGGCTTCCGCCGGGCGTGGAAGGGTGTTTCGGATTCGTCTCGATTTTTGTCGGCCGTCCCTCGTGCGTTTCCACGATGACGCCGAAGGCGTTCAGCCCGAACGGCATCGCGGTCGCGTAACGGCTGGCGATACCCGGCACGATGTTTTCCGGCTGGATGACGTACGGGATGACTTTTTCCACGGGCTTTCGGCAGCCTGAAAGGCCGGCCATCGCCATCGACGCGCTCATCAGCGCCAGGAAATTCCTGCGCGACATCCCGTCTGCCGTCTCCGGAAGCGCCGGAAACTCATGTTTCGTCAGTTCCTGATATTCACCGGATTTCGCCAAATGATGCAGGCTTCGCCAGTATTTTTTCTCGTTCATACCCGTGTCCTTTATCGGTGGCAACCGGAACAGTCTTCCGGAGGATTGATGTTCATGGTTTGGCGTAGAAGGTTTCCGGTTTCCCGCTGGTTTGCAGGGGGCGTCCAGCCCATTTTCGTGACTGCCCCGGTCGGGCGGAGATGCATGACCGGATCGCGGTGGCAGTCCAGGCACCAGCTCATGCTCAGGGGTTTCGCCTGGGATACGACGGCCATCGCGGCGATGTTGCCGTGACAGGATTCACAGCCGACGCCCGCCCGGATATGCGCGCTGTGGTTGAAATACGCGTAATCCGGCAGCTTGTGGATCTTGGTCCACTCCACCGGCATTTTCGATTCATAACTGTTCCGGATCAGCGCCAGCTTCTCGCTTTCGGCCTTGATGATCGTGTGGCAGTTCATGCAGGTCTGCGTCGGCGGGACATTCGCTACTCCCGACTGTTCCACGGATACGTGACAGTACCGGCAGTCGATTCCCAGGTCGCCCGCGTGAAGCTGATGATCGTACGGCACCGGCTGAACGGGACGGTATCCGACATCCGTGTATTCGGGCGATCCGTAGTACCAGAAAAAGGCGACGGCGGACAAAAGGAAAACGGCAAAACCGGCAAACGTAATCAACGGCCATTTGTTGGCGGTCGGCGGAAAAATTTGCGGCACAGGAACTCCTTATTTTATGAACCGGAAAGATCGACGGAGAACGAACCGGGAAAAAGATCATTGCCATGCATGCGGATGATAGGACTGGAATTTTCCGCACGGCTTAAAATGTAAGGGATCGGGATACGTTTTTCAAGAAAAAAGTTTGATACGCAATTATTTTATTCCGCTGCTGCCGGACATAAAAAATATCCTCAATAAGCTTGACATTCGTAATATGTTTTTTTAACTTTTCCGGTTGATTAACTTTCAATTGTTATTTTCAGGGAGACACGAATCATTTACTTTGCATGCTGTCCAGGGATGTATTTCAGCATTCATTAAACTACCGGAGCCGATCATGATAAGGTTTGGCGCGATTTTTACCCTGCTGTATCTTGCTTGTCTGTGGAACCCCGCTCATGGACAGGAAAAATTCTACAATTACTATGACCGCGGCCTCAAGTTCATGGAAAAGAACGATTTTGCCCGGGCGCTGACGGAATTTACCAGCGCGATATCGCTGGAATACGAGGACGCGAAAAACAAGCGTACCTACGGAACCCGCTTCATCGAGTACTATCCGCACCGTGAAATGGGGGTCTGCCATTTCAATCTGGGCGACGTCGAGTCCGCCAAAAAAGAGCTTGAGCTTTCGCTGGCTTTCAACAGTTCCAAACGGGCGAATGAGTACCTCGGCAAATGCGGCGGAGACGCGCTGACCTCCTATTACCAGAGGAAAAAAGAGGAGGACGAGAAAAAGAAACTCGAAATGGAGGAAAAACTGAACCTGAAGCTTCAGGACAAGATCCGCGAGGAACAGGTGATCGCGGAGATGGAGAAAAACCTTGAGCTCCAGAAAGGCCAGATGGACGAGAAAAAGCTCCAGAAGGAAAAACAGCTCGAGGAAGATGAAAAACGCCTGGCCGAGGATAAAGCCAAAGCCAAATCCAAGGAGGAACAGAAAAGACTGGAAGAAGAAGAGAAGCGGATCAAAAATGAAAAAGAAAAGCTGATCAAGGAACGCCAGATGCTGGTCACCCTTAAGACCAGCCAGGAGAAGGATTACCAGGACAAGCAGAAGGAAATCGAAGACCAGCGGAAAAAGCTGCAGGCCGAGAAAGACCGCCTGGACCGGGAAAAGCAGAAGATCATGGAGATGAAGGCCGCGAAGTCAAGGGAAGGCGGACTTCCTTCCGGAGCCCTGACGTATGATCCCGCGAAAGTCACGCAGGTCGGCTCCCGGCTGGCGATCGGCGTGCTGCCGTTTTCCCGCTACGGACAGGCCGGAAATATCAGCGAAAGCATCACCGACAAAATGATCACCCAGCTCGTCAATCTCAAGCGGTTCAGGGTGATCGAACGCTCCGCCATCGACAAGGTCATCAAGGAACAGGATTTCGGCATGTCGGACATGGTGGACCTGCAGGCGGCGGCCAAGGTCGGCAAGCTCGCAGGGGCGGACGCGATCGTGATCGGAAGCATCAACATTGAGCCGGGATTCGCCAAGGTCAGCGCGCGGGTCGTGGACACCGAAACGGCCGAGACCATGGTGGCCAAAGAGGAAAAAAGCGGCAACACCACGCAAAACGTCATCGAAATGCTTGTGGAAGACCTTACGGTTTCCATTTATAACGATATGCCACTTGTTGAGGGGTTCATCGTCAGCGTCGAGGCCGACATGATCTACCTTGATATCGGCAGCAGGGTCGGACTGCGAAAAGGATCCAAGGTGGTGGCCTACCGCGAGGGCGATATCATCCGTCACCCGATATCCAAGGAAGTCATCGGGAAAAAGAACTTGCCGCTCGGCGAACTGGTCGTCCTGGAAGTTCAGGACAAACTGAGCGTCTGCAAATTCGTCGGGAAGGTGGAGCAGTCGGCGCGTGTCGGCGACAAGGTGGTAGTGAAATAATCTGAGATTCTGAGAGGGTTCTGTATTTTTAACAAAACAAACGGAGGGTTTATGAAGAAACTGTACGTGTGGGCGCTGATGATGCTGTTTTCCGCGAGTTCGTTCGCGCAGATCCGCGATCTTAACATTACCGGAGCCGGGGCGCGCGCGGAGGGCATGGGCGGGGCGTTCATCGGGGTCGCCGACGATGCGACCGCCATCGTGTGGAATCCCGCGGGACTTACCCAGCTCGAGAAACCGGAAGCGTCCTTCGTTATCAAGCAGTATTTCGACGGATTCAAATCCACAAACAGCGAAGACGCGGACTGGGGCATCAGCAACTCGGCCAAGCATTTCAACCTGAACTTCATCAGCGCGGTCTATCCGTTTGAGCTGGGAAAATTCAAGATGGTCGCCGCGCTGGCTTACCAGAGCCAGGTGGACCTGTACCTTTTCCAGGATGGCGAGGAAGAAGATGAAATCGACGAGGTCAAGCAAACCGGCGGTATCAATACCATCAGCCCTTCGCTGGGTTTCCGGATCAGCCCGATGTTCTCTCTCGGCGCCACCGCCAATATATGGTTCGGCAGTTCCAAATACCGCGGCATCGACGCCGAGACCTTTGACACCTACGGGTTTGACGACGACTGGTCGGGTTTCAACATACAGGCCGGTGCGATGGCCGATTTTGAGGCCGTGAAGAGTACGTTCCCCCTGAAGCTGGGCGTGTCTTTCCGGACACCGTTCAAAATGACCGACAAATGGCATAATTACGGAGAAGAAGATAAATACAAATGGCTCTGGGATATTCCCATGATGGCCGGAGCGGGACTTTCCTACCGGTTCGGCGAAAACCTGACCGTGGCCGCCGATTATGAGCTCAGGGCTTTCGGAGGGAGCAAAATCGAGGATGACGACGGCGACAAATCCCCGCTGACCGCGCATGAAAAAGACCTGCACCAGATCCGGATCGGAGCCGAATACCTGTTCGTGACTTCCTCCGCCGTGATCCCGCTCCGGGTGGGCTTTAAAACGCAGCCCACGCTGTATTCCAATTATTACTGGGATGATGTGGACAATGAATACGTCGTGGACGGCATGGCCAGCGGCATCGGGTTCTCGGTCGGCACCGGGTACATCCATCAGCGTTTCGCCGTGGATATCGCATTCTCCAGAACGAGTTTTGAACACAAAAACGACGCTTCCAACACGGCGTTCGGGGTGTATAAATACTCCCGTTCTAAAAACGCGGTGACGTTGTCCACGATTGTTTATTTTTAATATAAATCAGAGAGAGGAAATACAATGAAAACGAGATTAATTGCAATACTGCTTTCCGCTTTCGTCCTTACCCTGGCTTCCTGCGAGGACAAAGGGGGATTAGGAGATGGAAAAAACAAACCTCCGGTTGTGCCATCGAGCCCATATCCAGCGAATTACGCATCGAATGTTCCTGTTAATTTCACGTTTACATGGACCTGCAGCGATCCTGATGAAGATGTTTTGACGTATGATATATTTATATCGGGGGATTCCAATTTCTCTACTTATATTTATCAGACGGGACTCTCTTCTCCAGCCCAGGGAGTAACCAATTTGAGTTACGGAGCAACCTATTACTGGATAATCAGGGCCTATGATGCCGAGGATACTACCTACAGCCCGCGATGGAGATTTACCACGACCTTCGGTTCACCATCCATGTCCGTAACGCCTGCCGACCTTGATTTCGGAACAACCACTACAACCATGCAGTTCCGGATATCCAACACCGGAACCGGTAACCTTGGATGGTCGGTCACCGATGACCGTACATGGATGTCATTATCTCCTACAAACGGTGTTTCTATTACCGACACCGATACAATAACCGTAACCGTCAACCGCGGCAGCTTATCAGCAGGCACTTATACGGGTTCAATCACGGTCACGCCTTCGGTTGGGTCGGTTCAAACAATCAATGTTACCATGAAAATACCCACAAAAGCGAATCTTGTTCCGGATTATACTCAGACTACAGTTAATTATAATCAAACAACAGATGTTTTATCCGGATTGTTGTACATAAAGAATACAGGGGAAACGGATGCCACAGGACCGCGTGTAGATTATTATGCGTCGACCAATAATATTATTTCTACCAGCGATTATAAAATACTTCAGGGCAACACTTTCAATGTTACGGCCGGCACTACAGTATCGCGATCATATACGATTAATATGCCTTACACGTCGGTGCCATATGGCACTTACTATTTCGGATTTATTTTAGATCCGGCAGATGTTGTGGATGAATCAAATGAAAGCGATAATATTGGTGTTTCCAATGCCGCAGTTATTGTTTATTATGCCAAAGAGGGTATCAAAATAAATTCAGGTTTCATGCAAACAACTGGAAAAGAATAAAACCAGGGAAATAACCGATTTTAAGGCTTCCTTCAACAGGAAGCCTTTTTTATTATATATTCTTTTAGATCGCAGAAATATTTTCCGTAGATAATTTGGATTTGAAATAAGGATCGGATTTCAGTATTTTGAAATGAACATATTTTATGATAAAAGCTTCATGATCACCGGATTTCTCAAAAAACATTCATTCGGGATTTTTCTTTTGGCCGGAGTGACAGTCTCGTTACTGTATTTGTTTTTTAAGGAAAACTCGTATAGGGCGGAATTCGGTCACGATCAGATCACAGGCGATTCTTGTATTTCAGAACCTGTTTTCCCGTTCAGGATGCATTCCCCGGAAATCATCACCCGCCTTCCGACTCACGATTCTGTCATCGCGCTGACATTTGACGCGTGCGAATCGGTAACGCCGTCTTATTTTGACACGGCGGTGCTTCATTACATTATCCGCAACGAACTGCCGGCAACCCTGTTCATCAGCGGGAAATTCGCCCGCCGGAACGAACCGCTGCTGAACGGATTATCGGAACTGCCGTTCATCGAAATCGAGAACCACTCGCACGATCATGCGCAGCATATGGAACGCCTGACCCTGCCGGATGTATTTGCGGATGTCGAACGGGCGCGCGGAATACTCGACACCATCGCTCCTGTGAAAACGCGGTTCTTTCGGTTTCCCGGAGGGAATCATGACCGGCGTTCACTGCTGGCCGTCAACCAGATGATGTACAGCATTGTGCACTGGACGTTTCCGAGCGGGGACGCTGATCCGCTGATTCCCGGGGAGCGCATTATTGAATGGAATGTTTCGCAAGCCCGTCCCGGCGCTATCATGATCTTTCATGTCAACGGCAGGGGATATAAAACCAGAAACACTCTTCCCGTTATCGTGGAGGAGCTACGAAACCGAGGTTACCGGTTTGCGCTGCTGAGGGATTATCTGTGATAAATTGGATCGCTATAAATCGAACACGGATTTCACGGATTGGACGGATCATCACGGATCAAAACCAAGTCATAATTTGTATTATTTGCATTCTATGGTTTCTTATCTGTGTTTATCAGTGTTCATCTGCGGTTTCAGTATTCAACCGTACAAATCCGTGTTCATCCGCGTTCCATAAATACCGAACACTGATTGCACGGATCAGACGGATCATCACGGATCAAACACAAATCCTTTTTTCTAATCCGTGTAAATCCGTGTTGATCCGCGTCATCCATGTTCCATAAATACCGAACACTGATTGCACGGATTGAACGGATTGCCACGGATTAAATCCTTAGGCCTTTTTGTATTATCCGTGCAAATCCGTGTATATCCGTTTGATCCGTGTTCATCCGCATGATCCGTTTTCTGTGTCTTCCTACCGTACCAGCACCATCTTTCGTGCTTTCACATACCCGCCCGCAACCAGCCGGTAAATGTAGATTCCGCTGGATACCGCGTTTCCGCGGTTGTCTTTGCCGTTCCACTGAATGTCATATTTTCCGGTTTCAAGAGTTCCGCTGACCAGTATCGTTACAAGCTGCCCGAGAACATTGTACACATACAGTTTCACTTTCCCCGTCTTCGCGACGTCGAACCGGATCGTGGTGTTCGGGTTGAAAGGATTGGGGAAATTCGGATGCAGCGAGAACCGTTCCGGCATGTTTTGTTTCAGCAGGGCAAGTTCTTCAGTGATATGATCCGCATCGCCCGCCAGAATTTTAAAATGATGCTCTTTTTGAGATTTGAAATTATAAATGTTTTGCTGCCTGAGATCAATAAACGCGTTGTTATCGATATCGGCCAGCCAGGCGGCATGGTTGTCGGGAAATCCTGTGTTTTCCCAATCCAGCGTGACGGACGTAAGTTTCGTATGATTGTTCACAGTCATATCCCATGAATGCACGTTTTCAGATACCGGCCGGATGTCGGCAGCCATCGGTTTACCGTCCTGGTTAAAATGCAAACATATTCCGTCGCCCATATCGAACGGTTTGTGAATATCCAGAGGATCATTTCCTGTGCTTGCGGAAGAAGCAGCTCCGATGAAATTATCCTCATCGGTAAAACTCCCGGCTCGTGCCGCAAAATTTATATTCCACAAACCGGCCTGTTTCTGGATGGAAGGTTTATCGAATAATCCGTTTATGGATATCGCATCACTCAAACGTATCGTTCGGGATGTCCGGTTATAAAGCGCGAAAGCATAAAACGGTTGGATCATGGTTGTGTGCTGCCAGCCGGAAACGGTTTTCCAGTACACATGCTGATCGATCAGCGTATCAATAATATCAAAACTCAGCAGAAAAGTGTATGGATTGGGTATGATATTCCATCCCGGAGCCAGCCGGACTGAATCGAGCAGGTCCAGTTTGTTTGTTGTACATGCGCCAAGATATAAGAACGGATTCACCTTGTTTAGATTCCAGATGAAATAAGCCTTATTGGAATTCATGACTGTAATATCCCTGAACTGATGAGCCAACGTATCCCATTCAACGGCACGCCAGTTGAGCGGCCCTCTGGAGGTCATTTCCTGATTACCCCAGGCGGAAACTAAATTCAGGTCTGTGTTGCCCGGCAACGAGACCAGCCAGTAAGTGCCGCATCCGATAGTAACACCTTTGAGCCAACCTCTGGTAGATCTTTCCATGAGAGTGTCCAGATTATCGGTGCTGAGCTGCAGAGGAACGCCATAATGTTTATCGACGCCAGGATAATAAAAAGTACCGGCCATATTCGAGGCTATAATGCGTATCCATGCACCGTCTTCTTTGACGAAATCGGACGGAATATCAGCGATATATGCACCGCTGTACAAAGTCATATTTTTTTCAACAAAATTAAAAAAATCGCTGTTATGGCCATACCGCAAGGTTACACTCGAAGGACTTCCCGTTATGGTTATCCCGACGACAACCTGCTGGTTGATACCCGGATTTTCCGGACTGAAAACGGGCGTTTCCCCAAACGCAGGCGGTTCATAAAAAGTTCTCGCGCTGTCCTCATCGGAAAACGGAGAGATTCCCCAGCCGTTCACGGCCTGAACGCAGTACCAAACCACTTTGTTTTCATTCAATCCCTGATCGGTGTAAGTCGAGTCGGTTCCCTGAACGGAATCTAACTGATCATAACCGTTTACACCCGGATCATAAGACCGGTATATCCGGTACAAGTCAGGCTGGTTGGAACTGCGGGACCAGGTTAGTTTTATCTTTTCATGATCGACAGCCGCAGCCGAGAAATTCACCGGCTTCGTGGGTGCGATCCCAAAAGTTGTTGCGCTGTCAATGTTGGAAGCCGACGATGAACCCTGCGAATTTATCGCGGTTATTTCGTAGAAATATTTTGTGGAAGCCGTAAGTCCGGTGTCTGTTGCCGCCGTATCAGGAGCGGTCACAGTATCAATTATGGAATAAACCCCGTTGTAGCTCATGGAACGGTGAATCACGTATTGATCCGGATTTCCGGAACTTGGCCGCCAGCTAAGGGTGATCCGGCTGTCCGAAACGGCGGTCGCATCAAGATTGTATGGCGCGGTGGGCGGTTCACTTGTTCCATTTGTCGTAATGCTGCCGGACAGCGGGGAAGTTGTCAGGTAATTGTTGGTTTCTCCCACGCCGTTATAAGAAAAGATCAAATAATGGTAGGTTGTTCCGGGAGATAAATAACCCTGATCGAAAGTAGTACCGTTGCCCGTGAAAACGACTAATCCGTCTCCAATAGCCTGATTCGGATTATAATAATCCCCGTCCGCAGGCAAACCGGTCGGAGGATTTCCAATTCTGCGAATCGCGATATAATTTTCTCCCGAACCGGCGGTTTCATCAAATGAAACCGTGAATGAAGTGTCGGTCAGATATAAAAAAGACAGATTAGCGGGCTGATCCTGAGGTTCAACCGCGTATGTATACCGGACACCGGTAAGAGCGGAAGAAGTCCGGTAATTGGTAGTTAACCCGTTTCCGTTAAAAGAAAAAATGATGTACCGGTATTGTGTCCCGGCCGTGAGGTCTGTCTGGCTGAACATAGTGTCTGCGCCGAAACTTACGACTCTTGCGATGTCGTTTGAATCTCCCGGACTATATTCAAGCCCGTCCTGCAGATGCAGTTCCGGCCATTCACTTATGGTGCGCAGAACGATGTAACCATCAGGATTTCCGGCAGCCCGTTTGAATATAACATTGAATGACGAACTGGTAACACCGGAGAATGCGATATCATACGGCTGCGCGACCGGTTCGGGAGCATAAGTAACCGCGCTGTCGATGTTGGAGAATGACGATGATCCCCACATGTTTGTCGCGTTTATTTTGTAAAAATATTTTGTGGAAGCCGTCAGTCCGGTGTCCGTCCAATCCGTGTGCAGAGCGGTTACAGAGTCGATGAGGAAATAGGTTCCGTGGTAGTTCGCAGAGCGGTGAATAAAATATTTGTCCGGGTTTCCGGAGCCCGGCTGCCAGCTAAGGCGGATCTGACTGCTCGTATTGGTGAACGCGTCAAGATTGTTTGGAGCGGCAGGAACGGACGGAGTGATATTTCGGAAAACGGACAATGCATTCGCTCCGTAAACAGTCACCGCCAGATCCGGCTTTCCGTCTCCGTCCAGATCAGAGGGAACGGCGATGTAGGGTGTCGGTCCGGCAGAGAAATTCACACTGTCCCCGAACGAACCTGATGTGATCGAGCCGGCGGTGCTGTTGTTCTGGTAGACGGAAATGCTTGCTCCGTTGGCGTTGGCCACGATCATGTCCGGTTTGTGATCGCCGTTCATCATGCCGAATGTAATGCCGTACGGATAAGTGCCCGCAGTGAAAACAACCGGCGTTTCAAACGACCCGGAAGTAACCGTATCGTTTATTCCGGCGTTGCGGAACACAGATATGGTATTCGCGGCAGAATTGGTCACGGCGATGTCATCCCGGCCATCGCCGTCCAGATCGCCCAGGGCGAGGCTGTTGGGATATGAGCCTGTTGAAAAATCGACTTTGCCGGCGAAAGACCCGCTGTTCAGCGTACCCGGACTGCTCAGGTTTTTCAGTACGGAAAGGGTATGGGCGCCATGGTTTACGACTACTAGATCCGGTTTTCCGTCATGGTCCACATCCCCCAGGGCAAACCCGTGCGGATTCGTGCCTGTTGAGTAACTGACCGCGGTTGCGAATGAGCCTGCGTGTATGATTCCTTTCGTTCCGGTATTTCTCAGGATCGAGACCGTGTGATCATTAAAGTCCGTAACCAGAATATCCGCACGGCCGTCCAGGTCTGCATCGCCGATCAGAATTCGTCTTGGGGAATTGCCGACGGCGAAGTCAACTTTACCGGCGAATGAACCGGCGTTGATCGATCCTGTCACGCTTGTATTCATTAAAACAGATACAGTATTGTCACCCGAGTTGGGAGTTGCCATATCGGGTTTTCCGTCCCCGTTCAGGTCCCCGAACGCAATGTCATTCGGGGAAATTCCGGTCGGGAAATGCGACGTATCCTCAAACGAACCTGCCGTGAGCGTCCCGGTCACACTGACATTTCTGAACAAAGAAACGGTGCTAATTGTTGAGTTGCAGCTGGCAAGATCCGGTTTCCCGTCCCCGTCGACATCCGTGACTGCGAGTAACTGAGGATTCGATCCGACCGGCAGATCGATTTTTTCACCGAAAATGGATCCGTTAATGGTCAGCTGTCCCGAAAATGTTACTGCAAACGCTTGTCCTGAAAAAGCCGTCAATCCTGTTGTGGTTTCCGTAACGGTAACCGGTCCGTAAGACGCGCCTGCCGGAACTGTTACTAACAGTTGCGCTGAATCGGCATCGAGCACATTTGCTTTTATGCCTCCGAAATGAACCATGTTGTCCGCAGCGATCGGATTGAAACCGGAACCACTGATGATTACAGACGTACCAACAGGGCCGTGTAACGGTGAAAAAGAGTGAATCACCGGCGGAGCAACCATGACATTTCGCAACACACCGACGGCCGAAGCTGTGTTTCGGTTAAACAAAATATCCGGCTTACCGTCTCCGTCGATATCGCCGGCAGCGGCTACGAGTGGAGTATTCGGTGCAGAGTAATTGATTCTGGAACCGAAAGCGATGTTTCCGGCTGAGCCTTCATTCCTGAAAACAGACACGGAATCGGATTGATGACCGGTGATGATGTCGATTTTACCATCCCCGTCGATATCTTCAAGTGAGATTCCGACGGGATGGGTCGCGGCTCCGTAAACCGTCCTTGATGAGAAAGAAATGTTCCCGGGTGTGCAGGTATTCCTGAAAACACTGACCGTATTGCCTTCATAATCCGTTACAACAATATCATATTTCCCGTCGTGATCCAGATCGGCCGCGGACGCGTTCATGGGAGTGGCGCCCGTTGTAAAATCAGTTTTCGAGGCGAACTTCACGGAATCCGCCGTACTGATATTTCGGTATACAGAAATGGAATTGGCGTTGGCGCTGACGATCAGCATATCCGTCTTGCCGTCGCCGTCGAAGTCGGCCAGAGCTCCCGCGGCGGGGTGTTCGGTAGTCGCCAGATCAATCGCGGACGAGAAGGATACTGATCCGGGGCCGCTGTTGTTGATGAACAGGGAGATCAGATAATGATTTCCGTTCGCGACGACTATGTCCGGCTTGCCGTCGCCGTTGATATCGCCGACCGCGGATGTCGGATTGGCCGAAGCGACCGTGTTCAGATCGGTCTTGGTCCCCAGCGTGATGCTTCCCGGTACGCTCAGGTTCGGGAACACCTCCATCGCAAGGATTCCGTCATTGATTGCCGTTACGGCGATGTCCAGTTTTCCGTCGCCGTCAAAATCCGCCGTTTTGACGGAAGCGGGAGCCCCCGCGCTGGCAAAATCCGATTTGGCCGCGAAGGAAACGGTTCCCGGATTGCCGGTATTCCGGAGAACCGATATGTAATGGTCCGTACCGTAATTGGGCACCAGCGCGTCCAGTTTCCCGTCGCCGTCGATATCGGCGAGTGAAACGGCCCATGGGGATACCCGGGTCGCGAAAGAACCCGCGGAAGAAAACGCGTTTTCATCCAGCGGCGCTGTATTGCTGAACGTCACGGTAAACGGAAGAGGGGAATAGCCTGTCAGGTGTGTGGCGGTGTCGGTGACTGAGATGGGTCCATAAGCAGCGCCCGCCGGTACGGTAACGGTCAGTTGTGTGGAATTCCCTCCGGTGACCGTCGCCCGGACTCCCCCGAAATATACGATGTTGTTTGCTAATGCGGAATTAAAATCCGATCCGTTAATGGTAATAACCGTAGCCACCGGGCCTGATACCGGTGAAAAAGATGTGACAGACGGCGCCGCGACAGCTTGATTACGGAATACCGAAACCGAAGGGGTTCCGAGACTGTTCAGCGATACAATGTCCGTTTTTCCGTCTCCGTCGAGATCGCCCGCGACAACGCTGGCAGTGCCTGTACCGGCAGTGAAATCAACCTTTAGGGGGAACGAACCTGAAGTAATCGTGTCCGGACCGCAGAGATTTTTAAATACCGAAACCGTATTGTTGCTTCCGGTAACAACGATATCTGTTTTTCCGTCTCCGTTACAGTCTCCGAGCGCGATGCCGGCCGGGTTGATGTTCGAAGCAAAATCGACCCGTGGTATAAACCGTACTGTACCCGGAATTCCGTTATTCCGGAGAACCGAGAAATTGTCGGTCCCGTAATTTGATACCGCCAGATCCGCCTTCCCATCGCCGTCTAGATCACCGATGGCCGGACGAGCAGGGTATCCGCCAGTGGTGAATTCAATCCTCGTGTCGAAAGAACCGGACGAAATGATCCCGGGCGTGCAGGTGTTGCGGAAAACCGAGAGGGTTGTATTAGTGCCTCCGGTAACGATATCCGGTTTGCCGTCGCCGTCCAGGTCGCTGAGATCCAGATAAAAAGGTCCGGAGGATGTCGCGAAGTCAATTTTTGATGCAAACGAAGTGTCTGTGATCACGCCCTTGGCGCATTGATTTTTAAAAATCGAAAGCGTACTGCTGTTATTGTTCACAACGGCGATATCGGGTTTGCCGTCGCCGTCAAAGTCCCGGATGGCCACGCTGTACGGGTATCCTCCGGTGGTGAAATTCACTTTGGGCGCGAATGAGCCGGCGTCAATGATGCCCGGGGTACTTGTGTTGCGGAGTACGGAGATGGTGTTGTTGTCTGCGTTCGCGGATACCATATCCGGCTTCCCGTCGCCGTCGAGATCACCGATGGCGACATCCAGCACCCGCTGTCCTACGCTGAAATCCACTTTGGGCGCGAACGAGCCGGAAGAAACAGATCCCGCAGTTCCTGTATTTCTGAGCACGGCGATCACGTTGCCCTGCTGGTTGGCCACGGCGATGTCCGTCTTGCCGTCTCCGTCCAGGTCGCCTAAGGCCAGATCGTTGTTGTAGGGGGTGGCTCCGACAGTAAAGTCTACTTTGCCGGCAAAGGAACCGGCGTCGATTGATCCGGTACTTCCGAAAATGATCCTGAAAGGAGAGGACGAATACGACGTCAGTCCGGTGGTGGTATCGGTGACGGTGATGGGCGCGTACGTCGCCCCCGCGGGAACCGTGACGGTAAGCTGCGTGGAATTTCCGCCTGTGACAGCCGCTTTCATTGCGCCGAAATAAACGATGTTGTTCGATGGTGTTGTATTAAAATTTAAACCGCTTATGGTAATGGTTGTTCCTACAGGGCCGGAACTGGGGGAAAAGGAGGTTAAAGAAGGCGGCTCTGTTAGATTGCTTTGGATACAACGAACAGCAAATCCATTTTTTTTCCAACTAAAATCACGTTGTATATTTGAACTATCAAAACTTAATCTTCTTCTCCATGCTTGCGTTGTATCGACATTGTAAACAGTATTTGACCATCCATAACCATTTAATCCTAGTCGATTAAAGGTACCATCATAGAAACGATGCCCTCCAGGAAGTGCAGTAAAGCCTGTTTCATTTGTTGCCCCGGTATTAGGGACATTCCAATGAAAGGATCCTGTTTCCTTTAATTTACCACCAGCAATATTACTACCGCCAAGATAAGCTATAAGCGTATCCCAATCTGCATCAGACGGAATTTTCCATCCCAATGGAGCCAGTCCTTTAATATCATTTACAGCATGCCAATTGTATAGTCGTCCATAAATGTTTGAATTATTAGTATCGTTACCATAATCGCAATATCCCCCGGTGCTTAATCCGCTCCATGTACCGTTATCAGTTACATTCGGTATATCATCGCCATTACGGTACTTGGTGGCCATCAGGTTTTCCGCCATCCATGTTTGTGTGCCGATTGTGACCATGGAGTATTCCCTGCCGTCACGGGGATCCACAAAAACCTGCAATGTCGTCGCGCTGTCGACTCCGGAGGTGGGAGATGATCCCCATGTGTTCGACGCGATGATCGTATAATAATACTCTGTTGAAGGATTCAGCCCCGTATTGGTGTAGACCGTGTCCGGCGCTGTGACCATATCAATAAGGGAAAAATTTCCGCTCACGGAATTCGACCGGTAAATAAAATAAGAGACGGGATTATTCGCGCTTCGGTTCCACATCAGGTTGATTTTTCTGGCTCCGACCGCTTCCGCAATCAGATTGGCCGGCGCTGTGGGATAAAGATAACTGTCATTGACAAAAAAACCATCGCCGGTACCGGCGTAAATCAATCCCGTATCTGGAATCACCAGTTCCATGATATAACCATTCGTCAGCCCGTTCGAAACACTGTCCCAGCTGGAGCCGTTGTCGGTAGAAAGATGAACCCCCGCATCGACATCCCCCCTGAAGATCTGTCCGTTTTGTGTAAAAGCCAGCGTCTTGAAGATCCGTCCCGACCGGTGATAAATTTCCGACCATGTATTCCCGAAATCGGACGAGTAATACAGTCCGTCGTTATAACCCGTGAAAAGCTCATTGTCCGAATTAAACACAATGGAGAAAAACATCACGCTGGTATCCGTAATCCCTTGATTGACGGGAAACCAGAAATTGCCGTTGTCAGTTGATTTAAAAATTCCATGCTGGTCCGTAGCCGCGTACAGTCCCTGGTTGTCTTCCTGATCCGAAGTAAGACTGCGTATGATTGCAGTGGGCAATCCGCCGGATGACATAAACCAGGTCAAGCCTGAATCCGTTGATTTGGCAATACCCTCGTCCAGTCCGGCCAATATGTCGCCGGTTGCGCTTATTCTCAGCGCATTGGCAGCCTGAGTTGTTTTTTGGGACCAGTTGACACCGTTGTCGGTGGAAAGATAAATTCCCGAAAGAGTTGCGGCGATAAGACGGTTTCCGGTGACATGAATTAAGTCCCAGACTGAGGTTGTGCTCAATCCGGTGTTGGATTCAACCCACAGGTTACCGCCGTTTTCCGACCTGTAGACGCCGTGATTATCAACACCTATGAAGAGGTCGCCGGACGTGTTCCGGCAGATGGCCCTTACCGAAGGTGTCGCCGGCAGTCCTGAATTTTTCTGAATCCACGGATTAACCTGCGGATAAAGCGATGCATATCCGGTGAATGCGAAGCCAAGGATTAAAATGATGATGGTTTTTTTCATGGTACAGACTCCCGCTTAAATGATCCGATCAGAAAACGAGTACCGCTCAGAACGGCCATGTCGGCAGGGGCAGGGCTGATTTTGAGCCGCCTCCGCCTTTTTTGCCTAACAGGACAACGGCCGCTCCGCCGCCTCCGGCCAGCGCCACTCCGCCGATGATATACCATTTCATGTTCGATTTGCCGGTGGCCTGCGAGCCTTTTTTGGCTCGCGCTTCCTTATCAAGCCTTTCTTTCACTTCCTTCGCTTCCCTGGCTTTGCGTTCCATTTCCTCCTTCAGCGCCAGTTGTTCCTGCTCCTTTTGTTTCTTTTCCTTCTCCAGCCTTTCCTTTTCAGCCAGCTGTTTCTGCCCGTCTTCTTTTTGCTTCTGTTCCATAAGGATTTTTTCCAGTTTTTCCTTCTCCAGTCTTTGCTTTTCGGCGAGGGCTTTCTGCTGATCGGCTTTCAGTTTTTCCTGGTATTCATAAGTGTATTCCAGGTTCGCCTCGACGGTCTGGTCGGATTTCAGGTTGACGATCTTGGAGAATTCGGATAGGATCTCCAGGTTTGTGACGACCTTTATGATGTGCTTTCCTTCCGGAAGCTCGAGGCTGAGCCGGTCGTTTCGGCGTATTTTATCGTCCACGATGACCTCGACGCTTTTGGCGGTCACGTCTTTCGGCAGGACGGGCTTCACCGTCAGCGTAAACAGCCGCCGGAGGGCGGCCTGCAAGCTTTTGGAAGCCTCGCCTTCCCGGATGGCGAGTGAATCGGAGTATTCTTCATACCCGGATTTCCGGACCCGGACCTTGTGCGATCCCGCGGGTACATTCACCACCATGGGCGTTACACCGGATTCCCGGTCATTGATATAGATCGAAGCGCCCGCGGGTTCGGATGTGATTTTCACGGGAACGGTTATTTTGCCCAGCTTCAGGTCGATATTCTCGATCCCGCCTTTTTTGAGGTCAATTTCCTTCCGCGCGACGAGTTCGCCGTTCCTCGCCTCGATGACGTGCTTGCCGGCGGTCACGCCCTCAAGCAGTTTGGGCGTGACCCATTCAGTCTGCTTTCCGTCGATATAAATCACCGACCTGGAAGGGTTGGAGACGATGTAGATGTCGCCGGTTCCCGCGGAAGCGGCGGATCCGCCGTCGAGTCCGGCAAACGCCCCGGCGATGCTTTTCATCACGTTCAGCAGGCCTTCCACCTTGCCTTCATAATCCTCCGATTTCGTGGTGATGATTTTCCCGGTGCTGACGTCGATCATGCGCAGGTCGATCGTGTACATCTGTCCAACCTTGCCGATATCGCCGGCGATCATGTACCGGACGCCGAGCAATTGCCCGATCTGCACGGCGCATTCGGAGGTGTTGCACTGGTCGGAAATGGCGAAGTCCTGTTCCCGGAGGATTTCGCCCATTTTCTCGCGCTCGATGACCTCAAACGCGTTGGTCTGCACCATGATTCCGCGGAACCGGTTGGTCAGCGCCTGAAGCTCGCTCTTTTCAAGCCCTCCGCTCGACTGGAATTCCAGCACCGCGATCGTTTTTTTTGATTCCTGGGCGTGCAGGGAACCGCACGCGATCCACATGATAAAAAGAAAAGCCCGCATTTTTCCATCCTCCGTTCCTGTGAAAAGCTGAACTTCCCGGGGAAGCCCGGCTCTCTGTAAAATGAAAACCGGAGCCGTTCTTCCGCATCCGGCGTTCATCATTTATGAATCGTGTCCTTCCGTCACCGGACCAGGACCATCTTTCGCGACTTCACGTATCCGTCCGTCACGAGCCGGCAGATGTAAATTCCGCTTGAAACCGGAACGCTCCGCGCGTCTTTCCCGTTCCATTGAATGTCATACTTCCCTGTTTCCATTTCGCTGTTCACGAGAGTATTTACCAGCTGTCCGAGAACATTGTAAATCTGAATTTTTACGCGGCCGGTTTTCGCGACGTCAAAACGGATCGTCGTGTTCGGGTTGAACGGGTTCGGGAAATTCGGGTGCAGGGCGAACCGTTCGGGAATGGTTTCGCGGATTTTCACGATTTCACCGAGAATAAAGGCAGACGTTCCGGCGATGACCTTTCCACGGTGGATATCCGGCCCGGAGATCCTTGCCTGATGATTCTCAAGAAGATTCACGACCCTGTTTGCCGTAAAGTCGTACAGCACCGCCGAATATCCTTCGGGCAGGGCGTTCACGGACCATGAGAGATCGGCATAAGTTTCATTCGGCCGGCGTTCGACAGTGATGTCCCACGCGTGCCCTTCCGTTTCCGCGGAGCGGATGTCGCAGGCCAGGCTTTTCGAGGATTTTCCGGTTTCAGAGGCGGAAAAATATACATGTGTCTGCCGGCCGGGACTGATCGGTTCGGCGTCATCGAATGGATCGGATTCAACCGCCGCCTGTTCCGAAACGCCGATGAGGTTGTAAAGATCGCGGGATTTTTCGTTCCTAAGCTGGAAATGGATGCTCCACAGCAGGGGCGATGGCGCCGTTTTTTCAAAAACGGATTTCCCGAGAGAAACATGGGACCACTCCAGGACATCCTTGATCAGAACCGTATCCGGCGTCTTGTTGAAAATCACGTATCCGCCGAACGGCTTGAGCGTCGTCGTCATCGAATCATACGCGCCTTCAGTCATCTGCCAGACCGGTCCGATTTTTGACGGATCTCGCCAGGTGATATTGCCTTTGAAAGCGTACGGCCATGGCACGAGGTTCCATTCAGGATGCAGGCGGAAATTCTCAAACAGGCCGGTTGAGTTGGTGACGGCGTTCAGCAGGTTGAGCTGTACCGGAGCGTCTTTCCGGTGATAAAAGAAGTACGCTTTGTTGTTTTCCATCACGTATTGGTCCACCCATTCCGTGGGAGCGTGCGTGACAAGCCGCCAGACCGTACCGCCTTCGGAGGGGCCGACCAGGGCCTCCATGTCGATATTCGAGTTCAGCGGCAGGCTGATCGTGTTGTAACATTCAAGAATTATCCCGTCTGGATAACTGCCGATGGACTGTATGGCCGCTGTATTGGCGACACGGATCGGAATGCTGATAAATCCGCTGGCCGGGAAGAATGACGAATCCGCAGCATTCACGGCCTTAATCCGGTATACCACGCCCTCACGGGTGACCAGGGGAGGCGGAATGGTCGCGAAAAACGCCGTACCGTTACTGTTCATGCGAACCGTGAAAGCCGATGTATGGCTCCCGTTGCCGAAAGTCAGATATCCCGCGGGCGAGGTTCCGCTGATGGGTACGGTGATTTTTATGGAATCGTCTTCCGAGGGATTCGCGGGTAATATCGACAGGGAGCCGCTCAGGATCTTCGGCGGGCTGATATGCGTGTGCTGGCCGGTTAACGGGGCCTCCTTTAAGTAATGGATTGCCTCTCCGTTGCCGTTATAGGAAAATATTTTGTAAAAATAGGTCGTATTTTCAACCGCTCCGGTCTGGTCGAATTCATGGGAATTGCCGGTATAAACCACTTGTGCGTCGCCGATGGTATTTCCGGCCGTATAAACCGTACCGTCGGACGGGATGGCAGACGGGAGGGAGCCGGTTTTCATAAGCACAATATAACCGGTCGGAACAGGGGCGGCATCCTTGAAATCGACTTTGAATGTGTCAGAGCTGACGGCTTCGAAGGACAATTCCGTCGGCTGGGCGGTGGGCTCGGCAGCCAGCGTCGTCTGTGCGCCGGTTAGGGGATTGGTGGTCAGATAATCCGTAAGAGAACCGGTACCGTTAAATGAATAGACATGATAATAGTATATCGTATTGGCAAATAAGCCGATTTCGTTGTAAGATGTGTCGCTTCCGGAAGTAACTACCCTTGCATTACCGAGAACCGCACCTGGACTGTAGGTTTGTCCGTCAGTCGGGGAAATATTTGGATAATTAATCTCACTCCGCAAAACGAGATATCCCAAAGGATAATCTGTCGCGCAGTTAAATGTAACCTTGAACGTACCAGTATCGACATCGCTGAAAACAAGATTCGTCGGCTGGTAAGCGGGTTCGGTGACGAATCCAGAGGATACGGTATCCCCCGTTAAGGGTGAAACAGTCAGGTAATTTGTCCGCGGGCCATTGCCGTTGTACGAAAATATTTTGAAATAATACCGCGTGGCAGACGCCAATCCGTACTGGCCGAATGTGGTCTGGGAACCGGCATACACCACGGAGTCGGTACCGATGGTTTCACCCGCCGTATAAGCGGTACCGTCGGCCGGATTGCCAACGACAGGAATGCTGTTCCTTAACACAATATATCCCGCCGGGCCGCCGATGGCTCCCGTGAAACTGACCCGCATCGAATCGGAATGCACGCTGCTGAAAACCAGGGCCGTGGGCTGCTGCGGGGGTTCGGTCTGCAGGGTCGCACGGGAACCTTCCAGGGGATTTTCAGCCAGATAATTAACGGTCAGCCCGTTGCCGTTATATGAAAATACATCGAAATAGTACACAGTGCTGGGAGCAAGACCGGTCAGGTTCACGGAAGTATCCGATCCTGCGTAGACAACCGTATCCGTCCCGATGATACTGCCGGCCGTATATTCCGTTCCATCCGACGGCACAGCGGTCGGAGAGCCGTCGGTTTTCTTGAGGATGAGGTAGCCGGCCGGAAGATCGGCGGCCTGATTGAACACCAGCGTGTAAGAGTTAAAATTCAGATCCGCAAAAGCCAGATTTACAGGCTGTGACGCGGGTTCGGTCGCGAAGGTTGTCGCATTGGCCTCGTTGGAGGGTCCGGAAAATCCGTAGGCGTTTGACGCGTAAACCTGGTATGAATAGGTCGTGGACGGATTGACCGACTGACCGGAATCGACATACAACCATTGAACGGCTCCGACTGAATCATGCAATAAATAGGCGGGTCCGTCTTTGCGGTAAATGAAATATTTGGTCGGATTTCCCGATACGCTGCCGGTCCATGCCAGATTGATGCGGCCGGAGGAAACGGCAGTCGCGGTAAGGCTGGACGGTGGGGAGGGAGGCACGCCGGAAGAGGCTGCAGTTGTATCTCCTTCAAGCGGCGACGCAGTTCTGTAATTAATCAGTGCGTTTGCGCCATTATAAGAATAGATCTTGTAAAAATATTTTGTACCGGGCGCCAGACCCGTGTTAACAAACGTTAAGGACGGACCGACATAAGCCACGGTGTCCCCGCCGATGACCTGGCCGGCATAATAGGATATCCCGTCTGCAGGATCGGTTGCCGGTGCGGTTCCCGCGCTGCGGATGGCGATATAGCCGGTTGCGCCTCCCGGGGCCGGTGAAAAACTCACCCGCATGGAATCTGCCAGTACGTTTGAAAATACAATGTTTGCCGGAGAAGCCGTCGGTTCAGCAGGCAGGGAACCGACGGTATCCGAGTAAGCGGCAACCATTCCGTCAGCGCCGACGATCCAGCCCGATGTATAGGGGCCGACGGTGACGAAATCCACCGCTGTTATAGAGTTTGCAAATGTTCCTTCCGAAAACCAGTTTGTGCCCTGATCGGTGCTACGGGCCATTGTGGTTCCGTGACTCATCCAGAAATCACCGTTCCCGGAACCTCCGGCCCCAAGAATGACTCCTGAACCCGGGATTGCAGGGATGGAAATCCAGGTGGCCCCGCCGTCCGTTGTCCGGGCAGCAGATGCTTCTCCGCCCGTTACGCCGGTCAGAATATCGGTAAAATGAATGTCTGATGAGTGCAGAAACGGCGTGGCGCCGGAAGACCATGTGAATCCGCCGTCGGTGCTTCGCATCACGCGGTTTTTGTTGGTGCCAAACCAGATGTGTGAACTTCCGACCGTTACCAGCGAATTCGGCCAGCCCCATTCGCTTGTGAGCGAAGCCGGTTCCGTGGGAATCCGGTACCAGGATGCACCTCCGTTTGTGGTTTTCAGGACCGTCCATTTTCCGCCCACGGGATCACCGCAAGCGATGCCGTTGACCGGGTCGTACATGTGTACAGCATCAATATATCCGTTGGACTGGTTAAACACCTGATGCCAGCCGGATCCGCCGTCGGTCGTGCGGTAGATAAAGGTTTCGGAAACAGGATTAGTTGTGACAAATGCGGTATTGCCGTCCAATCCTGATATGTGTTTGATTTCTTCCGTTCCGAATGCGCCTCCGTCGGCTGTTATCCAGTTCACTCCCCCGTCAGTGGTCTTTAAGACTTTTCCACCGAGGCCGGCGGCCCATGCGACGGAAGGACTTACGGCGGATACCGAAGTCAGGTTACCCGAAAATCCGGAATTCTGCAGTTTCCATCCGGTTGCGAATGTGGTCGCGCTGTCTTCGTTGGAGGCTTCGGATAATCCGGAGGCGTTCGCCGCTTTGACATGGAAATAATAGGACGTCGCGGGACTGGGTACGGTATGGCTCTTTGTAGTCGCCGGCGCGGTTACGGAATCAGCCAGGATAAATCCTGAGCCGGATGTCAATGACCGGAAGATATAATATTTGAGCGGTTCACCGGTCGCGCTCGCCGTCCAGGAAAGATCGATGAGGCCGGTTGAAACGGCGATCGCGTTAAAAGAGGTGGGCGCGGAAGGCGGGGAACCCGTCCCCGAAGTAACCGTGTCGCCTGTCAAAGGCGATGCTTCAACATAATTGACGGAATCCGAGCCGCCACGGTATGAAAAGACGGCAAAATAATAACGGGTTTCGGATGAAAGATCCGTGATATGAAACGACGTCTCGCTTCCGGTATGCGCAACGGCGGAACTTCCGACCGTACTTCCCTGAGCGTATGAAATACCGTCCTGGGGAGTATCTGTTACCGGTTGATTCGCCCTCCGGAGTGTGATGTAACCGGTCGCTCCGGCGGCCGCCTGGAAGGAAATCGAGACCGAATCGCTGACCACTGATGTGAACAATAAGTTCGTTGGCTGGGCGGCGGGTTCCACGGCCAATGTGCTGCGGTATCCGGAAAGCGGGAAGGGATAGTCGGTCAGATAATTTGTTGTGTTCGCGCTTCCGTTGTACGAGTATATCCTATAGTGATATCGGGTTGATACTGCCAGTCCGGCACTCCAGAATGTTGCTGCAGAACCGACATAGGCTACAGTATCGCTGCCGATGGTTTGTCCGGCAGTATAACTTGTGCCGTCCACCGGATCGGACACCGGCTGAGTTCCGGCGCTCCGGATGGCGATGTATCCGGAAGGGTTTCCGGTCGCTGCCGTGAAACTGATTCGCATGGAATCGGTTTTTACATTGCTGAAAACCAGATTAGAAGGCTGGGAAGCGGGTTCCGCGGAAAGTGTATAGCAATTACCTGAAAGCGAAGATGAAGTAAGGTAATTAACAAGATTCGCGGATCCGTTGAATGAAAATATTTTATAATAGTAATTGGTAACCGGCATAAGTCCGGTTTCCGGAAATGTAGTTGCGGAACCCACATAGGTCACGGTATCACTGCCAATAACCTGACCGGTATAGTAGGATATTCCGTCCGAAGGAACCGCGGTCACTGCTGAACCCGCGCTTCGGATCACTATGTACCCTGATGCGCCCGGGGTTCCCGCAGCTGCGGTGAAACTCACACGCATGGAATCGGTTTGAACATTAGAAAATACCATATTAGTAGGGGACGCAGCCGGTTCGTCCGCCAAAACGCCGACGCTGTCTGTATAAGCGGCAATGGTTCCGTTATAACCGACAACCCAGCCTGAAGAGCGGGGCCCGATGGTGATGAAATCCATAGCCAGCATGTATTCAGAAAAGGTACATTCGGTATACCACGTCCCGCCCTGATCGGTGCTTCGGTTAATCTTATTTCCGCGGCCAACCCAGAAGTCGTTCGTTCTGACTCCGCCGGCACTGTACATATCAGCGGAGCCGGGCATTGACATTATGTCAGTCCAAGATACCCCTCCGTTCGTTGAACGTGCGGCGTTTTGACCGGTTACAACGCCGATGGACGTGCTTAGAAAATGAAGACCGTAGGAATTTACAAATGAAGTGCTTCCGGTCGCCCATGTGTTGCCTTTATCGGTTGAATAGAAAACCCGGCTTTTATTGGTTCCGAACCAGATGTGACTATTACTAATCGTCACCAATGTGTTAGGGTATCCCATCTCACCGGTTAATGAGGTTGGCTCGTTAGGAATATGAAACCAGGAAGCGCCTCCGTTCGTTGTTTTTAGGATGGTCCATTTGCCCGCCACCGGATCGCCGTAGGCAATTCCGTTGACGGGGTCGTACATATGAATGCCATTAATATACCCGGGATCAGACTGCGTGAAAACCTGTTGCCAGCTGGAACCTCCGTTAGTCGTCCTGTAAACAAATGTTCCGGTTGATGTATAGGCGGCAAACGCTGTTTGAGCGTCCAGTGCCGTTATACTCTCAACGTTATACATATTAAATGTGCTTCCGCCGACATCGTTCCAGGTAATTCCGCCGTTGGTTGTGCGGAATACTTTTCCCTGACCGGATGCCCACGCAACCGTACTGGAAACCGCTTTGACGCTGTACAGTGCTCCGGAAATTCCGGAGGTTTGCAATGACCATCCGGGCGCGAATGTTTTGGCATTCGCTTCATTGGATGATGAAGATGAACCCCACGAGTTAACGCCATATATCTTATAATAATAAGTTGTCGCGGGGCTGAGGCCCGACGTATTATTGTAAGTTACGGTAGGAGCTGTAACAGAGTCGATCTGCGTGAAGCCGGAACCTGATGACAACGAGCGGTATATACGATACCTTTGCGGATTGTTCAGGCTGGCAGACCATGATAAATTAATTCGGGTTGATGAATAAGTTGTTGCCGTTAAATTCGACGGGGCTGTAGGAATGGGAGCCAATGCTTTGAAGATGCCTCCACCATAGGTACCAGCAAAAACATTTGAATCGCTTATAGCAAAAAATTTAACATCTTTATCTGGTAACCCGTTATTTTGTGCTGTCCAGCTTGCGCCGTTATTAGTTGATAAAAATACACCGTCATATTGAGTATGCACTAGTATATTTGAACCTCTGCTGGATAATGCATAGTAAACATATAAATCAGTCAAACCGTTATTCTTAGCAATCCAATTTGTCCCATTATCAGTTGATAAAAATACGCCTTGGGTTTCTATAGCCGTAAACACATTGGTACCGCTGCTAGTTAAGCCTTGGACCCATAGACCAGGCAATCCATTATTCACAGCGGTCCAGTTAGTTCCGTAGTTAGTGGACAAGTAAACGCCATGGCTCTCCGTACCAGCAAAAATATTAGAATCACAAATATTTAGATATCTAATGTTTGTATTTAATCCGGAATTTACTGCGGTCCAGTTCGTTCCGTTATTTGTGGTAAGGAAAACACCAGCGTCATAAGTTCCCACCATTACATTTGGTCCTTTGATGACTAATGAATATGCTAATATACTAGTTAAGCCATTATTTACCGCTGTCCAATTCGTCCCATTATTGGTAGATAAAAAAACGCCGCCTCCCATCGTAGCAGCAAAAAGATTAGAGCCGCTACTGGCAATAGAATACACGGATAACTCAGTTAAACCACTACTCTTCTGAGTCCAACTCTGTCCATTATTAGTTGATAAAAAGACGCCACCATTTACTGTGCCCACAAAAATATCAGACCCATTAATATAAATAGTATTTATTATTGTATCAGTCAATCCGCTATTTATAGGTGTCCATGTAAGTTGTGCTTGAGCGGGGTACAATGAACAAATTAAAATAAATATAAAGTAGAATATGCATTTCATGGTATTTATCCTAAAAAAAATATGGTTTATTGGTTTATGTGTTTATTAACATAACATATTTTCTCTTACTTACTTATTACTTAATAAAAGTTAAACTTCTTTAAGATGTTTAACTTTTATCACGGCCACCACGGATCGCTGATCCGGTCGGGTCCGCCGCCTCCGCCGCCTTTTTTTCCTCCTAATAAAACCGCCGCGGCGCCTCCGCCCGCGATCACCGCTCCGCCGATGATGTACCATTTCATGTTCGATTTTCCGGACGCCTGGGCGGTTTTCTTTTCGCGCGCTTCTTTTTCAAGCTTTTCCTTAGCCTCTTTCGCTTCTTTCGCCTCGCGTTCCATTTCCTGTTTTAAGGCGAGCTGTTCCTTTTCCTTGTCCTCTTTGGCTTTGCGCTCCATTTCTTTCTGCAGAGCTAATTGATCCAGTTCATTTTTCTTTTTCAGCTCTATATCCTTCTGGGCGGCGATGTACTGGTCGGTGAAAACGAGTTTTGCGTTCACCGTCAGGTCTCCGGTCAGGTTCACCGCCTGCGAGAATTCCGTCAGGTCGGCGCTGTTCGTGCGAACCTTGATAATCAGCTTGCCTTCGGGCAGGGATAAATCCACTTTCGTACCGCTGCCGGCGGATTCATCATTCACCAGCACGTCAACGGTACGCACCTTCGCTTCTTTCGGGTATTCGGTGGTGACGGTGACCTTATGGATTTTCTTTAATGTACCCTTTACGCTTTTCGCCGTTTCGCCTTCCTTCACGGTCAGGCTTTCCGAATAATCCTGATAGCCATTCTTTCTGAATATGACGGTGTGCGTCCCTACCGGAATATTGATCACGGTCGGCGTCGTGCCGGATAATTCGCCGTTCACGTAGATTTCAGCCTCTTGGGGCTCCGATGTAACTTTGACGGCAATGGCGAGTTTGGCCAATTTCAGGTCAAGGTTCTCGATCGCGCCCTTTTTCAGGTCGATTTCCTTTTTTGCCAGCAGTTCGCCGCTGCGGACCTCAATGGTGTGCTTTCCGGCGGGAATGCCTTCGAGCAGTTTCGGTGTTGTCCATTCCGTCAGCTTTCCGTCGAGATAAATCGCCGCTTTGGAGGGTGAGGAGATAATGTAAATGTCGCCCACATCCGTGACAGCAGCGGCTTTATCATCCCGACCGGCGAAACTGTTCGCGATGGTGCGCATGACGCCCAGCAGGCCTTCCACCTCGCCGCGGTAATCCTCCGACTTGGTCTGGACGATCTTGCCCGAACTGACATCCACCATGCGCAGGTCGATGGTGTACATCTGCCCGACTTTGCCGATGTCGCCCGCGATCATGAACCGCACGCCGAGCAGTTGCCCGATCTGCACGGCGCATTCGGAAGTGTTGCACTGGTCGGATACGGCGAAGTCCTGCTCCTTCAGGATCTCGCCCATTTTTTCGCGCTCTACCACCTCGAAAGCGCTGGTCTGGACCATGATCCCGCGGAACCGGTTGGTCAAAGCCTGCAGTTCACTTTTTTCCAGCCCGCCGCTCGACTGGAATTCAAGCACCGCGATGGATTTTTTCGGTTCCTGGGTATGGGCGGAAAACACCATTCCCAGCAAAAGAATGATAAAATATCTTTGCATCATCGCCCTCCGGATTAAATTCAGTTCAGAAAATTAAATGAATTTCCATCAGTTATTGCTTTCAATAACTTTTCATCAACCCGTTCTTCCGTTTGTATTCATATGGGAATCTCTCAGAAATCCTGATATAATTTAATCACAAAATTCCGCTTAAGCAATGAAAAATTACACCTGTGCGGAACACGAATATCAGGATTGGACGGATTGTCACGAAGAAAAATATTTACCATGAAGAAAATAAAAAATTTGAAGAAAAGCATCCCATAGATTTAATCTGTGTTTATAAGTGCAAATCCGTGTAAATCCTTTTGATCCGTGTTCCGGGGTTTTCTCAAATTATGACAAATATCATTTTTTTATCTGATGGAAAATGATATATTTTCCTGTCTTTCAGTCCTTTCGGGCTGAGCGTTTTACTTACGTTTTGTTTCCGTTCTTTATTACAATACAGTTTTCTTGTTTTCAGGCTGGTTTTGAACGTCAACTGATTTCTGTTTGATCTTTTTACCATAACCCAAGGCAAACGCATGGAACCCACCACCATCAGGCCGAATGTTCCCGTCAGCGCGTCGCCCGGCGAAATTGACGTCCGGAGGCGTATCAAGTATGAGGAGGAACTCGACCATACCTTTCCCGACCGGATCGCGGAACTGGCGCACGGCGAAAAATTTTATTCCTGCATACAGTGCGGCACGTGCAGCGGAACCTGCCCGGTGAGCCATTACATGGACTACACCCCGAGGCGCATTATCGCGATGGTGCGGGAAGGATTCCGCGCCGAAGTGCTGAACAGCCAGACGGTCTGGCTCTGCGCGTCTTGCTACGCCTGCACCTGCGACTGCCCGCGCGGCATCAAGATCACCGACGTGATGTACGCGATCAAACGGGAGGCTATCGAAAAAGGCGTGTACCCGAAACGCTTTCCCACGCCGGTGCTCGCCAACGCGTTCTTTAACCAGGTCATGAAAGACGGCCGGAGCAGCGAAGGCAAGCTGATGATGAAAGTTTTTCTCGGAACCAATCCGTTCAAGGCCTTCGGCAATATGATGCTCGGCATGAAATTATTTTTTACCGGCCGCATATCCATGAAATCCGAACGCATCAAAGACCGGAAGTCGCTGAAAGCTTTGCTGGCAGCGCTCGACCGGCAGAAGGAGGCGAAGTAACATGAAATATTTATATTATCCCGGCTGTTCGCTGAAAAGCACCGGCCGCGCGTACGAAGAATCCATTCTCGCCGTTTTTAAAGCGCTGAACATCTCACTCACCGAAATCGAGGACTGGAACTGCTGCGGAGCCACAGCCTACATGGCGGTGGATGAATGCAAGGCGTTCGCCATCGCCGCAAGAAACCTCGCGCTAGCGGAGAAACAATTCAAGGACGAACAGGAAGTTCATATTATTGCGCCGTGCAGCGCATGCTTCATGGTTCTGCTGAAAACCATCAATTATATGAACACGCATAAGGAAATCGGCGCCACGATCCGTAAGGCGCTGAGCGAAGCCGGACTGAAATTCGAAAACCGCGTGAAGATCCGCCATCCGCTCGATGTACTCGTGAACGATTACGGCATTGATAAACTTGGCAAGGCAATCAAAAATCCGCTGAAAGGCCTGCGCGCCGCGTCGTATTACGGATGCCAGACCGTTCGTCCGTTCGAATCCTTCGACAATAACCGCAACCCGATGACGATGGACAAAATCGTACAGGCGCTCGGCGGACAGCCTGTGGACTGGTCGCTGAAAACCCGCTGCTGCGGCGCCAGTTTAACAGGCACCATTCCCGAAGTCGGCCTTCGCTTAAGCTACATCATCCTTCACGAAGCCCAGCAGCATCACGCCGACGTGGTCATCACGTCATGCCCGCTCTGCCAGTTCAATCTCGAATGCTACCAGTCGAAAATGACCAAAGCGTTCGGCCACAAGATCGATATCCCGGTGATGTTTTTCTCGCAGTTGTTCGGCATCGCGCTCGGCCTTCCCGAAACAGAACTCGGCGTGAAACGGCTGTTCGTCAAACCGGCGTTCAAAACCAAGTCAGGACAAGGAGGTAAGCCCGTTTATGTCTAACAACACCAAATCTCCCCGGATCGGTTTTTACGTCTGCCATTGCGGGCACAACATCGCCAGCGTGGTGGATGTCGCGTCGGTTGCGGAATACGTTAAAACAATGCCCGGCGTGGTGATCTCCCGCGAGTACAAATACATGTGCTCCGATCCCGGCCAGGAACTGATCCAGTCCGATATCAAAGAACACAATCTGAACCGTATCGTCGTCGCGTCGTGTTCGCCGCTCCTTCATGAACACACGTTCCGCAGCGCCCTGGAAAAAGGCGGGCTGAACCCGTTCTATTTCCACATGGTGAATATCCGCGAGAACGTATCATGGGTTCATGAAAACAAAGAAGCGGCGACGGATAAAGCGAAAGACCTCGCGCGCGCGGCCATCCAGCGCGTGTGGTTCCACAAGCCGCTGGAAAAGAAATCGGTTCCGGTCAATCCTGACGTCCTCATCGTCGGCGGAGGAATCGCGGGCATTCACGCGGCGCTGACTATCGCCAATGCCGGCAAGAAAGTATTTCTGGTTGAACGTGAAGCCACGATCGGCGGGCATATGGCGATGTTCGATAAAACATTCCCCACGCTCGATTGCGCGGCGTGCATCCTGACGCCGAAAATGTCATCCGTGAAATCGCATCCGAATATCACGCTGTGGACGTATTCTGAAATCGAAAAAGTGGAAGGTTACGTAGGCAATTATAAAGTCACCGTAAAGCACAAGCCGCGTTACATCGTCGAGGACCTGTGCGTGGGTTGCATGGCCTGCATCGACCAGTGCGTGTATAAGGAGGCGAAATATCCCGATGAGTTCAACCAGGGTCTCGGCAAACGCAAACCCGTGTACATACCCTTTCCGCAGGCCACGCCGCAGGTTGTTCTCGTCGATCCGGAAACCTGCATCCAGCTGAAAACCGGAAAATGCAAGCAGACCTGCGTGGAAGCGTGCGACCGCAAGGCGTTCGATTTCCAGCAGAAAGAAAAATTCCAGGAGGTCGAAGTCGGCACGATCATTCTCTCTACCGGTTTCCAGCCGTTCGACGCAAAACGTCTTCCGGAATACGGTTACGGCAAATACCCGAATGTGTACACCTCTCTCGAAGTCGAGCGTCTCGTGAACGCGTCCGGCCCGACGGGCGGCGAAGTCCTCACCCGTGACGGCAATCATCCGAAGACTGTCGGCATCATCCATTGCGTCGGTTCCCGCGACGAGAAGACCAATCGTTGGTGTTCGCGCGTCTGCTGTATGTACTCGCTGAAACTTGCGCATCTGATCAGGGAACACACGCACGCGGAAGTGTATAATTTTTACATTGACATGCGTACGCCCGGTAAAGGGTACGAGGAATTTTACGATAAACTTCTCAAGGAAGGCGTTCATTTTATCCGCGGGCGCGTCGCGGAAGTGACCGACTGGTCGCTGTCGCAGGCGGAAGCCGGCAAACTCGTCATCCGTGTGGAAGACACGATGATCGGCGCCGTTCGGAGAATTCCCGTGGACATGGTCGTGCTTGCCGTCGGGCTCGAACCGCATCATGACGCGCAGGACGTCCGGCGGTTATTCAATATTTCATGTTCGACGGAAGGATTCTTCCTCGAACGGCATCCGAAACTCGCGCCGGTCAACACGTTCACCGACGGCATCTTCATCGCCGGCGGATGCCAGGGACCGAGGGACATTCCCGATACGGTCGCCCAGGCCGGAGCGGCGGCCGCGGAAGCGTTGTCGCTGATCAGCGCCGGACATGTGGAACTTGAACCTAACACCGCTTATATCCGCGAGGAAGACTGCTCCGGATGCAAGTCCTGCCTGCCTTTATGCCCTTACACCGCGATCACATTCGATGATGCCAAGAAAAAAGCCGTCATCAACGAGGCTCTGTGCAAAGGCTGCGGAACCTGCGTAGCCGCGTGTCCGTCGGGATCGATCGTCCAGAACCTGTTCGAGGACGAGGAAATCTTCAGCGAAATCGACGGTCTGCTCAAATTCGATTTTTCCTACTCCCAATCGATGGAGGTGAATCATGTCCGCTAATCCGAATCCGAACTGGGAACCCGTGATCGTCGCGTTCTTCTGCAACTGGTGCACCTACACCGCGGCGGATCTTGCGGGCGTCTCCCGCCTCCGTCACGCGCCGAACGTACGAATCGTGCGCATCATGTGCTCGGGAAGAGTCGATCCGCAGTTCATCATGACCGCGTTCGCCAAAGGCGCCGACGGCGTGCTGATCGGCGGATGTCATCCCGGCGACTGCCATTATTCCGAAGGCAATTACAAATTATTGCGCCGCGTGCGCCTGCTGAACCGTATGCTCAGGGACATGGGCATCGAGGAAGAGCGGTTCCGCTTGGAGTGGATTTCCGCGTCGGAAGGCGACAAAGTCAAATCCGTGATCAACGAAATGGTCGTGCAGGTCAAAGCGCTCGGGCCGCTCGGGCTTCCCAAGCAATTCGATGAACTCGATAAGGAACTCGAACATATCGAACAACAATCGTCCGGAAAGGAGGCGCACAGCCATGTCGGATAAACCTAAAATCGGATTTTACTGGTGCGCGTCGTGCGGCGGCTGCGAAGAATCCATCGTTGATCTCGCGGAAGATATCCTCATGCTGACGGGCAAAATCGATATCGTTTTCTGGCCGGTCGCGATGGATTTCAAAAAGAGCGACATCGAGGAAATGGACGATCAATCCATTACGGCGACATTCATCAACGGCGCCGTACGGACCAGCGAACAGGCTGAAATGGCGCGTCTGCTGAGGCGCAAGAGCAAATTCCTCATCGCTTACGGTTCCTGCGCTCATCTCGGAGGCATTCCGTCGCTGGCCAACCAGTTTTCACGGGATCAGATTTTCCGGTATGTGTATGATGAATCGCCTACGACGGAAAATTCCGAGAATCGCCTGCCTGTGGAGCGCTTTAACGATCAGGGCCGCGAAGTCACGCTTCCCGGCATGCACCGGCGGGTCCGCTCATTAGATCAGGTGGTAGATGTGGAATATTACATTCCCGGCTGCGCGCCGACGCCGAAACTCCTGAAAGAAGCCGTGATGGCGCTGCTCGAAGGCAGGCTTCCGCCGAAAGGCTCCGTACTCGCGCCGGATATCGCGTTGTGCGACGAATGCCCCCGCAAGGACAGCAAGCCGGCCGATGTCGCGTATACGGAATTCAAACGTCCGCATATGACTCTGATGGACGCGACGAAATGCTTTCTCGCGCAGGGCGTCGTCTGCATGGGCCCGGCCACGCGCGGAGGATGCGAAGCTCAGTGCGTCAACGGCAACATGCCCTGCACCGGCTGTTTCGGTCCGACTTCGCGTGTACAAGACCAGGGCGCGAAAATGCTGTCGTCGATTTGTTCGTCCATCAAGCCGACCGAAGAAAGTGACATTGATTCCGTGCTGGAAGGCATTCCCGATCCCGTCGGCTCGTTCTACCGCTACGGACTGGCGAAGTCGATATTGCGGGGAAAAATGGGTAAAGAATAAACATTAAAAAACCGATTCATTGTGAGCGAAGTCGAACCATGAATCGTATTATAACTTCACACTTCGACTTCGCTCAGTGTGAAGAAAAGAATTGAAATATTCAAGGTCTTACATGCAAACCAGAAAAGTCACCATCGATCCGATCACGCGCCTGGAAGGGCACGGAAAAATTGACATTTTCCTGAACGAACAGGGCGACGTGGATCACGCGTATTACCAGATTCCCGAACTGCGGGGATTCGAGATCTTCAGTCTCGGCCGTCCCGCGGAGGATATGCCTCAGATCACCAGCCGTATCTGCGGAGTCTGTCCCACGGCGCATCACATGGCCGGCACGAAAGCGTTGGACGCGCTGTACAAAATCGAACCGACGTCCCCGGCGAAGAAACTGCGCGAACTGATCTACAATACGTTCATGCTTGAGGATCACGCGCTGCATGTATACGTCCTCGGCGGACCGGATTTCATTGTCGGCGTCGAAGCGTCCAAGGAACTGCGCAACGTGCTCGGCGTAGTCGGGAAAGTCGGCGTGGATACAGGCATCAAAGTGATTTCCATGCGCCGGCGTTTGCGCGAACTGATCACGTATCTCGGCGGAAAGATCATTCATCCCGTGTTCGGCCTGCCCGGCGGCGTCGCAAAAGGACTCACGAAACAGGACCTGCCGAAATACCAGGAACTCGCCAAAGACGGGCTCGAATTCGCGCTGTTCACGCTTCAGGTGTTCCACGATATCGTTTTGAAAAATGAAGAATACGTCAGGATGATCACATCCGACGCGTACACGCACCGTACGTATTATATGGGTCTTGTGGACGATAACAACAAAGTTAATTTTTATGACGGCAAGATCCGCGTGGTGGACACCGAAGGCAAGGAATACGCTAAATTCACAGCCGACAAATACGCCGATTACGTTGCTGAGCGCGTGGAGCCGTGGAGTTACGTTAAATTCCCGTACCTGAAACCGCTTGGCTGGCGAGGGTTTACGGACGGCAAGGACACCAGCTTATACGCGGTGGCTCCCCTGGCCCGTTTGAACGTATCCGACGGGATGGCCACGCCGAGAGCGCAGGAAGCGTATGAGGAATTTTACAAAATTCTCGGCGCGAAACCGGTGCACCACACGCTGGCGAATCATTACGCGCGCGTCATCGAAATGGTGCAGGCCGCAGAGAAAATTGTTGAACTCATTCATGATCCTGAAATCACCAGCGATCATATCCGCGTCATCCCGTTCGAGAAGCCGACCGTCGGCGTGGGCGTCGTGGAAGCCCCGCGGGGAACGCTGTTCCATCATTATGAAACCGACGAGCGCGGCATCATGACGAAATGCAATCTGATTGTCGCGACGCAGAACAACTCTGCCCGCATCGCGATGAGCGTGGACAAAGCCGCGAAAGGACTGATCAGCAAGGGACAAATCTCCGACGGACTGCTGAATAAAATCGAGATGGCCTTCCGCGCCTACGATCCCTGCAACGCCTGCGCCACGCATGCGCTGGGACAAATGCCGCTGAGGGTGGATATTAAAGATCATAACGGCAGCCTGGTACGCAGAATAAAGCGCTGATGTCCGGTTCATCGGGTTCGTCTGAGCGATAAGCGCAGCTGAAGCGTCATCATTAACGTCGTATATATTCGATTCAATATAAATTGCGCGCACGAAGCCGTGATCCGAATCAACCCTGTTCAAATCTTAAGTAATATCATTTCCGGCCGTTTGAACCGTTCGATGCAGGCCGGCCTGGCGGCCAATTTTGTCCTGGCCGCGGCCATTTTCTTCGTTCCGGACATCAGTGATTCATTCGGCGAAATCATGTTCAGTGATACGCCGGTCAGCGACGCTTATATCCCATTGGGCGTCGTCTGCATCATTCTTTTCATAATCGACTGGCCGGTGCTTTTATTCAAAACCAAAATGATGCTGACGGACGCGCCGGCGCCGAAAAAATCGGCTTTTCTCTACGTTCTCGCGTTTTTCCGCATTCTTCCCCTGGCTCATCTGTTCATCCTCGGTGTGAATGCCGTATTCGGGTCATTTCACGATGTCCCCAAATGGCTTCCGCTGGTTTGGGGATTTTTTCTTACCTTTAATTTTTTCGGAATATTTTTTATCGCGGCCTACGCCTTCAAACCCTTTGAGAAACAACCGGCCTGGTACTGGCGGCTTGTCGTTGAAATACTGGCCTGGGTAACGATGTTTGTCATGTTATCAAGTATGTGGGGAGTGATTTCTCAACGAATTGATATGCCCTCGCCTGATCGGCCAAGCAAATTTATACCGGAATTTATCGCGTCGCTGGTTCTTATCCTGATGATCTATCTGCCGGCCCGGTTGCCGTATTTTATGGAAGAAAGGTTATACGTCACAGACCGGAGACAAAAAATATTTTGGTATTTATCGATCATATTAGTATTCGCCGCTGCGCTGTATTCGATGCGGTGGTCATGAAATAAAAGATTTGATCTGAACGGATTATTTTATTATTCTGATAAAAATGATTTACTGATATTATCCATACATTTTAAGAGGAACGATGACTCATCCTCTGTTAACCATTAACTGGAAGCGTTATCTGCTGGTTACCGGCGCCGTCATTCTCATCGGATTAGTGTGGAGTTATTTCTTATCCTACAAAACACAGGACGCGCGGAATGTTGCGAATGCGTTTATGAAATCAGTGGTCGGTAACCAAACCGAAGATTTATCGAGATATCTCCGGGATAAGAATCTGTATTTTGAAAACCTGCAGGCGTTTTCCGATATCAGCCATTACAACGAATGCGGCTTCGGGATGGATGCCGACGGCTCCGCTTCTATTCATTATTTCGTGACCGGGCTTCCGGCGGATAACCGTAACATTTATCTGAAACTGGGACGGGAAGGATCGGTGTGGATGATTACCCATATCCATATCAATTATCATATTCTCCGGGAAGATAAGGCAATCGCCCTGCAGGCAGCCGAATGGATTGCCAACAGTGATGAAAAAAATCTGCGGCAATATATGTCCGATTACAGCGATAAATTTATGGAACCGGTATTAGGCGTATTTCGAAACGAAAAATTAACACTCCGCAATACGGAAACGCGTCCTGCCGGTAAAAATGAGGGAAATATGCGCAGGACCATTTTTTTCTTTTCAAACGCGGACGAATCAAAGCGGCTGTCTTTTATGGTGAAACATCACGGTAAATATTCGGTGGAGTCCGTGAAGATATTGTAGCAGAACGGAATCATCGGCATAAGAATACGGCAGTGTCCGGAGAGAACCTGTCGAAGCCAGAAGGCCGGAAATAAAGACAGGTCAAAGCATTCAAAATCAGCGTGATGATGCTGAATCCGCCATTTACAAACAGACAGGCCAAACTCCTACAGGACTGTCGCAGCAAACCTAAAAAAAATAAAAAAAAACTTGCATCTTTGACCATCTTATTTTATAATTCGAACCTTAATTAATGCCCCTGACAGGGCGCGGTTTTTTATGGAGGTAACATGTACGCAGTAGTTGATATCAAAGGTTTTCAGTTTAAATGCGAGTCCGGGAAGAAGCTGGTGATCCCGCGCATTGCTGAAGCGGAAGTCGGCGACCAGATCGTGTTCGATCAGGTCCTGCTCGTCTCCGAAAACGGCGATGTCCGTATCGGCACGCCTACCGTTCAAGGTGCAAAAGTTGAAACGACCGTACTGACCCATGGCCTCGGCGACAAAGTGATTCATTTCCGCAAATACCGGCGGAAAGGCTTTCAGAAGAAAAAAGGTCACCGACAGCCGTTCACGGAACTCATGGTCAATTCAATCAGCAAGTAACCGGCAAAAGCCAAGGAGAAAGTATGGCGCATAAGAAAGGTTTAGGCAGTACGCGAAACGGACGCGACAGCCACGGTCAGCGGCTCGGCGTGAAGAAGTACGGCGGAGAATTCGTTCTCGCCGGAAACATTATTGTCCGTCAGCGGGGAACCAAATTTCACTTAGGCAAAAATGTCGGAATCGGGACGGATGACACCATCTTCGCACTGACCGACGGCATCGTGAAGTTTGAGCATAAGGACAAAAAACGCCTGAAAGTCAGCGTGAATCCGAAGCCCGCCGACGCTTAAACGAAAACGCAACATCTGAAAAAAAAGGATTCCGGAATATCGGAGTCCTTTTTTTTTTTACGCCGGAAAACAGGGATTACGGTTGATATCTTCAGTCACGAACCTTATATTGTACCGCTTTTGGAAAACCGCAGTTCACTCATTCACGGATAGGGAAAAGCTCATGAAAAACTTAATTATTAAAACTGTCGCTGTCATCATTTTATTTGTCTGTTCTGTTCGGTCTCTTACGGCTGACACGGGTTCCCAAGCCATTGGACAATGGCTGATACTGGGACCCGTTCCGGTTTCCAAACCCGTGTTCCATGAAAAGAAATCCTCGAAATCGGAATATTATACTGTAAAAGAACTGCTCCAGCAGCAGATTCTGGATATCGGAGATCTCAGTCCTTCGGAGGGAAAAGCTTACAGGGACGTTTCCGGCGGTCTTCTATGGAAAAAGAATGTCATTGATACATCAGGCTCCATACGGTTTCAGGGAGAATCCGGACGGTATGAGTTGTTTTACGCGGCGGCCTATGTTGAAGTCCGGCGATGGATGAAAGTGAAAATTGAATTATCCGGTTATCATCCGTTCCAGTTTTTCGTTGACGGAAAACTGATATCTGCTAAATCCGCTTCCGATGACACCTCAAAAAAAACACCCGGCAAACTGGAGCCTGAACTTAAGTTCGAAACCGGAAAGCATCTGCTTGTCGTAAAATACCTTGTCGATAAGGATCTGGCGCAACCCGCCGGACTAAGAGGCGCATTTACGGGAATCGCTGATTCGCTGAAAAATGATTTCATTTTGTCCGTTGATCCTGCCGGCGGGATGTCTGTCGGTCATCTTTTGGATCTTCCGAGGATTACGCAAATGATCATCACGCCCGACGGCGAATGGGCGGCGGTATCCCTGTCGCGCTCCGCGGGAGACCAGACGGAATCGTGGATCGAAATACGGCGGACATCGGACGGAAGCCTGGTACAAACATTCAGAGGCGGATTAAGCATGTATCAGGCCCAGTGGGCGCCGGCGGGAAAACGACTGAGCTATATGACGTATTCAAACCAGGAAACGACTCTCTGGATAATGGATTTTTCAGCCGGTCAGACCAAAGCTGTTTTGGAAAAGGTAAAGAATTTTTCGCGGTATATGTGGTCCCCGGACGGCGACAATATCATTTATGAGCAGTATGAAAAATCCGAATCCCCTAAAACCGGTCTGAAGAAATCGGATGGATTAAAAAACCGGTCCGAAGGCTCTTCTGTCACGCATATCTACCGTCTCAACACGTCAACCGGA
The DNA here is from genome assembly GCA_964410965.1 of uncultured Bacteroidota bacterium. Taxonomy (GTDB): domain Bacteria; phylum CLD3; class CLD3; order SB21; family JBBIRG01; genus JBBIRG01. Next base: position 21,481 of record CAYPIY010000011.1, on the reverse strand, counting down.
ATTATGAACCGGCTTACCGCTGGCCCATTGCCGGCGTATTTTCAGTCCGTCAGCCCCGACGGGAAAAGAATGATTTTTACCAGAAATGCAGAAAACCTTACCCGGCGGCCTTATACGGACACTTATGTCAGCGTACTTGACCTTGAAACGATGACCGCCGATTCCCTCTGGACACTCTCGTGGTTCAGCCAGGCGCAGTGGTCGCCGGACGGCAATCAGATTCTTATGACCGGCGGACCGTCGCTGTTCGGTACGCTCGGGATTAACCTGCCGGATAAAAAAATGATCCCCAACGATTACGATAATCAGGCCTACATTTACGACCTGAAAACAAAAGAAATAAAATGCATCAGCCTGAATTTCAACCCTTCCATTGATAATGCCGTGTGGAATTCAGCCGACGGCTATATCTATCTTGAAACCACCGACCGGTCGTTCAGCAATTTATACCGATACAATCCCCGGGACGGAAAATTCAGCCTGATCGAAACCGGAGTCGATGCGGTATCGGGATTTGACCTCGCCGGTAACGCGCTGAAGGGAGTATATTACGGATCGGGAACCTCGAATCCGCAAAAGGGTTATTCGCTGGATTTGTCATCGCTAAAATATCAGGTCGTGTGCGATCCCGCGAAAAGTGAATATCAGACAGTCCGGTTCGGAATAGTAAAACCGTGGACTTTCAGAAACAAAAACAAAACCGAAATTGACGGATATGTCCATTATCCTCCCGGTTTTGATTCAACCAAATCCTATCCCTGCATCGTATATTACTACGGAGGAACTTCACCCGTAACAAGGGATTTCGGCGGGCGTTATCCGAAAGAATTTTACGCCGCCAACGGTTACATTGTCTATACGCTTCAGCCGAGCGGCGCGAAAGGGTACGGACAGGCCTTCTCCGCGGCTCATGTCAACAATTGGGGCATGACCGTCGCCGATGAGATCATCGACGGTGCCAAGAAGTTCCTTGACGCGCATCCTTTTGTGGATAAGAAACGTGTCGGCTGTATCGGCGCGTCGTACGGCGGTTTCATGACCATGCTGCTCACCACGAAGACCGATATGTTCGCGACGGCGATTTCACACGCCGGTATCAGTTCAATCTCCAGTTACTGGGGTGAAGGATACTGGGGCTATTCATACAGCGCGATGGCGACGGCCAACAGTTTTCCGTGGAACCGCAAAGACATTTACGTGAACCAGAGCCCGCTGTTTTCCGCCGATAAAATCAAAACACCCCTGCTTCTTCTGCATGGCGCGTCCGACACCAATGTTCCGGTAGGCGAGAGCATTCAATTGTATACAGCGCTGAAACTGCTGAACCGGCCCGTGGAACTGATACAGGTGGACGATCAGGATCATCATATCATGCAGTATTCCAAACGGATGCTGTGGACAAAAACGATCCTCGCCTGGTTTGACCGCTGGCTGAAGGATCAGCCGGACTGGTGGAATGAGCTCTATCCGGAAAAGTAAATTGAAAAGGCTGTCATGATGTGACAGCCTTTTTTATTCGTTTGAGGAAGAGAAAATTTATTTCAGCAGCATCATTTTCCGGGCCTTGACGAATTCACCGGCCTGAATACGGTATATATAGATTCCGCTGGAAACGGCTTCGCCTCGGTCGTTACTTCCGTTCCAGACAACATAATGGCGGCCTGCTGTACTATAACCGTTCACAAGGGTTCGGACGAATTGGCCATGGATGTTAAAAATTTCTATACGCAGATTAGTGGATTTGGGGAGATCGTAAAGGATAGTCGTTGACGGATTGAACGGGTTCGGATAATTCGAGCCGAGCGAGAAAGACTGGGGGATATCCAAAGAATGTTCTGTTGTGATATCTTTCCGCGACGTTACACTTCCCTGGGCAAACACCCCTGAAACAGCAGTCAGTGGCGTTTCCCATAGGCCTCGCCCGTATGTTGCCGCGCGAAGTCTAGAGTTTTCCGGATCCGCGTCATCGTAATATATATCCAGATCCGTCACAATTGCGTTAGGTAACCCCGTGTTGAAGGGTTTCCATGAACTGCTTCCGGTTTTGCGGAACACGCCGATATCCGTACCGGCATATAGTTCCGTTTCATCCGGGTTTTGCCGGTTCTGCAGGATACACATCACAGGCAGGTTCGGGAGTCCGTCCGATATGTTTATCCAGGGAATGCCGCCGTCCCTTGATTCATAAATCCTCTGTCCGTCATATCCTCCAAGCGTGACCCAAACCGTGTTCCGGTCGTCATGTTTCACCGCGAGTCCGGTAATCGCGTTGGTTGTTGTCGGCAGGTCGCCGGTGATCTCATGCCAGATTTCCCCGCCGTTGTTCGTCATCCATAGTTGCTGTCTGGATGCAATATAAATGACACGAGGGTCCGAAGGCGAGACCGCAATCGCGCAAAGCTTATCGGGAATATTGAAGGAGGAGATTTTATTCCAGTTTGTACCCCGGTCGGTTGTTTTCCACAAATCGGCGTATCCGGCATAAAGCACAGAAGGATTGACCGGGTCCATAACGACAGGTGTGACCCAATTTCCATAACCGGCTGATGTAGGAGTAATCATTGTGTAATTGTTCCAGTGATTTGTCGTACGGAACAGGTAGCCGTAATACCATGAACCGTATTGGATATTCGTATCGGAGTAATCGATGATGCATTCCATGCCGTCAGCCCCAAGCACATCGGTCCATGATCCGCCAGAGTATATTTTAGTCCCGTTGTCCTGAAGCCCGCCGATGATTTCATCAGCTGAAATTTGAGCGCATGCGATCCGGTAGATCTGGCTGATCACGAGGTTACCCGTCAAATCAATCCAGCTTTGGCCGCCGTCCGTCGATTTGTAAATACCGCCGTCATTGGCTTCAAAAAGAGCACCCGTCACGGGTTGAAAAGCGAGCATGTGCTTGTCGGCGTGCACAACGGGCTCGCCGGTGATATTGTATACGGGATCGGCTGTGTAACAATTCACGCATTCCCAGGATGTTCCTGAGGAAACGGATTTATGCGTATTGATGCCGCCGATATATAAAATATTCGCACGCAGCGGGGAAACGGCTATGGCCAGATCATATATTCCCTGGCCGCGATTGATCCCGGCGCCATTACTGTAACTTCCCAGCAGGGCTTTATCGGTTCCGCCGGTGAACATCTGATTAAATGAGCTTCCGCTGTTGGTGGAACGGATTATCCTGCCGAGTCCGCTTGTCTGATTGCAGCTAATTGCGTACAGGTAATCGGGATTGACCGGCGTGACGGCAATATCCACCCGGTAATCATCGGAAGTAAATCCTGCCGGGAGTCGGTTCCAGGTGGCGCCGCCGTCAGTGGTTTTATGGATCTCGGGCGTTCCGGATAAATTAACCGTTGAGGCGTAAAGCGTGGAAAAATGTCCGGGTCTGAATTCCATATCCATAAAAGCGCCTTCGATCTGCAATGTCCACGAGATACCGCCATCATTGGTTCGGAATATTCCCATGGAAGTTGCGGCCCACAGGGTAGAGGAATTTTTCGGATGAACCAGGATTCGGGAAACGGTTTGATGAAGATCGGGCGTAAAATTCAGTCCGGTGGGGAACCAGCTTAATCCGCCGTCGGTGCTTTTCAGGACTCCGATACTCTCATTGTCATGCGATTGTCCTCCGGCAAGTTTGAGCAATGAGCCCATGTCCTTATCCCCCGTCGCGATGTACAGGGTGCTGGTGAGATGATAATCATGCGGCACTCCGATATCGCTCACGCCGAGAACGGGATTCCGGTCGGTCAGCGCTGTCCATGATACCCCGCCGTTGATGGTTTTCCACAGTCCTCCCGACGGCGATCCGGCCCAGAATGTGTTCGGATCGGACGGATGAAAACCGATGCAGTTGATGCGCCCGGTTCCGGCATATCCTCCGGCGGATGAATACGGCCCCATACTTGTCCAGTTGCCTCCGCTGCTTTCCTTATCACCGAGGTTCGCCGAATATTTCATGATTTCAGCGGCCGCAGAAGTTTTCGGAAATTCTCCGGTTGTCTGGTCGATACGGATTTGCCAGTAATGCTCCCATCGCTTGTATAATTTCCATCCCGGAACTTTGTTTTTTTTGCCATTAACTATATAATATCCGTTTTCGGCCTTGTAGGGCTCCCAGTACCGGTGAAAGGCTTTCTGGATTTCAAAAAAATTATTGTCCGTTCCTGACGGAACAGCCCGTTCACTTTCCTGGGTCAAAAGACGGCCCGGCTCACAGATAGCTGCCAGCCATAAGACTATTCCTGACAATAAAAAGGATTTCATAAGATGTATCCTGTTAAGGAATTCCGGTGAAAAAATGCGGCAAAGATACTAAGTTAATGCCGATATATTAAACAATCTTTCAGAAAAAACAAAAAGATTTTAAATTAGTTTGAACGTTAATACAACGGCATGAAGATAACGATAAAAAATACAAATCAGCATTTCCATCGGGAGCAGGAAAAATACAGTACGTTATCCGTATCAAAAAAAGGCTGCCCTGGAATGACAGCCATTTTATTCGTTAGAGGAATAGAAAATTTATTTCAGCAGCATCATTTTCCGGGTTTTTATGAAATCACCGGCTTGTATGCGGTAGATGTAAATTCCGCTGGATACCATTTGTCCGCGTTCATTTCGGCCGTTCCAGCTGACCTGGTAACGGCCCGCGGTTTTCTGTCCGTTGACAAGCGTCATCACCCGCTGGCCCTGGATATTGTAAATGTTCAGTCGCACGTTCGAAGATTTCGGCAGATCATAATGAATCGTCGTCGACGGATTGAACGGATTCGGGTAATTCTGTCTTAACGCGAATGCCGAGGGTAACAGGTTATCCTCCGGAATGCCTACAAGGACTGGTGTGCGGAACCGGTATGTATCTGTTGAGGCGACGGTCAGGAAACCATCGGTCACGGAAACGGTCCAGCGGTACGGGTTGTCGAAAAGCAGGCGGCCGCTGAGGTCAACGTAAACCGACGTATCCGCGATTCCGATGATCAGTGTATCGAACGCCGGATGGAAAAGGCCGAGCGCGTAATGCAGGGCATCGCCGTCGGCGTCAAGGGACGGATGCCAGGCGAAACCCATGGGCGCCGATAAGGACGCAAGGGTGTCGCCGTCGGCCGGACTGATGAGCGTGAACATAAGCGGTGCGTCGTTTACCGGCATAACGGTGACCGCAAACGTGTCGGCAACAACCGAATTGCCGTCGCCGGCCGACACCCGGACAAAAACCGTTCCGGAATAATCCGCCTCCGAATTAAGGTACAGCGTATCATGGCCGATATCGGCGGTCAGTCCGCTGCTAAGAGCTTCGCCGGTGTAGATAAGTACCGCGTTGTCGACATCGCCGAACACGGAAGACAGAAGGCTGATCCGTATCCGCCCGAAATCCTCATCCGGCGATGTATCCGGAATGGCCGTCATGATGAACGGAGGATCGTTCACGTCCAGGACGGTTACACGGAACGTATCGGAAACGGTGAACTCCCCGTCGCCGGCCGACAGGCGGACTTCCACAGTTCCCGTAAAATCGGGAACGCTGAGAAGATAGAGACTGTCCCGCGAAATAAGCTCGCTTACACCGGCCGTGAGACTGCCGGCCCAGAAGGAAAGCGTATCGCCGTCGACGTCGTCAAAAACATCGCCAAGACGGGCGACAAATATCAATCCGAAATCCTCATCAGGCGCCAAATCGGGAAGCGGAATCGCAATATGCGGCGCGTCGTTCACCGGCGTAACCGTCACGTTAAAGGTGTCGTAAACGGTGTATTCACCGTCTGAGGCGCTCACATGAACTTCAGCCAATCCGTTGAAATTCAGTGTGCCGGAAAGGTAAAGCGTATCGCCGGAAACCATGGCCGTAATTCCGGGACCGGTTTCAGCGGCATAATTCAGGGTGGCGTTATCCGCATCTGCGAAGAACTGGCTTAGACGGTAAACAACCTGTTCCGGACCGAAATCCTCGGCGAATGCCGTATCGCGCAGCGCCGTTACCCGGTAAGGCGGATCATTGACCGGCAGGACGGTAACTTTAAAAGTATCACGCGCCGTGTACTCGCCGTCCGATGCGCTCACATAAACGTACGCCGGTCCGTTGAAATTCTGCGTACCGGAGAGATAAAGGGTATCGCCCGATATCGCCGTGTTAATACCCGCGGAGGATGATGTGTTGTAATTTAAAATCAGGTTATCGGTATCTGTGAAAAACTGACTGAGTTGATAAACCGGCAGGTATCCGAAATTCTCATTCAGTGAGGTATCGGGCATCATGTGTGACAGGGAAACAGGATCGTTCACGCCATTTACCGTCAGAACGAATGTATCCGTATCCGAGGCTATTCCGTCGCTGACGATGACGGTGATAGTCGTCGTGCCGGACTGATTGGCGTTCGGCGTGATTGACACTGTCCTGTCGGCCCCGAAACCGCCAAAGATAATGTTGCCGTTCGATACTAACGTCGTGTTGCTTGAAGTTCTGCTCAGTGTCAGGTCAGCAAGCGGTGTTTCGTTGTCCCCGATAGTAAACGCGATACCTGTAATTGGTGTATCCTCGTTCGTGGACTGATCCGAGATATCAGAAATCGTCGGAGGATCGTTCACGGCATTTACCGTCAGAACGAATGTATCCGTATCCGAGGTTATTCCGTCGCTGACGATGACGGAGATAGTCGTAGTACCGTACTGATCTGCATTAGGTGTAATCGATAGCGTACGGTTTGTTCCCGATCCGCCAAAAACAATATTCGCATTTGATACAAGTACTGTATTGGAAGAGCTTCTTGTCAGAATCAGGTTTTCCGGCGGATTATCCGCATCACCCACGGTAAAGGCGATTCCGTTGAGAGGCGTATCTTCATCGGTGGAGATATCGGTAATATCCGAAATGATCGGCTGGTCGTTTACATTGGTGATCGTAACATTGAATGTATCCGACACGTTCAGGGAACCGTCGCTGGCGGAAACGCGCACAACAGCCATGCCGTAGTAGTTCAGAACACTGTTGATGTACAGAGAATCATTGCTGATATTCGTCGTTACGCTGCCGCTCAGTACATTTGCCGCGTATGTCAGTGTCGGATTATCCGCATCGGCAAATACATTCGTCAGCTTGCGGATGAACCGTTTCCCGAAGTCCTCGGAGAATGCCGTGTCGGGAATCGCCAGAACGACATACGGCGCGTCGTTTACATTGGTGATCGTGACATTGAATGTATCCGACACGCTCAGGGAACCGTCGCTGGCGGAAACGCGCACAACAGCCATGCCGTAGTAGTTGAGAACGCTGTTGATGTACAAAGAATCGCCGCTGATATTCGCCGTTACGCTACCGCTCAGTACATTTGTTGAATATGTCAGTGTCGGATTATCCACATCAGCGAATACATTCGTGAGTTTGCGGATGAACCGTTTCCCGAAGTCCTCGGAGAATGCCGTATCCGGAATCGCCAGCGCAACATACGGCGGATCGTTGACGGGCGTGATGGTTACAGCAAATGTATCTGCCACGGTTGTCGAACCGTCATTTGCTGTCACGCGGACATTCACTATTCCGTTGTAGTTAAGAACGCTGGTAACGTACAGTGAATCCCCGCTGATGCTCGTTGTTACGCTGCCGCTCAGTACATTTGCCGAATACGTCAATGAGCCGTTGTCCGCGTCAGCGAATACATTCGTGAGTTTGCGGATGAACCGTTTCCCGAAGTCCTCGGAGAATGCCGTATCCGGAATCGCCTGAACAACATATGGAACGTCGTTTACCGCCGTTATCGTAACGGAAAAAGAATCTGATACCGTTGACGCCCCGTCACTGGCCGATACAAAAACGCTGACTATGCCGTTAATATTATTTACGCTGTTAATATACAAACTGTCATGACCGATGTCCGCCGTAAGGCCGCCTCCGGATACACTCACAAAATAGGTCAGTTCCGGTGTGTCGTTATCGCCGAACACTTCCGTAAGCCTGTAGACCATGCGGCGTCCGAAGTCTTCACTGAATGACGTATCTCGCATGGCATGAACGATGTAAGGCGGATCGCTTTCAAGGACTACGGATACTTTAAATGTATCCATCGCAGAATATTGTCCGTCGTAAGCCGTTAAGCGGATTAAGACCTGCCCCAGAAAGTCTGTTGTGCTTTGCAGGTACAGACTGTCATTGGAAATAACCGGATTGATCCCCGCGCTGAGATTGTAGGCACCGTAGGTCAGGGTGCTGTTGTCCGGATCAGTGAATATCTGGTCCATCCGAGAAATGAACACCTTGCCGAAATTTCTGACCAGCGAAGTATCGTGTACTGCTGATGAAAGATATGGGGGATCGTTAACAGCCGTTATCGTGACATTGAACGTATCCAATGCGCTCATGGCGCCGTCACTTGCTGTAACGCGAACCTGGGCGCTTCCGCTGTAATTTGATACGCTCGTCAGGTACAGCGAATCCCCGCTGATGCTCGTCGTTACGCTGCCGCTCAGTACATTTGCCGCGTATGTCAGTGTCGGATTATCCGCATCGGCAAATACATTCGTCAGCTTGCGGATGAACCGTTTCCCGAAGTCCTCGGAGAATGCCGTGTCGGGAATCGCCAGAACGACATACGGCGCGTCGTTTACATTGGTGATCGTGACATTGAATGTATCCGACACGCTCAGGGAACCGTCGCTGGCTGTTACCCGGACGACAGCCGAGCCGTAGTAGTTCAGAACACTGTTGATGTACAGAGAATCATTGCTGATATTCGTCGTTACGCTGCCGCTCAGTACATTTGCCGCGTATGTCAGTGTCGGATTATCCGCATCGGCAAATACATTCGTCAGCTTGCGGATGAACCGTTTCCCGAAGTCCTCGGAGAATGCCGTGTCGGGAATCGCCAGAACGACATACGGCGCGTCGTTTACATTGGTGATCGTGACATTGAATGTATCCGACACGCTCAGGGAACCGTCGCTGGCTGTTACCCGGACGACAGCCGAGCCGTAGTAGTTCAGAACACTGTTGATGTACAGAGAATCATTGCTGATATTCGTCGTTACGCTGCCGCTCAGTACATTTGCCGCGTATGTCAGTGTCGGATTATCCGCATCGGCAAATACATTCGTCAGCTTGCGGATGAACCGTTTCCCGAAGTCCTCGGAGAATGCCGTGTCGGGAATCGCCAGAACGACATACGGCGCGTCGTTTACATTGGTGATCGTGACATTGAATGTATCCGACACGCTCAGGGAACCGTCGCTGGCTGTTACCCGGACGACAGCCGAGCCGTAGTAGTTCAGAACACTGTTGATGTACAGCGAATCCCCGCTGACGCCGGCTGTGACCCCGCTGCCCAGCGCATTGGCTGTATAAGTGAGGACCGGCGTGTCGGGATCAGAAAACACCGTGCTCAGCTTGCGGACAAACAGACGTCCGAAGTCCTCAGCGAAGGTCGTGTCCCGCATCGGATTCGATACAACCGGCGGCTGGTTCGGCGCGTTGTTGGATACGGATACATCATCGATGTACCAATAATCCATGTTGTACAGGTTTCCGATGGCCGTGACGGCGATATAAGTATTCGGGCTGTTCAGGTTACTTGAAACCGTTGTGTTGACCGTGGCCGGACCCAGATTGCCGCCGCCTGAAACCGCTGACCAGGCCTCATTGGTCCAGTTCACAAGGTCGGTGCTGGACTGTACCCGTAAAGTCACTCCGGTACCGTAATCATCAAAGAAATGCTTGAAACTCAGATTTAACTGGGACATTCCGGTCGTGACCAGGGCCGGGGTGATCAAGCGGGTCGTGCAGGTGCTTGTGATTTCATGGTAAGAACATTTCATCTCATTGGCCGTCCCGCCTGCGGAATTCGAGGCGGAAACTCCCCAGCGCTCGGACATGCCGCTTCCCGTATTCTGCGTGCTCCAGCAGGACGGCAGGGCTGACCCGGTAAAGCTTTCGGTAAAAGGCAGGCTGTAATTGCCGCAGAAAGTCCTGCCCGAATCCGTCATGCCTCCGGAATATACATTTCCGCCGTTAAAGGACCATGCCTTGTAATAATAATCCGTTCCGGGAGGCAGGCCGGTGTGATTGTAGGATGTCAGGCCTCCCCTGTAAAGAACAGCGCCGCCGCCGGGAATCGGATCGGAAACATTGTAAGAGGTTCCGTTCACAGGGGTGCCGAAAGTTCCGGTTGTACTTACAGCGATCATCACATCATGCGCGGAGGGATTCTTTGTCCATGCAAGATTAATCTGTGATTCGCTGACCGCGGTAGCCGTGAAATTGGAAGGATCGGCGATGATCGAAACGGTCTGAAGCGGAGTCTGCCACAGGCCGCGCCCGAACGTGCCCGCGCGCAAACGGGAATTGGCTGTTACGGTGTCATAATATACATCAAGGTCGGCGACTACGGCGTTCGGCAGGTTGGCGTTGTACGGTTCCCAGAAATTGCCGCCGTTGCGCGTGTACACGCCGCGGTCGGTACCCACATATAGTTCATTCGTCGCTGTATTTTGCTTGTTCTGAACGATGCTCATGACAGGCAGATTTGGAAGTCCCGCTGAAATGTTGATCCATGAGGTTCCACCGTTTGTGGTTTCGAACACCCGCTGGTTGTCGTAACCGCCGAGCGTGATCCAGACTGTGTTGGGATCATCATTTTTGACGGCGATATAAGTGATCGAGTTGCCTCCGGTGGGCAGGGATCCTGTGATTTCAGACCAGCCGGTTCCCCCGTTAGTGGTTTTCCAGATCTGATTGGGATCGGAAACGTAAATCCGCTGAGTATCCGAAGGGGCCACAGCAATGGCGCGAAGCTTATCGGTCGTGTTCATGGTGGAAATTTTCGTCCAGTTGGTGCCCTGGTTGACGGATTTCCATAAATCCGCGTAGCCCGCGTAGATCGATTTGCTGTTGACCGGATTCATCGCCAGCGGGGTTACCCAGTGACCGGTGCCTGCCGTACCGGGTGTAATATCGGAACTGGCGGCCCAGTGATTCGTCGTTCTGTAAATCGTGCCCTCCGCGTAAGTGGCATACTGTACGTTGTTATTGGTGAAATCCACCAGACAGTCCATGCCGTCCCCGCCGGTCACATCTGACCAGCTTGCGGCGGAATATAATTTGGTGCCGTTGTCCTGAAGGCCGCAAAGGACTTCGCTGCTGGTCTTTTGGCCGGTTGAAACGCGGTAGATCTGGCTGGGAACGATTCCGTCGGTCAGGTCGGTCCAGCTGGCTCCGCCGTTGTAGGTTTTATAAACGCCGCCGTCGTTGGTTTCGAACAGGGCATTGCTTCCCGGGCGGAATGACAGCATGTGATGATCGGCATGGACCACCGGCGCTCCGTTTTTGTTGTACGTGGCAGAACTCGTCCAGCAGTTCACGCAAAACCAGGCGCCGCCGCCGTTCGTGGATTTGTGCGTGTTGACCCCGCCGATGTATACGGTATAAGTATCCACAGGCGATACGGCGATGGCCAGGTCATAAGTTCCCTGTCCCTCATTGGTTCCGGAGGCATTGCTGTACCAGCCTAAAAGGGATTTGTTGTTGCCGCCGGTATAAACCGTTGTGAAAGATGTTCCGCCGTTGTTGGACCGAAGGATTTTCCCGAGTCCGCTGGTCTGGTTGCAGGAAATCGCGTAAATGAAATTCGGATTGGCCGGGGTGACCGCGAGATCCACCCGGTAATCGGATACGGCCAGGCCGGTTGTGAGGGCAAACCAGTTCGTGCCGCCGTTGGTGGTTTTATAAATGCCGGGCGCAGCCGAGTAACTCATGGTGGATGCGTAGATCGTGTTCGGGTCACCGGGCCTGAATTCCATGTCCATGACATACCCGTTCGCCAGTTTGGCCCAGTTCTCGCCGTAATCGGTCGATTTGTAAATGCCGGTGGATGTGGATGCCCACAAAATATTCGTGCTGGTCGGATGAATGAGGATTCGGGATACTATATTGTGCTGGTCCGGCGTGAACGTCAGGCTGGTTTTGTACCAGGTTGTGCCGCCGTTAGTGGATTTCATAATGCCCACGCTCTCGTTGTCGTTGACCTGTCCGCCTTCCAGCGACCACATGCTGCCGCCGTCCTTGTCGCCCGTGGCGAGGTAGATCGTGCTGGTCGCCGCGTAATCGGACGGAATGCCGATATCGCTTACGCCGAGGACGTCCATATTATCGTTGAGAACCGTCCATGAAGCGCCGCCGTTGACGGTTTTCCACAATCCGCCCGACGCGGCTCCCACCCAGAACGTGTTCGTGTCCGCCGGGTGAAAACTGATGCAGTTGATCCGCCCGATGCCTGCGTACCCCCCGTCGGAATACGACGGCCCCATGCTGCTCCAGTCGCTGCCGGCGGCTTCGATGCTTCCGTTCGCGGTAATATATTTCCTGAATTCTTCCGCGGCCGAGGTTTTCGGGAACTCGCCGGTGCGCTGGTTCACGCGCGATTCCCAGTAATACGCCCAGCGTCTGAATAATTTCCAGTACGGCGCTTTCGTTTTCTGCCCGTCCTTCATGTAGTACCCGTTCTCGACCTGATAAGGCGCCCAGTAATCCTCAAAAGCCTTTTTGATGGCGAAAAAATTATTTTCCTTTCCCGCCGGAATGTTTTTCAGCCATTCCTGGGAAATAACATTTCCGGAAATCATCAAAACCGCAAACAGGAAAAAAATAAGCCCGTTACAGCGTTTCATAAAATCAGACCCTATTATGTTCATAAAAAATAATAAACGGATATTCAATCGGCTGAATACTATAAAAAGAATGAAACTTAATGTAAAGGATATCGAGCCGAAAAACAAATGAATTTTGTTAAGAACAATAAAAACAGCTAAAATAAATGTTTAAATCTAATGAATTACCATTACTTTTGAGAATGGATCTGCTTTCGGTTAAGGCAATAAAAATCTTAACACCGGACAGATAAAACTAGTTTCGGCGTTCTTAAGGCTGTCTGAAATCATTCATCAGTCAGGCTGGTTCAGTGAGTTCTGATGAAGTTGTTTTCTCCACTGTCCGTATAATATTTTCCGGGTCGTCAGGGTATCGAGTTCGGACAGCAGCCATGGATCAGGCGGGGCAGGGGATTCGTGTTCAAACGGAGTTCCCGGAAGAGGCATGAACCAGTGCGCGTGGATCTTCACTCCCGGTTTTGCCATTTTTTGGATCAGCCGGATGGTTTCGAGCCGGTCCGATTTTTCTTCCCCGGGTAGCCCGAAGATCATGTCCGCGTTGACGCTGAACCCGGTATCCAGCGCCAGTTCCACTGCCCGCAGAGCCGTGGCGGGTGCGCACTCGCGGTGGCAGCGTTCGAGGATTCGTTCCGATCCGCTCTGCACGCCGAGTATGATGTTATCGTTGTCGGCGTATCTTTTAATGATCTGAAGGGACTCTTTCGTGACATGTTCGGGGCGGATTTCGGACGGGAAAGTGCCGAAATAGATTTTCCGGTCCGGGCCCATCACTTCACGGAGCTCTCTCAGGAGGGTTTCGACCTTGTCCGGGCTGGGTTCTTTTCCGGATGAGCCGTACGAAAACGCTGACGGCGTGGTCATCCGGAGGAAATGCCCTCCGCGATCGGTCAGGATTTTCGCGTATTTGAGGATGCTGTCCGCCGACCGGTGCCGGAACGCTCCCCCGAAAAGATATGAAGTCTGGCAGAACCGGCAGGCGTACACGCAGCCGCGAGTGATCTCGACCGGATTGAGCTTGAGCGTCTTCTCCGGAAAGGCCGGGTAATCATCGAGATCGATTTTCTCTCCGGGCGGACTGTTCCGGATTCCTCTCATTTCGCGGATGTCTTCGCAACGGATCAGTTCGTGAACATATTCGGTGATAAGCCGTTCGCCTTCGCCGCGGAAGACGGTGTCGAATCCCATGTCCATTGATTCTTCCGGCCGTGCCGTCGCGTGCGCGCCTCCTGCGATAAAAACCGCAGGGATTAAATCCAGCCGCCGTCTTACATCGCCGGCTTCCTGCCGTACGCGGTTTGCCTCAGCCGAATGGAACGACCACGCGATCACCGGGATCCGTCCTTCCGCGTGCGATTGAAGGGCGTGCCCGGTAATTTCCTCCGTGTTGCGGCCGTATTTCAGATCGCACCATTCGGGCGAAAAATACTTTTCCAGGCTTCCGAGAAGGACGTTCAGCGCGTGGGCGTTGAACGGGGTCTCGCGGGCGATAAAGGTTACGGAACGCTTCATAAAAAAAATCCGCGGCATCCGCAGGGAGCGGACGCCGCAGACCGGTACGTTCTACGGAAAATTTATTTTTTCAGGGAATCCGCGCCGGGGCTGAATGGAACCGGAAGCGTGGGCGGGACGCGCGCGTTCAGTTCGGTCACGATCGTTTCGGTCAGGTCGTTGGCCGGGTCGCCGTACACGATGATGCCCTCGACCGGCGTGCCGAACACCACGGCGTAGCCGTTGTCGCGGCCGTACTTGGTGATGAAATTGCTGACGTCCTGGAACACCGGTTCCAGCAGTTGCGACTGTTTCTGCTGTACCTGCTGCTGGATGGACTGCTGAAGCTGGAGGAACTCGTTTTGTTTCCGCTGGAGTTTCTCGATCTGCGGGGCCAGCGCCTGCATCGTCAGCACCTCGGATTTTTTCTTGATGTCGGCGTCCATCGCCTGAAGCTCCTTGTACCGTTTTTCCAGGTCTTGCTGGGCGTCGGCGGTTTCCTGCTGCAGCCTCTGCTGGACGGCCAGCGCGGGCTTGTACTGCTGCAGGATCTGTTCGGATCTCACGTATCCGATCTTCAGCGGTCCTGAGCTTTTCAGGTCGGCGGTCTTATACAGAAGGTACACGGAACTGACCAGCAGGACGGCGCACACGGCGGACAGCGCGTACATCCATGTTTTCTGGCGGTTCGGTTCGGGCGTGGCGGTTTCTTCGGTCATGGCAATCTCCTAGGGGGTTTGATGAATATATCGTTTGTGATAATCCTGGATGAGCTGGATGAGCCGGTGCAGCAGGTGATAAGCCTCGATGTCGTACGCGCAGGAATCCACGGCGCCGTCTTTCACCGCGGTCAGGGAGCCGTTCCGCAGGACGATGTATTTCATGCGGTAGATCGAGAACAAAACGTTCAGTTCGTTCGCGATGAAGGGGTTGGCGAAAAGCCCGGCCGTCCATTCCGGGGGATAAGATGTGAGCGTTCGCGCAACGGAATGGGAGCCGTCTGTTCCTGTTCCTCCGGGCGCATCCATGTACAGGAGGATATCGGCCGAGCCGGATTCCGGAAGTTTCGGGCTGATGAACGCGATCGCGGGCTCAATGTCCGCGGGGATCCGGAACACAAGGTAATACGAACCCGTCTGCGAGACGAAATGGTCCGGGGTTTCCATTTCGATCTGGATGAGGCTGATATCCGTTTCCGAGGCGTATTCATTCAGGCGGAACCGGTAGCCGTGTTCCTTGAAAGATCGGTCCGGCCGGTCGGTGCGGATCAGTACGGGTTCCACTTTCGATTTTTTTTCCTTTGCAGTCTTGCGGAACACGTCAAGGATGTCGCTCTGGTCGAGGATCAGCGGCCAGGTCTTCCGGATCAGCCAGAAGAGCCCGGCGACGGCGGCGAAAAAGGACGCCAGCAGGCCGATCGCCTCCGGGGAGCCGTCCGCTGCCTTCAATGCCGAACGGACGATCAGGATCATCCCCGCGGCGCCCGTGGCGATGGCGGAAATATATACGACGGTGGCTGTTCTGGGACGGAAGGTCCCGCGAGGAGCCGTTGCGGATCGGGCCATCGGGGTCAGGCGGAACTGCCGTTTTGCTTTTTGAACACGACCTTGCGTTCCTCACCTTTCAGGAGGCGGGAGATGTTCTGGCGGTGCGTGGCAATAATGGCGCCGGCGATGACAAAACTGAATATCTTGAGATAGACCGAGGTTTCTACCCCGAACGCGAGGTTGAAAATGAACACCACGACGGGAAAGAACGAATAGGCGATCATGGAACTGAGCGAAACGTAACGGGTGGTGAACAAAACGATCAGGAAAATGGCTGTGCAGATCCCGACCTGCAGGGGAGCGACCCCGAGCACGGCGCCGGCCATGGTCAGCACGCCTTTGCCGCCCCTGAACCCGAAGAACACCGTCCAGATATGCCCGATCATCGCCATCGACCCTGCGAGTATGCGGACTAAGGTGACGTCAGGGGATGTTTCATCCACCGGCGAGTACAGCCACGTGGTCAGTACGTAGGACGCGGTGAACCCTTTCAGCGTGTCGATCAGGGCGACGACCGAGCCCCATTTCATGCCGAGCAGGCGCATCGCGTTGGTCATACCCGCGTTGCCGCTTCCGTAGGTACGGATATCGACCCCCTTGATCAGCCGCGAAAGGATGATGCTCGGGGACACGGAACCGATCAGGTAGGCGAGGACAAGGATCAGGGTAAGTGATATCATAAGTCTTTCCGTTTAAAAAAGTGGGCAAGTATAGTGAAATTGGGATATAATATCAATATTAAAGATGAAAAAGGACGGTTTTCAGCGATTTTCCGTTTGAACGGCATGAAAGTGAAAATCCGCGCACAGATCGGGCATTTCTGTGTTTTATGGAGGATGGGAAATTAGTTGTAACCCGATGCCAAGAAACATCAAGCGGAAAAAAACGGCACTGTGATTGCCGGTTAAAGCCAAAAAAAGAGTAAAGGATTATTTATTAGTCCGTTGTCAAGTAAAATTTTATAAAAATCAAGAAAAGCCGATATTTCTTAAGTATGTATAATTATTTGAATAATATCAGCTATAAAGATTGATTTTAAAAAACTATATGTATAATTTATGGCCGGTAAATCTTAACCGTTCATCAATCTCAGGGTTATTGTAAAATATTTCATTTTTAAGGGAGAAATAATATGCGAACAGGGCTATTGATCCTTCTATGCGGTCTGATGTTTCCGCTTTACGCGCAGGAAACAAAAAAAACGATCGCCGTGCTGGAATTCCAGTCGGCGGGCGGACTTGAAAAAAACGAGTTGTCGATTCTCACGAACCGGTTCCGCGGGATACTCGTGCAGACCAACGCCTTTGAGGTGATCGAGCGCGATAAAATGGGCGAGATCCTCAAGGAACAGGATTTCTCGATGTCCGATCATTGTAATTCAGCTGAATGCGCGGTGCAGATCGGTCAGCTGCTCGGCGTGAAGTACATGATCGCCGGTGACATTTCCAAATTCGGACAGACTTATGCCATCGATTTGAGAATGATCAGCGTGAAAACAGGGAAAATCGAGCAAACCAAGACTAAAGATTACGTGGGCAAATATGAGGGATTGCTGGATGAAATGAAAAAGATCGCCCAGGATTTTTCCGGGGGGAGCGGAGTATCCGGCGGAACGGTTGTCCAGAGCGGTAAAAAATCCTCCAATATGAAATGGTATATCCTAGGGGGAGCGGTTATTGCCGGTGGCGGAGCTGCGGCCGTATTGCTGGGAGGTAAAAAATCCTCTTCCGATAAAGGGGGCATCAACTGGCCCCTTTGGCCATGATGCAGATCAAAAAGTTAATACCAAATTAATTAATCCATTCGGATCCAACCGGAGATTAGTCATGAAAAATATATCGGGAATTGTTTTGTTGATTTTGTTTGCATTCACAGTCGCTCACGCCCAGCTGAACTGGCAATCGGGAGGGCCATACGGGGGAAGCATCAGGACATTATGCGTGAATCCGGGCAACGGATACATTTTCGCGGGTTCCTGGAAAGGGATGTATCTATCCACGAATAACGGGTCATCCTGGTCAGCTGTGAATAACGGGCTGACAAGCAACGGCATCAGTGATATCGCGATCAATCATTCTAATGGTTATGTCTTTGCCGGATCCTGGTCAAACAACAAAAGAAAAACGTTTACAAAAGATTCAAAGTACTCCTCTGCTTCCGGCGGAGTATTTTTGTCCACCAGCAACGGAAATTCCTGGACTTTAGTGAACAGCGGTTTGACAAATCTGTATGTTAATACGATAGAAGTCAATCAATCCAACGGAAACATTTTTGCCGGTACAGATGGGGGGGGTGTTCTTATCCACCAATAACGGAACATCATGGACTGCTGTCAATAATGGATTAAATAGTTTATATGTTGAAACGATAACTATCAGCGGTTCAAATATTTTTGCCGGCACTAGTGGAGGCGGGATCTTTTTATCTACCAATAACGGGAATTCATGGACAGCTGTCAATAATGGTTTAAATTATAATTATGTAAATACAATCGTTGTCAGTGGATCAAATATGTTTGCAGGGACATCTTACCGGGGAATTTTTTTATCCACAAATAACGGTACATCCTGGAAATCTGTAAACACAGGGTTGACTGACACTACGATCGAGGCTCTTGCCATAAGCGGATCAAATCTTTTTGCGGGCACCGAAAACGGCATCTTTTTATCTACGAACAACGGTTCAAACTGGATTCCGATAAATAATGGCCTTCCTCTCGGACTTACCGTACGATCCATTATCATTAGCGGTTCAAATACTTTTATCGGAACCGATGAAGGTGTCTATTTATCAGGCAACAACGGCTCAATCTGGTCCGCGGTGAATAACGGGATAAGAAATGTTAGCAGCAATGCATTGTCAGTCAATCCGAATAACGGGTATGTTTTTTCGGGTTCCGGGAATGGTGACGGCATCTTTCTTTCTACAAATAACGGGTCCACATGGACATCTGCTAATACAGGATTATCATTTAATGCAAAGTTTGTATTCTCCCTATGCGTTAAACCGAGCAATGGTTATATATTTGCAGGAACAGAAGAAGGTTCTATTTACGTGTCGATTAACCAAGGCGCCAGTTGGAACGAATCATATGTTGACGATAATGCTTGGGTACAGACGATCGCTGTTAGCCCAAGCGGGAATATTTTCGCCGGAACGGACATAGACGGTATTTTTATATCTCAAAATAACGGATCTTCCTGGGCATCAGCGAATAATGGTTTGAACATTGCTGGAGATGAAATTACATCGATAGCGATAAATCCCAATAACGGGTATATCTACGCGGGTTTATACACCTCCGATTATGGACGGAACTGGACGGACAAGAACGATAATGCGATAACGAGCTATGATTCCCGGGAAAAAAAGAACATGGTTACAAATAAAAAATCTCTTTCAAGAGGTTTGACTTCAATAAGCGGTGTATACAGATCCACGAACAACGGATCTTCATGGTCAGAAACAAACGATGGACTGGCCAACCAGTTGGTCCTTGCGGTTGCCGTTAATCCCGTCAACGGATACGTTTACGCGGGTACAAACGGGGACGGAGTCTTCTTATCCGCAAATGACGGGGTTTTATGGACGGCGGTTAACAACGGACTCACTTCTCAGGTTATCCGGGCGCTTGCCGTCAATTCGAACGGGCATGTTTTCGCCGGCACAACGAACGGACTTTTTATGTCCACAAACCATGGTACATCATGGATGGAAGCCAGTACCGGTTTAAATGATCTGTATGACCGATACGTCCTCGCTTTAGCCGTGAACGGTTCAAGAGTTTTCGCCGGTACCGCCGGCGGAGTATTCAGCGCCTCCATACCCATACCTTCCACGCCCGGGTCATTATCCGCTTCAGGAAGTTCATCTTCTCAAATCAATCTCACATGGACAGCCAGCGGGAATAATCCGGAACGATACCGTATTTACCGATCCACTCCAACCAATACCAGTTATGTCTATCACGATTCAACCACTTCAACAAGTTATTCGGATACCAAGAGTACCACGCCCAATACCGTTTATTATTACAAAATCTATGGTGTTAATACATGGGGCGTCTCACCCGCCTCCAATGAGGACAGCGCGAAAACATTTCTGGCCGCGCCATCTTTTGACGGGACTCCCGATATATCCGTCGAAAACCCCGCACCGCAGCAAGCCGTAACCGTAAGTATGGATGTTAACGGTGCTGGCCTTTCGGTGAGCTTGACATACGGAACGTCCACCCAAACAACAGGGAAAACCGTCAATATGATTCTTTCTGCGGGGAATGCATACAGTTATACAATCCCTGCGGACAGCGTAACCTTAAAAGGACTCTGGTACAGGATCACGGCGCAGAATTCTGCCGGAACGGTATATTATCCTTCTCAGACCGGAAAAGTCAATATTCCGGTATCTCTGAACAACGCTGCGATCAATTCTCTTTTGACCTCCGGGGGCATACCCTCCCAATTTGCACAGAAAAAATACTTCACCGTGGCTCTTCCGTGCAGCGCCGCTTCCGTTAATCTTGTTTCCGTCTGGGGCGCTCAGGAAAAGAATTCTTCCAATATTCCCACCAACTGGCGCGCGGGCACGTTTAATTCATCCGCACAGCAGTTCTCCGATGTGACCGTACTGAATCCCAATACGGCCTATGTCATCTATAACTCCGCGGGCGTGCATCCGTTCTCGTCCATGACTTCCGGTCTGACCAACGCGTCCGGTTTGATCGATAATATCACGCTGGTTCAGGGCTGGAACCTGATCCCGTGGCCGTACGCCAGCACGGTGAATGTGTCGGTAACCAATTCCACGGAGATCGATCCGGTCTGGTATCTCGACGATACCGGCTGGCACAGCTTTACGAACGGGCAATTCAAACCGTTCCGCGCGTACGCGATCAGGAAAAAAACAACCGGAACGATTTCCCTGATGAATGTCATCAGTCTTTCCTCCTCCTTCGCCAAGACGGAATCGACAGACTATGGTAGAAACGGATGGCTGAAGTTATCCGCATCGTGCGGCGATCATTATGATCTGGATAACTGCATCGGAACAGGAGACAATGCATTTAATGAATACGATCCCGCAGACGCAGGGGAGCCTTTCGACATGCAGGACGGCATCAGCATGTATTTTACACAGGGTGATCAGAAACTGGCATTCGACATCCGCTCTTCCGAAGAACCCGGGCATACCTGGGACGCGGTGATGCTCAATCATACGTCTCAATCGTCCGCAACGCTGACATGGGATAATTCCGCCATACAGAACGGCTGGCTGGTGGATATGGAAAATAACCGTTTTATTAACCTGTCCGAACAAAACAACTATACGTTCCGTTCGTTAAAGGAACACCGGTTCAAAGTGATTGCCGGCGATCAGGATTATGTGGCCAAAGAAGCCGATGCATTGAAGAAAACGATGCCGGAAACATTCCATCTGTATTCCAATTATCCCAATCCTTTCAATCCGAACACCACGATCCGGTTCGATGTCGCGAAAACCGGCAATGTGAAGCTTCAGGTGTACAATGTGCTGGGTCAGCTGGTCGCGACCCTGGTCAACGGGACGATGGAAACCGGAAAATATGATATCCAGTGGAACGGGAAAGACGCGCATGGAAATTCAGTGACCAGCGGAATTTACATTTACCGGCTGGTTACGGACGGGTATGTGAAAGCAAGGAAAATGGCGCTGGTGCGGTAGAATAGCCATAGAACACGGATGACGCGGATGAACACGGATTTTCACGGATAAGAAAAAACTAAGGATTTAATCCGTGTCAATCCGTCCAA
>CAYPIY010000010.1:0-142530 GCA_964410965.1 uncultured Bacteroidota bacterium | reverse complement strand
ATGTACGCCATCCAGATTTCCTGTGTGTCGCCGGCAGCAAAGTTGAAGGGACCGGAGGAGATGACTCCCCGCTGATCCGTGCCATAAAAGGATATGTAACCCGGATAAAAAGGACCTCCGGGCTTGGGATTGCCAAGAAAATCCAGACCTTTCTGATAATGATAACGTGTAAGATCTCCATTTCCACGTCCATCCGGTTCCTCACCGCCTTTCATATAATAAAATCCGGAAGTGGCCAGAAGTTTGGTTTTGCCGGGCTCTGATTTTCGGAAAAAACCGGTCTCATTAATCGTGATCAACCGGGCTGTATCCCCGGAACCGCCGCCGGTCAAGGGTCCCTGAAGAATCTGTACGCCCGATGCGCTGTGATGAGCATCGCTTCCGGCTGTATCGTTGTATGTGATTTTCAGGGATAATGCCGAATCGACCAAGCCTAAGTCTCTGACATCGGCGCCGACATCCGCATCATCCCAGAAGCTCACGTAACAGGAATCATAGTTTTTGTCTGATTTATTGATAAACTTCATCCGGACCAGGACGGAGTTATTGTACGGATAATGACCGAACTGAAATGTCTGCCGCTGAACCTCAAGACCGAACCCCGGCGACAGGGAAAATTCATCCGTCACTTTCCCGGTGCAAAGATCGTTGAATGCGGTCCAGGTGTCCTTTCCGGAAAGCTGTAAGGGCAGTCCCAGTGCATTACGGGGCGCATCCAGGGGCCAGACGCCGGCGTTTTCCGGCAAGGCGAAAAAAGTCTGCCGTGTGCGATAGTCTTCCGCCTGCAGGTCTCCGAACGGTCCATTATTGAGTATCTTGCCGGGCTGAAGTTCAGATGTATACTCGCACTGGGCCACATTGACGGTATCCGGATGTCCGTTCACGCCTTCTTTCTTTCCACCGAAATAAAAACCGGCGGCGAAAATAAGAGAATAATTTGAGCCTGCAGGATATTCCATTCCGAAACTACTCTGACCGGTTCGGAATCCGATTGAACCGTCATTGCATTGAAAGA
Organism: uncultured Bacteroidota bacterium; assembly: GCA_964410965.1. Lineage (GTDB taxonomy): Bacteria > CLD3 > CLD3 > SB21 > JBBIRG01 > JBBIRG01. The sequence goes on along the minus strand of CAYPIY010000010.1, from coordinate 141,515 downwards.
AATGGATCCGGTTGCTGTCCGACCGGGTTTCATAATCACGGACATATCCGGAGTCAACCCTGGCCGCCGCCGATGCGACCGCCGTAAACGGGCACAGCACAAAACCGGACGCGTTGCTGATCTTCATGATTCCGTCATACGTATTGCCGAACTGATGTTCATAGGTGGTCCACGTGATCGCGCCGTTTGTATCCACCGCCATCCTGGGAGGGGACTGGATCAGTTCATAAAAGATTTTAGTGACGGAAAAGCAGCTGATGATACCGGTATGAACAAAGGTACCCGCGCCCTGGCGAATTTCGGCCATGTTCGCGTAGGGTATCGCCGTATCGGCGGAAGCCGGAATGAAACGGATCACCGTGCCCGGAGGGGGCAGGATACCGTCCTCGGGAGGAGAAAAGGCGGTCCGTCCGTAATCCACGGATGCTTTGCCGAATCTCAGGCCTGTGATGCAGGCCGGATAGTTCGCAAAGGGGGATACCGCCTGAACGCCCAGCACGGAGTATAGGCTGTCGAGGGGCGTAACCAGATCGCCGAACACGCTGACAGGTTCCCCGGGATCATAGATCCCGTTTTGGTTTTCATCCGTCACCAGGATGCACAACCTGTCGCCTCCGGTAATGGTCGGATTGGAGACCGACCGGGGTCCCGAGTTATAGGCGCTGAAAGGAATGAGGCCGGCCGCAAGGACGCCCGCTGAACCGCCGGAACCGATCCAGTACTGGCATGAATCCCCGAAACGAAGCTCGACGGCGTCATTTCGCCTCGGAGCGCCGAACACTCCGTTGGCATTCATACCGGAAACGGATGTCAGGGCCGGTGCCCCGCCGAATAACCGGTAAAAATTTCCGGAATTGCTTTGCCGGACATTTCCGGCGGAATCCGGACCGACCAGAACGTGATGACGGGGCAGAACGCCATCCGGCCCCGCGATTTCAACCGCTCTGCGCAGGTTCCCGGCTTTATAGCCTGTGTTTCTGGAACCCACCCTCGCGACGAACGACCTGTAGGAAGTCCCGTACAGGTTCCCGGCCTTCAGGATAACATGATAGGTATAGCCCGACTGCTGAACCGTGGTGATCCATGTGATGATTCCGAGTGAATCCACGGTCATCCCCGGAGGCGCGTCGATCAGTTCAAACTGTGTAGGCATGGACGGAAAATAATTGAGTGTATAGGTGGCCGTCCCCGGAAACGGCACCATGTCGGGAACCTGAACCAGCGGCGCGGACGTGTCGGCGGTAACGGTCACGAGGCGCAGTACGGTGCCTGATGGGGGCTGCAGCCCGTCGTCCGGAACGGAGAATCCCGCCTGGATATAGGAAATATCCGGCCTGCCGAAGCGCATTCCCTCGAAAATAATCTGCGCGGGCTTGAACGGAAAGGCATCATGCGCGATCATATCCGCATAGGCGCTGTCCACCGGAAGGGCCAGGTCGCCGTACACGTAAATTTTTTCTCCGGGAGTGTACAACCCGTCCAGGGTCTCGTCCACGACCATGACGGCCATTTTAATGCCGCCGGTCGCAGACGGGTTCGTTACGGATTTCGGACCGACGTTGTACACGCTGAACGGAACACGATTCGGGGCCAGATGACCGTTTACGCCAACCCAGTATTCCGATGAATCCGAACCGAACCGGATTTCATAACCGTCATGGCCGGAGGGAGCGCCGAAATGATTCTGGATGTTGAAAGAACTGGCGCCGTTCAGCCGGGTCAGATACGGCGTGATTCCGAAAACCCTGAACGCGTTGCCCGATGCGGATTGCCTCAGATAACCGGCCGTATCCCACCCGATTAATGTACGATGCGAAGCGGGAACAACTCCCTGAGGGTTTATTTCCACGATCCGGCTGAAGTTGTTTGTGATGTAACTTTCCTGAGACTGCACGGATTCCATCAGAACAGTTGACAGAAGCCCTGCCAGCAGATAACATTTAATGGTTTTCATGATGATATCCTTTCTCACGTCGGATATATATAAAATACTCATTTCTCGAATTAATATCATTTTTTTTCGCGGATATTTAACAATAGTTATGTCCCGCTTCCTTTATGCGCCGGTTCTCGATACGTTCCGATAAAAAACCAATCGGAACTACTCGAACCGACTTGGTTTTTGTATTTTACTTTCAACTTTCATACTTTCAACTTTCTACTTAACGAGCACCATCTTCCTCGTCTTCACAAAATCGCCCGCTTCCAGCCTGTAGAAATACACTCCCGACGTGACTCTCTGGCCATGGCTGTTCTTCCCGTCCCATTCAACGGAATGCATGCCGGAGGATTTTTGTGCATTGACTAATGTCCTGACTTCTTGCCCCAAAATATTATATATCTTCAGACTTACTTTCGATGATTGCTTCAGTTCATAACGGATCGTTGTGGATGGATTGAATGGATTGGGATAATTAGAATGCAGGATCACTCTTTGCGGAACGGGATTCTCCGGATCATTTACTCCTACGATCACGCTGTTCATGTCGCTGTAAAATATTTCTTTCATAAGATACGCGTGGTTCAGGATTGAATCAACAGCATTGGCCTTGGTTGTGCCTTTTGCGCCCATGAGAGCGTACCAGACTTCCTGGGTATCGCCAGCGGCCATTACGAAAGGACCGACACTCAAAAGGATTCGTTTATCAAACGGTATTGTTCCAAATAATAAATCAAAGCGTCCGTTCGGCTTTGGCAGACCCCGCCAGTCATAACCTTTGGCATAATTATATCGCATGAAATCATCATATTCTTCAGTATGTCCAAATGGGCCGACAATTACTGCCGAAGCCGGATTTGCTTGAATTCCGTTATTGATATATTTCTGAACAAAACCTCTTTCGTTTATTGTAACGATGATTGTCTTATCTGTTGAAATGCCTGCCAGCAGAGGTTTTTGAATAATATACACACCTGTCGCTGAGTTGCTCCCGTCATTACCATAAGGGTCACTATAAGTTATCAGACAGGGTAATACCGAATCCACCATACATAAATCATCTCCCGAATTCAAACCCACATCCGGGTCGGCCCAAAGGCTGAAAAAGCATGAATCATACGACACATTACATTTATTCATCAGCCTCATCCTAACCAAAACCGAAAATTTGAATGGATAATCAACAAATTGAAATGTCTGACGCTGACATTCGATTCCAAAACCGGGTGATAATAAATTGGGATCATGGGTTAATATTTTTGCCCAAAAGTCATTGAACACAGTCCATGTATCCCGAACGGAAAGTCTCATTGGCTGTCCCAGCGAATCATGCGGTGCTTCATCCGGCCACTGGTTAGAATGATCCGGCAAAATAAAAACTTTAGCGGATTCGGAAGTTCTGTCTTCTGCAATCAGACTGTCAAAAGGGCCCTGATTCAGTATTCTTCCCGCGCCCCATTCACTGCCAAATTCAACGTTTGACACTGTAATCGTATCTTGCGCGCTATTCTGTCCGTGCTTTTTTCCCGCAATATAAAATCCAGTCGCATAATTCAAACAGGCGGGGTCATCTGTCCAGCCCATGCCGTATTGGCCTGATGGCCAATTATAGGCAATCGAACCGTTGTTTGATGTCCAGTAATTAATTTGATTGTTTTTTAAATTGACACATTCATTTCCTGTTCTGTATCCGGAAATCGCGGTAGAATTTACAATATAAATTCCGGCCGAATTCTCTGCTTGCAATGTATACGTATAACTCGTCCCGAATGGAAAAATATTATTCCAAACTATCGTATCATTCTGGAGATGCATAGAAGATGGAAATTGAATTAATTCAAGTAAAGGCGTTTCAAAGGAATAATAGACAACCGGATATGAATATAATCCATGATTAGGAGCTGAAATTGATCGCGGACTGTATATCACCGGCGGAATCGAATCGGCCGTCCGCGCAACCAGCCTCACCACCGTTCCCGCTGCTGGAGTAAACCCGTCCCACGGTACCGAAAATGACCACTGGTCGTACGGAACCGACGCAAGCCCGAAGCGCAAATTGGTCAGGACGCTCCTGTTCGGGGGGAATGGATTTGCGGGTCTATGACTGAGGCTGTCGTATGTGCTGTCTAAAGGAAGAGCGTGATCGGACAGGACGAAAATCTGTTCGCCCGGAGAATAGATCCCGTTTGAATCTTTGTCCGTTATCTTTATGCATAACTTCGTCCCGCCCGTTACCGCAGGATTGGCCGAGGATCTGGGCCCGACGTTATATACCGCAAAAGGCAACCAGTTCGGCGCGAGATTTCCCCCAAAACCGTTAATTACTTTATTGATCCAGTATCGGCTGGAATCATTTCCAAACCTGATTTCGAGACAGTCATGACCGGACGGCGCTCCGAATATATTTTTAATATTTAATTCATGCAGGCTCGTCGATGACGGAGTTGTGCCGAATATTTTGTACGTTCCTTCTGAATTGGATTGTTTCACGAATCCCGTGGTATCATACCCGATCAGCAGATACGGTTCGGCCAGAACGCCTCCGGAATTCGCCACTTCCACGATCCGGCCGAGGTTATTTGGAATGTAGCTTTCGGAAGTCTGGGCTTCCGCACGCAAAACGAATACAATAATTGAGATACCCGCAAGGATAACCTTTTTATTCATTCCGGCCCCTCCTTTAGACTGGCGGAATATAAAATAATATACCTAATAGTTATTTTGTTGTCAAGCCGTATCACCCCGGGTGCAAAATAACCATTTAAAAGGCTTAAAATCCATGTGAACGGTTACAATGGCAAACCCTTAAAAACATACCGTTAGAATAAATGATCAAAATGGAAAAAAGTGGAAATTCCAAAAAATCAGTGTAAAAATGACAATTCACATAAATTATTATATTTTCAATTAATTATCATTTTTTTCTTGACTTTTTGGCGCAAATAAATGAATTTAAGTGGAGTAAAGTGGAATAAGGTGGAAAAGAATGGCAGGTTTTAAAGGAACTTACCCGCACACAATTGAGCCGAAAAACCGGATCAGTCTTCCGACAAAAATGAGATCTTCGTTTCAGCCGGAGGATAAAAACACGGTCGTCATGACCCGCGGGTTCGAACAGTGCATTTACATTTATCCCGCGACCGAATGGCAGAAGCTGGAAGAGAAAATGCGCGGACTCTCCGTCATGGACGCGGACACACGGAAATTCATCCGGCTCATCCTCGGCTACGCTCAGGAAACCGAACTCGACCGGCAGGGACGGCTTGTCATTCCCCAGACCCTTCTCTCGTACGCGCAAATCGACAAGGACGTCATCATCATCGGCATGCTGAACTGGATGGAATTATGGAATCCGGCGAGATTCAGCGAGGCGCATCAGGCGTTTGACCTGGAAAAGACCGCCGGACGCATGATGATATTTTAATCCGATACGGACCGGAACGGACATGCCACACTACCCGATTCATGAATCAACCCCGGCCGGATCGACGATCTTTCACATCCCGGTGTTAGCCGGCGCCTGCGTCGAATGGCTGAATATACAGTCCGAAGGAATCTACGTCGACGGCACGCTCGGCGGCGGCGGCCATACCGAACTGATCCTAAGGAACAACGGCTCCTGCCGGGTGATCGGGTTCGATTACGACGACGACGCGGTCCGATACGCAACTCTGCGGCTTCAAGACTTTGAACCGCGGTTCACCCCGGTGAAAGACAATTTTAAGAATATGAAACACGTTTTACACACACTCGGCATTTCCCGCGTACACGGCATCCTGCTCGATCTCGGCGTGTCGTCTTTTCAGCTGGACGAATCCGAAAAAGGGTTCAGCTACCGGCTCGACGCGCCGCTGGACATGCGCACCGACCCGTCTTCCGCGCTTTCGGCCGCCTCGGTTCTCAGGACTTACAGCGAGCACGACCTCGCGGACGTGTTTTTTCATTACGGCGAGGAAAAGCATTCCCGCCGTATCGCCCGAGCCATCGTCAGCCGGCGAGACCGCGAACCGATCGCCACGACGCAGGATCTCTGCAGCGCGATCGAGTCCGTCGCCGGAGGAAAATTTTTCAGGAAAACGCTGTCCCGCATTTTCCAGGCCCTGCGCATTGCCGTGAACGACGAACTGAACAATCTCCGACAGGCGCTCGACGAAGCGTGGGCGGTGCTGGTTCCCGGCGGACGCATCGCCGTCATCACGTATCATTCGCTCGAAGACCGCATTGTCAAACACACGTTCAAACCCGCATCTACCGGCGATTTACCGTTCACCCATGAACAGGGACCGCTCCGGTGGAAAGTGCTGACGAAAAAACCCGTCCTGCCGGGCGATGAAGAAACGTCTCTTAACCCGCGATCCCGAAGCGCCAAGCTCCGGGTCGCCGAACGAACAGGATAAAGTTATGCCGTCCATGTACGAACCGCTCACCGGCATCGATATGTCCGACAAAAAATTTATCGTCAAAGAAGAGCCCCTCAAGAGTTCTTTACCGCAAAACAGGAAAAGTTCGCAGTATAAAAAATTTTCCGAAAAACCGGTGGCCGTCATTCCCGCGGCCGTGAGGCCTGAACCGCCGAAGGAAACCGCTCCGGCCGATGAAACGCCGCTGCGCGCGAGAAGCCATCTGAAAATTTACGCGTGGGTTTTGTGCGGCGCCGTGCTGATGACGGTCTGGATCTGGGAAATCGCTTATGTGCGCAAGGAACTCACGCAGATCGAGATCCTGAAAGATAAAAAACTCGAGCTGGAAAAACAGAACGAAGGCATCCGCGTGGAGATCGCGAAGTATTCCGGGTACGACCGCATCGAGCGGGCGTCCACCGAACACCTGAACCTGGTTCCCGCGAAGGAAAAACCGGGCGTGATCTTCCTGGACGCCGATAAAATCAACGAAGCCAGGCGCAACGACAGCCTGCTGCAAACCCGGAAAAAAAACGATGAACCCAAAACCGGCCGATAATCAGGATTCCTTCCGCCGCAAGCGGATCGTCCGGATGCGGACGCTGACGCTGCTCATGAGCGCGGTCATGACCGTGATCGCCGGGAGGCTGTTCTATGTCCAGATCGTATCGCACTCGAAATACCAGGACATGGCCCGCCAGCAGTACGAGCGTAAGATCAAGCTGGAAGCGGAACGGGGGGTTATCTATGACCGGAACATGAACAAGCTGGCCGTAAACCTGCTTAATTACTCGTTCGCCGCGGACCCCAATTTCATGCCGGAAAAAGAAAAAGACCTCGTGGCCGAAAATTTCATGCGTGTGTTCCCGAAATCCAAAACCGATTACCGCAAGCTGCTCAGCCGCAAATCCTCGTTCGTCTGGCTCGAGCGGCAGGTCACCGAACAGCAGGCGCGGAAAATCAACGACTCGGTGCGAGGGCTGATCAAACTGCAGTCCCTGCGGCGCCACTATCCGTACGGACGCGCGGCCGCCCCGATCCTCGGCGTCACCGACGTCGACAACCAGGGCATCGGCGGCATCGAGCTCAGCAAAGAGGAGGTCCTCTCCGGAAAACACGGCTGGTCGATTCTCCAGGCCGACGCGCGCGGACGGCTCATCCCGAATCCCGAATATCCGCATCAGGAGCCGGTCAACGGAAAGAACATCGTCCTCACCATCGACGCGAATTACCAGGTCATCGCTCTGCAGGAACTTGAAAGGTCGATCAAGGAATATGACGCCGACGAAGGCATGGTGATTATCCTCTCGCCCAAAACCGGAGAAATCCTCGCAATGACGCACTCGCCGGTGCAGGACCCGAACAACCGCGAGCGCTTCGACCTCGCTTCCCTGCGCAACCGTATCATCACTGACGTCTACGAACCGGGATCGACGTTCAAGGCCTTCTCCGCCGTCGCCGCGATCGAGGAAAATGTCGTTTCGCCCAACGAAAAAATATTCTGCGAAAACGGCCAGATCAAACTCTATAATCATATTATCCACGATTCCAAACGACACGGCACGATGACGTTCACTCAGGTGGTCGAACAGTCGAGCAATATCGGAATCATCAAGACCGCACAGAAACTCGGCACGGATAAGCTATACCAGTACGTCCGCGCGTTCGGTTTCGGCAACGAGACCGGCGTCGACCTGGACGGCGAAGTCAAAGGACGCCTCAGCCACCCGAAGAACTGGTCGGGCCTTTCTCTGCCGATGATCTCCATCGGCCAGGAAATAGGCGTTACGGCATTACAACTGATCAACGCTTACGCTGCGATCGCCAACGGGGGAGCGCTGAACAGGCCCTTCGTCATCCGTACGGTCATTGATCCGCTGACGCAACTGACCGAAGAATATGAACCGCAGACGATCCGCACCATCGCTTCACGCGGAACCATGACCAAAGTCAGCCGGATGCTGCAGCAGGTCGTCATTTCAGGGACGGGACGGCGCGTGCAGATTTCCGGCGTGGACATCGCCGGGAAAACCGGAACGGCCCAGCGCGTACAGCAGGGACAAAAGGGATACGCCAAAGGGGAGTACAACGCGTCTTTCGTCGGATTCTTTCCCGTGCATGATCCCCAGCTGACTTTTCTCGTGATCATTAACAACCCGCGGAAAAGCATCTGGGGCGAAACTTCGGCGGCCCTGACCGCGCGGGCGATCATCGAAAAAATCCTCAACACGAACGACGATTTCGCGCGGACGATCAACCGCGTCATCGCCGAGGCCGATACCCTGAGCCGCGGCGGGAAAAACGAAACGGACGGGCTTCCGGACGTGCGATACATGTCCGTGGATGCCGCCAAAGACCTGCTGGAGGAGCTGGATGTCGCCTATCAGCTGAAAGGCGCCGGCGAGCTTGTGGTGGACCAGCAATGGACGATGAGCCCGAAAAAGGAAAAAACGCTGATCCTGACCTGCGGGCAGCAGTATTCCGGCGTGGACAAGGACCTGCTCGACAAAAAATCCCTGCGCATTCCCGATGTCCGCGGAATGAGCATCCGCCTTGCGGTCAACCGGCTGTACCAGTCGGGCATTGAAGTGAAAATCAAGGGAAACGGCTTCGTGATCGCGCAATCCCCTGCCGCCGGATCCCGTGTCCATCCGGGCGCCCTGTGCGTAATCCAGTGCAAAGCCGATTAATAACCACGGAGAAGCATGAACCTGAAATTCCATGACCTGTCCGCCATCGGCGAACCCTTCGGCATCCCCGCGGACTGGTCGGCTACCGGCGTCAGCATCAACAGCCGCGACCTGCAGGCCGGCGACCTCTTCTTCGCCATCCGCGGAGAACGGTTCGACGGCCATGATTTCACCCGTGACGCGTTCCGCAAAGGCGCATCCGCCTGCGTGGTCCGGCGGGCATGGGCCGAAACGCACCCCCTTGCGGATTCTTCCCGATATGTCGTGGCCGAAGACACACTGAAGGCCCTCCAGTCGCTTGCCCTGAGATACCGCAAAAACCTTGATGTATCCGTCATCGCCGTCACGGGCACAAACGGAAAAACCACCTGCAAGGAAATGCTCCATGCCGTTTTATCATCCGCGTTCAGCGTAAAAGCGACACAGGGCAACCTGAACAATGAGATCGGCGTACCCATGACGCTCCTCGGCCTGGACGAATCGGTACAGGTCGCCGTTGTGGAAATGGGCGCGACCGCGGTAAACGATATCCGGCTATTATGCGAAATCGCCCGCCCGGATTCCGGGATCGTCACCAACGCCGGGAAGGCGCATCTGCTGACATTCGGAAGCCATGAGAACGTACTGGCCTGCAAAACGGAACTGTATGATTACCTCTCCTCGGACGGCGTCCGGTTTGTGAACGGTGATCTTCCGTATTTCTCCGGCCAACGGGAACAGACTCAGGGGCTTGTCACTTTCGGAACGGGAGACGGCAACCATTATCGGTACCGCATTACCGGCATGAATGAGCTTGCCCAGGCAACCTTTGAACTGTTTCCGCCGGACCAAAAGTCATTCCGGGTTTCTCTACCGGTTTCCGGCATTCATCAGGTTTCCCATGCCGTCGCCGCGGCGGTCATCGCTCATGAACTAAATGTTCCCGCTGACCGGATCCGAGATTCCCTGAGCGGATACAAACCGCTGTCCAACCGTTTTTCCGTTCGCCGCGTGAAAGGAGTGACGCTCATCGACGATACTTATAATGCCAATCCCGATTCGATGAAGGCCGCAGTAGAAACCCTGCAGCAAATGAAGTGCGGGGGGAAAAAAATCGCGGTCCTCGGCGATATGCTGGAACTGGGGAAGGAAAGCGCCGCGGAACACCGGACGCTCGGGATGTTCCTGGCCCGTTCGGGCATTGACGCGCTCCTGACTTTCGGGGATAATACGGCCGCCACTCAGGAAGCCGCAGGATCACTGGCGTTCCACCGGCATTTCGGCGACAAGAAAGACCTGATTGACCGGCTTCTGAGCATGATCATGCCCGGCGATGCGGTTCTCATCAAGGGTTCGCGCGGCATGAAAATGGAAGAAGTGTCCGACGCATTCAATCTGTAACGGGAGTCCTTATGTTCTATTACTTATACCAGCTCATCGCCGAATACAATATTTCGGGCATGAATCTGCTGCGCTACATTACGTTCCGTTCGGCGATGGCGGCTGTCACGGCCCTGGTCATCAGCCTTTTCGTCGGCCCGTACATCATCCGGAAATTAAAGGAAAAACAGATCGGCGAGGAAATCCGCGCCGAAGGCCCGCAGTCACACTTTACCAAGGCCGGAACTCCCACCATGGGCGGTCTGATTATTCTCGCGTCGGTCATCATCCCCACCCTGTTATGGGCGGATCTTTCCAATACGTTCATTCTCCTGATCCTCCTCTCAACGGTCTGGATGGGAACCGTGGGCTTCATCGATGATTACCTGAAAGCTATTAAAAAAACCAAAAAAGGACTGATCGCGCGGTACAAAACCATCGGGCAGGTGACGCTCGGGCTTGTGATCGGATCAGTCATTTTTTTCTCGCCTGAATTTGAATCCATCTCAACGATCACGACCATACCTTTTGTGAAAGACCTGAACGTGGACTTCGGCTATTTTTACATTCCGCTCGTCATTCTGGTCATTACGGGAACCTCCAACGCCGTAAACCTCACGGACGGACTGGACGGCCTCGCCATCGGCATGGTTTCCATTTCCGTAGCGGCGTTCGGCCTGATATGCTACGTGACCGGGAACGTGAATTACAGCGACTACCTGAATATTCTGTACATTCCCCAGGGCAGCGAACTGACCATCTTCTGCGTGGCTCTCGTCGGTGCGGGACTGGGGTTTCTGTGGTACAACTCTTACCCGGCCCAGGTTTTCATGGGCGACACCGGAGCGCTCGCGCTGGGAAGCGCACTGGGAACAATCGCCATTCTCGTCAAAAAAGAACTGCTGCTGCCCATCATCGGCGGAGTATTCGTCGCCGAAACTCTGTCCGTGATCCTTCAGGTGAATTATTTCCGGTACACCCGGAAAAAAACAGGCGAGGGAAAAAGAATCTTCCGCATGGCGCCCCTGCATCATCATTTTGAAATGCAGGGATGGCATGAGACCAAAGTCGTGACGCGTTTCTGGATTATGGCGGTGCTGTGCGCGCTGCTGACCTTAACCACGTTTAAAGTCCGTTAAACGGCTCAGAACAGGCAGTCCCATGAATCCCATTGAAAACAAGAAAATCCACATTCTCGGAGCGGCCAAAAGCGGATTGTCGGCGGCCCGGTTCCTGAAAAACCTGGGCGCGGAAGTGTTTGTCAGCGAGAAGGAATCCGCCGACAAACGGAAATCTGAAGCGGAACAGCTCGCCGCGATATCCGTGGAATCCGAATTTGGCGGACACAGCGAGCGCCTGCTCGGGGCGGACATGATCGTGATCAGTCCGGGAATCCCGATGAACATCCCGATCCTGAAGAAAATCCGCGAACGCGGAATTCCCGTGTACAGTGAACTGGAAATCGCATCCTGGATGCTCCGTTCCCCTGTCATCGCGGTTACGGGAAGCAACGGCAAAACCACCACCACGACCCTGATCGGCGAGATTTTCAGGCAGTCCGGACGGCCGACCATCGTGGCGGGCAATGTGGGGACTCCCCTGTCCGAACTTGTGCTCTCTTCCGTTCCGGAAGGAGTCGCGGTGCTTGAGGTCAGCAGTTTCCAGGCGGAGGGATTTCTGAATTTTCATCCCAAGGCCGCCCTGCTGCTCAACCTTTCGCCGGACCACATGGACCGCTATAAAACCGTGCAGGAATATTACATGGCGAAGATGCGGGTCTTCATGAACCAGCGCAGCGATGACCTGCTGATCTTTAATGACGATGACGAGGAAGTGAAAAAACATATTGATACCATCCGCTCGAGAAAACTGCCCTTCAGCCAGAAACATCCCCTCGAGGTCGGCGCCTGGCTGGACGGGGATAAAATCGTCTGCCGCATTTCCGGCGATCCGGAAACGGTCCTGTCCGTCCGCGAACTCGGTCTGCGCGGAAGCCATAATGTATACAACGTCATGGCGGCCGTGCTGGCCGCGAAGTCCATGCTTGTCCCGACATTCACGGTCTCCGAAACCCTGAAGTCCTTCACCGGCGTGGCTCATCGACTCGAGTTCGTGCGTGAACTCAGGGGCGTGAAATTTTTCAATGACTCGAAGGCCACAAATGTGGATTCGGCATTTTACGGATTGCGGAGTTTTGAGGAACCGGTGATATGGATCGCGGGCGGCAAGCATAAGGGCTCTCCGTATTCGCCCCTGGCGGAAACCGTGAAACGGCATGTCAAGTGCATGATCCTGATCGGCCAGGCTGCGTCTCTCATTCAGGAAGAACTCGGCGGACTGACCAAAACCGTCAGGGCGGAATCCCTGCAGGACGCCGTGCAAAAAGCTTTTGAGGAGTCGGATACCGGCGATGCGGTATTGCTGTCGCCGGCCTGCTCCAGTTATGATATGTTCAGGAATTATGAAGAACGCGGCCAGGTCTTTAAAGACGAGGTCTGGCAGCTGGAGTAAACCATGGAACCGGTAAAAGAAGACATGAACCCCTCTGTACAGCCCTCCGTGCGGCATGCTATGGATAAATCCCTGATGCTGGTGGTGCTGATCCTGATGACCATCGGCATCGTGATGGTTTTCAGCGCAAGCCAGGTGATCGCGGAGCGAAACCATCACAGCACATTCCACTTCCTTTTTCAGCAGCTCATCCGGGTCGGCCTTGGACTGGGCATCCTGGTTTTCGCGGCGAAATACGATTATCACAATTATATCAACAAAGCCATGCTGATCCTGCTGATCACGGCCGTCCTTCTGATCGTGGTGCTGGGAATCGGCAAGATCAAGGGAGCCGCCCGCTGGCTGTCCATCGGGGGCCTGGGGATCCAGCCTTCCGAGATCGCGAAACTGGGCATTATTTTTTACCTGGCGACTTACCTCAGCCACAAGGGAGACCGGATCAGGGATTTTCAGAACGGGCTCCTGCCGCCGCTGATCATGGCCGGTGTGTTCAGTTTCCTGATCATACTCCAGCCGAATTTCAGCACGGCGATGATTCTCCTGATGATGTCGGTCATCCTCCTTTTCATCGGGGGAATGAAGATGCGCCATTTCCTGATGATGACCGTGGCGCTGATCCCATTAGGCCTGATCCTGGCCGTCGTCAGTCCCTACCGCATGGCGAGGCTAATGACATTTATGAACCCTGAACAGGATGTTCAGGGCATGGGTTACCAGATCAAGCAGTCGCTGATCAGTTTCGGCAACGGAGGCCTGTTCGGCGTCGGTGTGGGAAGCGGAAAACAGAAACTTCTGTTTCTCCCCGAGCCGTTTACGGATTTCATATATTCGATCATCGGGGAAGAGTTCGGACTGATCGGCACGCTTGCAGTGCTTGCTCTTTTCGGGGTATTTTTGTTCCGTGCGGTGAAAATCGCTCGCCATGCACCGGATATGTACGGTTTCTATCTCGCATGCGGAATCATACTCAGCGTCGTCCTCTACGCCGTGATCAACGCGGCGGTCACTGTGGGGCTGATGCCGACAACCGGGCTGCCGATGCCCTTTATCAGCTACGGCGGAAGCTCCCTGCTCTTCACCTGTTTCGCCGTCGGCATTCTGCTGAACATCTCCTCGCAAACGGTACCGAAAGAACAGGCGATGCAGAACCTTCACGAACAATCTGACCCGGTCGCATCATTCAGCGGCCAGCTCAACGTATTTCACGGCGACGAGGAGCCGAAGCCCCGGAAAGAATCCCTGCCCGTCCGAAAAAAAACTCCTGCAAAACCGGGCATCGGGGGTGACGGATCGAATTTAGTCGGAATGGATTTTTCATGAGCGGCAAAGCGTTTAAAATACTGATTTCGGCAGGCGGAACGGGCGGACATATTTTCCCCGCGCTGGCTATCGCCGAGGAAATCCGAAGGCGCAACGCTTCCGGTGAGATTCTCTTTGTGGGCACGAAACGCGGTCTCGAAAAGCGGGTGATCCCGCCGGCGGGATTCCGGCTCAAAACCATCGTCATGAGCGGGCTTGCGCGGAGCTTCAGACCGGGTGACCTTTGGAAAAACGCGCTGATGCCGTTCAAACTCATGGCCGGTTTCATGCAGTCGCTGTGGATTCTCTGCAGGTTCCGGCCCGTGGCCGTGATCGGCTGCGGCGGTTACGTGACCGGTCCGGTCGTGTGGCTCGCGGCGATGATGAACCGCCTGACGTTTGTCCAGGACCAGAATTCGCGGCCCGGACGCACCACCGTTTTCCTGTCCCGCTGGGCGGACCGGATTTATCTCGCATACGCGGACGCAGCGAAATTCATTCATCATCCCGATCGGTCCGTGGTGTGCGGAAACCCGCTCCGTTCGGTCATCCGTCATGTACCCCGGGAAGAGGCCTGCCGGAAATTCGGGCTGAGGCCGGACAGGAAAACCCTGCTGATCGTCGGAGGCAGTCTGGGCGCGCATACACTGAACAAAACCATCCGGCAAAATCTGGACGTACTCTTAGGGATCCCCGGCCTCCAGGCCATATGGCAGACGGGATCCCCGGAATATGACACCCTTCGCCTGTCCGCTCAAACTTGCGAGCAGCTGGTTGTAACGGCATTTATAGAAAGCATGCCCGAAGCCTATTCCTCGGCTGACCTGATCCTGTGCCGGGCGGGCGCGATGACCCTCGCGGAACTTGCATGTTACGGGCTGCCGTCGATACTGGTTCCTTACCCCTATGCGGCGGACAATCACCAGGAATTCAACGCCCGGACATTTGTTCAAGCCGGAGCCGCTGTCATGATCCGCAATGAGGATCTGGAGAATGAATTCATGAAAACATTCGGACCGCTCTTTTCCGACCCGCAGCGCCTTCAGGCCATGTCCGCGGCATGCCTTTCACTGGCCCGCCCGGACGCGGCAAAGAAGATCGCTGACGATATTGAATTATGCATCCGGCAGAAAGAATTATGCTGAACGAAAAACGACATATTCATTTTATCGGGATCGGCGGCATCGGAATGAGCGCCCTCGCTGAAATCATGCACCGAAAGGGATGGTCCGTCAGCGGATCGGATCCGTCGGAAAATGAGCAGACCGGCCGTCTGAAATCACTCGGCGTTACGGTCTACAGCCGGCATGACGCGTCGCAGGTTCAGGGAGATATCGTGGTCTTCAGTTCAGCGATCGGAATGGATAATCCCGAACTGGCGGAAGCCGGAAAAAGAGGAATCCTTTGCGTGAAGCGAGCGGAACTGCTGGGCGAGTTCCTCCGTGAAAAGAAAGGAATCGCGGTTTCGGGAACGCACGGAAAAACGACCACGTCCGCGATGATCGGCATGATGATGGTTCACGCGGATCTTGATCCGACCCTGTTCGTGGGAGGGATTATTACTGAAATCGGATCCAATTCCCGCCTGGGCGGAAGTGAATGGATCGTGGCCGAGGCGGATGAGTACGACCGTTCCTTTCTTCAGCTGCATCCGCAGATCGCCGTAATCAATAATATAGAAGCGGATCATCTGGACTGCTATAAAGACCTGAACGACCTCAAAGACACGTTCATCCGGTTCGCCAATCAGACCTCCCTGTTCGGCATGGTACTGGTCAACGCCGATGAACCCGGAAGCCGTTCGGTGATCCCGTTCATCCGGAGAAGGGTCGTTACATACGGCGTGTCTGAACATACCGATATCCACGCCGAACAAATCCGCATCCTGAACGGAAAGACAGAATTCCATGTATCGATCTTTCGGAAACCGGCCGGTATCCTGCGCTTGGGTGTTCCGGGCCATCACCAGATCACCAACGCCCTGGCCTGCGCCGGCGCCGGATGGGCCACCGGCATTCCGTTTTCTGTTATTCAGTCCTCGCTGGAACAATTCCGGGGAACTCAGCGCCGGTTTGAGATCATCGGGGAACTCAGCGGAGTCACCTGGATTGACGATTACGCGCACCATCCGACGGAAATCCGCGCCACGCTGAACGCCGCGAAAGAACGGTACCCCGGCCGCCGGATCGTCGCCGTATTTCAGCCGCACCTGTACTCGCGGACGCGTGATTTCCTGAACGATTTTGCGGAGGCATTTGGCGACGCCGCCAGCGTATGGCTCACCGGGATTTACGCGGCGAGGGAAAAACCTTGTGATTCTGCCGACTGGGCACAAAAGCTTTTTGAATCCGTTCGCACGAATCATCCCGACGTTCATTTTGTACCGGACAGGGACTCAGTCCTCAAAGAACTCCTGCCCGGCATTCTCAGGGACGACGTCATCATTACCATGGGCGCGGGGGATATCACAAATCTCGGCCGGAACTATCTGAAAAAGGAATCTCATGACTGATATGGCAAAACTGCAGCCTCTGCTCTGTCAGCCGGTTCTCGAAAACGAACCTCTTTCGGCGCATACATGGTACCGCATCGGCGGGCCCTGTGATTATTATTGCCTTCCGGAAAACGAAACGGAACTCCGGAATCTCATCGCACGGCTGAAAGAAAGCAAAATCCCTTACATGACTCTCGGAAAAGGCACAAACATCCTGGTCAGCGATCACGGCATCCGGGGTGCGGTGATCGACTTGTCAAAAGGTTTTTCGGATACCCGTTTTAATGGAAACATGTGCGAAACAGGAGCGGGGGTCCAGGTGCCGAAACTCGTTCTGGAATGCGAAAAAAGAAGACTGGGAGGGCTGGAGCTTTTTGCCGGAATCCCCGGAACCGTCGGCGGAGCTCTGAAAATGAACGCCGGATGTCTGGGCCGTGAGTTCTATCATTTCGTCGTTTCAGTCACATTGATGAATCACGGCGAAAAACAGATAATCCCTGTGGAACAGATCGTCTTTCACTACCGCCACGTTCCGCTGTTTGACGACCCGGAAGTGATTTCGCTTTCGGCCCGGATGCGCTTCAGTCCGGCGGATGCCGAAACCCTGGCTACGGCAAGAAAAGAATCCCTCGAAAAAAGAAAAAAAACCCAGCCAATCAGCATGCCGAGCTGCGGCAGCGTTTTCAAAAACCCTCCGGGCGACTTCGCGGGGCGGTTGATTGAATCCTGCGGAATGAAAGGTTTCAGGATCGGCGGGGCTTCGGTCAGTTCGCTGCATGCCAATTTTATAGTCAATGAGGCAAACGCATCGGCCTACGATGTGTTTTGCATAATGAAAGAAATCCGAAAAACGGTGAAAGTAAAATTCGGCGTATCGCTGGACCCCGAAGTCCGGCTGTACGGTTTCAATGACCAGGAATTAAACGGATTACGGAATCCATGATCAGGAAAAAAAGAGAAACCACCCAGGTCGACATGTTCGACCTTGAAAATTCCGCCAGGCAAAATCTCTCCGGCAGCGGAGATCACGTCCTGTCTGCTCAAGAGAAACCGACCGATTTCAACGACAGCGGAAACCCTATCCTGATGGGATCAACGTCATACGCTCCGAAAGAAGACTCGGGCGAACTGATCTCATTCGATCAGATCCTGAAACCCAAATATCCGCCGCCTTCATCCGGCCTGAATGTTCAGGACGATGAAAGCGAATCCCCCGACCTGACACCGGATACGGATGAATTCTCTCCGGAACCGGTAGTCGAGGAAGATACGAACGATATCATCATTAACCGGGATTTTGCGGACGGCTTTTATCCGGGCATGAAAAAAAACAGCGGGGAACATGCGGAAAAAACGGCAAAGGCCGAACTGATCCGGCGCCGGAGGCGGAAACGCCACCTGAAGCTGCTGGCCATCGGGTTTCTGCTGACCGCGGTCATCACCGCGCTGAACTGGAATGAATGGGTGACCCAGTCGTCTCTGTTCACTCTCAAAACAATTGAAGTAACGGGAAACGAAATCGCCGACCGTTCGGACATTCTTCAGTGGTCCGGGCTTGAAAAAGGAATTCGCCTCGGCCCGATCGATTCGAAGGGGGTTGCGGAAAAAATCCAAAAGCAGCCCTTATTTAGGCATGTCATGATCAGCAAACATTATCCGTCCGCCCTGCTGATCCGCGTGGAAGAACGGAAGCCGGTCGCGTTCGTCGCCATGGACGAACTTCATGCGATGGACGCTGACGGGATCATCCTGCCGAAACTCAAAACCGTGAGATCGTACAACCTGCCCGTGATCACGGGACTCCGCGCAGCCCTCAAAACAGGCTCTGAACTCAGGGCTCCGGGCGCCGCCTCGATCCGCAGGTTCCTGCTGACCGCCCAAAACAAAAATCCGGCGGTGTACTTCGATATTTCGGAAGTTGAATACCGTAAAGACGGACTCAGGGTCTACCTGAATCAATGGCCGGCGCCGTTCCTCATCGATCCGGAATCCCCGGAACGGAGCCTGTTGTACCTTGAGGCGGCATCCGATTATTTCAAAAAATCCCCCCCGGGAAAAAAAATCAGGGAAGTCGACCTTCGTTATGAATATAAAATGATTGTCAGGGAAAAATGAAACCAAAATACCGGATGAATACAGGATCAGGTGTGATATGAGCGGAAACATAGTGGTAGGACTGGACATCGGCACCACGAAGATCGCGGCGATCATCGCGGAAGTGTCCGGCAAGGAAATCAAACTGCTCGGTGTGGGAAAAACCCCGTCCGTCGGGCTGAAACGCGGAATGGTGGTGAACATCGAGCTGACCGTGGAATCGATCCGCAAGGCAATGGAACAGGCGGAGCGCATGGCCGGAATCACCGCGGAATCGGTATACGTCGGCATCGCCGGCGACCATGTCCGGGGCATCAACAGTCACGCGGTCGTGGCGGTCGGCCGGCAGGACCATGAGATCACCGAGGATGACGTGCGCCGTGCCATCGAGGCCGCCAAGGCGGTCACCATGCCGATGGACCGAGAGATCATCCACGTGATCCCGCAGGAATTCATCGTGGACAACCAGGACGGCATCCGCAACCCGATCGGACTGACCGGGATGCGGCTCGAGGTCGAATGCCACATCGTGACCGGCGCCGTGGCGTCCGCCCAGAACACCTACCGGTGCGTGGAACGGGCCGGGTACGAAGTCAAGGACCTCGTCCTTCAGCCGCTGGCGTCCAGTTACGCGGTGCTCGACCGGGAGGAACAGGAACTCGGCGTGGCGCTGGTGGACATCGGAGGCGGCACCACCGATATCGCCGTTTTCTTCGACGGAAGCATCCAGCAGACGGACATGATCAGCCTCGCCGGGCAGAACGTCACCAGCGACGTTTCGATCTGCCTGAAAATGGCGTACGACAGGGCGGAAGAGATCAAAACCCGCTTCGGATGCGCGTACGCGGCCAAAGTCACCGACGCGGAAATGATCAACATTCCCATGGTCGGAGGGCGGGCACCCCGGGACATTCCGCGGAAATATCTCGCGCAGATCATCGAGGCGAGAATGGCGGAAATTTTCAACCTCGTGCACTACCAGCTCAGCCAGTCCGACCTGCTGAAAGTCCTGAACGCCGGCGTGGTGCTCACCGGCGGAGGATCCCTGATGCCGGGCGCCGAGGAACTGGCGGCGGAAATTTTCAAGCTTCCAGTCCGCACGGGAAAGCCCGGAGGGCTGGGAGGACTGATGGGAGAAGCCCAGAGTCCCGTGTTCGCCACCGGCGTGGGACTGATCCATTACGGATACCAGAAAAACAAAGCGCAGCGGCAGGCCGAGCCGGAAACCGAATCCCGCGACGAACCCAGGATTGCCGCGCAGGAGGACGTCGAAGAAGATACTTATTCCGACAACCCCACGGAACAGGAAGAAAAAGAACTGTATCATAAAGTCATGAACAAGATGAAAGAATGGCTGAAGGAATTTTTTTAACGGAACCTACGGGATAAAATGAATACCATTAAGAATAAATCAACGGAGGAACTATGATCACGTATGATGATACCCGGGATTACGGCGCGAAGATGAAAATCATCGGGGTCGGAGGCGGCGGATGCAACGCCGTCAACGGTATGATCCAGGCGGGTCTGCGGGGAGTCGATTTTATATCGATCAATACCGACCTGCAGGTCCTGGATTCGAACCTCGCGACGCACAAAATCCAGATCGGAAAAAATCTCACGAAAGGGCTCGGAGCGGGAGCCAATCCCGATATCGGAAAACGGGCGGCGGAGGAGAACATTGATGACGTGCGCCGGCATCTCGAGGGTGCCGACCTGGTTTTCATCACCTGCGGCATGGGAGGCGGAACCGGAACCGGCGCGGCGCCGATCATCGCCGAAACCGCCAGAGGCCTCGGCGCGCTGACCATCGGCATCGTGACCAAGCCTTTCGTGTTCGAACGCGAGAAACGCATGTCCCTCGCCAGCCGCGGCATCGAGGAACTTCGCGACAGCGTCGATACGCTGATCGTCATCCCGAACGAAAAACTGCTGGCCGTCCTGCCCAAAACGGTGACGTTCCGGGAAGCGTTTAAATCGGCCGACGATGTGCTCTACCGCGCCACCAAAGGCATTTCGGACATCATCTCCTGCACGGGCTACGTAAACGTCGATTTCGCGGACGTGAAAAAAGTGATGAGCGGCGCCGGCGACGCGATCATGGGCATGGGCATCGGAAAAGGCGAAAACCGCGGCGAGGAAGCGATTATGCAGGCCATTCACAGCCCGCTTCTCGAGGAAACGAATATCGAAGGCGCGTCCGGTATTCTCCTGAATTTCACCTGTCCGCCCGACGTCACCCTCGACGAGGTCAATAGCATCTCCGGCCATATCACGAAAGTCGCCCATCCGGACGCCGACGTGATCTGGGGATATGTCATCGACGAAACGCTGAAGAACGAAATTCACGTCACCGTCATCGCCGCCGGACTCAATAAGCCCCCGGCACGTAAAAAGACCATGACGGATATGTCCGAAAACACCCACCAGAGCCTGTCGCTCATCACCAAAAAAATGTCCCACGGCGCCAAACATGTCGAACTCCTTCACGATCAGCGGATGAACCGGTACGAAAACCTCGAAACGCCGGCCATCGAGCGGATGGAAGTCCAGAAAACCGAGTTCGCCGAAACCCAGATCCAGGATTCCCAGGCGTTAAAAGCGACCGGCACGTACAGCGTCGACGACAGCGACAGCCAGCGGAACATTCCGACGTTTCTCAGGAATCACATGAAACGATAATTCTTTGCCTTGCAAAAATTAAAAACCCTTCGTATTATGACACGAAGGGTTTTTTTATCGCCCGGAATAACCTGCAACCTGAATTTCGGTACAGATGGAAATGAAAAATACAATGAAACAGATCCTCATGGCCGCGCTGGTGATGACGGCCGCATGCTCGGAAAAAAAATCGCTTCAGGACGAACTGTACCGCATCATCCAGAAGGACGGCATCAACACCGCAGTCGCCGTGTACCATGACTGGAAGCAGCGCAAAGCCGGCGAATTCGACTGGTCGGAAGGCGAACTGAACGCACTGGGATACCGCCTGCTCAAGGAAAACCGGCACGACGACGCCATCCAGATTTTTCAGCTGAATGTCAGCGCCTATCCGGGATCGCTGAACGCGTACGACAGCATGGCGGAGGCTTACATGTCCGCCGGGAT
This sequence comes from uncultured Bacteroidota bacterium, assembly GCA_964410965.1. Taxonomy (GTDB): domain Bacteria; phylum CLD3; class CLD3; order SB21; family JBBIRG01; genus JBBIRG01. The sequence goes on along the minus strand of CAYPIY010000010.1, from coordinate 119,621 downwards.
GGATTCCATGGCCACCCTGTACTACAACAAAGAACTGGACTTGATCAGCCGGGATGCCGGTTCCGACGACGTGGTCAGCCAGAATCTCAAATACCGGGCCGAAAAGAACCTGGAACGCCTGAAGCAAAAATATAAATTTCCGGAAAACGGGCGGATCGACAAGTAATCCTGCTCTTTCCTCGTTGCGCTGACCTGAACAACCCCTTTACGACATGAAAATAAATAATTCCCTGCGGGAATTCCATCTCAGTCTTTCTTTATTAGGCACGGTACTGTTTTACGTGTCCTGTTCCTATCCCGAGGCAAGGCTGATCAGGAAAACAGATTCCGGCGGACTGAACACGCTGGCCGTCGTTTACCCCTCTGTCAGGAAATGCCAGATCAGCACGGCATGGAACGGCACTACCGGAGGAGTGTTTTTCAGGATCAATGACTTTACGGAACTCACATTCATCCCCTACGCGCCCGATATCGATAACCGCTGGTTTTATTATTTCGGTACGGTGGACGGAGAATGCATTCCCCTGCAGAAAAATCCCGTCCTGTTTGGCGAAAGAAAAAACACGGAGGAACGGTATCCCGGTCCTTCGCAGGCGCTTTTCCCCGAAGACGGCGGATTCATAGCGGTTTATGCGGACGGAAAAGATTTCATGTACGCGCGCTTCGGTCCGGACGGGACTGTTAAGGAAAAACATACGGTTTTTTATCAGATGGAAAATTTCTCCGGTGAAAAGAGCCGCGTATTATCCATCGCTTTCAGCGGGAATAATCTCTGCCTTATGGTTCTCAATCCCCCTGTAAATATATATGCAGACCTGCACTCGGTGGATATGGTTCAGAGGGATATCGCCGTCCGCACGACCCGGATCACACGCAACATCATCCCTGAACGGGAGGACTCGTATTACATAAAAAACATGTCGTCCCTTGTTAGCGGCGATACGCTTTATCTGGCCTGGATCAGCGGGCAAAGGCTACCCGGGGATTCCGGATCCGTGTTTTACCGTCTCTCGTCCGTGTTTTACGCGGCCCGGGGCGCCCTGGGTGATTCTTTGTATGATCCCGTCCGGTTGCATGAATCGGAACAATATAACGATGCGGACGTGGAACTGATCCGCGAGGAAAATCAGGTCCTTCTTATCATGTCGGACAGCGTGTCTGCACGGTCGTGCGTCATGAACGGCGCCGGTTGGGCTTCAAAGGCCGTCATGCCTGTACAGCGGGAGAAAAGGACGCCTTTCGGAGGTTCCGGCGAATTTCCATGCCCAGTCATTTTCTCGGCCGAAGTTACGGACTGAACCAATCAAGCCACAAAACCTCCGCTGTTTCAGCGGAAGAACGGAGGCGTCCCTGAAAAAGCAAATTCTCCGGCTCACGGTATTCCTCTCCGTCGTGATCCTGATGCTGTTTATCCTGTTTGCCGTCAATCAGACGTATCAGGCCGTCAGCCTGGCAAAGTCGGTCAATGAAACGTTCGGAGCGGTTGTCCTGTACGGTTTGCTTTTCCTCTACAGTCTGATACTCATGGTTCCGCTGTATATGTACATCCGCCATCCGAAACCGCTCAAACCGCCCGCGGATGAACGGTCTCCGGAGATGACGGCTTTTTTGGCCAAAATGGCCGCACGGCTCAGGAATAATCCTCATATCCGGTCTTCGTCTCTGAAAGTGACCGGGCCGGAACAGGTCCGGGCGGCGGTCGCTATCCTGGATGAGAAAGCCGACGGGATCGTGCGGGAAACCGCCGCGACGGTGTTTGTAACGACCGCGATATCGCAGTCGGGCCGGCTGGACGCGCTGTTTGTCCTTCTCGCCCAGACGAAAATGATTTACCGGATTTCGTCGCTGTATCATCAGCGGCCGTCGGTGCGGGAACTGATCCGCCTGTACGCGAATGTCGGCGCCACGGCGTTCATCGCGGCCGAACTCGACGACCTGGACATCGGACAGCAGGTCGAGCCGGTGATCGCGTCGGCCATGGGAACTTCGCTGGTCAGCGCCGTGCCCGGATTTTCAGGCATCGCGTCGCTGGTGACGAATTCGCTGATGGACGGCGCCGCCAACGCCTTTCTCACACTCCGGGTCGGGATGATCGCGAGGCAATACTGCGGATTGCTGGTCCGGAGCGACCGCAAAACCATCCGCCGGTCCGCGACGCTGATGGCCGCTCAGTTGCTGGGCTCCATTGTCATGACCAGCGCCAAAACCGTCTCGTCCGCGATCTGGGACGGAGTGAAGAAAAAAATCCCCGGTTTCCGGTAATTCCCCCTGAATGATTTCATCCGCGGAAAAACAGGCCGGAGTCCTGACCTTTTTTTCCTGTTTACCTTGTGGCCGTTTTTACCTATATTGCCAAGTTGACTGAGGGACAATCATCCGGCTGAAGGCGAATCATGAAAGTTGTGATCATTGACGATAACGAGATGAACGTGGCGCTTCTGAAGAACCTTGTCGCGCGAGCCCTGCATGAAGAGCCCGTCTGTTTCCTCGTCTCCGCGGAGGCGCTGGAATGGTGCCGGACAAACGAACCCGACCTTGTGCTTGTCGATTACATGATGCCTTCGCCCGACGGACTGGAATGGATTGAATTATTCCGAAAGTTAGATGGCCGCGCGGAAATCCCCGTCGTCATGATCACCGCGATCAACGAAAAAGACATCCGGTACAAGGCGCTTCAGTCGGGCGCGAACGATTTCCTGAACAAGCCCGTGGACACGACCGAGTTCCTCGCGCGCGCGAAGAACATGCTCGCACTCCGCAAATGGCAGAAAGAGCTATCCAACCGCGCGGAATGGCTCGCTTCGGAGGTCCGCAAGGCCACCGCCGAAATCCTCGCCCGCGAACGCGAAGTGATCTTCCATCTCACCAAGGCCGCCGAATACCGCAGCCCCGAAACCGGCTCCCATATCGTCCGCGTCGCCCTGTACAGCAAGGAAATCGCGAAATATCTCGGGCTCACCGAGGAAGAACAGGAACTGATCCTCAACGCCTCCCCGATGCACGACATCGGGAAGGTCGGAACGCCCGACATGGTCCTGCACAAGGGAGACAAGCTGGACGAGGACGAATACGCGATCATGAAAGAGCATACCGTCATGGGCTATGAGATCCTGCAGAGCAGCGAATCGAAACTGCTTCAGTTCGCCGCGCAGATCGCGCTGACGCATCACGAGAAATACGACGGCACCGGCTACCCCCGGGGGCTCAAGGGCGACGAAATCCCGCTGATCTCGCGCATCTGCACGCTCAGCGACATATTCGACGCGCTCACCACGGAGCGGATTTACAAGCCGGCCTGGTCGGTGGATCAGGCGCTCGCCGAAATCGAAAGCCTGAACGGCACCACGCTCGATCCGAAAATCGTGGACGCGTTCAGAAAAGCCCTGCCCGAAATCCTCAAGATCCGGCAGGAATTCGCCGATAACGGGGGTTGATTTTTTTATCCTTTCATTTCACTCGTCGTAAGTACTTCATTGTATTTTTTTTTTTTTCATTTTATTTCTTGACATACCTTTCGCCGTGGGGTACCTTATATCAGGGACTGCGATTGGTAACTCTTTTTTCAAAGAAGGATTCGGAAGCCATTCGGACGGTTTCATCAGATCGATTCAAACGATGTGATTCTCCTTTCTGAATATTTAGTGAAAGGATGGTATATGAAAACCTTAATTTCCTTTTGTTTAAAAGTTGTAAACTTTGCATTGGTTATCTTAATTGTGTTTTCAATTTTTACAGAAAAAACTCTCTTTCCTCAATCAGAAACTAACTTTGAAGAGATTATTTTTTATACAACAAATATAGACAACCTTATAACAGCCGTTTATGATTCTGTTATTGATGATACAGTTTATTATTATCCACGATTATTAATGAAAAATATTAGTTCAGTTTGGATTTTCACAGCTAATCCTGATAGTTTTTGTCCAATAGATCGTTTTAAGCAAAGCACACATTTTTTATATACCGGTGTAGATACTTTTAAATATAGCTTTTATGGGGGTTCTTATGCCACAGGAAGCGATACTTTTGGATTTGCACAATATAAATTTTGCATACAAAAATATTTAATCGGTTATAATGATTATAACACGGTTGATTCTATTATTATTGATTATACGGATTCAATGTATTGTGGCTGGACGTCACCCCCATATTATTTCCCTTCCGTAGATATTTCAATAAAATACGATTATAACGATACAAACAAATTTTATTATTGGATTCCCTTACAATATGATTACGGAGGAACCTGGTGGAAGGTCAAGGATTCTCTATCCGATTTTTCATGGGGAATTTGGGAATCAAACAGAAACAAGTCGTCATCTTACCAATATCCAAGGACCAAATCCTTTATACCTGAACCGCCGGCGGATTTCAACCTTACTTCTTCCTCCGGGAGTCCTTATTTAAGCTGGAATTCAAATGGCGAACCTTTTAATGTTGAATACAAAATCTACAGAAAGCTAAATAACAAGTACGGCGCATATACAAACATTGCCAATACAACGAATACATATTACCTGGATGAAGAAATCAGTTGCGCAGGCGGAGGCAGATGGGTTGCGTATTATTATGTTGTAACCCGTAATAATTCCAACGGTTCATCCAAAGTTTCCACTACTACCGACACGCTGGATATTCTTTATGATTGTGTAACCAAAAAAACGTCAGGAACTGACAATAAAAACTCGGATTGTGAAGTCATACAAAATTATCCAAATCCTTTCAACCCAAATACGTCAATTAAATTTAATACCATTCGGCCCGGCCGAATACGTTTATCGGTGTTTGACATGCTGGGCAGAGAGATCAGAACGTTAATCAATGAAGTCTTGCAACCGGGAGAACATAACGTGATCTGGGATGGCTGTGATAAGCGCGGAAAACATGTCTCCAGCGGTATTTATATTTACAGGCTGAAGACCGGAGAAACCATCAAAACCAGAAAGATGATATTACTTCGATAAAATACGATGTAATCATTTTTTAGAAAAAAAGGAGGGTCAAATGAAAACCTTCAATCGTCCTTTTATCCGGCTGATCATCATGTCAGCCGTGGTTTTCATCATTTATTCTTTCGCGTTATCCGGCCTTGAATCACAGGTTAAAACACATGACAAGGCAAATGCCGGGAAACGGTCTTCACTCCCGGATTCCTTATGGAGGGTACTGCTCGGAGCTAATGACATCGAATACTGGATCGCCAATAACGGGGATATCGCTCATCATGGTGACGACCTTTTACGAGGCGGAATGCGATGGAAAAATCATCCCGGATGGGTCATTTGGGCATCAGGATTTTACTTAGGCGTTCTGAAACCGGGTTCGGGCGGAGCGACGGATACGGTTTCCGTTTCCCAGGTTGAGTATTTTACGGAATTTCAGGCGGGGCGCATACTGAATCACGGTTCCGTGGATTCGCTTCAAACCGAAAACCCGGATTCATCCAATGTCAGGATTTATGTGCTGCCGGAGAACGCCGCGGTCTGGCCGGCTGAGGCGCCTCACGACGAATTGGGATATCCGCTGAAACTATCCGCGAAAGACACCTGGGCGGTATTCAACGACCTGTCCCCGAACAATTCCTATGAGCCGACGTATTGTAGTCCGAAACTCGGTATCGAATGCCAGAGGCAGACATTCCAGTTCCTGGAGTTCCCCTTCAACAATGCCGTCCTGGTCAGGATGAAAATCATCAACAAGTCGGACCAACATTACGAATCGTGTTACTTTGGCCTGTATGGCGACCCGGATGTTGGCAACATGTACTGGAATGATTCCATCGGTTCCGACTCCGTGCTGAGCATGGTGTACGGTTTCAGCGACAGTACGGATCAATACCCGTACGCGGCGGGCCTGCAGTTACTGCAGTCGGCGACGGTTCCTTCCGCCGCTTCGGATACCGCCGAACGGCTGGATATCCGCGAACAGGGCTTTTATGTCCTCCGGTTGCCGGACAGGAAAAACATCACCGGGACTTCGGCGATGGCCATTCTTAAAAACTATAATGATCCCGGATCGCCGCGGAACAAGTATGACAGCACCAGATACCTTTACATGAAGGGTCTGGACTGGAACGGAAACCCGAAACCCTTTGGGCCATGGGATGTGATGGTCAATTTCGGTTTGGACGATAAACGTTGCATTCTGGGATCGGGGCCGTTCGATATGGCATCCGGAGATACGCTGGACATCTGGTACGCGCTTATCGCGGCCATCGGTACAAATAACCGGAACGCGGTCGATACGCTGAAAAATTACGCGGCTTTGATTCAGAGCCGGTTTTACGCCGACATGAACAGCGTCGTGGTGGCCATTCAGGAACCGGTACACGCCGCACCGGCATCTTTCACGCTGTACCCCAATTATCCGAATCCGTTCAACCCGGCCACGACGATCCGTTTTGATCTGAACCGGTCCGCGAAAGTCAGCCTGAAAATCTACAATGTGCTGGGACAGGAAGTCCGTACGCTGGTAAGCGGGCAAATGCCGCCGGGCGTTCACTCGGTGACATGGGACGGAAAAGATCAGCGCGGACAAAACGTCAGTTCCGGGGTATACCTGTACCGCCTGGAAACCGGCGGATTCAGCAAAACCCTCAAGCTGACCCTGCTGAAATAAAAGGTACATTATAACAGGGACTGCGAACGGGAACTCTTTTTATGAGAATGATTCGGGGACCATTCAGACGGTTTTATCAGATCGATACATACGATGCGATTCTCCTTTCTTAGTATTTAGTGAAAGGACAGTATATGAAAACCTTAATTTCCTTTTGTTTAAAAGTTGAAAACTTTGCGTTGGTTATCATTATTGTGTTTTCAATTTTCATAGGAAAAAATCTTTTTCCTCAATCAGAAGCGCTAAATGAAGAAATTATCTTCTATACTACAAATATCGACACACTTATAACAGCTGTTTATGATTCTGTTGTTATTGATGATACTGTTTATTATTATCCACAATTATTAATGAAAAACATCAGCACAATATGGCTTGAAACCGCTGATCCTGATAGTTTTATTCCCACAAATCGTTTTAAACAATACTCTCATTATCTCTATCCGGGAGTAGATACCTTTAAGTTCAATTTTTTGTATACAGACTATGAACCTGGAAGTGATACATTTAGTTATGGAATGTATAAGTTCGCCATACAAAGATATTTTCCGGAAATTCAATTATATCTTACAATAGATTCCATTATGATTAATTATACTGATTCTATGTATACGCGCACTAGTGATCCCCTATATTACAATTCCGTAGATATTTCAATTAAATACGATTATAACGATACAAACAAATTTTATTATTGGATTCCCTTACAATATGATTACGGAGGAACCTGGTGGAAGGTCAAGGATTCTCTATCCGATTTTTCATGGGGAATTTGGGAATCAAACAGAAACAAGTCGTCATCTTACCAATATCCAAGGACCAAATCCTTTATACCTGAACCGCCGGCGGATTTCAACCTTACTTCTTCCTCCGGGAGTCCTTATTTAAGCTGGAATTCAAATGGCGAACCTTTTAATGTTGAATACAAAATCTACAGAAAGCTAAATAACAAGTACGGCGCATATACAAACATTGCCAATACAACGAATACATATTACCTGGATGAAGAAATCAGTTGCGCAGGCGGAGGCAGATGGGTTGCGTATTATTATGTTGTAACCCGTAATAATTCCAACGGTTCATCCAAAGTTTCCACTACTACCGACACGCTGGATATTCTTTATGATTGTGTAACCAAAAAAACGTCAGGAACTGACAATAAAAACTCGGATTGTGAAGTCATACAAAATTATCCAAATCCTTTCAACCCAAATACGTCAATTAAATTTAATACCATTCGGCCCGGCCGAATACGTTTATCGGTGTTTGACATGCTGGGCAGAGAGATCAGAACGTTAATCAATGAAGTCTTGCAACCGGGAGAACATAACGTGATCTGGGATGGCTGTGATAAGCGCGGAAAACATGTCTCCAGCGGTATTTATATTTACAGGCTGAAGACCGGAGAAACCATCAAAACCAGAAAGATGATATTACTTCGATAAAATACGATGTAATCATTTTTTAGAAAAAAAGGAGGGTCAAATGAAAACCTTCAATCGTCCTTTTATCCGGCTGATCATCATGTCAGCCGTGGTTTTCATCATTTATTCTTTCGCGTTATCCGGCCTTGAATCACAGGTTAAAACACATGACAAGGCAAATGCCGGGAAACGGTCTTCACTCCCGGATTCCTTATGGAGGGTACTGCTCGGAGCTAATGACATCGAATACTGGATCGCCAATAACGGGGATATCGCTCATCATGGTGACGACCTTTTACGAGGCGGAATGCGATGGAAAAATCATCCCGGATGGGTCATTTGGGCATCAGGATTTTACTTAGGCGTTCTGAAACCGGGTTCGGGCGGAGCGACGGATACGGTTTCCGTTTCCCAGGTTGAGTATTTTACGGAATTTCAGGCGGGGCGCATACTGAATCACGGTTCCGTGGATTCGCTTCAAACCGAAAACCCGGATTCATCCAATGTCAGGATTTATGTGCTGCCGGAGAACGCCGCGGTCTGGCCGGCTGAGGCGCCTCACGACGAATTGGGATATCCGCTGAAACTATCCGCGAAAGACACCTGGGCGGTATTCAACGACCTGTCCCCGAACAATTCCTATGAGCCGACGTATTGTAGTCCGAAACTCGGTATCGAATGCCAGAGGCAGACATTCCAGTTCCTGGAGTTCCCCTTCAACAATGCCGTCCTGGTCAGGATGAAAATCATCAACAAGTCGGACCAACATTACGAATCGTGTTACTTTGGCCTGTATGGCGACCCGGATGTTGGCAACATGTACTGGAATGATTCCATCGGTTCCGACTCCGTGCTGAGCATGGTGTACGGTTTCAGCGACAGTACGGATCAATACCCGTACGCGGCGGGCCTGCAGTTACTGCAGTCGGCGACGGTTCCTTCCGCCGCTTCGGATACCGCCGAACGGCTGGATATCCGCGAACAGGGCTTTTATGTCCTCCGGTTGCCGGACAGGAAAAACATCACCGGGACTTCGGCGATGGCCATTCTTAAAAACTATAATGATCCCGGATCGCCGCGGAACAAGTATGACAGCACCAGATACCTTTACATGAAGGGTCTGGACTGGAACGGAAACCCGAAACCCTTTGGGCCATGGGATGTGATGGTCAATTTCGGTTTGGACGATAAACGTTGCATTCTGGGATCGGGGCCGTTCGATATGGCATCCGGAGATACGCTGGACATCTGGTACGCGCTTATCGCGGCCATCGGTACAAATAACCGGAACGCGGTCGATACGCTGAAAAATTACGCGGCTTTGATTCAGAGCCGGTTTTACGCCGACATGAACAGCGTCGTGGTGGCCATTCAGGAACCGGTACACGCCGCACCGGCATCTTTCACGCTGTACCCCAATTATCCGAATCCGTTCAACCCGGCCACGACGATCCGTTTTGATCTGAACCGGTCCGCGAAAGTCAGCCTGAAAATCTACAATGTGCTGGGACAGGAAGTCCGTACGCTGGTAAGCGGGCAAATGCCGCCGGGCGTTCACTCGGTGACATGGGACGGAAAAGATCAGCGCGGACAAAACGTCAGTTCCGGGGTATACCTGTACCGCCTGGAAACCGGCGGATTCAGCAAAACCCTCAAGCTGACCCTGCTGAAATAAAAGCGCCTGAAAACACCGCTTTGCCGGACGAATGCGGACGGAGGATCACTCCGTATAAAACCTGATCACTTTCGTAATATGATCCTTACAGGCCGCGCAGTAATTCTTGGTCTGGAATCCGCGCATGATGCAGAACAACTGGGAACGGTACATGCCCTTGCTTACGTATCCCGCGCCCTCGAATAAACCCACAGCGGATTTGAAAGTCTCGTCGTTCGGCGTGGGCAGCGGCGTTGCCTGATCGATCAGCCTGCCCCACTTGATCTTCCCGCGCGTTGTGGCGATGGTCAGGTTCGGCTCCCACGGCTCGACCGCCAGGTCGTAATAGCCGTCCGTGAAACCGCCTTCGTATTCATCCCCCAGCGCTCCGAACTGGTGGCCGAATTCATGGATAAAGACGTCATCCAGATATTGCATGTCCGAGCTGAAAATGGAATACAGGTTATAGAATCCCGCCCCGCCGTACCGGGAGGAATTGGCCACGATCACGATCTGGTCATAGTATGCGCTGCCGGCGATATCGCGGATGGTCTTGTTGTCGAGTGTCGTAAGGTACCGCGCGATATCGAACGTGTTGAAACTGCTGTTCAGCGCCGTGCGCCGGTAAATCCCCTTGTCCGGCTCATCGGTCCCGGATTCTTCCGACGGCACGAACGCGGACCGGAAACTGAACCGCCCGGCCATGGAGGCGTACGGCTCGTATTTCAGGAACATTTCCGTCAGCTTCCGGGCGTCGCTGTCAAATTTACCGCGCTGGCTTGCGGTATAGCCTTCCGAAACAAATAAAATATCGACCGCTTTCGCAGGATCGCCCGCGATTTTCAGGTCGGAGTATTCAGCCTTTTTTCCCGGCTGTTCCCGGATGATCCGGCCGGAAAGCGGATTGATCAGGGCCTGGTAGACCGTTTGGGTCCGGCCCTTTTTCGTGCGCGCGGTCATGACCAGTTTGACCGTGTTTTTCGGGAACGGCATGCGGATCGACTCGTGGAAAAATTTCTTCACGCCCGATTTCGCCTCGTCGGTGCTCTGCCATTCCTCGAATAAATCGCTGAACGATTCCGCGAATATCGTTTTGCCCGTCGCCGAATCGGTGACCGTCCACTGGTAGTTCCCGAGGTTCATGTCGTTGATCAGCCGGGTTTTGCCGCCCGCGTAAAAAGGCTCGCGGACCAGCGCGTCCTGTACGATCAGTTCGTTGCAGGGATCGATCCCGTGGTAAAAATCCACGCGCAGCACGGCGTTCTCAAAATAGGTATCGTACGGAACCGGATTCTGGCTGAAAAGCAGCAGGCTTTGAAAACTCAGCCATATCGCAGATATCGTCATTCTCATGGCATCTCCTTTTAAATAGTGACATTGTGAATATCGCCTGATTGAACGAAAGATTCAAACGAAATATGAAATTCTATTTGATTCGGCAGTTCAGAAACCTTATCTTTTTGTTTATGAGATACAAACGATACGGATCCGTGAAAATCATTCTGTCGGCTTTGACCGCAATATTATTGGCCTGCCTGAATAACGGCGCTGAATTACGGGCGCAATACTATTATGATTATTTCGGAACGAATAAAGTCCATTACACGCAGTTCAACTGGAAGGTCCTGGAGACGGAGCATTTCGAGGTTTATTATTACCCGGAGATGCGCGACCTGGCCGAGCGCAGCGCGGGCATGGCCGAGGAACAGTATCGCGAGCTGCAGAACCGGTTCAATCACTCCCTGCTGAAAAAAGTCCCGCTGATCCTGTACAGTTCGCACCTCCATTTCCAGCAGACCAACGTCACGCCGTACGAACTGCCGGAAGGGATCGGCGGTTTTTTCGAGTTTTTCAAGGGCCGCGTGGTTTTGCCGAGCGACGGTTCCGCGTCGCATTTCAGGCGGATCCTCCGGCATGAGCTCGTTCACGTGTTCATGACCGCCCGGATCAACCGCATCCTGTCCGATCACCGCAAGTTCAATCATCCCGGCGCTCCGCTGTGGTTCACCGAGGGGCTCGCGGAGCTCTGGTCGGGAGAGCCCGATCATCAGGCGGAAATGGTGATGCGCGATGCGGTCATCAGCGGCACGCTTCTTCCCGTGGAAGAGTTCTACAAAATCGAGGGATCGTACCTGATGTATAAATACGCCGAGAGTTTCCTGAATTTCCTGACGGACGCGTACGGGGAACAGGTGATTTTCCTGCTCATCGAAAACCTGTGGAAATCGGACGTTTTCGAGAAAGTCGTGGAACTGACGCTGTCGAAAAAATACGACGTCCTGAGCCGTGAATGGCATTACTCGCTGAAGAAGCGGTACTTCCCCGAACTGGAAAAAGGCGACATGCCGTCCGCGAAAACCATTGCGCTGACGGAAAAGGGATTCCATTCCAAGCCGGTATACTACCAGCGGGACGGTGCCGAGGAACTGTATTACGTGGCGAACCTCGACGGGTATACGAATATTTACCGCCAGCCGCTGTACGGCGGAAAACCGGAAATCGTGATCCGCGGCGAACGGACGAAGGATTTTGAGACATTTCATTTCTTCAAGAGCAAGATCGATATCAGCTCCGCCGGAGACCTGGCGTTCGTCACAAAAAGCGGCGAAAAGGACGTTCTGTATGTGTATAATCTTGAACAGAAAAAAATCACGCACCGGTACCAGTACCAGGACCTGAGCGGGCTGGCATCGCCTTCCTGGTCTCCAGACGGAAAATCCGTTGCGTTTTCCGGCCTGAGCTTTTCCGGTAATTCCGATATCTACATTCTGTCGGTTACCTCCGGCGAGGATGACGGAATGCTGCAGAAACTCACCAACGACTTTTACGATGACAAGGAGCCCGCGTGGAGTCCCGACGGACGTACGGTCGTATTCAGTTCCGACCGTACGGAAAACGGCCTGTACGGATATTACAATCTTTTCATATACGAGCTGGAACGCCGTGAAATTTACCGGCTGACCTCCGGCCCGTATCGCGACGATTCCCCGTCCTGGTCCAAAAAGGGTCAGTACATTTCTTTCACGTCCAGCCGCCGCGGTTCGCCGACCAACGTGTGGATCGTTCCTTTCAGGACCGGAGCGCACACCTTTTCCGATGTCATCCGGAAAACCGCTCCGGATTCCGCCGATCTCGCGCCGTTCATGCCGTTGCAGGCCACTCAGTTCGTGACCGCCGTATTCGACCCGGTCTGGACCAAACAGGAAGACCTTGTGTTCACCGTGTTTGAAAATGTCAGCTTCAACATTCACATGCTCCGGCAGCCCGCGGGCGGATGGACGGAAACGCTTTCCGCGCCCCGGAACGAACCGGTGTTCGGCAAAAATCCGTGGGACACGCCGCGGGTGGTGTCCACCGATAAGAACATGAGACAATACAATAAAAAATACGGTCTCGATTTCGTCCAGGGCGCGTTCCAGTATGACCCGGTGTTCGGCAGCGGAGGCGGGGCGCAGCTCGGCTTCACCGACATGCTGGGCAATGACCAGTATTACTTGACCGTATACAACACCGGCAGGAACTTCGATGAAATCAAGACCAACTGGAATTTCGTCCTGACCAAAGTCAACCTGAACCGCCGGACGAATTTTGCCTACGGCATATTCCGTTTCAGGGGCGACTTTATCGAGATCGGCGATCAGGGCGAACTGGAGATCGTCGATGAGAACCGGTACGGAGGGTTTTTCCAGGTCATGTACCCGCTGTCCAGGTTCGACCGGCTCGAGACCAGCGTGAACGTCAGCCGGTTCAAACGCAACGCGGGGTTCGGTTCGATCATGCCCGTGGATGCGGTGCTCGTGACGAACTTTGTCGGTTACTCTTCGGATAATTCGATCTGGGGCCCGTCGGGTCCTCTGGACGGCGAGCGCAAATCCGTCCGTCTCGGCTATACGACCGACCTGTACAAATCCCAGCAGAATTATTACACCGCGATCCTCGATTACCGGCGTTATTTCAGGATCACCCAGCGGTCGGCATACGCGTTCCGGACCATGGTCCAGTGGAACGACGGAAAGAACCCCCAGAATTTCCTTCTCGGCGGAAGCTGGGACCTGAGGGGTTATCCGAGGTGGAACATTCCCGGCACCCGTTTCTTCGTGATGAATCACGAACTGCGTTTTCCGCTGGTTGATGAGGTAAACCTGAAATTACCGTTCGGCGGATTCGGTTTTCGTTCCGTACGCGGCGCCATTTTTACGGATTTCGGCAACGCCTGGGGCGGGCAGTTCACCGACGGCTCTGTCATTCTCGGCCGGCAGAAATTCGACGGATTCCTCGGAAGCGCGGGAACGGGATTCAGGATCAACATGTTCGGATTCCTCGTCCTGCGTTTCGACTGGGGCAAAATGTTCGATCTGCGGGGTTATAAATTATTCGGCAAACTGAAACTTCCCGGCAACCGCGAACGATTTATCGCCACAAGGTTCGGGGACAACCGGACCGAGGGCTTCGGCGGACGCTATTCCGACGGGACCATGATCGAATCACGCCGCTGGTCAAGGGACCTGTTCTTCCAGTTCTGGTTCGGATTCGACTATTAATTATATCCTACGGGATTTGCTTAAAGCGATTATTGCTGTACAACCGGATACCGGAATGAAACACCGGCTCGCCTCCATAATGATCGTATCCTTTATGTCCCATTATTCTTCACTCTCTGTTAATGCCCAGCAGGATATTATTGTTACCGGCATCGCTGAACATTCAAAAGCCGGCGCCGTTGTGGTAACGGATGAGGGACAAGTGTATCATATCGAAGGAAAAAATGACTGGGATAAAGAAACACTGCACAAAACCAGAATAAGAGTTTGCGGTATTTTGAAGCGGTTCCACACTTCCTCTGACGAACTGGGATACAAAGACAAAATCTACAAACAGGGAATCATCGGCGAACAATTGGTTTTATCAAACGCGGAATGGACAACAACCGCAGCCGAACCGGAGAATGTCAAGCGGGACAGTTTGCTGATGCTTCTGAAGATGGCTCTGCCGGAAAACTGGACGGCGGGTTTCAGATCTGACACAATGACAATTAGCCGGAAAGAAACAGTGTATTCCTTGTTTGAAAATCAGATCAACGCGCCGGTAAACAATCTGACCCGAAAAGAGCTGGAAGAAAAAATCATCAAACACGGAAAAAAAATCACTCCCGGTTTTGAATTTCTTATCGTGCCGCGTTTTTCCGACCGTGAAATTAAAGCCGTTCTTGATGCGAATCAGATCATTCAGACGGCAATACAATCGTTACCCGAAAAACACAACATAGCGCATATTGCCGTCCACCGCAAAGGCTTAACCTATTATTCTCCGAAAACCGGCGATGAAAAAAAAGCCGTTGAGGCTTATGAATCGGAACTTGAAGAATTGCGGAAAAAGATCACTTTCTTACCCGTATATCATACTGACCTTTTCAGCTTGTTCCTGCTCAGAGAAACAGGAATGACTGATGAATATACGCTGATCCATCCCGAATCAGTTTCGGAGGAAATGTGGAAAATTAAAAATTCCATATTTGACCGGATATTAAAAAAATACTGAACAATTTGTATCCAGGTATATTAAAGCTACTGAATTCATTCGCTATTGCTAAATTATCAAATCTTAAAAATCATACATAATTTAATTGGAATGTCTGATTCAAAGATTTTCATCGTGCCAGCTTGTTCGCTTTTTGTTCTTTTCACTTAATCCCAAACCCGAACTTCTGGTAAATATTATCCCGGTCCACCGTCGGGTGCTGAAGGCCGCCGCTGGCTTTGGCCACCTGATCCGTAACATATTCGCGTAATTCGTCAGTGGATACAAAGCCGTCCTTATTTTTATCGGCTTCTCTGGTTGAAAGAGCTTTCATGATATATTCGGTAAACAAACCGTTTTCAATATCGTTTCGCTCATAGCTTAACTCGCCGCCCTTGGAAGAGGAAAAGACAATCGCCCCGGAACGCCGCACCAGGTCATTGTATATATACCGGTCACGCTGATATAAAAAGGTTCTTTTAAGCTTAGCTTCTTTTTGTGTATTTTTATTCTGATTTATTACTTTCATGCCTCTTGAATTAATACCTTTTGTAACGGCCTGAGACAGAAAATTTGTCCGCTCCTCATCGTCCAGTTCACCGGATTCGCAGGCATCCATCAGAAACAGTTTGTTTCGCGGTGGAATACCCTGCAGTAAATCCTCTATCGTCTCATAATCAGCCGCCGTGTTTTTTAAGTCATCCGGATCCGCGTTTGAGGTGAGATAATAATACGTGGCTTCCGCATCATGGTCATGCATACCATGTCCGGCAATAAAAAGAATGAACACATCATCCGGTCTGGCGTTCCTGACAAATTCCTTGGCTTTCACGATAGAGTCCCGGGTAACCTGTTCATTAATATAAACGCGTGTATAGACCTTACTGAATCCTTTACCGCTGAGTTTTTCCATCACTTTAATAAATCAACAGCATCTTTATCGGCAAACTGCAGGTTGAGTTCCGCTTTCTGATATTTGGACACACCAAATCCCAGAAAATATAAATCGGGTTTTCTTTTCTCCTGATAATCGGCATAGACCGGACTCCGCATGCTTTCCTGCCAGAACTCATCACGGCAGGCGACTTCAATTTTATTGGTTCCGGCTGTTAGTTCCACTCGTTCGGATATCATCTTTTCATCACCAGACAAGATCTTGCCATTAGATCCGTAAATCGGTACATCATTGATATAAATATTATAGGATATTATCTTATTTGAATTTTCATTTAAAGAAAATTTTAAATCCATCCATTGACCGTTTTGTTGTGTTTCTACCTTTCCGACAACCGGCAATTGGTTCCATCGATTGAAACTGTTTTCGGTCAGCTTCATTCTTTTTGACCTTTTCTGATAAACGGCCTGTAAATGCTGTATCAGAAGCATATCGGTGCAGTGCAGCCGTTCCAGAATAATATCCGGGCGGTTGTATTTAGGAGCGATCTGATCGATTCGGTATCCATTAATGCCCGAAATGGCGGCGATATACTCGCTGGCTCCGGGGGAACAGTCAAAATATCCGTCCGGGGTAAATATGGCCCAGTCATTATCCGCCGAAGCCATGAGAGTCGCTGTAAGAAAAGCTTTCTCCACATCCCAGATTTGAAGAGTGTTGTTCGTGCTGGCGATGATGAGTTTATCATTATTAATGAATCCGGCCTCGATAATTTTATTTTCAGTGCCCGCATAGGTACGGACAAGACGGAAGCCGGGATAACTCCATAATTTCATGGTCTTGTCATTAGACGCTGTCAAAAAGAATTTACCGTCGGAAGAAAAACGCCCGGAATTAATCATTTTTTCATGAGCCTGAAACCGGTATTCGATATTCATCGCAACCGGGTCAAAACAACAGACAGAATCCGGCTCCCCTTCCGGGTTACGCGCGGTGGTTAATAAAAGATAGCGGGAATCGGGCGTCGCCGCCAAAATGCTCCCCTTTACCGCATCCGCAGAGAACTGCCTGCTCAGATCTGATGTTCTATAAGCGGTGATCTTATTGTCGGTTTTTAAATAATACGTCTCCTGATTGGCTGATAAAACACCCGAATTTTGCGTCGATTCCTCGTATTCGGTCTGAGCGATGATTTTTTGACCGGTAAGATCTATAAGCAGCAGGCGTTTATTATCATTATGTGTGATCAGTAAACCGGATGGAAGAAAATAGGCACCTTTATATGCTAAATTTGGTTTAACATTAATGGATTTAAGCGATTGATTTCCGGTTTCCCATGTAAAAAACTTATCAATGCCGGAGACACTGAAAAGTACACGGTTACCATCGGGAAAAAGTATTGAAGCGTTCAGGGAATTATCATTCAGCTGTATTTTCTTCGAATTCAGTTGTGTGAACCGCTGAAGATCAAACAACTTGATCACCTGATTCGTCGCATTACAGCTCATACGTCTTTTATCGGATGAAAACGACAGACCGGCCAGGTAGAATGTAATATTTTTACTGGCGGTGAATTCTCTCAGTAATTTCTTCCCGGCCATATCCCAAATATATATTTTGTTCGGCAGGTGACCGGTCGCCGCATAATTATTCTTATGAAAATAACACAGGGTATGAGGAAGGCTTTTATCCGTAATCAGACGGAAGGCTTCTTTTTCCGAACAGGTGCCGTACATGATGTCAGGAGTTGCCCACGTGGAACAGTAAGCATACCGACGTTCAGCCCGAAACACATCAAAATGGGTGACAAAAGTTTTTTCCTTTATTAATAAACGGGTAAGACCGTTGTTCGGATTGATCATATATAACTCATCCTGACCCATGATCAGTACGCTGTCTTCATTTAGGACTTTAAGATTATTGCATCCCTGGTAAATCTGTTTGGAGACCGTCGTGCCGGTTTTAATGTCCCAGGTATACAGGCATTCAGCACCGCTGTATATTCGGCTGTTAAAAATATCGAATCTTTGTACCGAGCCTTCATGCCTGAACCGAAAGCCGGCAGTGCCCGTAAGAGTTTCATAACCCTGAATATCGCTGGTTTTATTGGCGATAAATAGAAATTTTGAATCCCGAGAAAATTGCAAATGAGTGATTCCGTCCCTGTTTACGGTATCTTTCCAGAGTAACCGGTTATTCTCAAGCGACCATACATAAACGAAGCCTTTTCTGCCTCCGGAGGCAAAATAATTGCCGTCAGACGAAAAAGACAACACCTCAGGCTCATCCTGCAATCCCGGTAATCGAACAAGTTCAATCCCCGATGCCAGGTTCCATATAATAATATCATTGGCGGCCGCTGTGGCCATATACTCATCATCTTCGGATATGGCCATAGCCGAATATATAAAAAAAGAATGCCCGAACTGCGGGATTATTTTAATATCCTGTGCCTTTAATTTATGGCAGTTCACGAAATGAAAGAAAATGAATAATAATGATACAAACCTTAAGATAGCATTTTTCATGATTGATAACCTTTTAAAAATAGATAAGTTTTGATCGCAATGATGCAATATTTATAAATCCAAAAACGTTTAAACCCTTGTGTTTGATATTTTGCATTATCTGATCCCAAACCCGAACTTCTGATATATATTATCCCTGTCCACCGTCGGATGCAGTGTATCGTTTGTAGTATTAAAATTCCTTTTTTCTCCAACCATACCTTTAAGTAATAATGGTCATCTCCCCGCTTTTTTTATCTATCTTTACCGTAAAATCCAGCGGCGATACATTCCGTTCATTGGTGAAGAAAACATGCTGTCCCTTAAATTGCGCGGAATAATGATCTCCGGTTTCATCTTCTGAAATCAGCTTCAACTCAGCTTCGACATGCCAGTAGGTTTGAATAATCTGGGATTCAATCAAAAACAAAGTCAGCTGGCGAGGGGACAAACGTTTGAATCCGATATCCTTGAAATAGCCGATAATCTGCGTACCGCCGGGTTCTCTTCGGGTGCAGTCCGCTTTGAGAAGATCGGAAAAATACAAAGAATTAAGAATAACGCGGGGAACGGATTTCATTCTCACCAAAAGCCGATCAGGGATATCGTAATTCTTTAAATAGGGAAAATAATCCGCATCCAGCCCGCGCAGATCAGCCGAGGCAATGTTTTTATTGGCTTCTTCCTGCTCATGGGTCGAGGTCATTCCGTTCCATGGATTGTCTCCGCGCGTAATGTTCAGCGTCGCGGGTTCAAAACCCTTCATCGTAAAATTTCCTTGTTGTTTTTTCTTCTGAATTAATTTACATTGACCGTGACAGTAAGTCAATTGATTTTATTTTGCGAATAAAACGGGGAGAATGTATATGCGGACAATAGTTAGAAACGGAATCATTTTTTCTTTTTTCGCAGTACTGGTTTTGTCCTGCGGAAAATCTTCGGATTTATCCAATCAAAAACTCGACAGGGAAGAAGGCGGTTATGATGAGAGCGTCAGTTCAGAAACGGCAAAAGTAAGTGACGGACGAACGTCGGTGAAGAGCCGCACCGCAGCCGCTAAAACCGGCAAACTGAGCGGCGGGGCAGCCAGTACCGGAGACGCTTTGAGCGGAGGCCAACCCGGCATCAGCGCCGTCCTGAATCTTCCCGGAATCGAATCATCAGGAAAACAGGCCGTTGAAATCAAATCACCCTCCGAAATCAAAAACAGGATGATTATCAAAAACGGCGACCTGACGATGGAAATTGAAAAATATGACGAATGCATGGTAAAACTCCAGAAAGTCACGGATTCCCTGGGCGGGTTTATATCCGATTCAAAAATGGACATTCCCTATTCCGGCGTAAAACGGGGAAACATCGAGATCCGCGTCCCATCCGACAAATTTGAAACGGCGATGATCGAATTTAAAAACCTGGCGAAAAAAGTTGAAGTGGAAGGCGTGAAAGGCACGGACGTGAGCGAGGAATTTTTTGATCTCGAAGCCCGGCTGGTCAACAAGAAAAAAGCGGAAGCCCGGATGCAGGAGATCCTGAAAGCGGCGAAAAACGTCCGTGAAATCATGGAAGTCGAACGGGAACTGACAGGCATCCGCGAGGACATCGAACGGTTCGAGGGCCGGAAGCGGTACCTGGCCGACCAGGCGTCATTATCGACCATCCGTGTCACGATGCATGAGCCGTATCCCGTGTCGGTCAGTTCCAGCGGCGGATTCTGGGCGACGATTGGAGACGGATTCGTGCACGGCGTCAAGGGATTCGCGGTCATCCTGAGCGGCACGATCGCTTTCCTGATCGCCGGCATACCGGTTTTTGCCCTGATTTTCCTGATCGTGTATTTGATTGTCAGGCTGGTCAAACGAACGCGTCGGAAAAAAATTCAGGTGGTGACCCCGCCTCAGCAGTCATAGGAATCCATTCAGATCATACCAAAAAACCCGCATTAAAAAAGCGGGTTTTTTTATTTGCTATTATCATTGCCTTTTCCTATAATAGCGTCCATTTTAATTAACCCTGCGTCACCGCACGGACGCATCACCAACCCCCGCAAGCCCGGGGCTTTTAACAGGAGTTTTTGCCGATACCATGTGCGCGGGAACCGATCCCGGGTCTGAGGCGAAGCAAACAATTAAATGACCGAAACCAAAACCACCAACCCCAAACGGACGTACGGAAAACCCATCATTCCGCTCGACCAGTTCAAAGAGTCCCACATTGACTACGATGAAGACGAGATCAGCAGTCTCATGTCCCTGTACGAGAACACGCTGAGCAAGATCACTGCGGGCGAAATCGTCAAGGGCCGGATCCTGAAGATCGGGCAGACGGAAGTCAAAGTCGATATCGGCTTCAAAAGCGAAGGCATCATTCCCCTGGCGGAATTCAGCGATAACCTGGACAAGTTTAAAGTCGGCGATGAAATCGAGGTTTTTTTGGACAATCTCGAGGATAAAGACGGCC
Organism: uncultured Bacteroidota bacterium; assembly: GCA_964410965.1. Lineage (GTDB taxonomy): Bacteria > CLD3 > CLD3 > SB21 > JBBIRG01 > JBBIRG01. Next base: position 98,543 of record CAYPIY010000010.1, on the reverse strand, counting down.
AGGTGATCCTGTCGCACAAGAAAGCGGATTTCATGCGCGTTTGGGAAAAAATTTCCAAGTATTCTGAAACCGGTGAAGTCGTCAGCGGCGTGATCTCGAAACGGATCAAAGGCGGCATGGTCGTGAACGTCATGGGAGTCGACTGTTTCCTTCCCGGATCCCAGATCGATGTCAAGCCGATCCGTGATTTCGACGCATACGTCGGCCGGGAACTGATGTTCAAAGTCGTGAAGATCAACAATATCCGCAAGAATGTCGTCGTCAGCAGCCGTGTCCTGATTGAGGAATCCACCCGCGGTCAGCGCGAGAAGATCCTGGCCGAGCTCCAGAAAGGCCAGATCCTTGACGGAACCGTCAAGAACATTACCGATTTCGGCGCGTTCATCGACCTCGGCGGCGTGGACGGGCTTCTGCATATCACCGATATGTCCTGGGGACGCGTCAAGCATCCGTCTGAAATCGTCAAGCTCGACGAAAAAGTCAAAGTCATGGTGATCGATTTCAACGAACACAAGGACCGGATCTCGCTCGGCATGAAACAGATGCAGGAAGAACCCTGGCTGAAAGCCGCCCAGAAATACACGATCAATTCGATCGTCAAGGGCAAAATCGTTTCCATCACCGATTACGGCGCCTTTATTGAAATCGAAAAAGGCATCGAGGGACTTATCCATATTTCGGAAATGTCGTGGAACCAGACGATCAAGCATCCTTCCCAGATCTTCGCGATCGGCGACGAAGTCGAGGCCGAAGTGGTCAGCATTGTCGCGGAAGACCGCAAGATCTCGCTGTCCATCAAGAAACTGCAGAACGATCCTTGGGACCAGGTGGACAACAAATACCCCATCGGCAGCAAGCATCTCGGCAAAGTCCGCAACCTTACCAATTTCGGCGTGTTCGTGGAACTGGAACCCGGCATCGACGGGCTGGTTCACATCTCCGATCTGTCCTGGACGAAAAAAGTCCGCAATCCCAACGAAATCGTCAAAAAGGGCGACGAGATCGAAGTAGTCATCATGGGCATCGACAAGGAAAACCGCCGTATTTCCATGAGCCACAAGCACGTATCCGACAATCCGTGGGACACTTTCACCGACGCATACGCCCCGGGCACTGAAACCACAGGAAAAGTCATGCGGTCCATCGAGAAGGGCATCATCGTTTCCCTGCCGCTGGGCGTGGAAGGGTTCATCCCGACATCGCACCTGCCGAAAACCGAAAAGAAAGACGCCCTGTCCGAAGGCACCGAACTGAACCTGCTGGTCATCGAGTTCGACAAGGAGAACAAGAAGATTGTCCTTTCCGCGACCCAGTACGAAAAACAAAAAGAACGCCAGGCGCTTGACGAATTCAACAAAAAGCAGGCCGGCGAATCTTATTATACCGAGATCGACGGAAAGAAATACGACCGCGGTTTAGTGGAAGCGGCGAAAAAGGCCGTTGAAGGCCAGGGCGACGGTCGCATTTCCAAAGCTGACGCGGAAACCCTGTTCAATCTCGTAAGAGACGGAAACAAGTACACCGATACGGAAAAGGAAACTATGGAATACATCCGCCATAACTTTAAGTGGACCGACGAAGCGGACGAATGGTTCCGTTCTGAAGTTCATAAGTGGGCGGCGACCAAGTAAAAAGTTCTTGGTTTTTTACATCGACCCGATTACATTCAGGCCGGTTCTTCAAGAGCCGGCTTTTTTTTTTGGATAATACAATGACGGATATGCTGACATATGAACGGGAATGCTGGGCCATGGGTTGCCGCCATGTCATTGGCGTGGATGAGGCGGGCCGCGGGCCGCTGGCCGGGCCTGTGGTTGTCGCGGGCGTGGTGTTCGAACCCGAAACGATCATCGAGGGCGTAACGGATTCCAAACAATTATCCGAACAGGAACGGGAAACATTCTTTGAACTGATACGGGAACGCGCGGCGGCGTTTCATGTCGAAATTGTCAATCACGAAACCATTGATAAAATTAACATCCTCCAGGCATCTTTATACGGAATGCGGCGATGCGCCGAATTGCTGACGCTGAAGCCCGATTTTATTCTTGTCGACGGCAATAAACTGCCGTTTCCCGACCATCACGCTTTCGGGACAAAACAACGCGCAATCGTCAAGGGCGATTCAAAAAGTTTTGCGATTGCGGCGGCGTCGATTCTCGCGAAAGTCACGCGCGACCGGCTGATGAATGAGTATGATCCGATCTTCCCTCAATACAATTTTGCCCGGCATAAAGGCTATCCGACGCCGGAACATATCAGGGCGATCAAAGAGCACGGGCTTTCCACGATTCACCGGAAAACCTTCTGCATGCAGTTTCTGCAGGAACAGCTGGGGTTCGGGTTCTGAACGGCAATGTGTGTTTTTGTTGGCACGTCCATTTACAAAATTAAATATGGAATTTACGGCAAAAAGATAGAATTTCAGCGGCATAAGAAATAATTTTTTTGACTTTTTTAATACTGTCAATTAAGTTTCTTATAGAGTTTGTCCGAAAAATTCTGCACATATTGCCTTACAGTTCGCAACACATTTAAAGGTACAGATTTGCGATACATACAAAAGTTATTGGGACACGTAAGTCAAAAACGACAGATTTATATACTCACGTCTCCAAAAAAGCAATTGAAAAGATAAAAAATCCAATGAATGAATATTTTGAGTAAAAGGAGCAAAGATGATAGAAGGAAAATATAAGTAATTGTTCTTATCGCTCCAATATAGCAATATAAGATCAGTAACTATACCCAACCGTTAGCGATTTTACGGGGCGATACAACGGAAAGATAAACCTGACAAATCAGGAAATAAAAGAGAGATGGTGAAAATAGAAAAAATTACCGAAAATAAAAAACAGTTCCTTGACTTATTGTTACTGGCTGACGAGCAGGAAAATATGATCGACAAGTATTTGCCGGGCGGAGACTTATTCGCTTTATATGACGATGATTTGAAAAGCGTTTGCGTCGTCGTGCCGGTCAACAGCGAAACCTGCGAGCTGAAAAACATAGCGACATACAAGCAATATCAGGGCAAGGGGTACGGCAGAGCGCTGATAAATTTCATTTCTGATTTCTACAAAAACGACTTCAAAACCATGCTAGTCGGGACAGGCGAAACTCCGGCCATCTTGTCGTTTTATGAAAGTTGCGGATTTGAAAAATCACATCGGGAAAAGAATTTTTTTACGGACAATTACGACCACCCGATTTTCGAGGGCGACATACAACTTGTCGATATGATCTATCTTAAAAAGGATTTGTAGGAATATCAGGAATCTATTACAAACGAAATACAACACTGAACAAATAAGCGCTGCCGCAAACACGATATAAAAAATTGGGATTTAAGTGGTTAAATCAATGTCTCTGCATCGCGGAGGCATCGATTCTTGCGAAAATCACACGCAACCGGTTCATGAACGAATATGACCCGATCTTTCCGCAATATCATTTTTCAAGTATAAAGGCTACCGACGCCCGAACATGTCCGGGCCATCAAAGAGCACGGGTTGTCCACGATTCACCGCAAAAGCTTTGATATGCGGTTTCTGCAGGAACAGCCTGGATTAGGGTTCTGACAGACCGGCCTTTTCCGTTAATTATTTTTTAGATTGATAACCGTAACACCCGGTTCAGGTCTCCGTCTGGAATTGACTCAGAAAATGCTGCATTTTCGCCGTAACGATTTCAGGCTGTTCCATCATCGACATATGACCGGCGGAATCAATTTCCACGTATGTGCCTTTTTTGAGGCCATCGGCCATGGCGCGGGATTCTTCCGCCGTCACATGCTGGTCATCCTTGCCGGCAATCACAAGGACCGGAATGTCAAGCTGTTTCAGCAGGTCACGGTGATCCTTGCGGACGGCCATGGCGTGCAGGGCTAGAATCATTCCTTCGGCCGTTGCGGTCTCAATGATCTTTCCGAACGCCTGCACTACATGGGGTTTGTTCTCAATCGTTTCCGGGGCCAGCAGGCGCGACGGTATGGACGGTATGACCGGCGCGGTTCCCTCGTTCTTGATCTTCAGCATCTGATCGTGGCGGTATTTCTTCGTATCCTCGGAATCGGCGGAAGCCCGGGAATTGATCATCCCGAGTCCCATCAGCATATCGGGATATTTTTCGGCAAATGCCAGCGTGATGTATCCGCCCATGGAATGCCCGAACATCACCACCTTGTTCAGTCCGCGGAATTCCAGCATCTGGTAAATGCGGTCGGCATATTCTTCCATCGAATGAATGACCTGAAGGCGGGATTGTCCGAAACCCGGCAGGTCGGGAGCGTAGATATGATAATGCGAGGACAGGGGAAACTGATGAGTCCAGATCTGATGATTCAGCGGATAACCGTGCACGAGAACAACCGGTAATCCTTTTCCAGTTTCATGAATATACATCGAACACCTCCCGTTGTGACGTTGTGGGGTTTATCGCAGAACAAATAAAACACATATCTTCGTCCCGGTTAATACGCTTTTCCGATGATCACCTGGACGTCGGTTTCCTTGCCTGTCATGAAACAGGTCCCTTTTTCGCCGGACGTTTCAAACAGGATGCAACGGACGGTCGCTTTCATGTCGTCCTTGATCTTTGCCTCATCGGCGTCCGAGCCGGCCCAGAAACAGCGCGCGAAACCCTGATCGCTGTTCATCAGCGTTTTCAGTTCATCGTACGTCGAAATATTAAAGGTGCGACTGTCGCGGAATTCTTTCGCGCGGCTGAACAGATTTGACTGAATTTCGTCCAGCAGCGCGGGAGCGCGGTTCACGGCTTCTGAGACGGCAACAGTTTCCTTGAATGATTTCTCGGGTTTGTCTCTGCGCGCGAGGACGACCTGTCCGTTCTGCACGTCTTTCGGCCCGATTTCCATTCTGACAGGGACGCCTTTGAGTTCCCAGTCGTTGAATTTCCAGCCTGGCCGGTACTGGTCGCGGTCGTCCACGAGGACGCGGATATTTTTTTCGATCAATTGGTTTTTAATCTGATGGGCCAGCGTGACGGTCGAGTTTCGTTCAGTGTCATCCTTATAGATCGGGACAATGGCAACCTGTGTCGGCGCCAGTTTCGGGGGAAGCACAAGTCCGAGGTCGTCGCTGTGCGCCATGATCAGCGCGCCGATCAGCCGTGTGCTGACGCCCCAGCTTGTCGCGTAAACGTACTGCAGTTCCTTGTTGGCGTCCTGGAATTTGACGTCGAACGCTTTCGCGAAATTTTGGCCGAGGTTGTGGGAGGTTCCCGCCTGAAGGGCTTTTTTATCCTGCATCATTGCCTCAATACAGTAGGTGTGCAGCGCGCCGGCGAATTTTTCGGCGTTCGTCTTCCTTCCGTGATATACGGGCACCGCCATAAATTCTTCGGCGAACCGCTTATATACATTCAGCATTTTTACCGTTTCCTCCTCGCCTTCCTCATACGTGGCGTGGGCGGTATGCCCTTCCTGCCACAGAAATTCCGTAGTCCGGAGAAAAAGGCGCGTACGCATTTCCCAGCGCACGACATTCGCCCACTGGTTGATCAGCAGCGGAAGGTCGCGGTATGAGTGGATCCAGTTCTTATACATGCTCCAGATCACCGTTTCGGACGTTGGCCGGACGTAGAGCCGTTCCTCCAGTTCTTTCCCGCCGCCGTGAGTGACAACGGCGCATTCGGGAGCAAACCCCTCCACATGCTCTTTTTCCTTATTGATAAAGCTTTCAGGGATAAAAAGCGGGAAATAGGCGTTGACATGTCCGGTTTCCTTGAACATCCGGTCGAGCGACTGCTGGATCAGTTCCCAGATCGCGTATCCGTTCGGGCGGATGACCATGCAACCCTTGACCGGCGCGTAATCCGCCAGCTGTGCCTGCATGACGATGTCAATGTACCATTGCGAATAATCCTGTTCTCGTTTCGTGATGGCCATACGTTGTCCTTCCAATCGTTATTCGGTCTTTGGTCAGTTGCGCACGCAAGATAGGAAAAAAAATATTCGGATACAAGTTTTTATCCGGTCCGATGAGTGTGCGGAAAAATTATTCGCCCGGAATGAGCCTTACCGCAGGAAAAAAACTGGTAATTGTTCGTCGGTAAACGCATGCATCGGCAGATACCTAAATGTAATCATCCAGCTCGGATGCGGAACCGATCACCGACTCGCAAACTTGTCCTTTGCAGATGTAACACCGGACTCCGTCCGGGATCACGGGAAAAGAAAGCAGAAAAGGCGCCAGATCATGAAGTTCTCCGGCATTGCGGTCATCACGGTACAGAATCGTCTTATCGGGCAGATATTTTTTCCCCAGGGCTGAGACGAGATTCCGGTATTCATGCGATTCCGGATTCCCGGTAACCAGGATATCGGTTCCTGAATGATTCAGCATCATGAATGCCGATAAATAATGAGTAAATCCCGATGGGGCACGCCTGATCTCATCGGCAAAGGCGGCGCCGGTTTGTCCGGCCATCGCGATCCAGCCGGTATTCCCTGTCATTCTTCCCAGCCTGATCAGGTTATGAGCGGCAACTGAATTTCCGGACGGATAGGCTCCGTCGGAACATTCTTTGTTCCGCAAAATCAGGTCGGTCGCTGTTCCTGAGGCAAGATAAAACCCGTGCTGTCCGGAATCCCAGAAATCAGCAATCATCGTATTGGTCAGCGAAACGGCCTCGCGAAGGTAATCCGGAACAGCGGAGACCTCATACAATTCGATCAGTCCCCAGATGATGAACGCGTAATCGTCCAGATGGCCGCTCATGACCGTCCGGCCGTTACGCCAGCTTTTCAGGAGACGGCCCTGAGAATCGCGAAGATGCGTGTTAACGAATTTCCAGGCCGATTCGGCAGCTTCAAGGTAAGGACGGTTACCGAATGACGCCGACGCTTTCGCAAGCGCTGCGATCATCAGGCCGTTCCAGTCTGTCAGGATCTTATCATCAAGGAACGGCGGAACCCTGCTGTTCCTGACTTTAATAAGCAAATCCTGAATTCGTTTTTTGACGGTCAGCCACTCCTGTACTGAAATCCCCTGCTCGTACGCCAGAACGTCGCTGTCCTTGTCTTGATATAATATATTCAATCCGGTCGGCCGGCCCGATGATTCATCCGCATGATTGCCCTCAGGCATCGTATTCCAGGCATGTTTGACGAAATGAAAGTCATTAGGCCCAAGCAAAGACATCAATTCGGTTTCAGACCATAAATAAAATCTGCCTTCCTCTCCTTCGCTGTCCGCGTCGTAGGCCGACCAGAATCCCCCTTCGGGCGATGTCATGCTCACCAACACAAAATCCAGAATTTCGCCGCCGGTGTTTCTGTAAAAATCTTTTCCAGTGATTTGAAAAGCTTCGGTGAAAGCCATGCTCAGCAGCGCCTGGTCATACAGCATTTTTTCAAAGTGCGGGAGCCTCCAGTGCCGGTCGGTGGAATAACGGTGAAATCCTCCTCCCAGCTGATCACAGATTCCTCCGTAGCGCATTTTTTTCAGAGTGTATTCAGCCATCCATAACGCTTCGGCATATCCCGTTTTTTTCCAGTAGCGGAGAAGAAAAAGCAGGTGGTGCGGCGTCGGAAATTTTGGCGCTTCTCCGAATCCGCCGTAGTCAGAGTCAAACGCGGAACTGAGTTGATCAAAAGCAATATCAGTCGCTTTTTCCGGTATCGCACGGATGTTTCCTGAATCTTTTTTCTGCTTAAGCTGATGCAGTATTTCCTCCGCGGACTGCAGCACATCATCTTTTCTCCGGCTCCAGGCATCATGAATTGCGTTGAGCAAATCCATAAACCCCGTTTGTCCTCCGCGCGGGTGTTTGGGAAAATACGTTCCCGCAAAAAAAGGTTTACGGCCGGGAGTCAGAAACACCGACATCGGCCATCCGCCGCGGCCTGTCAGCGCATGAACAAATGACATGTACAACTGATCGAGATCCGGGCGTTCCTCGCGGTCCAGTTTGACGGAAACAAAATATTGATTCAGCATACCGGCGACTTCCTCATCCTCAAACGATTCATGCGCCATGACATGACACCAGTGGCAGGTCGAATATCCGATCGACAGAAATACGGGTTTGTCTTCACGGCGGGCAAGCTCAAACGCCTCTTCGCTCCATGGATACCAGTCAACCGGATTCGACGCGTGCTGTTGAAGATAAGGGCTTGAAGATCCGGCAAGCCGGTTTTGATTTTTTGTTTTATCGGTCATGATTTCTTTCGGGAAACAGTGTTTCGGTTTGTTGTCCCTGGAAATTTGATTTGAACTTGTATTTTCTCCAATCACTCACATTTATCTTATGCCGAGCATTGCTTTACTTTTAATTATTTATGTAAAATCAGACTTCAAAATCAATGCCGGTTTCAATAAAATGCCGCATTTCATATAGCTTAAACTAATTTTTTTAGAAAACATTTCACAATTGTGAGTTAAATATTATATATTGCGTAATCCAAAAGGAAGGAACGCCGTTTTAATGGAACACAAGTTTTTCGCCGATTTCGGAAATTATATGGCCATCAGTTTTCTGGCCTTATTTCCCATACTCAATCCTCCCGCGATGGCGCCCGTGTTTCTGGAAATGACGTCTTCAGTTGATGACAGGATTCGGCACAAACTGGCGAGAAAGATCGGAGTGAATACGTTTTTCCTGCTGTTCGGGGTTCTGATTGTCGGAGGGTGGGTTTTGAACATACTGGGCATATCGATACCTGTCATCGGCATTGCCGGCGGGTTGCTGTTGTTCCACACGGCCTGGTCGATGCTGAACAACGCGCCGAAAATCTCGCATGACGAACAGGAAGAGCTTCAGACAAAAATGCACGATAAGGCGTTTTTCCCCCTGACCATGCCGGTCACTGCGGGTCCGGGCTCGATGGCAATCACGCTGACGCTGGTCCCCGCGGGCTCTCTGCTGGATCTCAAGACGTATATTCAGCTGGCCGGAGTCGCCGTGGGAATCGCCCTGGCCGCCACCACCGTGTTTTTGTTTTACCGCTATTCAGCGAATGTTCTGCGAAGGCTCGGAAAAAGCGGCTCGGCGACGATATCCAAACTGTCCGCTTTCATTCTTCTCGCGATCGGCGTCCAGATTGTCTGGAACGGCATACGCGAACTGATCCATACCATGTAGCCGGGAACGGAATTTCTATGGCTGAAAACATGACAAAAGGATGCTGTAACCGGCTCATTCCCGACGAGCTTTGCCCCGAATGCAAACGAAAAGGCATTTATTATATCGGCTGTGAAATTCACCCCGGCGCACGTGAACCGGACCTGACCTGGGAAGACGTGGATCATTTTTATTATTGCGGATCCTGCGGTAATCAATGGTCCGGCCTGATTTATTTTTTATAATCTGCAATCCTGCATGAAACAATTCACCATTCCCACGTACTACCGCAGCCCTTTAATCGCCGGGATAAAAAGAATCCGCAACCAGAAAGACCCGCGTAAAAAAGATTATTCTCCGACGAGGCTTGACTTCGGACCCGTACAGTTTCTGATCGCTCGTCATTTCGGATTCTGTTACGGCGTCGAACACGCGATCCAGATCGCCTATAAGGCCATCGATGAAAATCCCGGCCGCCGGATATATCTGCTGAGCGAAATGATCCATAATCCGGAGGTCAACCTCGATCTTGTCAAACGGGGCATCCGGTTCATCATGAAACCTTCCGGCGAACCGCTGGTCCCATGGGACGATCTGAACGGGGATGATATCGTGATCATTCCCGCGTTCGGGACTACGGTGGAAATCATGAACCGGATTGAATCCTGCGGCATCAAACCTCTGCAGTATGACGCCACATGCCCGTTCGTTCAGAAAGTATGGAACAAGGGAAAATCCATCGGTAATGACCGGTTCACCGTTATCATCCACGGCAAACCCGGCCACGAGGAAACACGCGCCACATTCTCGCATATCGCTCAAACCGCCCCGGCGCTCATCATCAGGGACATGGAGCAGGCGAAACAGCTCGCGGATATTATGCTCGGAAAACGCGACCCCGCGGAATTTTCTTCGCTCTTCAGCGGACAGCATTCTCAGGGATTCGACGTACACCGCGACCTGGAACGAATCGGCGTTGTCAACCAGACCACCATGCTCGCGGCGGATACCCAGGCGATTTCCGATTTTTTAAGAAAAACCATAACGGATAAATACAAGTCGACCGCCGGGACTTCGCATACGCATTTCGCCGATACGCTCGACACGTTATGTTATGCGACCCACGACAACCAGCAGGCCGTCTACCGGTTACTGGAGGATCAGGCGAATCTGGCGATTGTGGCCGGAGGTTACAACAGTTCCAATACCTCCCACCTGGTCGAACTGTGCGAACAGAAACTTCCTTCTTATTACATCGAATCATCGGAGAAAATTCTGTCCCGCGACTCGATCCTGCATTTCTCCGTTCACGATAAACGGGAACGGACAACGGAGAAATATCTTCCGGACATCCGCCCGGTCGTCATTGCCATGACCAGCGGCGCTTCTTGCCCGGATTCGGTCGTCGAAAATATTATCCTGAAAATCATTTCGTTCTTTCCTGACGCCCGAACCCCCGATGATATGATGAAGACTTTTCTTACTCAATAGTTATTACTAACCGAAAGGACGCTTATGAAAGAAGATTCCGCTGTTACGTTCGGCGCGCGGGTACGCTACCGGTTTGACAACATCATGTCCAAAGGCGCCCCGGCCCTGATGGGTTTGCTGGGCATTTCCAGCGTCATACTCGTTTCGATTTTCGCGCTGTTTGTCTGGGTGACCAACCTGATTCCCAAAGAAAGCCCCGAGGCGGAAGATTACACGTACTTCGAGGCTTTCTGGAAAAGCCTGATGCGAACGCTGGATCCCGGCACTATGGGCGGCGATGAAGGGGCGTTCGGACTTGTGATGCTCCTGGTCACGCTGGTGGGTATTTTCATACTCAGCGCGCTGATCGGTATTATCAACACCGGCATCGGCGACAAACTCGACAATCTCCGCAAGGGCCGTTCAAAAGTCATCGAAAAAGATCATACCGTCATACTCGGCTGGTCGTCAAAAATCTACACGCTGGTGTCCGAAATCATCGCCGCGAACATGAACCGAAAGAATCCTGCCATCGTCATTCTTGCCGACAAAGACAAAGTTGAGATGGAAGACGAACTGAAAACCAAGATCGGTGATTTCAAAAACACGCGCATCGTCTGCCGGACGGGGAGTTCCATCGATATGGATGACCTGAATCTTGTCAATCCGAACGGCGCGCGGTCCATTGTTGTGCTTTCCCCGGAAGAAGGGATGGCGGACGCGCACGTGATCAAAACCGTGCTCGCGATCGTCAACAATCCGGACAGGAAAAAGGACCTTTATCACATCGTCGCGGAAATCAAGGAGCCGTCCAACGCCTCCGTCGCGCAGATGGTCGGGAAAGAAGAACTGTGCGTCCTGCTCTCCGACGACCTGATCTCGCGCATCACCGTGCAGACCTGCCGTCATTCGGGTCTCAGCGTGGTGTTCATCGAACTGCTGGATTTCGGCGGAGTGGAAATATATTTCCAGAACGAACCGAAACTGACAGGCAGGTCTTTCCGAGAGGCCGTCTTCGCCTACGATGACTCGGCGATATTCGGATTACGCAAAAAATCGGGACAAATCATGATTAATCCTCCCGCCGATACGAAACTGGAATCCGATGACCAGCTGATCGCGATCGCGGAAGATGACGATACGATTATTTTATCCGGAAAGACGAGCTACGATATCAATAACGGAATGATTACCAGCGGAGAAAAGTCCGGAAAGAAAACTGACCAGACGCTGATCCTCGGATGGAATCATAAGGCTCCGACAATTATTAAAAATCTTGATGATTATGTCGCTGCAGGCTCTTCCATCACGATTGTCGCTGACAGCGAACAATATCAGAATGAAATTGAGGAAGTCAAATCGCAAATTAAGAACCAGGCCATCACGTTTATCAAAGGCGACACGACCGACCGGGAACTCCTGGATTCACTCGGACTGGGCAAATTCCATAATGTGGTGATTCTGTGCTATTCCGACATGAAAGACATCCAGGAAGCCGATTCGCTGACGATGATCACGCTGCTCCATCTCAGGGATATCGTGGAAAAAACCGGCGTTTCGATCAATGTCGTCAGTGAAATGCTGGATATCCGGAACCGTGAACTGGCCGCCGTCACGAAAGTCAATGATTTCATCGTCAGCGATAAACTGACCAGCCTCATGCTTGCTCAGCTTTCCGAGAACAAGGAACTGAAGGGAGTCTTCGAGGACCTGTTCGACGAGGAGGGCAACGAGATTTACCTGAAGCCTGTTACGCGTTATATCAAACCGGGTCAGCCCGTCAATTTCTATACGATCCTCGAATCGGCAGCACAGAAAAACGAGATCGCGATCGGATACAAACTGGAACAGCACAGGGATAATCCCGAAAAAGCGTACGGCATCGTGGTCAGCCCGAAGAAGTCCGAAATGATCCCGTTTACGGACAAAGACAAAATCATCGTGATCAGCGAAGATTAAAGCGAAAGTCTAAAAAGAAAAAGGCGTCCGGAGATCGGACGCCTTTTTCTTGCATTGATCTGATTTTCTTACTTTTTCTCCGTCTCTTTCTTTCCGGATTTTTGCTTATCCAGGATCTTATCCATTTCGTCCATGACGCGGTTCATCTTGTCCATGGTCAGTTTCATGGGCTCGACGGTCATCATATCGACGCCTGCTGTTTTCAGGAGCGCGATGGGATAATCTGAACCGCCTGCCGAAAGGAAATCAATGTATTTGCCCGCCGCCGCTTTATCACCGGCCAGGACTTTTTCAGATAATGCCGCTGAAGCCGTATACGACGTGGCGTACTGGTACACATAATAATTATAATAAAAGTGGGGAATGAACGCCCATTCGGCTTTGATCTCGTCGTCAACGATACAGACATTCTGGTCGTGGCCGTAATATTTCTTCGTGATATCATAATAGATCTCATTGAACCGGTCGCCGGTCAGCGCTTCGCCTTTTTCCGCCAGCTCATGGATCTTCAGTTCAAATTCCGCAAATTGTGTCTGCCGGAAAACAGTTCCTTTTATGTTCTCAAGGAAATTACCGAGCAGCGAAAGCCGAACATTGTCGTCCTTGATGGTCTTGAGCATATAATCGATCAGCAGGGCTTCATTGAACGTGGAAGCGACTTCGGCGACGAAGATCGGGTATTGGGAGGTAATGTAAGGCTGTTTTTTGTTGGACAGATAACTCTGCATCGTGTGGCCGAGCTCATGAATCAGCGTCGTTAGGTCGTTGTACTGGCCCTGGTAATTCATGAGAATGTACGGATGCACATCGTACGCGGAACCGTTGGAATAGGCGCCGGACCGTTTCGCGGTCGTCGGGTACATATCGATCCAGCGTTCGTCAAACGCTTTCTGAACGACGGACACATAATCTTTGCCTAACGGAGCGAGCGACGTGAGTATATGTTTTTTGGATTCATCGACTGTATATTTCAGGTCGACGCCGCTGACGAGCGGAGCGTACAAATCATAATAATGCAGCTGGTCTACGCCCATCATCCGCTGGCGTAATTTCAGGTAACGGTGGAACGAGGGCAGATTCTGATTGACGTTTTTTATATGATTGTGATAAACGTCGACGGGTATGTTGTTCGCGTCGAGCGAGGCTTCAAGACAGGAAGCGTATTTTTTCGCGTTCTTGGTAAACATGTGCGTCTTGATTTCGGAATACAGCGCCGTGCCGAAGGTCCGGCGGTATTCATTGAGCTTGTTCATGTACGTCGCGAATACCAGCTTGCGGTCGTCACGGTTGGCCAGCGTGCGGCTGATCCCGAATCCGGCCTGATCCAGTTTGACTTTTTTTCCGTCGGATAAGGTCACTTCCGGATAAGGAAACTCAGCGTTTGAGAAAATACCGTAAATGCGCGAGGCCGCGTCTGACATCAGTCCCGCGTCGGCAATGATTTTTTCCTCGCCTTCGGAGCCGGTGTGGGCTTTACGGCGGAGGATATCATTTAAATAAAATGTAAAGGGTTTAAGTTTTGGTTCTTTTTCAATAAATCCATCGATGATTTTTTTGTCAATTTTAAGAATTTCGGGTTCAATAAAAGAAGCCGCTGCTCCGAACATCGCGCCGACCTGCCCCATTTCCTGCGACATGGCCTGGTACTTGGATTCGCGCGTGTCCTGGTCAGACGACATCGAGGCGTAACTGATCAGGCGTGAGAATTCTTTGGACATATTCGTCACGAGTTCCGCGCATTCGAACAACTGCTGGGCGGATTCACTTAATTTGCCGCGGTATTTCTGAAGAGAGGGAATCTGTGCCGTCAATTTTTCTTTCGCGGTTTTCCAGGCGTCATCCGAAGCGTAAAGATCCGCCAGGTTCCATTTGTCTTTATCGGCGATTTCCTTGCGTTCTTTCTGTTGTCCATAGACAAACTGATCAGTCATTATGAACACTCCCATAATGAGCAGGATGAGGGTTTGTTTCATACTTGCTTTCCTTGCTTGGTTGGTGAATGAAATGATTTACAAACATACGTTTCGGTTATACGGATGAACGAAAAAAAAGTTTCTTTTTTTTACTGATTTTTCAGGCTATACAACATGCCAAAAAACAAAAAATCGCTCAACTTTATTCAGGCGTGTCTCGTTTTCCGTTGCGTTTTCCCTGAACTTTGCCGGGCTTGCATGAATGTATAAAACAGTTCTTTGTTCCTTCGCGCCTTTGTGACTTCACAGTAATCGGATACTACGCGATCCGTTCCACCCATCCGTGCGGGTCGGGCCGTTCTCCGTATTGAATGCTCAATAACTCGTCATACAGTTTTCGGGACATCTCGCCGACCTTGAACTGGTTGATGGTATGACGTTCGCCCTTGTAGAATAATTCGCCTACCGGTGAAATGATCGCGGCGGTGCCGGTGCCGAAGGCTTCCTTCAGCCGTCCGCTTTTAGCGCCGTCAATCACTTCCTCGATGCTTATTTTTCTTTCATTGACGGTGATGCCCCAGTCTTTCAGCAGGCTCATCATGGAATAACGCGTGATACCGGGAAGAATCGTTCCTGTCAGCGGGCTGGTTACGATTTCGTCATCGAAACGGAAGAACATGTTCATCGTGCCGACCTCCTCGACGTACTTCAGTTCGAGCGCGTCGAGCCAGAGCACCTGCGCGAAACCTTTTTCTTTCGCTTCTTTGGCAGGCAGAAGACTTGCGGCGTAATTGGCGCCGGTTTTCGCTTCTCCCAGACCTCCCCGCGCCGCGCGGATGTAATGATCGGATATATATATTTTCACCGGATTAAATCCTTCGGCATAATACGCACCCGCGGGACCGACAATGATGTAAAATAAATACTCCGACGACACTTTTACGCCGACCGACGCTTCCGTAGCGATCATCGTAGGGCGGATGTACATCGAGGTTCCCCTGCTTTTGGGAATCCAGTCCTGATCGATCTTGACGAGCTCTTTCATGCCTTTCAGTGCCTCGTCGATATTGATTTCCGGCATGCACAGGCGTTTGGCGGACCGGTTCAGGCGTGCGAGATTGTCTTTCGGGCGGAATAAGTAAATCCCGTTTTCTTTTCCGCGATAAGCTTTCAGCCCTTCGAATATTTCCTGCGCGTAATGGAGCACCATAGCGGCCGGATCAAGCGACAGCGAGCGGTACGGTTCAATGGTAGGATTGTGCCAGCCCTGGCCGTCTTTGTAGGTAACATGATAAAAATGATCGCTGAAAAATTTTCCGAACCCTAATTTGGTTTCATCGGCCGGTTTTGGTTTTTTCTGGTTCGCCTGAGCCGGTATGATTCGAATGTCCATGATAATCTCCTGGGAACGTTTAAATTGATTAATAAAACTGATATAAACTCATTTATTTTTTTAGTCAAAATTAAAGATTTGTTTTTTTGTTCGCATCTTAAACATGAATGCCGGGTAAAGTGAAAATTTTTCTTGATTAATCCCGTCCTATCATTATCCATAGTTTTTTCAGAAGCTGATCCATGCCCGATTGAGCGACGGAAGAGATCACCAAGACCGGCGTGCCGTCTTTCATTTTGCTTTTCTTCGGAGGCTGTTCCGTGAGATCCGATTTAGTGAGCGCGACCAGGCGCGGACGTTTGAGAAGCTGAGGATTGAACGCTTTGATTTCTTTTTTCAGAAGCGAGTAATTTTTTTCGATATCCTCAGCCTGTGATTCGATCATAAACAGCAGAACCTTGGTACGCTCTATGTGCTTGAGAAACTGAACACCAAGACCTTTACCCCTGTGGGCGCCTTCAATCAAACCGGGAATATCCGCGACCACGAAGCTCCGGTAATCGCTGAGTTTCACGATGCCGAGGTTGGGTTCCAGCGTCGTAAAAGGATAATCGGCGATCTTCGGCCTCGCGGCGCTTATGGTCGCCAGTAAAGTCGATTTACCGGCATTCGGTAAGCCGACCAGCCCTACGTCGGCGAGAACTTTCAGTTCAAGGCTCAGGTTCAGCGATTCGCCAGGCTGTCCGGGTTCGGCTTTCCGCGGCGTGCGGTTCGTCGGCGATTTGAACGCGTTATTGCCGCGGCCTCCTTTGCCGCCTTTCGCGGCGATGATCTGCTGTCCGTCGTCGGTCAGGTCGCCGAGAATCTCGCCGGTGTCATCGTTCTTAACTATGGTTCCGCGGGGAACGTGTATCACGACCGGCTCGGCGTTTTTGCCGTGACAGTTTCCCCCGCCGCCGTTCTCCCCGCTCATCGCGCGGAAATGTTTTTTATGAATGATATCCTGAAGCGTATGCAGGTTATGATCGGCGCGGATGATGATATCGCCTCCGTTGCCGCCGTCGCCGCCGTCCGGGCCGCCTTTGGGAACGAATTTTTCCCGCCAGAACGAAACCCGCCCTTTACCGCCGCTCCCGGCCTGTACGAAAATTGTCGTGAAATCGATAAACATATAATTTGCACCGTGAGTTATAAAACGCTGAGAACGTCAAGTCCGCAATGAGAATTTATTTTCTTTGCGTGCAAGCGGAAATGAAATTTCAGGTCAAATGATCAAACAAATCTTCTGTCGGCGGGACGGGATTGGGATCGAAATGTTTCCGGCATCGCGCCTCGTACATGCCCGCGGCCCCGACGAGTACGCGGTCGCTGCTCAGGACCGTCCGCTGGGAATAGTTCGCCGGGTTTCCGCACACGACGCAGATCGCGTGCGTTTTGGTCACGTATTCCGCGATGGCGAGCAGCTGCGGCATCGGTTCGAACGGCTGTCCCTTGTAATCCATGTCCAGACCAGCGATCACGACCCGCTTTCCGAAAGCCGCTAGTTGATTGCAGATCGGAATCAGCGTTGCGTCAAAGAACTGGGCTTCGTCGATGCCGATCACCGTCGTAAGCGGATCCAGTTTTTCCATGATTTCCGACGCGCTCTGGATCGGAATAGATTTCATTTTAAGTTCGCTGTGGGAAACAATGTGATCCGTGCTGTAACGTTCATCGATTTTCGGTTTGAAGACCTGCACTCTCTGCCGGGCGATCACGGCCCGGCGCAGCCGGCGGATCAGTTCCTCGGATTTCCCGCTGTACATACTGCCGGTAATGACTTCAATCCAGCCGCTTTCGTTGGTGATAATATCCATACTATTTGTTCAGGCTTTCTAAGGTCGCGTCGTCCATCTCGAAATTCGCGAACACGTTCTGAACGTCGTCGTTGTCTTCAAGAACATCAATGAGTTTGAGAAGTTGTTCTGCGTTTTTGCCGTCGACGTTCACGGAATTTTTGGCGATCATGGTGAGTTTCGACGATTCGACCGGAACATGTTTCTTGACGAGCGCGTCGTGTACAATCGCCAGCTCGTCCGCCGCGCAGGTAATTTCGAAAAAGTCGTCACCGGTGGTCATATCTTCGGCGCCGCAGTCCAGCGCGATCATCATCATGTCGTCTTCGGAAACGTTTTGCTTCGGGACGGTGATTGAGCCTTTCCGGTCGAACATCCAGGATACGCTGTTGGCCGTTCCGAGATTGCCGTGATGTTTGCTCATCAGGTGGCGGATGTCCGCGACGGTGCGTGTTTTATTGTCGGTCAGGCATTCGATCAGCAGGGCTACGCCTCCCGGACCGTATCCTTCGTAGGTCAGCTCTTCATACGATACGCCTTCGAGTTCGCCGGTTCCTTTCTTGACTGCACGATCGATATTCGCGGAAGGCATGCTGGAAGCGCGCGCCGTCTCAATCGCGAGCCGGAGCCGCGGATTGCCGTCCGGATTGCCGCCGCCCAGTTTCGCGGCGATCGTGATCTCCTTGACAAGGCGGCTGAATATCTTTCCCCGAGCCGCATCGGCTTTTCCTTTTTTATGCCGTATGTTCGCCCATTTGGAATGTCCGGACATTTTTTTCTCCTGGTTTGATCGGTGTTTTGATATGACTTTCGGCAGATCGAATAACTGTTATAATTTAATTTTTTTTTGAAAATTTGCAACTGAAAAGCACTCGTCAGCATCAGGATTCCTTTTCTGTCGGTGAACGACGGATTACTTACCGTTCATTTCCGCACATCATTGTAATAAAATCGTACGCAATCTGTATATAAATTAGAATTGTGTAATTTTAATTACAATATTTTTAATGTATTAATAAATTCATTTCGTGGCATAAATGTTGTCATTGAAACCTGTGTACTTTGTTCAAAGGATATATAAATGCATTTTGAGTATACATTCTTTAACGAACAACAATACTTATTTTCGTTTGTTTCGTCCGCCGCCTGTATTGAATTTACCGAAATGCGGCGGATTCGAGGGAATAATAACTCTGAAAGGATTTACTATGCGCGAAGTCGTCATCCAGATACCGGCCGTCGAAGCGGAACAGAACATCGAGATCGAAGTCCGGATCAACGGACATAAAAAAATGCTGCATTACCGCGTGGAACTTATCGCCTGGGATCATCCGAATCCTTCCAGCGAAGAGAAGGTACAAACACTGCGTCGGGTGATTACCGAACACGACAAGGACTGGAAACTCATCACGATCGGAGCGCCCGCTGAGAACAATATTCCGATCATGTTCAGGAAAAAAGAGGTGACGGTCTGAAAACAGGCTTCACGCTGAGCACAATCGAAACGTGATACAAAAGTTGTCATAATGATGGTACATCTCTTAAATTAGGAAATAACGCCATGATAATGAATTATCTCAAAATCGCCATCCGCGGACTTCTGCGGCAAAAAGGTTATTCAGTCATCAACCTGACCGGACTTGCGCTGGGTATGTCCCTGCTGATGCTGATCGTGCTGTATATTCAGTTTGAGATCAGTTATGACAAATTTAATGTTAATTATGACCGCATTCACCGGGTCGAACTGAACATGGACGGCCGCTCAAACTTTGTCGCCCTGACACAGAATCCCGTCGGACCGGCGCTGGTGAAGAATTTTCCGGAAATCACCGCATTCACGCGTTTTCTGTTCATGGGCGTCGGCAGCCAGCTGCTAGCCCCCTCGCCCGAAAATAAATTCCAGGAAGACTTCGGGGTCTGGGCCGACGAACATTTTCTCGAGGTTTTTTCCTATCCTCTGATCCGCGGCCATTCCGCAACAGCGCTCACGGAACCTTTTTCGATTGTCCTCTCAAAAGATCTCGCGGAAAAATATTTTCCGGATGAGAACCCGGTCGGAAAGACCATCCGGCTGAACAACCAGCATGACCTCAAAGTGACCGGCGTTGTGGAAAATTGTCCGGTCAATTCGCATATCCGGTACAAGTATTTAGTATCGTTCAGCACGTACAAAGCGACCGTGCGGCCGGACTTTTTTGAAAACTGGGGAATCATCGGATTGTACACGTATGTGCTGATGCAGGACCCGTCCGCTCTCGAATCCGTGAACGACAAGATCAAAAACCTGCTGAAAAAAGAAGTCAACGAACAGATTCCGAGCATGATTTATCTGAAGCCGCTGTCGCAGCTGCATTTTAATTCCAACGTGCTCGGCGAAGTCGGCCCCCGCGGGGACTGGAACCGTGTTATTATCATTGCTGCGATCGGGCTGTTTATTATACTGATCGCGTCGGTCAATTACATGAACCTCAGCACGGCGCGGTCGGTTCAGCGCTCGAAAGAAGTCGGCATCCGGAAAGTGATCGGTGCGGTGAAAAAAGACCTGATCCTGCAATTCCTCGGCGAGTCGCTTCTGCTGTCGTTTTTATCGCTGTGTATCGCGTCCATTCTTGCCTTGATCTTCTTTCCCGAATTCAACCAGATCGTTCAGCGGAATCTTTCGTTACACTGGAACAACTGGACGTTATGGGCGATCATGGCGGGGCTCATGCTGTTCACCGGCATCCTGTCGGGAAGTTATCCGGCGTTTTATCTGTCGCGATTCGATCCTGCGAAAATCTTCCGCGGGACGGGCGCGAAAGGCGTCAACGGGGCGCTGTTCCGGAAAAGCCTTGTCGTGTTTCAGTTTACGATTTGCGTCGCTCTGATGACCGGAGCGCTGGTAATCCGCAAGCAAATTCAGTTTATGCGTACGGCGGATCTCGGCTACACAAAAGAAAACATCATGGTTATCGAAGCTCCCCGAAATGACGCTGCCACGTACAGTAAATTTGAAACACTGAAAAACCGTCTGAACGCGAATCCGGACGTAGTCGCCGCTTCCTTCTCGAAATTCGTTCCCACGCTTAACCGCGCCTCGATGGTCATGCTCGACTGGGAAGGCCGCAAAACCGACGAGCGCATCCATATCAGTATGAACGATGTGGATAAGGATTTCCTGAAGACGTACGATATGCAACTCACAGCGGGACGTTATTTTTATCCAAGCGAATATCACGACAGCGCGAACGCCTGCCTGATTAACGAGACCGCCGCGAAACGGTTCGGCTGGGACGATCCGGTCGGGAAAACGATACAGGGATTTTTCAAAGTCACCGGCGTCGTGAAGGATTTTCATTTTACATCGCTTCAGCGCGCCATCGAACCGATCATGATCAAACCGCTGAATAATACATCCATGCGGAACACGAAAAACCTGCTTTCCGTACGCCTGTCCGCGACAAATCAAAAAGAAACGATCCGGACTGTTACGGAGGAATTCAAATCGATATTTCCTGAGGACATCATCCAGTACCGCTTTCTGGATGAGGATTTCGATATCATGTACCGCGACGAGTCGCGCATGGCGAAGACGGTCGGATATTTCTCGCTGTTCGCGGTACTGATCGCGTGCCTCGGCCTGTTCGGGCTGGCATCGTTTACCGCGGAACGCCGGACGAAGGAGATCGGCATCCGTAAGGTGCTCGGCGCGTCAACCGGAAAGCTCGTCCTCAGCCTGACCGGCGCTTTCGCCAAATGGGTGCTGATCGCGAACGTCATTGCCTGGCCGGCGGCGTATTTTCTCATGGATATATGGCTTCAGAACTTCGCTTACCGCACGGACATGGGCGCCGGCGTGTTCCTGTTAACCGGCGTTGCCGCTCTTGTTACCGCATTGCTGACGGTGAGTTATCAGTCTTTCAGAGCGGCAACGGCAAACCCGGTGAAGAGTCTGAGGTATGAGTGATTAAAATCGCGCCTCCCTGATCCGAACGGTACGATGCCGGAAGCAGAGAAGTAACCGTTAAACGAAGCCTTGCCTTGAGTAATCCGTAGTAGCGTCGAAAGGGCGGCTTCGTTTCCATCCTTATAGTAAGCCGGACTTCGAAAGGAGCCCGGTTTTTTATTGAAAAATTCTCAAATTTTGAGAAAAAACGGGTCTATTTTATCCTTATTTTATAATCAGTGCAGTTGGAATATTTCATCCATTACACCGGAAGGTTAAACAATGGAAACAGCAGAAAATAAAAAACCGGTTGTTCTGCTATCCCATCATTTCTATGATGATGTAAAACAATTATTTATGAAACGTGGTTTTCATACGCTCCTTATTGATCAATACAGGGTTGAAAACGAACCCATTGAGGTGATCGTTAAAGAAGCCTTGCTCGAACCCGGGAAATTTCTTGAAAAAAGCACGATGGTTCCGACTTCATTGCACAGGCAGTATGTTACCTGGTTAATGAACATTCAAATAGACGCTGTCATTGAATGGCAGAGAGGCCGCTATGATTTTCCGTTGCTGAAAATGTATCAGGCTTTCCGGCATTCAGTTACTGAAACACAAAAAAACCGCAGTGACAAAGAACCTGCAATTCTGCCGAATTTGTCAAAACCGCCGTTATTTTATTTATGTCTGAATTGGAACGGCAAGCCGCCGGATAACTGGGAAAAAATGGGTTACTACTACATTTTAAGCGAACCGTTCTACAAGGAGGAACTGAAGAGCCTGTATGACCGGGTTATACAAAATTTACAGCAGGGTATCACCGGGCCCGGATTGCCGGAACAATGTATTAAAGAAAATGAGAGCAAAGAGAAAAAATGCGATGATGACCCTTACCGGGAAATTGATGAAGATCTCAGAAATTTGTTCAGATTATCGCATCTCTATAGATTAGCTAAGAAAAGAGAAGATGAATTAAATAAACAGGACGAATAATAAAGTTCAAAGAAGAAATTTAAAACAAAATGAACCGTCTTTATAACTTCGCGTATAAGAACATGATCATCATGGATGATGAGTCGGTCGTGGTGAATATGTATGAAAGGTTACTGGAAGATCGTCCTGTTAATATATTCGCCTTCACTAATGCTGAAGAGGCCATGAAATGCGTCTGGAAATTAGACGGCGATGTTTCGTTGTTCACGTCCGATTACAATCATCCCGGTTTATCCGCTTTAAAAATGGCCTATATGATCAAAGGAGTGTATCCGCGCTTACCCGTTGTGATCATCACCGGGTACTGTGGAAATCCGAAACGGATGGCGAAGGAAAATCTGGTGGATGAATTGCTCGCCAAGCCTTTTGAAATGGAGGAATTTTACGATTTAGTGGAACGGCATTGCGGACTTAAAAAATGATCAATAAGATTTTTCTCGCGAAGCCGCAGAGCCGCCAGGCAAGAAAGGTTTTAAATAGTTTAAATTTCTTTGCGCCTTGGCGTCTTAGCGAGAAATAACATAGCGTCTTGGCGAGAAATTTAATAAAGAAAGTATTTCCCATGAAATCCCCCAAAGACATGACCCCCGAAGAAAAAGCTGCGAACCTCAAAGAGCTCATTGCGCGGATTGAAAAGATCACCGAAACGGCGAATGCGGTGATTTTATTGCAGGAATTAGAAAAAATGAAAAAAGACGGTAACGAAGAAATAAAAAGTTGATTTGAATTTATTATTCATTCTCTTATATTCAAATAATCTTTTATAGCATAACAGATAAATAAAAATCAAAAAACACACAAACATTTAAAGTTTTGATAAAATGAAACAAGGAATAAAATTACTCGATAATTCCGTAAGTGATTATCAATTAGGTAACGTTTTAAAAGAACTGATTAAAAACGAATCTTTTTCACAGTTATCGATCGCAACAGGTTACTGGGACTTGCCCGGTATGGTTGAAATATATGACGAATTGCGTGCTTTCTTAGAAAGAGAAAACACGGAATTTCGTTTATTGCTTGGGGAGGAACCTTCCGTAAAAGCGTATCAGGTTAGAAATCCTGAAAAACAAGACCCGTTATTTCCTGAGAAATACTTGAAAAAAGATTTGGAAAATCTTCAGCTTAAGCCAGAATTTCAAAAAATCGTTGATTTACTCAGCAAGTATTCTCAACCTGATTTACATAAAATGAAGATCAAAGTATATCGGAAGAGTTTCCTTCACGCGAAATGCTATATCTTTGGTAATCAGGAGGAGAATGCTATAGGAATAATCGGCAGTTCAAATTTTACGAAACAAGGTTTAATGGGTAATCTTGAACTCAATCAATTCGAGGATAATAACGCGACGGTTAATTATGTCCGTAAGAACCTTACCCAGCATCCATCGCATCGTTCATGGTTTGAGGATTTATGGGAACATAGCGAGGATTGGTCTAAATTATTCAAAGAAGAAATTCTTGATTTGAGCAAGCACGGCAGTTTATGTTATAGTCCTTATGAAATGTATATCCACGCGCTTTATCGGATTTTCGGCCAAGAACTCGACGATGAAAAAGATACAAAAGTCGATATAGACGAACCCTCATCAGGTAAACCACAATTATTGAAATTTCAAATACAAAACGCCAATTCAATTATTAAGAAACTGGAACGTCAGGGCGTGGCCATGTTGTCGGATTCAGTGGGATTGGGTAAAACTTATACTGCCATAAAGGTTATTGATTATTTCAAGAGAACGCTTAATCAAAGAGTAGTGGTCATAGCGCCCGCCGGATTAATGTCACAATGGAAACAGGCCTTTAATGATTTCAGAATAACTCATATACCCGAAATTTACAGCTTACAGAATGTCGATGAGATTGAGGATGTAAAGAAACATCTGAAATCCATACCCGTTGGTTTGTTTGTGTTCGATGAAAGTCATAATCTTCGTTCTTCCGGCGGTCAACGATTTGAAACGTTTATTAAATGGAAGCAGGATAATGAGAACGCTAAAACGCTTCTTGTAACGGCAACGCCCATCAATAATCAGTTATCTGATTTGACCAGTCAGATCATGCTGGCATCCGGCGGAGATGTATATAAACTTGGACGTTTTTATGATCGTTCAAGACAAAAATTTTATACTCTTAAAGAACGATTAGAATTACTGCACAATGACATGAAAAAACAAATCCGTGATTCCGGGTATGTTAATTTTTCGCAAATCAAAGAACAACTAACGCCACTTCTAAACCGTTTTATCATCCGCCGTACCAGACAGGGAATAGAAAAAGAATATCCCGCAGGACTCGAAATTAACGGATCACTTCAAAAATTTCCAAAGTCCATACCCGATAATTTGGAATATGAGGTTTCGAATCAGTATAAAACTCAACTACTCAATTTTTCAGAAAAATATCCTCAATTATCACAAGCGTATCAATATAAAATTGAAAGCCTGGCCGATCTCGAATATCTTGCGCACCCATTAGATTTGTTTGAACATTATGAAAAACGCGAAAAGCCCGTACAATCGTCGCTTGAAATACTATACTCCGGATTGCTCGCCCTCGGTTTTCCTTGTTATCGTTATAATATTTACCG
Source organism: uncultured Bacteroidota bacterium (assembly GCA_964410965.1). Classification (GTDB taxonomy): domain Bacteria; phylum CLD3; class CLD3; order SB21; family JBBIRG01; genus JBBIRG01. The sequence goes on along the minus strand of CAYPIY010000010.1, from coordinate 73,438 downwards.
GCACGCCTATTATAAACACAAGCGGGGTGAACTTGAACTAAACAGTGACGAAAACAGGGAATTAAGCCGACAAATTGGAATTTATGGAATTTTCAGAACGATCTTTCTTAAGAGGCTTGAATCTTCGATTCACTCTATTATGCATTCTTTGGAAAGTTATAAATCAAAATTGATCGATTTTCTCGAAAAACTAGACCGATACAATAAAATTATTTCCGTAAAGAATCTGACAAAACTTAATAAAGCCATCGCGGAGTATAACGAGCAATCGGCAGATGAAGATGAAATCGACTTTGATATCGATTCATTTGAAAACGAAGAGGAAGAATTTCAAACGATACCCGCCGATCCGGGATTATTTAATATTCAGCAGTTAAAAACGGATGTCGGTAAAGATCTCGATATTATAAAAATTCTCCTTGAACAATTGTCTTTTATGATCAAAAAAGACGATAAAATTCAGGTGCTCGCCAAACATCTGAATCAAAACGAAGAAAATAAAGTCCTTATTTTCACCTATTTTGCCGATACATTAAAATATCTAAAGCAAGAACTGCCGAAATATTTAGTTAAAGGTAAAAACGCCGAATTTGCTTTGGGCACAAAAACCGAAATTGAAAACTTTGCTAATCGTTTTTCACCCATCGCCAAAAAACATGAATTTGAACCCGGTGAAAAAGAAATTGATTTCCTAGCGGCGACGGATAAATTATCCGAAGGTCAGAATCTGCAGGATTGCGGCATGATCGTCAATTATGATTTACACTGGAATCCCGTACGGATGATTCAAAGAAACGGGCGCATCAACCGGCTGGGTACGAAGCATCAGGAAATTTTTATTTATAACTTCCGGCCGACGGAACAATTGGAAAGTTATTTAAAATTAGTCCGCAAACTTGAGGATAAAATCAACCTGATACGCTACACCATCGGTTCGGATCAATCCGTGCTTGATGAGGAACCGATACCGCAGGATTTTACCGAAGATTTATACAGCCATGATGAAAAGAAACGATTGGAAGCTTTTAAGAAAATATTCGAAACCTCCGAATTATTGGCCGCGGAAGACCTTTTTATGGACGATTTAAGGGATTTTGACCGTACTGAACAATTCTCAGATATCTATAAAAAGAAAATAAGGAATTTACCTAAAGGGAAATGGGGTAAAATTCAAATGCGGAAAGAGGATGACGATTTCGTTTATTTAGCCCATTTAATTGACGATAAGGACGAAGCGGGATATTTTATTATATTTGACAAAGAAAAGCGTTATGAAATGATCACAACAACGGAAGGACTCCTGCATGTCAAAGCAACCAGTGATCAGAATCAACGTTTCAAAGATAAGTTCACCAATAAATCCGAAACGGAACAATTTATAAACGATCATTTACAGCATTACCAATTCATGGAAGACGATCACCATGTACGGTATAATCAATCCCAGGAATCAGCGATTGCTTTCATTATAAATAAGATGATCGAATACGGATACCTGGTTGAGCAAATCGAAAAAGTAAAGAATTGTGTTTTTTATTCTCAAAACGCCTATATTAATAAGCAGACCATGAAATTAGTCAGGCAGGTTAACCGAACGTTACGTCAGAATAAACATATCGGGAGCGACGTCATTGAGGAATTTATCAACATTACCGCTCAATACAATCCTGAAGAAAAATCCGAACCCGCCTCTTTGAGCGAAGTCATACAGGTTTTTGCGTAAATGAATATTTATGATTTAAATACGATTCTTGAAAAGCTTTCAAAACAGCCGAGTCGCGATACGGTTATCGAATTCGCATTCGCGCTTGTGGAATGGATGGGACTTACACCGAATAAAGATAAAACGCCCCAGTTAGTCGCGCCCAAGACACAGAAATTAATGGAGTACTTACTCCAGACTCCCCACAGCGTTCAACCCCAATTGTACCGCTTAACCGCGGACGGGCAAAACATTCGTATCCGGTTTGCCGTTCTGAAAAAATTAAAGAAAGATTATATCAACCAATTAGTTGATAATGATCCGGGTCCGACAAGTTTTCAATCGGCATTTCGTGAAATTAAAAATATTCCCGGCAGAGAACCGTATATTCCCAAAGAACCTTATTTTATCCATTTTGTAACTACGCCCGATTATGACCGGATTATCTTAATTTTTAATCAGGGCGACCAGAAGAGGCTATTAACATTCCGAAACCGGTTAACGCAGACCCAATATCACCGGATTGTTCAGCAATGGCAAGGTATCGCGCAGAAAACAAAGCCTGAAATTACCGATCTGTTCTGGAAAAGCCTCGACGTCAAAGAAGTTAATAAAGATTTTTACAGACTGATTAAAGAACGGTTTGACGCGCTGGTTGGTATTTTGAAAAATGAATCTATAAATGCCGATGATAATCAAATTAAACAATTTTCAGTTCGTCTGATCGGCCGATATTTATTCTGCTGGTTTTTAAAAGAGAAAGGAATTGTTCCACCCGAATTAATTCAAAGTCAAATGATCAGGCAGACCGAAGATTATTATCATCAGATATTATTAAAATTGTTTTTTGACACGCTTAACACGAGAATTCCGGAACGAAACGGCAATACTCAGAATAAATTATTTGATAAGATTCCCTATTTAAACGGCGGTTTATTTGATGAAAGCGAGGATGACAAACTATTTCGGAATCTTTCGTTAGATCATTGGCTATTGAGCTTTGTGGAAGTTTTGGAGAATTTTGATTTCACGGTTGATGAAAGCAGCAGTACATACCAGCAGGTCGCGGTGGATCCGGAAATGTTAGGGCGTATATTTGAAAATCTTTTGGCGAGTCAGAATCCCGAGACGGAGAAATTCGCGAATGAACGTAAATCATTCGGTGCGTTTTATACCCCGCGTGAAATCGTCGATTATATGGTCAATGAAAGCCTTAAAACCTATCTGGCTGGGAAATTGAATGTACAGCCTGACGAATTAGAAACAGCATTTTCATCTAAACAGGTTTGGCCGGAAAAGCTGAATAAACGCAAGCAGGAAGCCGATGAAGCGCTTAAGAAAATTAAAATACTTGATCCGGCGTGCGGTTCCGGCGCATTCCCGATGGGCGTATTGCATAAATTAATCACGTTACGGGAATTAGTTGGTCTTTATCCCAATACGTATGCTTTGAAAAAAGAAATCCTTTCCAATAACATATACGGCGTGGATATAATGCCGATGGCGGTAGAGATCGCGCGGCTTCGGGCGTGGCTCTCGTTGATTGTCGAGGAAGATTATAAAGGCGATAAAAAATCCGGTAATTTTGGTATCGACGCTTTGCCGAATCTTGATTTTAAATTTATGCAAGGTAATTCTTTGCTGGAAACGTATGAAGGGATTAAACTAATCGATGAAAGTCTTTTGACCTCAAAGACAATAAATAAGAAACAAATCAAGATTGATAAAACGAAACAAAAAATAAAAGAAATTGAACGTAAAGTCATTGATCTGAACAATAAAAATAAATTTAAAGGAATTGAAAAGGCAATCTTAGATAAAGAATTAAAAGAATATAACGATTTATTGTCCAAAATAATTAAAGTCGAAGAACCGAATATTAGTTATAAATTATTTGATCCGGACGCAAGCGCAGCAAATATCGCTGACAAACTTAAAAGCCTTCATAATGAGTTTTTCAACACTTCTGATAAAGAAATAAAAAAAGATCTCAGAACCGAAATAGAAAATCTTGAATGGGAACTAATAGTTACAAGTTTGACGGAGAATGGCAAATCGGATCAGATTGCCGAACTTGAGAAGTTACGCAACAAAAACATTAAGCCGTATTTTCTTTTTGAACTAAATTTTCCAGATGTTTTTACTGAAAACAACGGTTTTGATGTTGTTATTGGAAATCCGCCTTATGGACAAATTCAACAATTATCAAATGATGTTAAAGAATTAGAAAGACAACGTTTTAAAACGTTCGTTCGTACAGCCGATATTTATTGTCTCTTTTATGAACAGGGTTTGAGTCTTTTGCGGGACAAAGGAATTCTTACATTTATCACTTCTAACAAATGGATGACGGCTAATTATGGTAAAAACATAAGAAGATTTTTTGCCGAAGAAACAAATCCATTGGTCCTTATTGATTTTGGAAAAGTTAAAATATTTGAAGAAGCCACCGTATTCGTCAATATTCTAATCGTACAAAACTCTCCGAACGACAACAAAACAAAGGGATTGTTAGTGCCGGAAGATTTTTTTAAAAATAATGAAGATGTTGAAGTTTATTTTAAAGCAAACGCCATTGCCCTTAAGGATTTGACGGATAATACCTGGCAGATTGTAAATGAGTTACGCGGAAATATTTTAGATCGAATGAAGAATATTGGCAAACCGCTTTCTGTATATGAACAAACAAAAACATGGAATATTGAGTTCTTTCGTGGAATTACTTCTGGATTAAATGAAGCGTTTCATATCGATGAGGAAACTAAAAATCGTTTAATAAATGAAGATAAAAAGAGCGAAGAAATAATTAAACCGCTTCTAAGGGGTAAAGATATTAAGAGGTATTCTTATCACTTTGAAAATTGGTATATAATAAATTCTCATAATGGAGTTAAAGAAATTGGTTTAAATCGGATAGATGTTCCTAAAAATTATCCAGCTATATATAAGCACCTTTTAAAATACAAGGAACAGCTTGTAACAAGGCAAGATAAAGGGGATCACTGGACTAATCTTAGAAATTGTACGTTTTTAATGGATTTTGAAAAACCAAAAATTGTTTGGCTTGAAATATCAGACAGAGCTAATTATGCTTATGATGAATCGGGCATGTTTTTAACAAATTCGGCTTACTTTATGACCGGAGACAATCTCAAATATATTTTGGCCGTTCTGAATTCAACGATTTCCGATTATTTCTTCTTCCAGGAAACAGCTAAGATTGCCGGAGGCAGGAAAAGATATACCAAGCAATACGTTGAGAAGGTACCCATACCGGAATTATCTCCATCTGAACAGGAGCCCTTTGTTAAAATTGTTGATTATATTCTACATATAAGGAATCAAAAAGATCAAAGTGATGCGCTTAAAATATCTTCCTATTTTGAGCAAATCATTAATGGAATGGTGTATGAATTATATTTTAATGACTTAATAGAATTATCCGGTCGTGAGATCATTAAGCATGTCAAGCAATTACCGGCTTTTAGTCCGGAGGATTCTATAGAAAAGAAAACAACATTAATCCGAGATATTTATCGCAATATTTATGATAAAGGACATCCGATAAGAAACTCATTATTCTTTATGGATAGTATTGATGAGATACGCGAAATCGAGCGTACGGTAAAAGAGGAATAATCATGAAAATCAAGTCCATCAAACTTCATGATTACAGGGCGTTTTACGATGGGTCAGATAATGAGTATTTAATCAATGTCGATAGTAAAAATCTGTTGATTTATGGGGAGAATGGTAGCGGTAAAACATCGTTATATAAAGCAGTTAAGGATTTCGTAGATTCTTCAGTTTCACAGATTGATTTCTCAAAGCACATGGCTTCAACCGATATAAATGCGGGCTTTGTTGAAATTGAGTTTGAGAATGGCGCTAAAGAAAGATTTGATGAAATAAAGACAGTTATTGTCAGTGATTTTGTAAAAAACGCATCGAAACTTAATAGTTTTTTATCATATCGTGAATTGTTAAAAACTTATCTAAGCGATGATGATGAGTCCGATATTAATTTATTTGATCTTTTTGTGAAGAGTATATTAAAGAATCACATAATTCATGACAGCACTACTCTTGGTGAATTATGGACATCTGTAAATATACCAATTAATGAAATTGTATCTGGTATTGAAAAGAAACTTGACGCTCATGAATTACCACGAAAGATTGCTGAAGATAAAATTAGAACCAGTTTAAATAAATACAATAACAGCGTTGATCAGTTTATAAAATATTTTCAAATAATTATAGATCAAATTAATTCAGAATTAAGAAAAATTCTTCATTATTTCAATCAAAATTTAGAAGTCATTCTTGACTTGAATAGTCAACAAGGAATTAGACTTGAAAGAGATATTTCAATTTATCCTAGAGTTAAATTATACGAAATTAAACACGATTCACATCAAAATACTATCAATGAAGCTCGTCTATCAGCCTTAGCTATAGCATTATATTTTACTGCTATTAAAACTAACCCTTCACAAACTCCATTTAAGATTTTATTTCTTGATGACATTTTTATTGGCCTGGATATGGGTAATCGAATGCCATTACTAAATATTTTAGAAAACGAGTTTAAGGATTGGCAGATATTTATTACAACTTACGATAGAGCATGGTTTGAACATGCGAAGCGATGGTTTGAGATTAACGCATTTAATAAATGGATTTCGTATGAAATGTATTCGGATTTATACTTTATAGACTCTCAAGATGGGAAAAAAATAGAGTTTGAAAAACCGAATATACACAAATCTGAAAGCAATTTGGCAAAAGCATCATGGTATTTTAAAAATCATGATTATCCTGCAAGCGCCAATTATCTTAGGAAAGCAGTTGAAGAATCAATTCGCGATAGATTTCCAGATATATTATATAAATCCAATGATGGGCTTGATGCGGAAAGACTTGCTACTCAGGTATGTCAAGTAACAAAATTCCTTGCAGACATAACTGAGGATTCAACTGTATTCAATGATATTACAATTTATATCAAATCATTGATGAATCCTTTATCTCATTATGATATTTCTGTACAAATATATAAATTAGAAATTACATCAGTAATTAATACTTTAGAGAAACTAGGTAAATTAAATTTCAAATCTGCAAAAGCATTAGCTGTTGAAGGGGAAACGATTTTACTCCGGATAAAAATTGATACAGAAACATTATATTGTTATGAAATATATTTAAGAGGTCATTTATGGTCCATTAAGAAAAGCGGCCAACCAACTCACTTTATTTCAGATCCTTTGGCATCATCAAAACGATGTTGGAAAGAAATAAATGGCGTCGAACCAATTGATGATCAAAAAACAAAAAATGAAAAACAAAATAACCTTAAAATAAGTGAAATTTATAGAAATATTTTATCGTTCTTGCAACGAACTAATCATAGTATAGTTGAAGAACCTGACTTTGCAAGCGTTTATTATATAAAAGAATCAGATGCCTATATAAGTCTAAGGGATAAAGCGGAAAAATAATATTTAAGAATATTTTTTCTCAATATGTTAGAATTTTGTATAAAAACATATGATCATCGATCCGGCATTTGGGATGAGCCGGGAGGAGTGGGAGCGGGTGAAGTAAATCAATATTAAATATTTATTATTTCTGTTGATGGTATTAAAAAAAAACATTAAAATAATGGGTATTATAATAAGGATTTTAAATAATATTTTAAGGATTATATAATTATGAATGAAGATAAAAAACTCTCTACAGAAGAAAATTTAAAAAAAATCGAAGAATGGCTGCAATCAGATGCCGGAAAACAAAAAGTTAAGGATGGCCAGCAATTAAAATCAAATTCTGAAAAAACCATTTCAGAAATGTTATTAGTTAAACCCGAAATTCTAAAAGAACCGTTTACATGTTAATATGAATTATGATGTACAGAATTATTCTATAGATAATCTAGCTAAATTATTCGAACAACATAGTTTATCATCCGCCTATATAATAGAAGCCAAGAGACATTTAACGTATTTTAAAAGCTATTTCGAATATATTCAGGCAAAGACGATTGTTGTAGAATCTGAATATATCGATAAAGATTATTTAGAAGATTATGCGGCTTATTATGTAAAAAGTTTTATTCCATATAAAAGATATTGTGTTCGTCTTCATTTTTTTTCAATTTCTTTTTCTAAAGATAATTTTATTCAAATATTAAATAAATCGCAGCAAAACCTAAATGAAGAAACAATGGGTGCTTCCTATTTAGGATTTATTGTGATTAAACCGCTACCCGAAACGATAATAGGCAGAACCTGTTTAAAGACATATCCTTTCGATGGAAGACGATATTTTCCATTTATAAGAGAATATAAGGTAAATTTATTTGGTCTAAATTTAGAAGTTAATTCTATTGCATATCAGGAACAAGATAGTATCGTAGCGGCTTGTGCATCAAGCGCTATCTGGGTCGCTTTCCAACATACTGGTATTTTATTTCAACATATGATTCCATCACCAGTAGAAATAACTAAGGCAGCCGTAAAATATTTTCCATATGCGAATAGACATATTCCCAATAAAGGTCTTACATCAGAGCAAATGGCTCATGCTATCAGAAATGTTGGATTAGAACCCTATCTTGTTGATGCTAGATTTTATGAAATAGTTAAATCGAATATCTATGCTTATTTAAAATGTAAAATACCCTTGGTATTTGGAATTGAACTTATAAACAATAACAATAACAATAACACATCTTTGGGTTGGCATGCTATTACAATAACCGGTTATAGTTTAGGTCATAGTACACCTTCCAAATTTTCAAATGATGATTTTTATTTATTTTCATCGAGAATAGATAAATTATATGCTCATGACGATCAGATTGGCCCATTTTCGAGAATGACATTTGATCTTCCTAACAAAATCCATAATGACAATTCACTTTCTACCGCCTGGTTAGACGAAAATAAACAAGAAGGGCAAATTCGTGCTTACCCCAAATTATTATTAATCCCTTTATATAATAAAATCAGAATTCCTTTTAATATTATTTTAAAAACAATTTTTAAATATGATCGATTAATCAAAGATGCAACTCAAAATGCTATACCACAAATAGAGTGGGAAATATTTCTTTCAACAAACAATGAATTTAAAGCAGAGATATTCAATGATAGCAATTTACCTAATAAGGATGATCTGTTAACATTAAGGCTACCAAAATATATTTGGAGAACAATTTGTTATTGTGACAATAAAAAGATAGAATTGGTTTTTGATGCAACCGATATTGAGCAAGGAGATCTATTACTTAAAGTTATTCCATATTCTAAAGATTTATACGATTTTCTTAAGACAATAGCGACTAACCTAAATATTGATGATATAAATTTACACCATTTAAGAGCTATTGTGGATAATTTCAGAAAATAATATTTTGATTGTTCTTTGACTGATGCATAGATCATCGATCCGGCATTTGGGATAAGCCGGGAGGAGTGGGAGAAGGTAAGTATTTAATAAACGCTGCTGTGATATTATTCTTTACTTATTTGACTTTTAACATTAAATTAAAAATATGCACAAACAAGGAACCATAGAAATTCGCATTACCGGATTCAAAGGCAATATAAAGCTTGAGCCGGATAATTATGATATTAAAGAAATCATTTCAGTGCTCCAGAATATGGAGAACATGTTATTTCCGGGTGAAAAAAAGGATCGTCCGACAATCAGCTACCGGATCGAAGAAGGTTCGGTTATACACCGTTTCCTGACGGGTCTTCAGATTATCATCGGATTCAATGCGGTTTTGGGGCAGATCAATGAATCACAATCCATTGATTTCTTAGAACCGGATACCGCAAATGCCTTTGAAGAATTTCAAAAAATCGCTATAAAAACGGATTATGAATTTAACATTACAACATCCATTTCCAATAGTTCCGTATTAAAAATTAATAAATCGACACATTATTTCCGAATTCAACCGGTATGGAACGATGCTGAATTTTATTTTTACGGTAAAATAACCAATATGGGCGGTAAAGGACGCTCTAATTTTCATATTTCTACTGATAACCAGGGCGTAGTGATCATTGAAACCACGAAAGAATTTATTGAGCAATATGAATTAAATCCGGTTTATAAAACATTTGGTATCCGTGCGGTTGGGAAACAAAACATTCAAACTGGCGAAATTGACCGACAAAGCCTTAAATTCGTTGAATTAATACCTTATGAACCTGTTTATGACGAATCTTATCTCTTTCGCCTAAGAAATCGTGCAAAAAAGAATTTGGAATTGATCAAAGATCCTGACCAATGGGTCAATGAAATACGGGGATATTAAGTGAGAAGCGTTTTACTGGACACAAGCTTCTTTATACGTTTACTTAAAGAGGACGACCCTTTAAGTAAAAACGCCGAATCGTATTTTAAATATTTTTTGCAAAATCAAACTTCGATGAAATGTTCGACCATTTCAATAGCCGAATATTGCGTCAGAGATAGTTATGATAATCTTCCTTTGAAAAATATTCAAATATTACCGTTTAATCTTGACCATGCAGTAAAGGCTGGGGAACTAGCCAGATTTGTATTTGATCATAAAGACTTATTAAATTTAGAAAACAGGGCAATCATTCCAAATGATACTAAATTGTTTGCACAAGCTGAAGTTGATCCCGAAATCGACGGGTTCTTAACGTCAGATACAAAATCGAAAAAGATATATGATTTAATAAAAAGTCAGTTTCATTTGAAGTTTCAGCTTATTGATTTGTCTACTCCTTGTTCTGAACAATTTGGATTTTTGAATTTGTAAAGTGTTCGCGATGCTTGCAAACAATTACAAATAATAAACTGCAAATTATTTTAATTGATATGTAACGAATTTCAGATGAGCCGGGAGGAGTGGGAGAGAACCCCCCTGCATTCCCCCCTTTAAAAAGGGGGGCGTCAGGGGGGTTCCCTGGATGAACGATATGACAAAAATATTCAACCGTACCGAAATGAAAGAAAAACGCCGTTATCTGCGGAACAACATGACCCGCGCGGAGGTAATTTTATGGCAAGCGCTGAGAAGAAAAAATATCTTCGGTTACCGGTTTCTGCGGCAGTACAGCGTGGATCATTATATTCTGGATTTCTATTGTTCGAAGCTGAAATTAGCGATTGAAGTTGACGGAGACAGCCATTTAAAAGACGGCGCGAAGGAGTACGATGAAACACGGCAGAAACACATTGAAACGATTGGCATTCAGTTTCTGCGATTTACCAATCACGAAGTATTTCAGAATCCTGACGGCGTCTGTCAGTCGATAATCAACAAGATTTCAGCGATACTTTCTGTGCACAAAGCGCATCCTGATGAAGAGAATTTTGGGAGGAGTGGGAGAGGAGAAAGTAATGAGTCGGTGACAAGTTGTCACCGACTGAAATTGGAAGCCGCGGTGGGGGAATGAAATAAAAGGAAAAACGCCTTCCTAAACCAGGTTTAGAAAGGCGTCAAGCCGAAGATGCTATCTTCAGCGCTGTTAATATAATGTAAGCTAAGGTATGGCGGAAGTCAACAGAAAAACCAACATGATTCAGAAAAAAGTAATAGGTAGGATAAATTCAAAACGACAGGATAAACGGGAAGGATTGAGTATAAATTTAATTGTTGAAATTATAGCGAAAATAAACCAGCAAATGCCGGCGATGTATTGATGATATCATATACCGTTCATTATCGCACACCTTTGTAATAAAATCGTACGCAGGAGTTATCCCGTTTTGTTTTAACCTGTTTTAAATCTAATATTTTTATAAAATTATCGATCATTCATTGTGGCATGTTTGTTGTCTAACAATAAACAGAATCAAGGTATGTTGTTAAAATGATTTACGGGAAAATATATGTTGCGTAATTACCTGATCGTTTCGTTCCGCCGGATGGCGCGCCAAAAGGGCTATACGTTCGTCAATATCACCGGGCTCGCGGCGGGGATCGGGTGCAGTATTTATATTCTGCTGTATCTGCAATTTGAACTGAGTTACGATTCGTATCATCCTGACGCGGAGCGGGTTTACCGTGTTGTGTCATCCATGCAAACCAAAAATCAGGAAGCGAATGTCATGGCCGCGTGCGTGACGGCCGTCGCACCGGCTCTGAAGGAACGGTTTCATGAAGTGGAAGCGGCGGGCCGGGTCGGTTCATGGCGCCAGCCGCGTGTGCGCTATAAGGATAATTATTTTCAGGAAGACGGACTGTACATGGCTGATCCGGGCCTGTTTGATGTTCTTTCTATTCCGTTTATTTCCGGCGATCCGGCGACGGCGCTGAACCGATCGAACAGTCTTGTCCTGACACAAAGCATTGCGGAAAAGTATTTCGGCGATGAAGATCCGGTCGGGAAATTTCTTCTGCTGGATACGGTTGCCTTTCAGGTTACCGGCGTCGTCAAAGATTCACCGCGCAATACGCACCTGAAATTCAAAATGCTCGGTTCAATGGAAACGCTCAACACATTTCAGGATTTCCGTGAACTGAATCATAATCCCTGGAACGGCTGGCATTGTAAAACCTATATCCGTCTGCGGGAAGGCGCCAACGTCGCTGCGTTTCAAGAAAAAATCCGCCGTCTGCCGCATGAATTCAATGACGAGGAACTGAAGAAAAAAGGCAGGGAAAACACGCTTTTTCTCCAGCCGATCTGGGATATTCACTTGTATTCGAATCTCAAATGGGAAGCCGAGCCGCCGGGCAATGTGAATTATCTGTATACGTTCGGCATTACAGGACTCATTATCCTGCTGATCGCCGGTATCAATTTCGTGAACCTGTCCACCGCGCGGTCGGTTCAGCGGGCGGGTGAAGTCGGTATCCGCAAAGTGGCCGGCGCGAGCCGTCCGCAGTTGTTCCGGCAATTCATGAGCGAATCCTTCCTGACGGTGCTGATCGCCGTTTGCGCCGGGGTGTTCATCGTTTCGGTGACCCTGCCGCTGTTCAGTCAATTAATTGAGATTCCTTTTACAGCGGCAGAACTTTTCAAGCCGGAGGTTTTGTTATATTTAACCGCCCTGCTCATTGTGATCAGCCTGTCGGCGGGGATTTATCCGGCGCTTTATCTGTCGTCCTTCCAGCCGGTAACGGTGATGAAAGGATTTTTACGGAAAGGCGGGCGCGGCGCGCAAATACGGAAAATCCTCGTGGTGGGGCAATTTGCCGTCGCCACGGTTCTGATCATCGGCATGGCGGTGTTTCACAAACAGCTTGGCTTTATGCAGAACCGGTACCTTGGTTTTGACAAGGAACAGAAACTGGTGCTGGAATTCAACCGGGAATACCTGAATCTCAACACATATCAATCCGTGAAAAACGAACTCCTGGCTCATCCATCCGTACTCGGCGCGACGTTTTCATCGAGCGTGCCCGGCCGGTGGATGTATTTCTGGCGTATGTATCCCGCCGGCGAGGAAGCGACCAACGCGCGCGCGGTCAATTGCTTTCAGGCCGATTATGATTTCTTTAAACAGTATAACATCCCGTTTATCGCGGGGAGGGATTTCAATAAACAACTCACCGGCGACCGTCCGGGCCGGGCATGGATCATCAATGAAGCCGCGGTGGAAGCGTTCGGATGGAAATCCCCGAAAGACGCGCTGGCTAAAAACATTAACCGTCCGGACAATCCGGTGATCGGCGTGGTGAAGAACTTTCATTACCGCGGCCTGCAAAGCCCCATCGAACCGCTCATGATGTTCCTGATGGCCGATGACTTCCGTTACCTGACACTGACCGTCAGTACCGATAATCTGGACGGGACCATGGCGTTTGTGGAAAAAACATATAGGAAGGCTTGTCCCGGTGAACTGTATCAGTATTTTTTCCTCAACGACGATTTTAACAAACAATATCAGTCGGAACAACGCTTAGGCCGCCTGTTCGGAATATTCACGGCGCTGGGAATATTCATCGCGTGCCTGGGACTCTTCGCGCTGGCGTCGTACATGGCGGAGCAGAAGACGAAGGAGATCGGCATCCGCAAAGTGCTGGGCGCCACGGTTTCGCAGATCGTCGTGATGTTTTCGAAAGACTTCATCAAATGGATCATCATCGCGAATGTCATCGCGTGGCCGCTCGCATATTACGCCTCGGGGCTTTGGTTAGAGAATTTCGAGTACCGCACGGAAACCGGCGCCGCGGTGTTCATATTATCCGGCATGGTTACTTTGCTGATCGCGCTGGCAACGGTCAGTTATCAGTCCCTGAAAGCCGCATATTCAAATCCGGTGGAAAGCCTGAGGTATGAGTAAATTCATTATAAAAAATTCAAACGGAAAGGATTATCAAACATGATTCGCTTAAAAGACCTCACCAAATATTACAGCAACAACTGGGTTAAGAACTATGTTTTGCGTAATATAAACCTTGAAATCAAAGAAAAAGAATTCGTCACGATCATGGGTCCTTCCGGCGCGGGTAAATCCACACTGCTGCATATCCTCGGCATGCTGGATGAGGCTTCCGAAGGAGAATATCATTTTTTCGATACTCCCGTTCACAGGCTGAATGAAAAGAAACGCACAGAACTGCATCAGCAGAATGTCGGGTTCGTATTCCAGAGTTATCACCTGATCGACGACCTTACCGTCTATGAAAATCTCGAAACGCCACTATTGTACAAAAAAGTCAAAACTGACGCGCGCAAAAGCCTGATCGCAGAAATGCTCGATCGGTTTCAGATGGTCGCCAAGAAAGATCTGTTTCCGAATCAATTGTCCGGAGGCCAGCAGCAGCTGGTGGCCGTGGCGCGAGCGCTGATCATCAATCCGAAAATTATTTTAGCAGACGAACCAACAGGCAACCTGAATTCCAAACAGGGCGAAGAGATTATGGAATTATTCAGGAAGCTGAATGACGAAGGTACAACCATCGTTCAGGTGACTCATTCCGATAAAAACGCGGTGTACGGGAAACGGATTATTCATATGCTGGACGGATGGCTGAAGGAGGATGCCGCTGTGATAAGATAAATGTAACCTAGTCTGACCCAAATGCGGAAATAAAATTGTAACGCAGTCACTACGCAATCCGGAAAAGAGGAATTATATTACATCGGAATTGGCATAAGCATTCCTGCAGCGCTAACTATCACCGCCGCGTCTGTAAACCCTGTTGCAAAATTCATGAACCGGTTATTCAACTATTCGATGAAAAAATTTGGTTTTTAAATAAAAAAAATATTACCTTTTCCTGAAAATAAAATGCAACTGACCGCAGTTTTGTAACATATACTTTTTCACCAAACAGACATCCTTATGAAGAATTATCAGAGACACAGTGAACAAAGGCAGGCGATGGGAATTCCGGCCCTGCCGCTGACGCCATCCCAGGTAACGGAATTATGCGCCATGCTCGAAAATCCGGAAAAGGGGAAAGAAGATTTCTTACTGCACTTATTCAAAGAGCGGATTTCGCCGGGTGTGGATCCTTCCGCGGAAGTCAAAGCCGGTTTTTTACGCGGCATCATAAAAGGCGAGAAGAAATCGCCGGTCATTTCCAAGAAAGAAGCCGTGAAGATTCTCGGCACCATGATGGGCGGATACAATGTTCCGGTTCTGATCGAGGCGTTATCTGTCCAGGAACTGGTCAATGAAAGCGCGGAAACTTTAAAGGGAATCATCCTGGTTTACGACGCTTTCAATACCGTCGCGGAATTATCGAAAAAAAATGCCGCCGCTAAAACCGTGATCGAATCGTGGGCGAACGCCGAATGGTTCACCCGCCGCACGGAACTGCCGGAATCCATTAAAGTAAAAGTATTCCGTGTGGACGGCGAAATCAACACCGACGATTTTTCACCGGCTGGAGAAGCCTTCACGCGGCCGGACATTCCCCTTCATGCCCTTTCCATGGGCCGCGGCCGGTTCGACGGCGGCATCGCCACGATGGCGCAGTGGCGCAAGGAAGGACACAAGATAGCGTTCGTCGGCGATGTGGTCGGCACGGGTTCCTCGAGGAAGTCGGCGAGCAATTCCCTGATGTGGCATATCGGCGAGGACATCCCGTTCGTGCCGAACAAACGAAACCTCGGTGTGGTCATCGGCGGATCCATCGCGCCTATATTTTTTAACACGACCGAGGATTCCGGCGGACTGCCGATCATCACGGATGTAACGGCACTGCACATGGGCGATGAAATCGTGATCAATACAAAAACGCAGACGATCACAAAGAACGGCTCCATTGTTTCAAAATTCGAACTCAAGCCCGATACGCTGAAAGACGAATACCGGGCCGGCGGACGTATATCGCTGATCATCGGGAAAGCATTGACCGCACGAGCGCGAAAGTTCTTAGGTCTGGTTCCGATCACTCTTTTCACAGAAGTTGAAAACCCGAAGCCGAAACCCGGTCAGGGATTCACGTTGGCCCAGAAGATTGTCGGGCGCGCGTGCGGTGTGGACGGCGTACTGCCGAGCGCGTCGTGCCTGCCGAAGATGACGACCGTGGGATCGCAGGATACCACCGGTCCAATGACCGCCGATGAGATCAAGGAACTCGCCTGCCTCTCCTTCGAGGCGCCGGTGTTCATGCAGTCGTTCTGCCACACGGCGGCGTATCCGAAACCCGCCGACGTGAAGACCCACCGTACGCTGCCGAAATTCATCACTGACCGCAAAGGCATTTCACTGAAGCAGGGCGATGGCGTGATTCATTCCTGGCTGAACCGCTTCCTGCTGCCCGATACCGTCGGGACCGGCGGGGATTCGCACACGCGTTTTCCGCTCGGGATCTCATTCCCCGCAGGATCTGGATTAGTGGCCTTCGCCGGGGCGCTCGGATTCATGCCGTTAGACATGCCGGAATCGGTGCTGATCAAATTCAAGGGAAAACTGCGGCCGGGCATCACCCTGCGCGATGTGGTAAACGCGATTCCGTATTTCGCCATCAAAGACGGCCATCTGACCGTTCCTAAGAAAAACAAGGTAAACATTTTCAACGGTGTCATTATCGAAATGGAAGGGTTGGAGGATATCACCGTCGAGCAGGCGTTTGAACTTACCGACGCGACCGCCGAACGAAGCGCCGCCGCGGCATGCATCAAACTGAGCGTTGATAAAGTTGTTGAATTCGTCCGTTCCAATGTCGCGCTGATGGAAAGCTTGATCGACAACGGCTACCAGGACGCGAACACGATCCGCAACCGGATCAACGAATGCAAAGCGTGGCTGAAAAACCCGCAACTGCTCGACCGTGATCCTAACGCGCAATACAAGCATGTGATGGAAATCGATCTGAACGCCGTTACAGAACCGATACTTGCCTGCCCGAATGATCCCGACGACGTCCGTATGCTCAGTGCGGAAGCCGGCACGCCGGTACAGGACGTGTTCATCGGCTCGTGCATGACCAACATCGGACATTTCCGCGCGGCATCGAAAATATGGGCCGGCACGAAACCGAATCCGAATGTCCGCACTTACCTGGTACCGCCGACGCGCATGGACCAGTCGGTACTGAAACTGGAAGCGCATTTCACGAACTTCTCCAAAGCCGGTGCCCGGATTGAAACTCCAGGCTGCTCGCTGTGCATGGGCAACCAGCTCCGCGTTCCGGATAATGTGACCGTGTTTTCGACTTCCACGCGCAATTTCAACAACCGCATGGGCGACGGCGCGAAAGTGTACCTGGGTTCCGCGGAACTCGCCGCCGTTGTATCCGTTACGGGTAAAATCCCTACCGTCGCTGAATATATGGAAATGTATAATTCAAAGATCGCTCCGGCTGAAAGCGATATATATAAATATATGCAGTTTGATGAAATTGACATGAAGGACAGCCTGTACCAGCAGCGGGATCTCTAATAAATACATTTGCCACGAAGGCACGAAGACACAAAGGATTTTAAAGTTTTTTCTTAGTGCCTTAGTGTCTTCGTGGCACAAAATCATATAATCCACTAACCGAAAAGAACCATGAAACACTCAAAAATTGTTTATACGAAAATCGATGAAGCGCCGGCGATGGCGACGTATTCATTCTTACCCATCATTCAGGCGTTTACCAAAGGCTGCGATATCGATATCGAGACCAAGGACATTTCACTGGCTGGCCGCATCATAGCAAATTTCCCGGAATATCTTAGAGAAGGCCAGCGCATTCCCGACGATCTGGCTGAACTGGGTGCGTGGGCCAAAACACCGGAAGCGAACATTATCAAACTGCCGAACATCAGCGCTTCGATCCCCCAGTTGAAAGCGGCGATCAAGGAACTGCAGGGCAAAGGCTACGCGCTGCCCGATTACCCGGAAGAAGCGAAAACCGAGGACGAAAAGAAAGTTAAGGCGAAGTACGATAAGATCAAAGGCAGCGCGGTGAATCCCGTCCTGCGCGAAGGCAACTCCGACCGGCGGGCGCCGCTTTCGGTTAAAAATTACGCGCGCAAGCATCCGCACAAAATGGGCGCCTGGACACCGGAATCCAGATCGCACGTGGCGCACATGAACGGCGGCGATTTCTACTCCAACGAGAAATCCGCCGTCGCCGAAAAAGCCTGCGACGTGAAGATCGAACTGGTTCAGCGCGACGGATCGGTCAAGGTACTCAAAGAAAAACTGTCCCTGCTCGCGGGCGAAGTCATCGACGGCACGTTTATGAGTAAAAAGGCTCTGAGGAAATTCCTCGAAGAACAAATGGAAGACGCGAAGAAAAAGGATATTTTATTCTCCGTGCATCTGAAAGCCACCATGATGAAAGTATCCGACCCGATCATGTTCGGGCATGTGGTCAGCGTATATTTCAGAGACGTGTTTGAAAAACATGCCGAAACATTCCGTAAGCTGGGCATTGATCCGAACAACGGCCTCGGCGACCTGTATACAAAGCTGAAAAATCTTCCGGACGCCGATAGAACCGCCATCGAAGCCGATATCGACGTCTGCTACGCGAAACGACCGCGCCTCGCGATGGTCAACTCGGACAAAGGCATCACGAATCTTCATGTTCCCAGCGACGTGATCATCGACGCGTCCATGCCCGCCTGCATCCGTGAGTCCGGTAAGATGTGGAACAAAGACGGCAAGTTGGAAGATACGAAAGCCGTGATCCCCGATAATTCCTACGCAGGCGTGTACCAGGCAGCGATTGAATTCTGCAAAAAGCACGGCGCGCTCGATCCTCGAACAATGGGTACGGTTCCCAACGTAGGACTGATGGCCCAAGCGGCCGAGGAATATGGCTCGCACGACAAGACCTTCCTCATTCCCGCCGACGGCACGGTACGCGTGGTTGACCATAACGGAAAAATATTGATGGAACATCCGGTCGAGGAAGGCGATATCTGGAGAATGTGCCAGGTGAAAGACGCGCCGATACAGGACTGGGTCAAGCTGGCCGTTGCCCGAGCACGGTTATCGAATACGCCAGCCGTGTTCTGGCTCGACGAAAAACGCGCCCACGATAACGTACTGATCGGAAAAGTTAAGCAGTATCTCAAAAATCACGATACATCCGGACTTGATGTAAAGATCATGCCGCCCGTGGAAGCCGCGAAACATTCGCTGGAGCGAATCCGCGAGGGCAAAGACACCATCTCCGTCACAGGCAACGTCCTTCGCGATTACCTGACCGACCTGTTCCCGATACTTGAAGTGGGCACGAGCGCGAAGATGCTTTCAATTGTTCCGCTGATGAACGGCGGCGGACTGTTCGAAACAGGAGCCGGCGGTTCCGCTCCCAAGCACGTCCAGCAGCTGATGGAAGAGAATTACCTGCGCTGGGATTCGCTGGGAGAATTCCTTGCGCTCGCCGCGTCGTTCGAGCACGTAAGCATCACCTGCGATAACCCGAAAGCGAAAGCCCTCTCTGAAACGCTGGACGCAGCAACCGGCAAATTCCTCGACAACGACAAGTCCCCGTCGCGTAAAGTCGGCGGCATCGACAACCGCGGAAGTCATTTCTATCTCGCGATGTACTGGGCGCAGGAACTGGCGGAACAGAACAAGGACGCCGATCTGAAAAACCGCTTTACGCCCGTCGCCAAAACGCTTAGGGATAACGAACAGAAAATCGTTTCGGAACTGATCGCCGTTCAGGGAAAACCGGCCGACATCGGCGGTTATTACAGGCCGGAATTCGCAAAGGTATCCGCCGTCATGCGCCCCAGCACAACGTTGAACCGGATCATTGATTCAATGTGATTCAGATCCGAAAAAAAAGCCGGGGATGCAATCCGAGCGGAAAAAATTGATTCTGTATTTATTATTGATTAAATTTGATTGATTTAATTCATCAATAACCGGAAATCATTTATGGAAATAAAGCAACGCGCACAGGCGGGATCGTTTGAATCCAGCGATATGCTGGTACTGATCGAGCCCGCGGAGAAAGGGGCGGGACGGATTATCGAATTGAAATCGCCCGTCATCCTGCAGTTCGGTAACGACATCCGGAAAGAAATCAACCAGGTGCTGGATCAGTATGACATCAAAGACGTCCGGCTAATTTGCAACGACAAGGGCGCCCTGAGCGCTACGATCAGCGCGAGGGTTGAAACGGCGGTTCTGCGGGCAATGAACAGGCAATAATTCATTTAACTTTATATTAATACCATGGCAGCATTAAAAAGACGAACCGCGCTCTACATTCCCGGCAACAATCCGGCGATGATACAGCAGGGCGGCGTGTACGGAGCGGACAGCGTTCTGCTCGACCTGGAAGATTCCGTGGCGTTTTCTGAAAAAGACGCCGCGCGGATTCTCGTCAGGAACATGATCCAAACCATCAATTTCTACAACACGGAAGTGACCGTGCGGGTGAATCACATCGATACTCCGTTCGGAATGACCGATCTGGAATACATTGTCCCCGTGAAACCGGCGGCCATCCGGCTTCCCAAGATGGAAACCAAAGCTGACGTGCTTCGCGTGATCGGCATCATCGAAAAAATCGAAGATGAAAAAGGCATTCCGCACGGAAACATCAGGATCCACCCGATGATCGAGACCGCGCTGGGCGTGCAGAACGCGTTCGAGATCGCCGGCGCGCATCCGTGCGTGGACGCGATCACGATCGGCGGTCAGGACCTCACGGCCGACATGGGCATCGTTAAAACAAAAGACAACATCGGCATCGACTACGCCCGGAAAGCGATTGTCATGGCGGCCAAAGCCTACCGCATAGACGCCCTGGATTCCGTGTTCGCCGACGTCGACGACGACGAAGGCCTGAGGGCGGAAACCGAATACGCGAAGAAGATCGGATTCACCGGCAAAGCCGTCATTAACCCGCGCCAGATCGATATCATTCATGAAGTTTTCAACCCGACCGAAGAAGAAATCCGGAAAGCGGCGAAGATCGTAAAGGCCTACAGGGAAAATCTCGCCAAAGGCGTCGGTGTGTTCGCGCTCGACGGAAAAATGATCGACGCGCCGGTGGTGACGCGGGCGCAGACCGTGCTGAATTTAGCCAACATCAACATCAACGAACTATAAACGTTTTGAAATATGAAAAACAGTTTAGGACGCGAAATTCCCGAATTCATTGAAGGCATCGGAAAACTCGAACCGTTCCAGGGCGCCTGGACCAAACTGCAGAAAGGCTGGATGGACGAGCCGACCATGGCGCAGGCCAGCAAGGCCAAACTGCCCCACCAGAACAAAGTCTGTGAATCGCTCGAAGAAGCCATCCGCCTGACGAATCCCGTGAACGGCATGACGGTGTCGTTTCATCATCATCTCCGCGGCGGCGACGACGTGGTCGTCCGGAGCGTCGCCATCCTGAACAAGCTCGGGATCCGGAACATCACCCTGGCGTCGTCTTCGCTGACCTCGGCGCACGACGGGCTGATTCCTTTCATCAAGGACGGAACGGTAACAAAAATATATTCTTCCGGCATCCGCGGCGAACTCGGCGATTCGATTTCCCGCGGCATCATGAAGACGCCGGTGATCATCCATTCGCACGGAGGACGGGCGCGCGCGATCAAGACCGGGAAAATCAAGATCGATCTGGCCATCGTCGCAGCCTCAGCGGCCGACTGCGAGGGCAACGCGACCGGGGCGCACGGCCCGTCGGCGTTCGGCTCCATCGGCTACGCCATGGTGGACGTGCAGTACGCGAAGTATTCGATCGTCGTCACCGATAATATAGTTGATTACCCGTGCATTCCGCTTTCCATCCGTCAGGGCTTCATCGATTACGTGGTGAAAATTGACAGCATCGGCGATGCCTCAAAAATCGCTACGGGAACGACCCGCATCACCAAGTCGCCTATGGACCTGCGCATCGCGAGCCTGGCCGCGGACGTGATCGAGCATTCCGGGTATTTCGTGAACGATTTTTCTTTCCAGGTCGGCGCCGGAGGGGCCTCGCTGGCCGTCGCGAAATTCATCCGCGAAAAAATGAAAAAGAAAAACATGACCGGCAGTTTCCTGCTCGGCGGCATCACCTCCTATTGCGTGGACATGCTGAACGAGGGACTGTTCAAAACTATTTTCGACGTGCAGTCCTTCGACGCCGCGGTGAGCAAGTCGCTGAACACCAACAAAAGGCACATCGAGATTCCCTCTACGCTCTACGCGAACCCGTTCAACTGCGGCTGCATCACCAACAAATTAGACATCGTGGTGCTCGGCGCGCTGGAAATCGACGTGGACTTCAACGTGAACGTGATCACCGGCTCCGAAGGCTATATCCGCGGCGCTTCCGGAGGCCATTCGGACACCGCGTCCGGCGCCAAACTGACCGTGGCGGTATGCCCTTCGTTCCGCGGCCGGATTCCCATCATCAAGAAACGCGTCAACACCATCGTCACGCCCGGCGAAAGCATCGGCGTGCTGGTCACTGAACGGGGCATCTGCGTGAACCCTGCAAGAAAAGACCTTGAGGACAAACTGAAAGCCGCAGGCCTGAACGTACGAGATATCCGCGAAATGGAACTGGAAGTGGACGGCATCACCGGCGTCCCGCGGCGCATCGAATTCACGGACAAGATCGTCGGCATCGTGGAATACCGCGACGGTACGATCATCGACGTGATCCGACAGGTCAAGGAAGACTGATTCTATCCGCTTTTGCCAACCTTGCAGGCGCCTTGAGGAGGAATATTCCCGAAAGGACCGGATTTTCATGACCGCTGATTCCATGCATAAAGTGCTGTCCGCACGCGAACACCGCGCATCGTTGAAAAAACAAATATCCGGATTCCGTAAACCCTCCGTCAGCCTGACACTGAACATCCCCGGTTTCCCGAAAACGGATGAAACCATCAGGGCTTTTTTTGATCTGGTTTTGTCTGAATTCATTTTATACCTGAAAGCTCATCTGATCGAAGCAAGTCATCAGCATCATCAGACGGATGAAGCGGGTGATTTTTTTATTGCTTCAGCAGAATCACACCCTCCGGCTCATGACATTAAAAGAATTTGTGAAATGTTTGAGGAAGCTCATCATCTCGGACGTTTCATCGACGCCGATGTCTGCGATGAAAGCGGTATGGTTGTTTCCTCCGAAAAAAATAAAATGTGCTTCTATTGCGGCACGGTTCCGGCTATCGACTGTATGAGGAATCATCGTCACAGCTATGATGAACTTCGCCGGTTTCAGCATCAAAAGATTTCTGAATATCTCAGCACGGATAAAAAAACAAAAACCTGCCGCCGGCTGGCCTCGGCGGCCCTTCGGGCAATTCTGCACGAGATATCGCTGACCCCCAAGCCCGGACTGGTGGATTTTAACGGAACCGGCTCGCATACCGACATGGATTACTTCACGTTCATCGACAGCACATCCGCTCTGGCGCCTTATTTTCAGCAGATGGCAGAATCAGGATATGATTTTGTGAATGATTTGAAATCGGGGCTGCCCCGGATCCGCAATATCGGCCTGCAAATGGAACAAGATATGTTCGGCATCACGAAAGGCGTCAACACACAGAAAGGAATTATTTTCCTGATGGGCGTGGCCCTGTTCGCTTCGGCACATGTCCTTGCCCGTGATGGAATATTTGCACTGGACAAATTCATGGATACCGTTAAATCAATCGGCACGGATCTGTTAAATGAACTGGATCACGCGTCACCGGCTCCGACTCACGGAAAATTATGCGCGGAAAAATACGGAAAAGAAATCGCCGGGGGCGCCAGACTTGAAGTGGCGTCCGGTTTTCATACCGCCATTACCCGCGGATTGCCGTTTCTTGAAAAACTGAACGATAATACTTCTGATTTTACCGGCAAACAAAAAATCCTCTCCGACGCTTTATTGTCTTTAATTGCTCATAACAATGACACCAATGTCCTTTACCGGAGCGGCATCGGTGTTTTATCCGAAATGAAGCGTCTTTCAAGGATCGCGCTGGAATCAGAAACGGAAAAAGATAAATCAGAACATCTTGAGTGTCTTTTTGCATATTGCAAGGATAATCATATTTCCCCCGGCGGATCCGCTGATCTGCTGGCGGTCGCCGTGTTTTTATGCTTTACCGAAAGGGAAGTTCATGCAGTTTGAGAACACCGATTACCGTTTCGAGATCCTCGATCTGAAGAACCGGTTCGACGTTAAAAAAATGAAGGATATCCTGAATCCGCTCGGATTCGACTTCATGTCCGAGCCGGTGGAATACACGATGATCCTCACGAACCTGAACGACGATTTCATCGGGACGGGCTCGCTTAAGGACAACGTGCTGAAATTCGTCGCGGTCGATCCGAATTTCCGCGAGACCACCGCGTTCGGGCTGATCGTCACGCACCTGACGGAACTCATCCTGAAAAAGTATCCGACCGCGTTCGTGTACACGAAACCTGAAAACGTAATCAAATTCAAAAGCATCGGGTATCAGGAAATTGCCCAGGCCCCGCCCATCTACGCGCTCCTCGAATTCGGCTTCAAAACCATCGCCGATTATAAGACATATCTTAAATCAAGACAGAGAAACGTGACAACCGACCGTGTGGCCGCCATCGTGGTCAACTGCAATCCCTTTACCAACGGACACAAATACCTGATTGAAAAAGCGGCTTCCGAAAATGACGTCCTTTATCTTTTTGTGGTCGAGGCGGATAAATCCGTTTTCAGTTTCGATGTCCGGTGGAGGCTGATCGAAAAAGGCATCCGCCACCTGGATAACGTCGTCATGCTGAAAGGCGGCGCGTATATCGTCTCATCCTCGACGTTCCCGTCCTATTTCCTGAAAAAGGAATCTATCGATATCATCACGAAAAAACAGACGGAACTCGACGTCACGGTCTTCGCGAAACATATCGTACCGGAGCTGGGAATTACACGACGCTATGTCGGCGAGGAAGTCTACTGCAGGACTACGGCGGTTTACAACACGGCCATGAAAGAAATCCTGCTCAAGCACAATCTTGAACTTATTGAAATTAAACGCAAGACGGTGGGCGCCGAAGACAATTTCATCAGCGCCTCCAAGGTCAGGAACGCGCTGAAAAATGACACCCTTTATCAAATCGGGGATTTCCTGCCCGATTCCACCCGGGAATTCCTGCTGTCGGATGAGGCGAAACCGATCATCGGAAAAATCAAAAGCGGGGATTCAAGGCACTAAGAAATTCTGTTCCGCAAATTGAGAACCGTTTCATGATTCATCTCAAAAACGATCGATTGTACGGATAAAATGAATCGCTTATGATTCACAAGACAGCAAAACAAATCTTTAAAAATATGTTCATAGTCGTTTTTTTCAGACGATTTCAATAATTATGCAATCGCATTTTAGCGACTGTTCGGGGAGTAAATTTTTTTTTTGCTGTGGCGAATTCAATGTTAATATTGGGTTTCATCGTATTGTTTTTTCCGGTATGATATTTGATATACAAAGGAACGAAATAATTAACAGACCCGGCTGGTAACATTGGACAAAAAGATACTCATTTTAAACAAGGACATTGAAGAACTTTCCGCGATCCGTAAGATTTTAGCGCGTGAGGGATGCGAAGTCATTACGGCCTCGAACCGGGATACGGCTCAAAAGCTGATGAACAGCATGGAAATTGATTACGTGCTGCTGAATGCGGGAGATTTCTTCCTTCCGGAAACCGGCCAGAGACATTCATAAAACACGGAGGTCGGATCGGTTTTCATTCCGGAAAAAAAAACTAAAAAAATTTGCATGCGCAAAGGGTATTTGTTATATTTTGCGGGAAACCGGAATTATTTTTGATTCAATTTTTTTTCGAGGTGTACGATGAGATTAACTTGTTTCATAGGATTAGCGGGATGGCTTCTGTTTTGCGCATACGCTGTCGGGCAGGAGGATAAAAGACAGAAGGTCGCGATCCTGCCGTTCGTGGTCGGCGGCGAAGTCACGCAGAAAGAAGGAGGCACGCTGACCCAGTGGTTTATGGACGCCCTCATACGCACAAAGAAATATGACGTTCTCGAGAGGTCCAAAATGAATGATATCCTGAAAGAACAGGATTTCAGCATGTCCGACCAGTGCAATTCGGCCGAATGCGCGGTGCAGATCGGCCAGCTGCTCGCGGCGGACCGGATCGTTCAGGGCGATATCGGAAAGGTCGGCGGAACCTACGCCATCACGATTAAGGTTGTCGACGTGAGCACTTCGAGGGTCGACAAGTCCGTCAACGAAACCTATAAAGGCACGCCCGACGGGCTTCTTGAAATCCTGACCATGATGGCGCAGAAACTGGCCGGCACGTACAAAGCCAAGAAAAGCTACACCTGGTATTATGTCGGCGGTGTCCTGGTTGCCGGAGGCGGAGCGGCCGCGCTTCTGCTCGGAGGAAAGAAAACCTCATCCTCGGGATTGCCCTTTCCGCCTGATCCCCCGAATAACTGAAATGAAAAAATCATTATAAATACATTAACAGGAGAAAAACCATGAAAACCAGTATTATGAAAACAGCCGGTATTATCGCATTCCTGACCCTGTTTGTTTTATCGACGGCGAATGCCACCATCCGTTACGTAGACGGCAACGGAGGACAGACGAATTATTACGCCACGATCAGCGCGGCGATAACAGCGGCCTCAGCCGGCGACACGGTTTTGGTCGGACCCGGAAAATACAATGAGAATAACGCTCAGATTACGGTCGACAAAAAGGTTATATTAATCGGATCGGGATACCGAGAACTGAAAAACGGCGGAACGCATCTCATGGGCGGATTTAATCTTTCCTCATCGGCCTCAGGATCAAAAATTATGGCCTTTCGTTTTATCAATCAGGCTTATGTTACACTTGCTGCGAGTTGTAATAATGTAATCATAGCAAATAACTATTTTACCGCAATTGAAAGCTCTGGTATATACGCGTTAAATATTAGCGGAGGTCAAAATGATACAGTACGAAATAATCTTTTTTATCATTCAGGAATTTACGTCACGGGTAATAATCATAACATTAATAATAATATTATTATTCGCGGATTCTACACTCAGGGTTCCTATACTTCATACTTTTACGGCATAAATTCCGGAGCTGTTGTCAATTTATTGATTTATAATAATATTATTGGTGAAGTAAGTGGGGCAAATGTTAATTACTCCATTGTTGTTGGAACCCCGTTAGAAACAAAGATCGTCAGCAATATTTTTTACAGTTGCACTCATGTCACCGATATAAACGCTGTGCAAACGGCTCTTTATTCCTATAATCATAAGTGGGGAACCGCTGGAAGTGAGCCCATCGTGGATTATTCCAACTCAACCGGGGATCCGACATTCCAGATATTCAATTCAGCATTCAGTTATTCCGATAACCCGGCTACCGATACCGATTTTCATTTACTGGAAGGTTCTCCCGCGATTGACGCCGGGTATGACAACACCAGTTTTTTGGGCGCCGGTTACGTGTACGGCGATAACGAATTTCATGGCGGCAAAGGGACCGGCCGTTCGGACTGCGGCATTTACGGCGGGCCGTTCCCGTTCCCGAATCCCGTTGGATGGCCCATATTGCCGGCGATCAAATCGCTGTCCATCGATAAATCCATCGTCCAGCCGGGCGGAAGCGTGAATATCAACGCGGAAGGCCTGATTCAGTCTTATCCGGGAAGAGGAAATTAATTATCAATCCTTATTTCCTGCGGGAGAAAACCATGAAACTAACTCGATTCATTCTGACAGCATCCGCATGGCTGGCGCTCACCGCGCTTTCCGCCTGGGCGGCCCAGCGCCAGGTACCGGGGCAGTACGCGAAGATATCGCTCGCAGTGGCCGCGGCGTCGGCAGGCGATTCGATTATCGTCGCGTCCGGGTTTTTCAATATTGAGGATACCGTCATCACCGTGGATAAAGCCCTGACCATTACCGGAGGCGGATACCGGAACCTCAACAACGGCGGCACGCATGTCAACAAGGGATTCCTGCTGGCTCCCGGCGCGGATAACACCGTCATCTCCGGATTCCGGCTCGTCCAGCCCTCGGTCAGCAATGTTTTTATCCGCCTTGAGGACGGCTGCGATAATATCACGCTGTCCGACCTGGCGTTCAGGTCAACCTCTACCAATATCTGGGCTGTCGCGACATCGCTGACCAACCGGCTGACCGTGAAAAACTGTATCCTTCAAAACGCAAGCCTTCAGCTGCTCCACGCGGACCGTACTAAAATCCTGAATAATGTTTTTGCCGGCGGCACCTATTACAGCGGAAACACCGAAACGGCCATTTACACGAACGGATCGGCGGATCTGGTCGTCATGAACAACCTGATCGGCGAAATCAATTACAACGGGTATTGCATTTATTATATCGACGCCAATGACCTGTATACCAGCGTCATCACGGGAAATATTTTTTACAGTTCGAATCACATCTGCAATCCGGCAAATCAGGCCCTGTTGTACGCGAACAACCGGAAATGGAACGTCTCCGGCACGGAACCTTCAGGAGGAACTGACAATACATCCGGCGATCCTTATTTTACGGTGTTCGACATCGGCACGGGTTTCGTTTATGAAGATTCGGCGTCCATTGATTCGGACGTCCGTCTGCAGGTTTCGCCGAATGTCTCGCCCTGCATTGACGCAGGATACCCGCCCATCACCCCTCTGGATTTTACCTACCGGGACCTCACCGGTCAGGGCGGACTGGGGAACAGTTCTTCGGACATCGGCGTTTTCGGCGGTCCGTATCCGTTAGTCAGTCCGTTCGCCCCTCCCACGATTCCGACCGTTACGGGCGTGACCATGTATCCCGACCAGGTAAGCCCTTCCGGCTCTGCCATCTTGTACGTGAACGGGGCCATCGGAACACTGAAAAAGGAAAAATCACGCACGGCGGATCAAACCACGGTGAAAGAATAATACGTATCCTATGAAAAAATTTATTAACAAGGTATTCAGAGCGCATCCAACCTTGCAGGAGGATGTTCACATGATAGTAAACAATTTTCGACAACGGTTCATGGTTCCGTTTATAACCGGTTGGGCTTTAATCCTGATAGCGGGAATCCTGCCGGAATCGTTTCTCATCGCACAGGTCAGCCATAAAATCGCCAAAGTCGAATACCACTGGGACGCGGAAAGTCCAACCATCGTCGATATAACCGCATCGAATGAAGTGACGTATTCTACTTTGCTGACGGCGCCTGTCACCCAGGGCATTCATACGCTGTATATACGGTTTACCGACAGTCTCGACCAGTGGGGTCCTTATAAGACCGTTAAAGTGCTTGTGGGCGAACAGGCGTTTTCCCGGAGGCTCATCAAAGGCGAATATTACTGGAGTGACGCTCCGGCCTCAAAAACCGATTTTGATTTCGATGACACGACGGATATCGCCCAGGCCCTGAACGGAATTGCCGTGCCCTCGGGGAACGGCCTGCACACTCTCTATGTCCGTCTGCAGGACTCTGACGGCCGGTGGGGACCGTCCCGATTGGCCCGGGTTATCGCAGGCGAACAGGCGTTTTCCCGGCGGCTGACCGAAGGTGAGTATTACTGGAGCGACAATCCGTCCGTCAAAACACCGGTCGGATTTGACGATACGACAAACATCTCCGTCGCCGTGAACTCCATCGCCGCGCCGGTTGGTCCCGGCATTCATTCGCTGTTTATCCGCCTGAAGGATTCCGGAGGCCGGTGGGGACCCTCAAGGGTTGTGAAAGTGATATCCGGTGAACAGGCATTTTCCCGGCGGCTGACGGAAGGCGAATATTACTGGAGCAGCAACCCCGCCGTGAAAACCCCGATCGAATTTGACGACACGACAAACATCTCAGCCGCGGTCAGTTCAATCACAGCCCCTGAAGCGGAAGGCATTCACACTTTGTAT
The DNA here is from genome assembly GCA_964410965.1 of uncultured Bacteroidota bacterium. Lineage (GTDB taxonomy): Bacteria > CLD3 > CLD3 > SB21 > JBBIRG01 > JBBIRG01. The sequence continues at coordinate 43,499 of CAYPIY010000010.1, read as the reverse complement.
GTACGGATGAAAGATTCCCGGGGAATCTGGGGAACGGCGCGGAGCGTGAAAACGGAGGTAACCGTCGCCACTGGCCGGCAGTCCATTGTATCCGGCAGTTACTACTGGGCGCACGACAAAAACACAAGATTCACGCTCGGGACGTTTGACACATCCTGTGCCACCGTGACCATTAATAACGCGCAGGGCGTTCTTTCCTCCAACGGCAACGATACGCTGTTTGTGGACTTCACCGATTCGCGGGGGTTTACCTGTCACTCAAGGAAAATACCCGTGATCGTCGACGCCGGTATGGCTCCCCCGGTTATCGCGGGCGGAGAATATTATTTCAATAATCCGGTCAATCCGGGAAGCGGGATTCAGTTCGGCGGTACGTTCGGAAGCACAACAGCCGCTGTCGAGGAACCTATCACCATATCAGCCACGGGCCTGGGTCTCGGGCTGCACACTGTGTACGCCCGGTTCCGGAACGACCGGGGCGAGTGGAGCGCGGTTCAGTCCGACACATTCCGCATCCGCGTGAAACCGGCCATCACGATTTCCAGGAACTCCATCAGCTACGGTACCGTGGCCGTGAACGACAGCGTCACACAAACCTTTTCCATCCGCAACACCGGCGACGACACGCTGAAGGTGACCGGAATTTCCATTTCGCCCTCAGGCCTGGGTTACGGATATGTATCCACTGGAAACCAGATTTTACCCGGCTCAGGTGACAGCATCGTCGTGACCGTATGGCTGAAGCCGGCCACGGAAGGCGCTAAAAACGCCACGCTGACCATCAATAATAATGATGAAACTAAAGCCGTTTCACTGTCCGCGAACGCCGTTTTGAATCCCAATCCGACCATATCGGTATCCGTTGATTCGCTGGTGTTCAAGGGCGTTCAGGTCGGGCGCGATTCCACGATCACTTTCCAGGTATCCAATACCGGAACGACCGCTTTTAATATCACGAATATCACATCCGGCAATAGTGCTTTTTCTGTCGTCAGTCCCTCGACTTTTCCTTTGACTGTAAATATCGGCACCCCGCGGAACGTCCAGGTAAAATTCACCCCTGTTTCCTATGTCACGTACACGGGCCAGCTGACAATAGTCAATACATCCGATAACCATCCGAATTACACTCTTCACATGTCGGGCGAAGGAACTTCCGGCCCGCCGTCCCGAACTATCGCTGTCAGCCCGGACACCGTCAGTTTCGGACTGGTTACAAAAGATTCGGTACAGACGCGGATCGTAACCATCAGCAATACGGGCAACTCCACGCTTTCGGTAACGTCGGTCACATCGGGTCATGCGGCGTTTACGGTCATCAATCCGCCGTCCGTATCCGATCCGCTGGTCGTCAGGGCTGATTCCTCGAAAGATATCACCGTCCGCTTCATTCCTGTCGCCGTGACGGATTACAGTTCCACATTGACGGTCCAGAGCGACGCCACCAATACGCCCGCGGTAACGCGCGTGATCCGGGGAACCGGTGTCGCCGGGCCTACACCCAACATATTTTTAAGCACATCCGCGCTGGTTTTCGGCAGTTTGAAAGTCGGACTGAAAGACACGCTCATGTTCACGGTCACCAATACGGGAAACGCGGATCTTAATGTAACGAACATCCAAATCAGCAACAACGCGTTCACGGTTTTGTCTTCCGCTTCGTTTACGCTTGTACCCTCGGCTTCCCGTGACATCACGGTTGAATTCGCGCCGCTGTCCGGGGGAAGCTATAACGGCATACTGACGATCAAAAGCAACACCAGCGACGCGGTGCTGAATCTGAGCGGCTCGGGCGCGGAACTGAGCGTCGGAGTGGACCCTGGTTCGGTCAACCCGACGGTCGCTCCCGGAGGTTCGGTCCCGATCACCATCCATCCCTCCGCGGCGATCCAGTGGGCAAGGCTGTTTTACCGGCAGGGCGGATCGGTTCTGTATGATTCGACGGGTATGTCCTCCGCCGGGGGCGGAAATTATTCCGCGAGCATTCCATCTTTGTATGTGACCAGCAAAGGCGCCTCCTATTACGTGAAGATCGGGGACGCGACGGAGATTAAAACCGCTCCGGCCGTTAATCCCGAAAAGAATCCGTATACCGTGTACGTCAGCCTGACCGGCGGCGTATCCAAGACCACAGCCCAGCCGGCCGGCAATAAGGTCAATTATTACCGCATGATTTCGCTGCCGATCGAAGCGGCGCAGGGGGATGCCGATTCCGTGCTGTCCAATTTCGGCGCGGCCGATGCCGATGTCTGGCGGTTGTTCCGCTGGCAGGGAACCACGATCGGATACATTGAGCACAGCGATCCCGCGTTTGAGAATTTCGCACCGGGCCGCGGATACTGGTTCATCACGACCAAGGCGATCGGGCTGCGCAGCGGGCGCGGCACGACCGTCAGCACCGCCGGGCCGTTCGCGGTATCCCTGCAGAACGGATGGAACATGATCGGATGCCCGTACAATTTCAGCGTGCCCTGGGATTCCGTCAGCAAAACCACTCAGATCCAGACTCCTTATACGTATGATGAGAACAATGAAGGAAAAATCACGTACCTGGCTTCCTCTACACTGGATCCGTGGAAAGGGTACTTTGTCAAAAACACGAGCGCCAATCCAGTCAACATCGGCATTCCGGCGATCGAAGCATCCGGTGCGATGATGAAAAACACGTACGCGGAGGATTTCGTCCGGAACGACCGGGATTCATGGCGCCTTAGAATCCGCGCGTCTTCGGGCCTGGTGGCGGACGACGACAATTATATCGGCATGTCGCAGGACGCGGATGACCAGTTCGATTCCTACGACCTGGTTGACGCGCCGAGACATCCGGGCGATTACATCAAGCTTCGCATCCCGCACGACGACTGGACCGCCAGCCCGGACGAATACGGAATCGACATCCGTAAAACCAATCCTTCCGGGCATGTATGGGATTTCGAGGTTTCCGTGAAAACGGACGACCGTTCCGTATCAATGAACTTCGACGGAGCCTCGAACATCCCGGCTCATTTCGACGCGGTATTGCTCGATAAGGATCTGGGCCTTGCCCTGAACCTGCGTGACCGGAAAGAGTATGTTTTCCCGGTCGGCGGTAGTGAAACCACGCGGCATTTCCGGATCGTGGCCGGGCAATCCGGTTTTGTCGAGGAAAATAATCTCGGCATCTCGACGGTGCCTCAGCGCTTTGAATTGAGCCAGAACTTCCCGAATCCGTTCAATCCCTCGACCGCGCTGAAATACGCTCTTCCCGTTCGTTCCCGTGTGACCCTTAAGATTTATAACGTGCTCGGGCAGGAAGTGCGGACTTTACTTCAGTCGGAAATGCCTGCGGGAAATCACCTGATTTCCTGGAACGGGAAAAACGGGCTGAATCAGGCCGTAACCAGCGGAGTTTATATCTGCAGGATATCGGCGGTTCCGTCCGAAGGAACATCCGGGCAGTTTGTACAGTCGAGAAAGATGATCCTGCTGAAATAAAACGGACTGAAATTACAGCGCCGGAAAGGAAATAAATCTCCGGAAAGCAAGTTTGTTTTTGTATGGAATTCACGGTCAGAATTGTTTACCTTAATGCCTTATGAAGTATTCATGGTATTTGAGTTATTGCACAGATGAACAATGAAATATTCACAATCAACCGTTTTCGAAACCAAACCAAGGAGAAATGTATGAAAACGAGACTCTTAGCGTTACTGATGTCCGTGTCGTTCGTGATGTTTGTCAGCTGCGGGGATGACGGCGGCGGCGGATCTACCAGTAATTTCGGCACGCAGACCGAAGCGAATAACGCCGTGACTGCGATGGACGGTCAAGGAGCCATTGATATGCCTCTTGCGGCCGCGGATGAAGCCCTGAGCCTGGCCGCCGGTTCGGCCGTGAAAATGTTCAAAGGTAAAGAAAACCCGATCCGGAAATCCTCGGATGAGGATTTTATTTATAATTCAGGTACCGGATGGTGGACATGGCAGTACAGTTACATCTATTCCTTCTTCAGAGGCACCATTTCCCACCAATACCGTTTTACTCCCCGCGATGCCGATGGAACACCCACTTCGTCCACGGATCAGATGGAATATATGTATGATTATGATTTTGACGCCGACACATCGATCAGCCAGAACGGCGCCACAACGACTATGGACCTGACCTGGAAGTATAACGCCGATATGGATGTAACGGGTATTGTGGCCCATCACGCCAGCACGGGAAACCTTCATCTGAACGGCGAGAGCGGATTCGAATATAAATATATCATCCGCACCGTTTACGGCGGGCAGTCTTACACCCAGAAGATGATTTATACCGCTGAATACGATTTCAATGACATTCAACTGGCTAATGGCGGAAATTACCCTGCCAGCGGAACGATTGTATTCAAGGTCAAACGCGATTTCACTCCCGAAGTGCAGGACCTTCCCAATTTCTACGTTGCCGGTTCCATTACTTTTGACGGCGACAATACGGCCACTCTCACAGTCGGCGGTTACAGCTATACGATCAATCTCGACAACGGCACCATCACTCCCGCGTAACCTTTTCTTGAATTCAATTCAGAACCGTTCCCCTCATCCGGGGGAACGGTTTTTTTATTTCCAATGATTAAAAAAAGAATTATATTGTACTGATATTCGTCCATGGTCCATGAATTCAACAAATCACGATCCAATGATAAACGGCGGTTTCTTATGACAACAGCCAAAACAGCAAGCCCCGCGTCCGAGAACCTGGAAGCGCTGTGGGTGGAGCACGGTTACGGCACCCGGTTTCAGGGATTCCAGAACCTGATGCGCATCCGCATCCGCGACGTCCTGCTCGTATCAAGCCTCTACGACCTGTACCTGTTCGAGGAGGACGGGCGGCTCTACGAGCTCATCCGCAACGAATATCAGGCGCTGAGCCTGAGCCACGCGCCGGAACTGACGCGCGCCTCCAGCGGGCACGAGGCGATCCACCTCGCGAAAAAAGAGAACCGCTTCGACATGATCCTCACCACCCTGCATATCGAGGACATGGACGCGCGCGAGCTGGTCCGCGAGGCCCGGAAAGCCGGATTGACCATCCCGATCGTCCTCCTGTCGTTCGACAACCGCGAGCTCCAGACCATGCTGATGAGCGAGGACGCCGGACTGTTCGACGGCATCTTCATCTGGCAGGGCAATTTCCGCATCATCATCGCAATCATCAAGTATCTCGAAGACCGCCTGAACATCGAGAACGACACGCGACTGGCCGGCGTGCAGGTCGTCCTCCTGATCGAGGACAACGTGCGGTTTTATTCCTCCTACCTGCCGATGATCTTCACGGAAATCCTCAAGCAGTCGCAGCGGCTGATCCAGGAAGGCATCAACCTCTCGCACAAGTTCCTCCGCATGCGCGCGCGGCCGAAGATTATCCTCTGCCGCACGTACGAGGAGGCGATGACATATTTTGAAACCTACCAGGATTACGTGCTCGGCGTGATCACGGACGTGGATTTCCCGAAGGACGGGAAAGAAACGCCCGGCGCGGGAGTGGAACTCGCGAAATACATCAAACAGGCCAATTCCGAGATTTCCATCCTGATGCAGTCCACCAACGCCGGATGGGAGGAGGATGCCCGCGCGCTGAATGCCTCGTTCTCTCTGAAAGACTCTCCCATGCTGCTGGATGAATTATCCCGGTTCATGACGGAGTACTTCAGTTTCGGCGATTTCGTGTTCCGTGCGCCGGACGGCCGCGAGATCGGGAGGGCCGCGAACCTCAAGGCGCTCGAGGAACTCCTGAAAACCGTTCCCGAGGAATGCATCCGCTACCACGCGGAGCGGAATCATTTTTCGAACTGGTTCAAGGCGCGCACGGAATTCTGGCTGGCGCATAAGATGAAGCCCCGCAAATACACGGATTACCCGACCATCCAGGGACTGCGCGAAGAACTGATCCGGTCCATCTTCGAATACCGGATGATGCGCCTGAAGGGCGTGATCACGGATTTTCACAAGGAAACCTTCGACCCGAACCACAGCATCGCGCGCATCGGCGGCGGTTCGCTCGGCGGAAAGGCCCGCGGCCTGGGTTTCGTCAACACGATCATCAATGACTACAACGTCTGCCACCGGTTCGAGAACATCGAGATTTTCGTTCCCGCGCTCGCGGTGCTCGGAACGGACGTCTTCGACCAGTTCATGGATGAAAATAACCTCCGTTCATTCGCGATGAGCTGTTCCGACGACGTCGAAATCACCAAACGGTTCATCGAGGCGGAAAAATTCCCCGAGGACATCATGGCGGAACTGGTCGCGTTCCTGAACCTCGTGCGGTCGCCGCTGGCGGTCCGTTCCTCCAGCCTTCTTGAGGACTCACAGTACCACCCGTTCGCCGGAGTGTATGAAACCTACATGATCCCGAACAGCCACCACAACCCGCTGATCCGGCTGAATGACCTGCTGAACAGCATTAAAAAAGTCTACGCCTCCACATACTACCAGGCGGCCAAAAACTACATCAAGATGACGACGTACCGGCTGGAAGAGGAAAAAATGGCCGTGCTGATCCAGAAGATCGTCGGCAAGCCTCATGAACACCGCTTTTATCCTGATTTCGCCGGAGTAGCCAAATCATATAATTTTTACCCGATGCCTCCGCAGAAACCCAACGACGGGATCATTTCCGTCGGGCTCGGGCTGGGCAAGATCGTCGTGGACGGCGGAAACACGGCCCGCTTCTGTCCCAAATATCCCACCGACATGATGCAGTTCACAATCAAGGACGTACTCGACAACAGCCAGACCAATTTTTACGCGCTGAATCTCCAGAAACATTTTGACGAGTCGTTTGACACACACGATCTGAAAGTGGAGTCGTTTGAACTCAGCATCGCCGAGCAGGACGGCCCGCTGTCCTACACGGCGTCAACCTACTCGCCGGAAAATCAGGTTATTTACGACGGCATCTCGCGCCCGGGCATCCGCGTGATCAACTTCGCGCCTATTCTGAAACATAAAATATTCCCGCTCCCGCAGATCCTCGAACTGCTGCTCGACATGGGACAGTGGGGCATGGGAACGCCCGTGGAAATCGAGTTCGCCGTCAATCTCTCGGTGCCCCGCGGACAGCCGAAGGAATTCGGCATCCTTCAGATGCGCCCGCTCGTGCTGAGCCGCGAGACGGAACACTGGACATTCGATGATTTTGATGCCGAACGGGTCATCTGCAAAAGCGAACGCGTCATGGGCAACGGAACGCTCCGTGATATCGTTGACGTGGTGGTTGTCGATTATGAAAAATACGACCGCGCGCGCAGCCGGGAGGTCGCGAAAGAAGTCAGCTGGTACAACGCGAAACTCGTTGAAGAAAAACGACCGTACCTGCTTATCGGCGTCGGCCGATGGGGATCGCTCGATCCGTGGCTCGGCATTCCCGTCAACTGGGACCAGATCGCAGGCGCGAAAGCGATCATCGAAACCGGTTTCAAAGACATGGCTGTGACGCCGTCGCAGGGATCACACTTCTTCCAGAATCTGACGTCCTTCATGATCGGTTACTTTACCGTGGACATGCACAGCCATCAGGGTTTCATGGACTGGGACTGGATGCTGTCACAGACGCCGCTTGAGCAAAAAGAATTCACTAAATTGATCCGTTTTGAAAAGCCGCTGACCATTAAAATGGACGGACATAACAATAAAGGAATCATCCTGAAACCGGAGGTATAACTTGGGAGCTAATGACGATAAAAAGGACATGCTCGCGAACTGCCCTCATTGCGGCAGGGAGCTGAGTCCGTGGGAACAGGTTCTGCTGAACGTCGACCGGGCGCTGATGTGCAAAAGCTGCTGGTACCGTATCGTTCTGGATGAACCGGAGGAACCGAACACCCCTAAACCATCATCAAAGGAATAACCGGCATGGAATCTTACAACTCGTTTCAAGTAGCCCAGGAACAGGTCGTGCAGGCTTCCCGAATCCTGAACCTGGACCCGGCCACCACAGAACTTCTGACCTGGCCCCAGCGCGAATTCAAATTCACGATCCCGGTCAAAATGGATAACGGCGCCGTCAGCATATTTCAGGCTTACCGCATCCAGTACAATTATGCCCGCGGACCGGCCAAGGGAGGCATCCGGTTTCATCCGGATGAGACCGTGGATACGATCCGGGCGCTTGCGTCCTGGATGACATGGAAAACCGCGGTGGTGGACCTCCCGCTCGGCGGCGGCAAGGGCGGGGTATGCTGCGACCCAAAAAAAATGTCGGAACGCGAGCTGGAAAACGTCGCCCGTGCCTATATGCGCGGAGCCGCCTCCATGCTCGGCATCGACAAGGACGTCCCCGCGCCCGATGTGTATACCAACCCGCAAACGATGGCGTGGATGATGGATGAATACGAAACGATCATGGGTCATCATCATCCGGGCGTGCTGACCGACAAGCCCAGGCAGATCGGAGGGACAGAAGGCCGGCGCGATGCGACCGCCCGGGGCGGCGTGATCACCGTACGCGAGGCATGCAAAAAACTGAACATTTCACCGAATACTTTCGCGATCCAGGGATTCGGAAACGCCGGGCAGAGAGCCGCGCTCCTGCACCAGGAAATCCTCGGCATGGGAAAATTAATCGCCGTGAGCGATTCACGCGGTGCGATCCATAACCCGGATGGTTTCAACTGCAGGGAACTGGTCACCTACAAACTGAAAAACGGGACCGTCAGCGGATTTCCGGGTTCCAGGCCCATACCCCACGAATCCCTGCTCGAACTGGATGTGGACGTGCTGTATCCGGCGGCGCTTGAAAATTCCATTTCCGTGGAAAACGCGGACCGCATAAAAGCGAAAATCGTCTGCGAATTGTCCAACGGCCCCACCACACCGGCCGCAGACCTGATCCTGAACCGGAAAGGCATTCACGTCATCCCGGACATCCTGGCAAGCGCCGGCGGGGTTACGGTATCTTATTTCGAAATGGTGCAGGACAGTTATTCGTATTTCTGGGACGAACCCATCGTTCATTCACGGCTGGATGAAAAACTGACCAACGCCTACCGAACCGTTCATGAGGCGATGACCGAGAAAAAAGTCCATCCCCGCCTTGCTGCGATGGTCGTCGGTGTCGCCCGTGTCGCGGAAGTGTGCAAACTGAGAGGCTGGGTTTAAAACCGATTAATAACGTTTCGTGAAAAAAGCCGTCTTTACTGTGACGGCTTTTTTTATTTGCGTAGTATTGATTTATCGCCTCAATTTTTGCCACCAAGGCACAAAGGCACGAAGAAATAAATACTTTTAAAAACTTTGTGACTTCGTGTCTTTTTTCTAACCACAGAGGCCGCAGAGTTCACAGAGATAAAACAAATCAAATAAAACCTCTTAATTCCTCCGTGTTCTCTGCGCACTCTGTGGTTGGTTTTCTTACTTCTTTGATGCCTTTGTGGCCGCCGCTTTCTTTCCCGCGAACCATACATACAAGAACGAATGAATTCTGTCTAAAACCATTTCGTATGTTTTCGGCATTCGGCTTTCGGTTTTCATTTCATTCGTTTCATTCGTGTGATTCGCGGGGAAAACACTCTACTTCAAATACACCATCTTCTTCGTTTCCGCAAACTTCCCCTTCTCCGATACCGCTTCGATGCGGTAGAGGTACACCCCGCTGGCGACAGCGCTGCCATGCCGGTCTTTGCCGTTCCACCGCACGGTATGAGCGCCCGCAGATTCACGCTTGTGGACCAGTGTGGCGATTTCCTGACCGAGCGCATTGTAAATCTTCAGCGACACCTTACTGTTTGCTGATAATTGATAACTGATCGTGGTGGAAGGGTTGAACGGATTAGGGAAGTTTTGTTTTAAATGGATCACATGATTGAATCGAAGATTGTCATCAGGTAACGATATCGTAATTCCGAAGGTTGAATCACCGATAACACACCCTATTAAGCTTTTTGTATAATAGGGAAAAGGGGCTGGGGGATCACCATAAAAACAATGCAGTATCGGACCATAGCGGTCAGAAAAACTCATCGTTGCAACCTGTAGTCCGTCAAGATAGTAATCTAAAATTCGCGTCGTATTCGAAAAAAGGGAAACTGTGTCAACATCGTTCAAAGTAATAAAAAAATAAGGAGCCCACGGACTATACAACGAGTCTCCGATGTTCATATTAATATTAAATGTAAGTTGATCTGACGAATCGGATGCGTTATAATAATAAATACCCATTGAATCGGTGCGGACAAACTGGCTTGGAATAAAACCATTAACTTCACTGAGATAGGAATATCTAATTCCATTTGGACAGAGAGTGTCTTTAAGAACAGATATGCAAATGGTATCCAAAACAGTCAATTCATCCGAACGTTGATAGTGCCATCTATTGCCGGGTTCAAGCGGATAAAAGGATTGCGCTGAGATTGTGGAAGAAAAAAACAACACAATCAATGATAAGCGAATGAGTGTTTTCATTTGTTTTCCACTTTTTTAAAAAATCAGTTTTATGTTTGTCAATTAATAGGGAAATAATTACTTCAAATACACCATCTTCTTCGTTTCCGCAAACCTCCCTTTCTCCGACACTGCTTCGATACGGTACATATACACTCCGCTGGCGACGGCACTGCCGTTTTGATTCCTTCCGTTCCATTGCACGGCATGCATGCCCGCGGATTCACGCTTGTTGACCAGTGTGGCGACTTCCTGCCCTAGTGTATTATAAATTTTTACCGTTACCTTCGCATTCAACGCCAATTGATAACGGATGGTCGTAGAAGGATTGAAAGGGTTGGGGTAGTTTTGGAATAAAACAAAAGAGACAGGTCGGGTCTGAACAGGCTCCGGAACGGAAACGTAAGTTCCCTGATCCTTAGATAGTAAGTAAGCCATAGATGCCCTCGACATTTCCGTGATGTAAGGAATATTGCATGTACTCAGAATGTCTCCACTATAATGCCAAAACGGACTTGTTTGGTATTCTCGGTACCTGAAAACATGATAACCCTGCTGATAAAAAGAATAAGCGTCATTTGAATTTATGGCGTACGTGCTGTCCCAGATATAATCCAGCGTGGTATAAGTCAGAAGTGCACGCATGGCATCCAGGGTTTCCCGGGTTGAATTAGGATAATAAATGAATCTGTTTTTCCACATAGTACTGCTGTCCGGACAGTAACCGATGACGTCATGATTGACCATGCACTGAATGCGCATATTCTGGGCTTTCGCCTTGGCGGCATAGGCCTCACTTCCGTACAGGCCGTATTCTTCCGCCGCAAAGGCGATAAACCGGATTGTGTTGGAGGGAAGATAATGTCCCTTTTTAATAATTCGTGCAATTTCCATGATTGCGGCGGTACCGCTGGCGTTGTCATCTGCGCCGGGAGCGCCAACACCCGAAAAAACATAAGAATCATAATGCGCTCCGGTAATATAAAGACTGTCCGGATGGACAGAGCCCTGCAGCGTGGCGATCACGTTGTACTGCCAGCCCAGAAAGGGAGAAGCGGAAACCGTAAAGGAGTCCAGTTCCGCGTCCTGATATCCGTAATCCAGGAATCGGGCGCGGATCCATTCTGCGATATTCCTGCGGTTGCTTTGTGTGGCTTGCCGTGATCCGTAAGCGATCAGATGAATCATGTTTTGTTCGATCGTATCTCTGGACATATCTTTGCACATGCTTTCGATACGCCCGTCTAGCCGTTCCGCTGAAGCCACAAATGTTTTCTGGTCATTTCCCAGTTCATTGCTGATCTGAAGGGTAACCGCGAATGAATGACCCAAATCCGACGTGTCTACGTCCCAAATCAGGGTGTCGCCGGAAACATGCATGCCTGCCGGAGAATCAGACAGCTCATAGGTATGGGGGATGATAGAATAATATTTCAGAGGATAGACGAATCTTCTTGCGGATAATGCCTTGACCGTATCGGGCGGATAAACAAACGGTTTTGTTGTATCCGCCTGTTTGCTGACAAACCGGATTACGGTTCCCGAAGGAGGAAGAATCCCGTGTGCGGAAACGTCAAAAATCGCGCTGGAATAGGATATCGTGTCCCTGCCTGTCCGGAAATTCGTCAAAAGACAATTCGCGTATCCAAAGGGTCGTCGGGATGAATCCGCCCAAACCTGATACGTCGTATCCTGAGGCAATGCGTAATCCCCGAATACAAAAACTGTTTCACCGGGATTATAAATACTGTCATTGTTTTTATCTATTACGGAAATCAGGAGCTTTGTGCCGCCGGTAACCGAAGGAGTAAGCGCAGATCTTGGACCCACGTTATAGACTGAGAAGGGCAGCCTGTTCTTGGCTGGTTTGGTACCGATCCAGTACCGGCTGGAGTCATCACCGTATCGGACTTCATAGCAGTCCGAACCCGAGCATACTCCGGACAAATGATTGTAATTGAATCCGCCTGAACCCTCCGTGGGATTAAGGTGGGAAGTGTTGGGATAGAGACCGAATACTTTATAAGTACTCATTGCGCTGGCCTGCTTCAGGAAACCCGCTGGTTCATAACCGATCAGGGTATGATAATTCGGAAGCACGCCTTCCGGTGTGGCGATTTCAGCTATACGGGCGAGGTTATTGACAAAATATGCATCCTGATTCTGGGCCTGCAGTTCCGAATACAGGATTGCGGCAATACTCAGCGATGCAGATAATAAAAATACTTTTTTCACTTTGTTCCCTTTTCTTTATGGTTGTTTCGAATGTATCAGATAATTCCTGATGTTCGTTTGTTTTTGCTTACGTCAAAGCAGATAAATTCTGACTGAAAGTAATTATTAATACTTATAATAGCTCACAGACCTTATGATACATCATTTCATAAATATCATCTTCCTTACGTCCCTGAACTGTCCCTTCTCCGATACCGCTTCGATGCGGTAGAGGTACACCCCGCTGGCGACAGCGCTGCCATGCCGGTCTTTGCCGTTCCACCGCACGGTATGAGCGCCCGCAGATTCACGCTTATTAACCAGTATGGCAACTTCCTGACCAAGCATGTTATAGATTTTTACTTTCACGCTTGCAGTCGAAGGTAATTGGTAATTGATCGTTGTAGATGGATTGAAAGGGTTGGGGTAGTTTTGGTTCAAAACAAACTGATTGACGGTATTATCTTCTTCATCTTTCACATCAACCGAAGTTCGATGCCAGCGGGCAAAGCGGGAAGCGGGTACATTACCAGCATAACTGAAAAATCCTCCGGCATAAATATCGTTTCCGGATAACGCGATTGACCATAACCCGCTATTCAGGCCTGTTCCCGATGATTCCCAGCTTGTTCCATTCCATTTGGCAATATAATCCGCACCGGGAAGATTGCCTGCATCCGTGAAACCTCCGCCGGCATACAAAATACCGCTTGATGAAACCATAGTCACAACAGTCCCATTCAACCCGTTTCCCACGGCTTCCCAGTCTGAACCGTTCCATTTCGTGATGTGATCGGCATCGGGTAACCCACCGGCATCGGTGAAATTGCCTCCGACATACATGACCGAATCATCGGCGGCTAGACCCCAAACTATAGCGTTAAGGCCGTTTCCAACGGATTCCCAGCCTGAACCGTTCCATCGGGCAATATAATCTGTGGTATCGGCCAGATTGGTGAAACTCCCTCCGATGTAAATCATATGGTTGTAACCGGCGATATCATTAACATTGCCGGAAATATTAACGGTACCCAACGAGTTCCATGCGGCTCCGTTCCAGCAGGCGATTTTTCTCGCGTAACTGTTACCTCCGGCGACTGTAAAAGAGCCTCCGGCATATAACAGAGTGTCAATACCCGCAAGCGTTAATACCGGTGCATTCATTCCCGAGCTTAAAGATTCCCAGTCGCTTCCGTTCCATTTTGCGATATAATCCGAATTCGGGTTACCCGCGGCATTCGTAAAATAGCCCCCGGCATACAATTCGCCTTGCCAAACGGCAAGGCACCGGACTTTATTATTGAACGGATTGTTCAGGGACAACCATTCAGCGCCATTCCATTTGGCGATATAATCAGCGGCCGGATTTCCTCCCGCATCGAGAAAATCACCGCCGATATAGATTTCTCCATTAAACACCTCCACGGCAAACACATCCCCGTTGAGGCCTGAACCGTTCATCGGTATACCGGACCATGTCATGCCGTTTCCTTTAATCAGATAATCGGCATTGCCGTTCCCGTTATAATTCGTGAAAACGCCTCCGAGATATATTTCGCTGCCTGATCCGGCAAGAGCCCTCACATTGGAGTTTAAGCCGGAACAGACACTTTCCCAACTCTCGCCGTTCCACCGCGCGACGTAATCTGCGCTGACATCACCGCCCGCGTTAATAAAATACCCGGCCGCGTACAGCGAGGAATCCGACAACATCAGGCCCATTACGGCATTATTGAGTCCCGCCCCGACCGGTTCCCATGAGATGCCGTTCCATTTCGCAATGTAATCACAACTGGGATTATCTCCGGCATTCGTAAAAGTACCGCCGGCATATAAACCATCATCGGAAATCAGCAGCGCCGAGACTGAACCGTTCAACCCCGAGCCGACCGCTTCCCATTCAAATCCGTTCCATTTCACTAACCGGTCCGCGTTATCATTGCCACCCGCGTTTGTGAAAATCCCTCCGGCATAAACCAGGGAGTCGGTAGCGGCGATGGAATAGACTGCGTTATTAAGGCCATTGCCGACGGATTCCCAGTCGGATCCGTTCCATTTCGCGATATAATCGGCATTCGGATTACCGCCGGCATCAGTAAATAAACCTCCGGCAAATAAGGCGTTTCCTGTACAGGTAATGATATTGACTGAATTATTCAAACCCTGGCCCAGGGCAGACCAATGGTTTCCATTCCATTGAACGATATTGTCCGCCCCCGGAACGCCTCCGGCATCATCGAAACGACCGCCGGCATAAATTACGGAATCCCTGATGGCAATTGTATACACACTTCCGGTTAAGCCTTCGCCCAATGAATTCCAGGTCAACCCATTCCACATCGCGATGTAATTACACTCTGGATTACTGGAAATCCCGGTAAAATTTCCTCCGATAAAAACCTCTTCGTTCCTGATCGCGATTGCATACACATATCCGTTTAAACACGGCGAAACTCCTCCGATCGGATCCCAGTACCCGCTGTCGGCTGAGAAGAACTGTGGTACGCCATTGTCCTTATATTTCATTTGATATCCCTGTGCGCTGAAACTTCCGTTTATGCCGGCTCTGATTGTTCCGTCGGCGTTTAAAGCTTCTCGGATATTGCGCTGATCTTCTTTCTGGGCAAATACATTAACTGAAAACAAGATCGTCAAAGAGAATGCCAGTAATTCACGATTCATGATTTCTCCTGTGATTTCATTCCATCATCATTAGTCAACTCACACATGTTGAATTGCATTTATTTCAAAAATATCATTTTCCTCACATCCGCAAACCGCCCCTTCTCCGACACCGCTTCGATCCGATAGAGATACAAACCGCTCGAAACAGTGTTGCCGCGGCTATCTCTGCCGTTCCACATCACTTCATGCTTACCGAATGATTGATGACAATTCACTAATGTGTTCACTTCCTGTCCAAGTATATTATAAATTTTGACACTGACCTTCGAGTTAGCTGACAACTGATAGCTGATCGTGGTGGTTGGATTGAAGGGATTGGGGTAGTTTTGATGGAGGATAAAATTCTTAGCGGTAATGTTGTTATCATCTGTGACATCAACCGAAGTGCGGTGCCAGCGGGCGAAACGGGAGGTTTGTAATCCTCCAGCAGCGGTAAAACTTCCTCCCACATATATATCGCTGCCCGAGATTGCAATCGCTTCTACTTCATTATTCAAGCCTGTGCCTAGCGATTCCCAACTCGTTCCATTCCAACTGGCGATATAATCGGCATACTCATTACCGCCCACATCGTTAAACCAACCACCCACGTAAACATCATTACCTAATATCGCGATGGTTTTAACATAGTCTTTTAATCCTGTTCCAAGTGATTCCCAACTCGTTCCATTCCATTTGGCAATCCCATCGGCATTAGTATCGCCGCCCGCATCGGTAAACCAACCCCCGGCATACACATCACTACCGGATAAAGAAAGGGCCATGACGTGACCGTATACTCCGGAGCCAAGATTTTCCCAATTGCTTCCATTCCATTTGGCTATTTTATCAGCATTTGGATTTCCTCCCGCATTGGAAAAACTTCCACCCGCATATATATCGGTTACCGATTGTCTAATGGCATAAACATAACCACTCAATCCTTCTCCCAACGCCACCCAATTCGTTCCATTCCATTTGGCTAAATAATCAGCATTCTCAATTCCTCCAGCATTAGTAAACACACCTCCTACATACACATCGGTATCCGATATGGCAATGGTGGAAACCCAATCATTTAATCCTGTTCCAAGGGATTCCCAATTATTTCCATTCCATTTTGCTATTCTATCGGCATTCGGATTTCCGCCCGCATCGGTAAAATCTCCACCCACGTACACGTTAATGCCGGATATGGTCATGGTACGAACGAGATCATTTAATCCGCTTCCAAGTCCTTCCCAATATGATCCATTCCATTTGGCAATATAATCGGCATTTCCATTACCGCCAGCATCGATAAATTCTCCTCCAACATATATATCATTGCCAGTGATGGTAATGGCATAAACATTTCCGTTTAAACCGGTTTCTAAAGCCTCCCAGTCTGATCCTTTCCAGACGGCAATCTGATCGGCGTCGGCGTTGCCCCCGGCGTCAATAAATTCTCCACCCGAATATACATCATTATCCACCAAACCGATGGCATAAACAACGCTGTTCATTCCGGTACCAAGCGCTTCCCAGTTGCTTCCGTTCCATTTCGCAATACAATCCGCATGAGCATTGTTTCCCGCATTTTGAAACCATCCTCCTGCATATACATTATTTCCCGATATTGTAATCGTGTGAACCCTATTGTCTAATCCTCCTCCGAGAGCTGACCAGTTTGTGCCGTTCCATTTGGCGATATAGTCGGCATTAGCTATGCCTCCGGCGTCATAGAATAATCCTCCCGCATACACGGCGCTGTCCGATAATCCGATGGCATAAACTATGGTATTCAGCCCTGTTCCCAGAGCTTCCCAGTATGTCCCGTTCCATTTAGCTATATTTTCGGCATTGACGTTACCGCCGGCTGCGGAAAACATGCCTCCCGCGTACACAGCGCTGTCGTTTGCGGCAAGAGCATAGGCTATGCCGTTTAATCCCGCACCAAGAGAAACCCAACCGGCACCATTCCATTTGGCGATATGATCCGCTGAATCTACATTGCCTGCATTTGTAAAATTGCCTCCTACATACACATCACCGCCGGATAAAGCGATGGCTGTGACATAATTGTTCAATCCGGCGCCGAGATTTTCCCAACTGCTTCCATTCCATTTCGCAATACAATCGGCATTGGCATTGCCGCCCGCATCGTAAAATCTACCTCCGGCATAAACATCACTTCCGGATACCGCAATCGCATAAACCCAGCCATTTAACCCTGAGCCGAGAGATTCCCAGTTGTTTCCATTCCATCTGGCAATGCGATCTGCATTGGCATTACCGCCGGCATCGGTAAACTTACCCCCGACATAGATATCATTGCCAGATACGACGATGACTAAAACATTGTCATTCAATCCTAATGGCACATAACCTAGGGATTCCCAGTACCCGCTGTCTGCTGAGAAGAACTGTGGTGCGCCATTGTCCTTATATTTCATCTGATAACCCTGCCCACTGAAACTGCCGTTCATGCCGGCCCTGATTGTTCCGTCGGCGTTTAAAGCTTCGCGGAGGTTGCGCTGTTCGTTTTGCTGGGCGGTTAATTCAGTACTGAAAAGCATAACTGCGGTAATAATTAATAATGTTTGTTTCATGATGCCCTGTTCAATTGTAAGTATTATGTTTAATGGATTTTTTCACGCGTTACGCACAATCACAATCAAACTTCGGCCATTATATCAAAAAATCGTTTCATTTCTAATTCCTCAATCGCTTTAAGCCGCGCGTATTCATGCTCTTCACCAAGACAATTGCTGTTTTATTTTACCAATCTAAAATTACCTCAAATCTTCTTCTAAGTCAAGTAAAAACTGAGCCCTAATTTCGCGAATCTTTTGAAAATTCTTTGAAACATTATTATAGTTATTACGTTCAATTGTCTGAGCCTATGAATTCCATAGATTTTCTTGATAATTTCTGTATAAAGGACTAATATTTGCCACCAAGACACTAAGACACAAAGTAAAAAAATCATAAACATTTCGTGCCGTTGTATCTTTGAGGCAAAATTTTCAACATTATTTAACCAACGAAAGGATTCCCCGAATGCTCAAACTCGAATTCCTGCTCGTTCTCGCCGTTCTCGGTCTAGCGACCATACGCGCGCAGAACATCAAGAAAACCACCGATATCGACGTCGATATCCCGTACCAGAAATTTGTCCTGAAAAACGGGCTGACCCTGCTCGTTCATGAGGACCATAAAGCGCCGATCGTCGCGGTCAACGTATGGTACCACGTCGGCTCGAAAAACGAGAAAGCCGGAAAAACCGGGTTCGCGCACCTCTTCGAACACCTGATGTTCAACGGCAGCGAAAATAAAGATGAAGATTATTTCCAGGTGATGGAAAGCATCGGCGCGACAAACCTCAACGGTACCACGAACGAGGACCGCACGAATTATTTTGAGAACGTCCCTACCAGCGCGCTGGATATCGCCTTATGGATGGAATCCGACCGCATGGGTCATTTACTCAAGGCCGTCACGCAGGGTAAGCTTGACGAACAGCGCGGCGTCGTACAGAACGAGAAACGACAGTACGAAAACGAACCTTATTCTGTCGCGGACGACCTGATCCCGCGTGTGGCGTTCCCGGCCAATCATCCGTATTCATGGACGGTCATCGGTTCCATGGAAGACCTCGGCGCCGCCTCCCTGAACGATGTCCACGAATGGTTCAAGACATACTATGGCCCGTCGAATGCGGTGATCGTCATCGCGGGCGATATTGACGCGGCCACGGCGAAAGAGAAAGTCGAGAAATATTTCGGCGACATCCCCGCCGGCCCTCCGGTCGCGCATCACAAGGAATGGATCGCCAAACGCACCGGCACCCAGCGCCAGGTCGTGCAGGACCGCGTCCCGCAGTCCAAGCTGATCAAAGTCTGGAACGTTCCCGCCTGGGGCTCCAAAGCCACGTCCCATCTCGATCTCGTGACCGACGTGCTCGGTGCGGGCAAAACATCAAGACTGTACAAGCGGCTCGTCTATGACGACCAGACCGCGACCCGCGTGGATGTATACCTCGACCAGCGCGAGATCGCCGGACTGCTGTTCATCGAAGTTATGGCGAAACCCGGCGAAAGCCTCGAGAAAATCGAGAAAGCCGTCGATGAGGAACTCGCAAAATTCATCAAGGACGGCCCGACTGACCAGGAGGTGGAACGCGTGAAAACGCAGTACATCGCGGGATTCGTCAAGGGCGTGGAACGCATCGGCGGATTCGGCGGCAAATCGGACATTCTCGCCCGCAGCCAGACGTTCAAAGGCGACGCGGGATATTATAAAACCTTGCTGAACAACGTCAAGGAAACCACCGGCAAAGACCTGCATAACGCCGCCAAAGAATGGCTCTCCGACGGCGCGTACGTCCTCGAAGTATTGCCGTTCCCTGAATTCTCTTTCGAAAAGTCCGGGGCCGACCGTTCTAAACTGCCGGTCGCGGGCAGCGCTCCTGTCGCTAAATTCCCGGCGATGCAGAAAGCGACCTTGTCTAACGGAATGAAAATCATTCTCGCCGAACGCAAAGCCATACCCGTGGTGAATTTCAATTTAATGATTGACGCCGGATACTCCGCCGACCAGTCCGTCATGCCCGGCGCGATGAACCTGCTGATGAACATGATCGACGAAGGAACGAAAACAAGAACGTCGCTCCAGATCAGCGACGAACTCGCCATGCTCGGCGCCACGCTCGGCACAGGATCGGATCTCGACATTTCCTCCGTTGTGATGACCGCGCTGAAAGCGAATCTTGAGAAATCGCTCGATATTTTCTCCGACGTGATCCTGAATCCGTCATTCCCGGAAAGCGATTTCACCCGTCTGCAGAAACAGCAACTGGCGACGATCCAGCGTGAGAAAGTCACGCCGATCCAAATGGCGCTCCGCGTGTTCCCGTCGCTGCTGTACGGTAAAAACCACGCTTACGGCGCCCCGTTCACCGGTTCCGGCAACGAACAATCCGTCGCGAAACTCACGCGCCAGGACCTGATGAAAATGCATGAGAACTGGTTCAAACCGAACAACGCGACCTTGCTGATCGTCGGCGATATCACGATGAAGGAAATCCAGCCGAAGCTCGAAGCGCTGTTCAAGGACTGGAAGAAAGGAACCGCCCCGAAAAAGAACGTCGCCAAAGTGGATCATCAGGCGAAGTCCACGGTGTATCTGATTGACCGGCCGGGCTCGATCCAGTCGATCATCTTCGCGGGCCATGTCGCGCCGTCCTCCGGCGATCCCGACGGCATCGCGATCGAGACGATGAACAATATTTTCGGCGGCGATTTCACATCACGCCTGAACATGAACCTCCGCGAGGACAAGCACTGGACATACGGCGCGGCCTCGTTCATGCCGGGCGCGCGCGGACAGCGGCCGTTCATCGCCTACTCACCCGTTCAGTCGGATAAAACCAAAGAAGCGATGTCCGAAATCATAAAAGAAATGAACGATATCACCGGTACCCGGCTCGCGACCCAGCAGGAATTCGAGAAAACACAGTCTAACCAGATCCTGCAGCTGCCCGGATTGTGGGAAACCAACCAGGCGGTACTGTTCTCAGTGTATGACATGGTCAAATACGAATTTCCGGAAAATTATTACGACCAGTACGCGCAGAAAGTCCGAAATCTGAATCTGACCGACATTCACAATGCCGCGAAGAAAGTCCTGAAACCGAATCAGGTTGTCTGGGTGATCGTCGGCGACCGTTCAAAAATTGAATCAAGCATCAAAGAACTGAACCTCGGCGATATCCAATTCATCGATACCGACGGGAATGTTGTGAAGTAATTGCTGTTCAGAAAATAAAATTAAAAGCCGTTCATCGAAGGGTGAACGGCTTTTTGTTTGGCAGCTATTTGTCAAACCGATTGATGCAATCTTTCAAATAAATATTCCGTACCCGCTGGGCTGTTATTGGCGCGCGAAAAAGATCGCTTTTTGGTTTGTCTACAATTTTATCACATAAGCTATCCCCGCATTTACAGAAAGACCTGTTGGAAATGAGTATTCGGCCGCGAAGTGATCGTACGTATACCTGAATTCTTTCAACCGATATACCGCCCTATCGTAAACATTATAAGCCGCTGAGACAGATATAGCAAAACCCATTCCAATCCTGTATAATCCTGTCAGCTCTGCGTCCAGATGCTCACCACCGAATGATTTATGACTGAGATGTAATCCTTTCGGATACAGATAAAACGGATATTCAAACGGATTTTTGCTTCGCCATATATTATCGGTTTTCAGGTTCCATTCCCGAACAAATGTGATTCCCGGCAATATCATCATCCGTTCATCGGTGTACAGCTTGTACTGTATGAATACTTTTATTCTTGCGTGCCAGAAATCATTGACAATATAATAATCGCGGATATCTTTATTATAGCTGACTCGACGAATCCCAAACCCGATGCCGGGTAAAAAGTTTGTTCCTGTTGAATGGAAGTAACTGCATGACATATCCCATCCATATGCTGTTCCGATGTCCGGAATTTTATCATAAAGTAATTTTTTGAAATTCATGTTACCGTACTGAATTTTAAGCGCTATCGGGTAACCGGAAAGGATTTCGCTTTTTGTTTGTCCCAGAAGTGCAGTTGTTGTAACCGCCGTCAAAAAAGCCGAAACGGACAGGCATTTCATGATTAGGCGTTTCCAGTATATAACCTTGCGTTTTCGAATGGTTATCATTGATGGACTCCCTGGAATACTTGTTGACTCCGGTATAGGATTGAATCACCGGCAGCAAAGATGTGATCGTTATTCAGAAAACCAATACAGCGAATCCGGTAATTACTCAGTCCGTCCAGCGCCTGAAACCAATGGCTTCCGTAATCGGTGGAAACCATAATACCGGCTCCCGGCGCATCATTGTTTTGATAACCGGCCGCAAACAAGGTTTCGTCATTCCAAAAAAGGTTCCGGCAGACAGTCGAATTAATTTTACTCCAGTGATTCCCCTCATCCTTTGAGCGGAAAAAATCGCAGTAGTAACCGCTGATAATAACCCCGGATGGGCTTACGCTCAGGCCAAGAAATGTATAATCGGTCGCTGGCGCAGGAACACGCGTCCAGATGTTATTGCTTCCCAACTTGTAAAGCCTGAAATTGAACAACAAGTAAGGCAGTCCGTCAGGATGCAGGGCGAGTACATTGGAATTCATGACATCCTGATTTGGAAGCCCCGCTGTGATTTTCTCCCAATGAATACCGTGATCTGTGGATCGGAGTATATTGATTGGTCTATCGCGTAAATCGGAAACAAATATATGTCCCTGGACATTGATTACAAAATCGTCAAAATACCCATTGTAAATGTTCTGCCATGTATCACCGTTGTCCGTTGACCGGAAGAGGTTTTGATTGGGATAGAAGCGGTTGTTTGGTGCATCACTGACTATAATCTCACCGGGCTCACCAAAGCTGATTTTCCTGATCGGATTCAGGTTATTCACTTTAAGAGGTCTCCATGTCGCTCCGTCATCATCGGATCGGTAAAGTAACTCGCCCCCGGCGTAAAGCACATCATTGCCCGCCAGTGCCGAGATCGGATCAGCCGTATTTTCCAGGATTTCAAATTGCCATGATGAACCATTGTCCGTAGAATGATAAAATCCATAGCCGCCGCAATACAATTCATTACCGGGGCCGATTGCCATTGTGGTAATACCCGGTCTGGCGATCCCGGCGTCACTCCTCGTCCATGTCATTCCTTCATCAGATGACCGCCATAATGCTTTTTCGGTTGACAGCATAAGTTGATTATTAGATAAGACAGTTAAATAACTTATGGGATCGTTTGGAGGTGCGCTGATTTGTGTCCAGGTCATGCCGGCATTCGCTGATCGGTATAATACCCGAGGCTGAGATTCACTGACGTATGCAGTTAGAAATAAATGATCTGTTGAATCAACATCAATATCAAAAATTCCGCCTGTTATTGACTGGGGAATTGAAATTTCAGTCCATACTCCCGCGCTCATTTTCCATATTTTGGCACTGTAATAATTACCAGCGGCAAACAGGTTTCCGTTTCTGTCCCGGACGATTGAAGGAATAGAATACCCAATAAACAATGAATCTGTTAACCAGGTCTGTCCGTTGTCAGTTGAAAAAATAATTCCGTTATTAAGCCCTATATAAATCGTTCCGTTATCAAGTTGAACGTTTGCATTAAATGCTTCCAATTCCGAAGAATGCCAGGTTTGACCGTCGTCTGTTGAACGGTAGCCCAGGTTAATATAGATTGAACCGTTAGAAAAAACATTCAGCGAAATAGACCCTGACCCGTCGTACACTTTTTGCCAGGATGATCCGCCTGATTTCCGGTAAAGATTCCCCCGGACAGACGCCAGTACCGATCCGGTTGGAGTGAAACAAATATCGTCAATTAAGTCGTATGTGGGCATGGTAACTTTTTCCCATGTAATGCTGCTGTCAAACGGCGGCTCAGAATCACTGCAAGAGACAAGGGCAAACAGCAGCATTCCTGCAAAAAACAGAAAAACTAATGACCGAACTGAAAGCATTTGACAACGGCCCGGCCAGTGTTCCTGAAGGCAGATCGGAGCTTTCCTCTTGTCTGATTCATGAAAGAATTTCAGCACCTTCTTATTTCTCCCGTAGCTAGATGATTAAATTCAGACTTTTCTATAGTTGTGAATGCAGAACGAAAAATAACCGTTCCGTATCCACCAGGCTGTTGTTTGCTCGCGGGTTCTCATCCAGTGTTTTCCGGATTGCGGCCAGATCGGCGGATGCGACTCCGTAATCTTTCAGCGAAACGCTTACACTCAGCCTGTCAAACAAACGGCGCAGCGGTCGGCTGGACAATTCACCGAACATCTGTGTCAGAGTATGGTCGATTTCCGGATCCTGCCCGATCACCGTATCCACAATATCCGGGAGCGTCAGACTGCACGCGATGCCGTGAGGCGTTCCTTTGTGGGCTGTGATATAATAGGAAATCGCGTGGGCGATGGCGGTCTGCGTGTTGGAAAAAGCCAGGCCCATAAACAGGGTCGCTTTCATCATCCGTTCGCGCAGTTCCGGCGAAGACGGGTTTTCCGTGAGCAGGGGAAGGGTTTCCATGATGTCTTTCGCCGCTTCGATAGCGTACTGCGTCGAGACCGGGTTGGCGTTTTTATTCCATATCGCTTCCAGCGACTGGGAAAGGGCGTCCAGCCCCGTTTGAACGGTAATTTCTTTCGGCAGGGACCATGTCAGGACCGGGTCTCCGATGCAGGTTTCCGACCACAAATCGGGAAGATGAAGGGAATACTTCTCTTTCGCGTCCATGTCCCATACGGTCGACCAGGGCGTAAGTTCGCTTCCGGTGCCAGTGGTGGTCGGAACGGAAATTATGGGAATCCGGAGATAATCTTTCTTCGGGATTTTGTTCCGGATCAGGTCATTCACGAAATTCCAGTCCTTGCCGGGCCGGTACACAGAAAGAACTTTCGCGCTGTCCATCACGCTTCCCCCGCCGACCGCGATGATGACCTGGATGTCGTTTTTCCAGACCCTTTCATAAATGGGTTTCAGCAGGGCAAACGTCGGATAGCCCTCGATCTCATCAATCACCATAACGATCCTGTCCGTCTGCTTCCGTAGGCGGTCGGCCAGTCCCGACTTAACGAATCCGGATGTCGTGACCAGCAGCGCTTTCCGGCCGCCGATGAAATCACTGACCGTATCGAGTTTGTTGGATCCGAACTCGATGCGGACGGGATTGTAATATCGGAAAGGTTTCATCGGAACATCTCCTTCGCGCGTTCATAATCTTCCAGGAAATCGATTTCCACCCACGGCAGGTTCCGCGTTGAACTGCAGAATAATTTGTGACCGTTCTTCGCCATCTGCGTGAAAGCGTGAGTATCATAGAAATTCAGGCCCTCATTGAACATCACTTTCTCGAAATAGCGCAGGGTGTCCTTCACGTTATTGATGTACGTCATGCCGGTCCATTCTCCGGCGGCTTCGTTCAGAGGGATTTCCTTGTTCGACTCGATCAGGTAATGATCCTCCGTCACGCGGACTTTCATCGCCTCCTCGTTGGTATGCCCGAAATCCGTCACGAGTTCAATATCGTTGCTGTTCCGGCCGGCGTGGTCGATCGTTTCTTTTAGTATGGCCTCGTCATATACGATGTCGCCGTGGAAATAGGCGACCGGGTCGTTCCCGATAAAATCTTTCGCGAACCACAGCGAGCCCATGTTGTTGCAGTGTTCGAAGAAAGGGTTGGAAATATAATGCAATGAATCGCCCAGCGCCTCGCGGATCATTCCGTGCCGGTACCCGACGACGATGCCGATGTCCACGATGCCGCATTTTCTGAGCAGGCTGACCGACCGGGCCAGCATGGGCTGTCCGCCGACGGGAAGAAGCCCTTTGGGTTTATCCAGTGTGAGAGGATACAGACGGCTCGATTTTCCCGCCGCGACGATGACTGCTTTCGTGATCATGATTTCATTCCCGTTGATTGGTGGTGAAAATTATTTTTGGCGGATCAGATCCAGGTTCAGAGAAAAAGCCGGAGGGCTGTTCTGGATCCGGAAAAACGCCCGTAAAGAATCATGATTAAAATAAACCGGCTTTCCGACAAAATCAACACTCCAATAACCGGAACAAGCTATGCTCATCGTGCTGTCCGATGAAAAACCGCCGGTGATATTGCCCGGATGCAAATATGTCCCGTATCCGGCCGTGCTGAACTGGATCTGATGCGATGGATTTACATATCCCCATACACGGCCGTAATTCAGTGTCGATGAAGTCGAATTGATGATGTAATTACCCCGGTAGAGCCCGTCGAATCTTGTCTGGCGCGGAAAACTGTCGATCGTCAGAAGCTCCGCATAAACTTTTGACGAATAGTTATTGATGATTCTCAGCTGTTCGGATCTGTGATTCTGTTCCGTCAGATAGGTCCGGCCTGTGGAGTCCGTCCAGTTCGTAATTGTATCCGTGTGCCGCCACTGCCAGTCCCATTCATATACGATAAATGCGGTATCGATCGGCAGGTCGATTCTCTTCTTATAGGTGATCTGGGTCCTGACTGAATCATGATCATCCATCGTAAACTGCTCGGCGACCGCATCGGCGATGTAAAGCCCATTATAGGAACATGGATAGATATGTTTAATATACAGCGTCTCCCGGTATATCGTTGATTCCTTATCACAGGCAAGAAGGAAAAACAAAGCCGAAAACGCCGACAGCAGCATGAATCCTTGTTTTGCCGATTTTTTGTTGAGGTGTTGTTTCATAAAGTTCTCTTTTAATGTAATTAAAAGTTAGTAAATATATTCATTGGTTTTTCAAAATATACTTTACTGATCCATTTCTCGGATTGTTTGTTCTGACCGGTAAACCCCGTCACTCGTGTTTGCGTAGACGGCTCCCGCCGTATCGGTAAATAATGCCCTCACAAAGCACCATTCGGTATAACAATCGGGTTCATAAGGGAGACCCGTATTGACTTGAGAAAACAATCCTTCCGGATGCCTGCGGTAAACGCCCCCGGAGCCGGATATGAGCAGAGGGAAACCGCTTTCCCATATCACGTCTGACACAGATACACCAAAACCCAGGTTCGACCAGTTTTGGCCCAGATCGGTGGTTTGATACAATTCATTATCGGCTGTTATGGTGTTATGAATGGCCGCAACGAGCCTGGAAGCGGAATTAGGATAAATCGGATACAAACCGTACAGAGAGACGGCCGATGGCTGTGCGGGCATCGAATCCCAAACTGCGCCTTCGTCGGTTGAATAATACAACGACTGATTGACATTGGTCATTAGATCGCCGTTATCCGCAACGAATACCATGTAAACGCCGTTATTTTTGTTTCGCGGCGCCGGACGTTCATGCCAGGAAACGCCGAAATCCGTTGTCCGGTATAAGCCCTCATAGGAAACCATAAACAGATGTCCGGACGGATGCTGCAGAAAAGTCCCGTTTACGGGATACGTTATCTCTTTCCAGGAAATACCCATATCGGTCGACCCGTAAAATTTACCTCCGCCGATCATGTACAGATTTCCGTCATAATTCACAAAATACCGTTTATCGAAAATGGAATCCGGTACCGGAATTTCAGTCCAGTGATTTCCACCATCAGTGGAATAACATAAAAACTCGTGTTTTGAGGCGTAAATCCTGTTATCCCCGGTAATCCTGAGAAACGTAAAATCCCAGCCTTCATCCTGAGGAACCGGGTCTGTGATTTTTTTCCAGGTCACGCTTTTATCGTACGGCGGAATATCCGCGGAACAGGATGAAATCAATATCATGATCAGAATGATTGCAAACCGGTTCATCATCTGATCAATCACATGAATGATTAATGTTTTCCGGGGTCTTCTGAAAAATTCGCCCCAAAAAAGAATTGTGCGTTTCATGAATTCAGTTTCCATATCAACTGTTTCAGGTATAGAATAATTATTCTAATTCACTGATGCTTTTTTTTGACCGGTATGCGCCCTTGTATGTATTTGCGTAAACTATTCCGGATGTATCCATTTTCATGGCCGTTACGTAACACCAGGGTTCATCACAATTCGGATGCTCCGGAAGGCCGGAATTAACCTGTGACCAACTACCGCCGCCCAGCCAGCGATACACTCCGCCCGATCCTGAAATGATTCTGAGACTGTCTTTTGCCCATAGCACATCGGATATGCCCTGCCGGAAATTCATATCGATCCAGTTCCGTCCAAGATCTGTAGAACGCAGGGTCACAGATCCATTGATCACTATATCCCGTGCTGAATTCACATACGTGCGTACTGCACCGGGACTGGGGATCGTATCCCATTTCAGACCCTCATTCGTCGAATAAAACGAATGAGGACTGCTGAAACATATCAGATCACCGTTGTTGGCCATGGTAACATTGTAGATATGATTATACTGATCACGTGGTACGTTGACCTGATGCCAGCTGGTACCCATATCCGTAGACCGGTACAGGTCATAATATATACCCATAAACAGATGACCTGAAGGATTCATTAATAAATATCCGGTAAAGGGTATCGGATGCTGAGTCCAGCTTGTTCCCCGGTTGGTAGTTCTGTGCAGAATACCTTCATCTAAAATAAAAATCGCGCCGTCATGATGTATCTCATAGTCCCGGTAATACTGGTATCCGAGCGGTGATTCGATGTGTATCCAGTTCTCGCCCAAGTCTGCGGAGTACCATAACGTGTCATTCTTGACGGCATACAAATCGTTGTTGTCATCAATGTATACTATTTTCATGACACTTAAATCGCCGCCTGATTTTGGTTCAGGAACACGTTCCCAGGTTAAGCTTTCATCATACGGCGGGATATCCGCGGAGCAGCCGGACAAAAAAATGACAACCGGGATAATGATAAAAATGTGCTGAATGATATTTTTCATAACCTATAATCCTATCTGATACTGCACGTTAAGGCCGAAGTTAAAATCTTTTTTCACTTCCCATCTCATGGAATAAGGGCTGGTCAATTCCCGTCCACCTGTTAAGTTTCCGCCGATATCGTTCATGACGGTAAAACGAACGCAGGGTTCAACATAAATCCGGTCGAGTACCCTGCAATTGACCCGGGTGATTATGTCAAGCGATGCGCCGTTTAACGTCGCGTTTTTTGAATGAATCGAATTCGGATACTGCAGCCGGTCGATGGGTATCCATTTGACTTTTGAGGACAAGCTCACAAATCTGGTGAGGGATGAACCGGCCAGCCACCTAAACCGGCCGAACCGGAGTAATTCGTAATCAGCCGAAAGGCGGAACGCCGCGATCCAGTCATCATAACGGAGATAGGCGATGCTTCCCTTTTCCGTAAACGCGTTGCGGATCAATCCCAGACCGGCGGACAATTCCCAGCCTGAAGCGAAGCTTTTTCCGTAATCGGCGCCGGCGTTCCATGCGTAAGGCTGGCCTAATGTCGTGGACAAACGTTCGTACTGAATGTTGAAATTAAGGAACCGGCGGCTGTCCGTTTCATTCTGAGCATAAGAATGATGAAACCCGAGAAGCATCAGGAGCAGGACCGGAGTGATTATTGTTTTCATGGCGGTTTATCTTTTATTTTTTAATTACAAATTGTGTTTCAATTCGGTACATCAGGTTTTTCGGATATTTTGTGAGGTCACCAAAGTGATATGATTCATCTGTACTCACGAACATGAGCGCGGCGCTGTTTAAGGCAACCTGTGATACCCGAGCGCTGATCGCCAGGCGGGGATGAATCTGATACGTGAGTTTTCCGAAAATATCGACATATGACCCCTCGCCGCGGATTTTGAAAGTTTCGTTCTCGTCCCCGAGTGTTGAAAGTTCCATATCAAATTTGGAAGTCGCGGTCTGGTTGATTGAAAATCCCATATCCATCGACAATGGACCCGATTCCCACGCGCGGTAGGCGGCGAATGCGCTGAAAGTCCGTTCCCAGAAATACATTGAATTTTTAAAACCTTTATACCGTTTGGTATTTCCGGTATAACCGCCATAAACACTGGCGCCTACGTTCATCCGTCCCATGTTATAGGTATAGGTGATTCCTCCCGTGAACCCTTTCAGCGTGCCGAATGCTTTATCCGGCGACCTCACGATCCCGTCTCCCCACCAGCGCGCGTTTATCCCGGCGGTTCCTGATAGTGAGAGGGTCCGGGCTCCTAATGTGGCCGAAAACTGATGCCGTGAACGTTGCTGTTCCTGGGCTTTTATATCATCTTTCATCATGAATAATATGATCACGACTAAGATGATCTTTGCTCTGAATAATTGATTTTTCATATTTTTATCTATCTTAAGTTAATTTTTGTAATAATGCCGAATCGTAAACCTTCAGGAAAATTGATAATGACCTGGTCCCGGTACCGGATCTTGCAGTTCGACATCAGGTTGTAACAAAAATAGGGAGTAAATTGTATAGTCCGGCCGGCCGATATGTTAAACCGCGTCACAAAGTCCAGATGACTTCCGCCGCCTTCGACTTTATAATCATGCTCGTCGCCGAATTCAGACTGTGTTTTTGAATACAGGATCTCATCATAAAAAAGTCCCAGTCCTGTTTGTATTCTGAACCGGGGATCGGTAAGCAGCGGATAGAGACCCATCATGTATGCCGAAGCGTATAAGTAATGGTGATCATATTCTTTTCCCCTGGGATCTATACTTCCCGCATATCCTTGAGAATGATTCACATACATGAAAGCGGTTCCCAGATTGATCACTGCACGTTTGCCCGGATAAAACGACCACTCCGCGCCGATGGATGGCGCGAATCCCCCGGAAAGAGGTAACGAGCCGTTTTCATCTTCCCCGTATTGGCTTGTGCCTGTGTTTTTGCCGAATTCATAATTGCTGTAACCCACGAACAGTGAAAATACGGAACTGTCGCCGGCAGATTCCTGACCCTGTATTGCTTGTGATACAGACACGACCATAAACAATTGAATCATCAGAATAAACTTATTCATTCTTTTTCTCCTAAATAATAATTGATAATTGACTTCTGAGAATTTTTGTATAATGTGACTCATACGATTTAACGCCCTCTTCTATTTCATAATCAATATTGAATCTGATATGGCGGTACAGATTAATGCCCGCGCCGAAACGATACGTATATCCGCTTTTTGTGAACCATCCGTTACCGGAAGCCCGTAACTTCACATAATCCGGATGATGAAGAAACTGGTACTGGCCGATGTAACCGCTGTAGTAAGAAATGCCGGATGAAACACTGACCCAATCGATCAGTCGGGTCGTTTTCGATAGGTCCATTTTCCATCTGAACGTACAGTCCGCAAAAGTATTCGCGGGATCCGTATCGAAATCAAACCACTCAGGCTCTATCAGGTTTCCGCCTCTGGGTCCTGACACGGCCGTCATGCCGGCTTCAAACTCAAAATCATGTATTCCGGAATTGAATGACATGAACAGATCAGGCGCGAACGCGGAGATATCGGTATTGACGGAGACAT
The DNA here is from genome assembly GCA_964410965.1 of uncultured Bacteroidota bacterium. Classification (GTDB taxonomy): domain Bacteria; phylum CLD3; class CLD3; order SB21; family JBBIRG01; genus JBBIRG01. The sequence continues at coordinate 12,225 of CAYPIY010000010.1, read as the reverse complement.
TGTCGTTGATCGCCCACCGGATGGTATTATTCACGATCGACATGCCCAGGACAGCTTTATTACTGAACATCGGCAGTTCAATACGGCCGGAATAGGAATTGAGTTTGGACGATTTTTTGGTGAAATAATTTTTGTAGGTTTCATGATTTTCGAGCGGTGTTTTGGATACATTGGCAATCAGCTTAAATCCTCCCGCAAAGGTAAATCCGGCTTCCGCACCCGTGCGGTATCCTGAAAGCCCGAAGAAACGGAGATACCGTGACGCGCGGCTCCGTTCGATCAGCATAAGATCCCGGTCATCCCGCATCTCCTCTCTCCAGAAAGGAGCCTTGAACCGGCCGATTCGCAGGTAGGCTTTTTCGGTCAGAAGAAACCGGAACTCATAGGACAGCAGATTAAAAACAACCGGGTTGGGCGGATGGCTGTCATGGCGCGGTAATAGGAGCGGATCTTTCATGGAATACTTATGGCTGATGTCAATCTCTGCGCTGGCGCTGGTTTTATCGATAAGCTTCAGGACTACTCCGAACCGACCGCGCCGGATATTATATTTCGTGGTTTTATCGATTAACTCTTCCGGGGCGTGGCCTACGCCACCGAGGTAATTGATTCCCTGGTATTGAAAAAGACCGTTAAATCGGATCTTGTCCTTAAAAAAACTCAGGCTGTCGATCTGCGGAAATATGCTGGCCGGATCAGCGCATAAACACACCAGGGTAATAACAACGATTTTTACTTTTGTGACGGACATATTTTTATCCTATAAGATTATTGATAACTGACTGCGGATGATATGAGTAAGATAGGTTTGCTGATAAACCAGGCTTCCTCTTTCAAGCTCGTAATCAAGATGCAGCCTGAAGTTCTTCGTCAGTGACAGGACTGATCCTAAACGATACGTGTAACCCTCTTTAGGAATCCATACCGACGCGTAATCCGGATGATCTGAAAACTGGAACAAGCCGATCTGACTGTGATAATATCCCATCCCCGCTGATAGTGAAATCCAGTCCGGGCGGAAACCGGTACCTGAAAAAAAGGTTTTCCATGTGAATGTACCGTTGGCCATGAAGTTGTTCCGGAGCCTCCGGTAAGGCATCCATTCGCTTCCTTCTTCCGGGCCGCTAATATAGGCGAATCCCGTTTCGAGCTCGATCCGGTGATTGTTTTTCTGAATCATCCCGAAAAAATCCGGGGCTACGGCAAATAGGGTTGCGTTGCGCTCACTGCCGGACTCTTTCGGCCAGTAGTCGAAAGTGTTTTTTACAAATGACAATCCCGCAATCATGCGGTTATCCATCATCGGCAACTCCATCCGGCCTGAAAGGGAATTCATGCCACCGGTTTTTTTCGTAAAATAATTCCTGTACGTTTCAGGGTTGTCCTTGGGCGTTCTGGAAACATTCACGGTCAGCCTGAATCCGTTCTGAAAGCCCAGCCCGAGTTCCCCGCCGTCATGATAACCGGAAAGGCCGAGAAAACGCAAATACCTCGCCGGACGGCTGCGTTCGATCAGTATCAGCTCTTCATCCTGACGCATTTCTTCCCTCCAGACGGGTATTCTGAATCGCCCGAAACGGACATAGGATTTTTCATTAATGTTAAATTTCAATTCCCATGCCCAAAGGCCGGCCTTAACGGGACGGGTTGCATGACTGTCTTTGACCGTAAAAAGCAGAGGATCATTTCCGGAGTATTTATGGCTGATATCCAGTTCGGCGGAGAGTGATAGTCTTTCCATGGGGAATACTCTCATTCCCATCCGGCCCCGCCGGATATTGATTTTGGCCGATTTATCGATATAGCTGTCTTCACCATGGCCGACATTGCCGGGATACGCAAACGATTGGATCTGTAGAAGTCCGCTTAACCGGAGTTTTCCATTAATAAAACTCAGGCTGTCAACTTCAGCCGACGCATGCAGGCGATGTGATAATAACAGAAAAACACAGGTCAGAGAAAAAATCCGGTATGCTAAAACAGTTTTCATTTTACGATTAGCCTGATTTCCTGAATACACTCAGGATTTAATAAATGTCATTAGCCTTTCTTTCACTTCGTAGGGTTTTACTTTTGGCCGGCCCAGTTCCGGGGGCGAACCTTTTGACATTTTGATATACAGGAATGTCAAACCCCCGTTTTGCTTCCATTCGTTCACGGCCCGTTCGAGTTCATCCAGATCATGTACATAGACAGAATGTTTATAACCCGCCGCGGCGACCATTTCCGTAAAACGGACGATGGTCGAAACCGTGGCCTGCCCGCCGGTGGAATCGTGAGCCTGGTTGTCAAGCAGGATGTGGAGCATATTGTCCGGCGCATAATATGCGTTGGTGGCGATGGCTCCCAGGCGCATCAGGAAAGCGCCGTCCCCGTCGAGAGCGATGATTTTTTTATCCGGTCTGGCCAGCGCGAGGCCGAGCGCAATGCTGCTGATGCAGCCCATCGAGCCGACCATGTACAGATTGTTCGGCGCGTCCTCCACTTCGTACAGCTCGCGCCCGGTCTTACCGGTCGTAGCCAGTTGAACGGTTGAACCATCTTTGATCCGGTTCAGCCGCTGCAATATCTCTGTCCGCGTCGGCATCTGATCAGCTTTTGACTGCAGTACTTTTCGCTGATTGGTTTTTACGTTCAGATTCTGGCTTTTCAGCGCTTCCTTTTCAAACGTGCCTTTCTTAACGACAAAAAAGAATGTCTGATTGTTTTCAATAAACCGGTTCGCCCGTTCGATTTGCTTTTTGGCCTCGGAAAAGTCCGGCGCGAGAAATTCCCACGGGATTCCCATGATGTCCAGGAATTTTGTTGTAATGGTGCCCATCAGTTCATGCTGGGGTTCGTCGTTCAGACCGGGTTCGCCGCGAAGGCTTACAAATCCCAGCAATGGAAGCCTGAAACAGTAATTCAATGATGTTAACGGAGATGTGGCGTTGGTCAGCCCGGAGTTCTGGCAAAGGAAAACCGACTTATGACCGCCCAGGTACGCACCCGCGCAAATGGCCACGGCGTCGCCTTCATTGGCCGCCATCACGTAATTGCAGTCGTTGATCGCGTAATTGATTAAATCTTTCAGAAAGGAGCAGGGAACCCCGGAATAAAAATCAAATCCGTATTTCTTTAATTCAGTTCCGAATTCATTTGTGTTAAGCATATCAGCCTCATATCATTCGTTTTGATAAAACTTACTTTTAATATTCGCAAAATAAATGCCAGATTAATTACTGTGCTTTTCTGTTGATTTTTATTTGTTTACCCCGATCAATTACAATTATTAAACAAAGGTAAACAAAAAAAACACAAAATAAATGCAATATAAATCTTGCACATGCAATTTTAATATTGCATACGTGTCCTGATCTTGGAATTACATATCGCCGGCTTTTTGTAAAGCGACGACGTCATCGATGTCTAACCAGGAACCCCTGATAAATTTCACGGCGATAGTATGTGTTTTGGCGATCTCATTAAAAAGGTCCGCCATCCGCTTTTGTTTGAAACCGGGATCCTTTGCCATCCGATCCATGGTTGCGCGGACGACCTCAGCGCCGGTCTTATTCACTTTCCACAGGCCGATAAACTCCCCGTTGATGTCCTGATCGGGAAGCGTGTTGGACATGGCGCTGAATTTCACCGTTTCCTGGAAAAGGTTTTTTGAATACGCGCGGTCGGTTTTTGTGTAATCCTTGTAGGTCTCGGTTTTTTCAACATCGGCGTCGACCAGAATCGTGATGTCGTTGTTGTCGTTCAGCAGGTCGTTCAGAATGTAGCTCTTGAAAACGATATCCCCGTACGCAATCACCGTGTTTTCAAGGATGGCGTCTTTCGCAAGGTACAGGCTGTAGAGTTCCTTGGTGTCGTTGTAGATATCGTTGTCGATCGTTTTGATATTGGTCGCGGTGACTTTTTCTTTTTTGTAACCGCGTACGACAGAAATGTCCTTGATGCCGAGCCGGTTTAATTCTTCCGTGGTGCGGGCCAGCAAGGTACGTCCCTGGACTTTTAACAGAACTTTGGGAATATCCTTGGTCAGGTCTTTCAGGTTGTATCCTTCGGAAGCCGCGAGAATGACGGCGTTAACGTCTTTGCCGGTGGTCGGAAGGTATTTGTCTTCCGCGGCTTCGAGCTCATCGGCGTTCTGCAGGCGGAAGATCTCGCTGACCGTGACCACCCTGTCTTCCACATTGATCAGCGACTGGTCGGTATAAATCTGTTTGCTGATATCCTGCATGGTTTTGATGGCCCCGCGGACGTTATGATTCGCCCAGATCACGAGACTGATTCCCATTTGCCGGAACTGATCCGCCGGGGTGGAATAATACTTGGTCGGAACGATCACGACCGGAAGCCGGCTGCCCCATTCCTTCATGAAAGCCTCGATATCGGACGGCTTGGATTTTTTACTGTGCACGAGAATGGCGTCCGCTCCGGCCTGCCGGTAGGCTTCCGCCCTGCGCAAAGCCTCTTCCAGCCCCCATCCTGCGATGAACGCCTCGATCCGCGCGACGATCACGAAATCATCGTCTTTCTGTGAATCACGGCCGGCCTTGATCTTGCCGCAGAACTCGTTGATGTCCGCCAAAGGCTGGGTTTCGCCGGAAATAAAGGAATTGGTTTTCGGAAAAAGCTTGTCCTCGATGCACACGCCGGCGACATTGCGCTGCTCCAGTTTCTGGACCAGCCTCCGCATGTTGTTGAAATTACCGTACCCCGTATCGCCGTCCAGCAGAATCGGAATCGTGGTCGCGTCGCTCATGAATTCCACGACTTCGAGAACCTGAGTCCAGGACGCTTCATTATTATCTCTTACTCCCAGCGCCGCCGAGATGGACAATCCGCTGCCCCAGATACCCTTGAAACCCGTCTCTTCAACGATTTTAGCCGATAAGCCGTTATGCGCTTCCATGATGAATTCCAGTCCCTCGGAATGGATCATGTTCTTTAGTTGGGTAGTTTTCTTTTCCATATTTAATCCTGAATGCGTTAGAATGTATAAAATTATTTTTATTTGGTTTTGAATGAACTCTCAATTTTTTATGTACGGGGGAAACTGATTGTTTTGGGTTTAGCGCCCAGATAACGGACAAAATGAAAGACAACATACACATATTTCCAGATGATATAGGCCGTGTAGGATTGTACAAGAACATTGAATATAAGCCCGGTTGCCATAAAAAAGACAAATACGTTCCTTCTCGGAAGGAACAGCCTCGCGGCACTGTCAATAGGCGCAAAATCATGGATTCGCATACCGTGCTTTTTGTGGAAAAACCTCGCGACAATTCTGTCCAGGATCAGTCCCAGAAGGAGCGAACCCGCAAGAACGGCTGTTTCAGAAACGGTCGGTATCAAACCCGTGACATACAGTCCCGCGCCGAAAGCGAAGTAATAGATATAAATGTTCAATGTATCGGCGACATGGTCCAGCTTGTCGCCTTTGTTGCTGCTTCGGTAGGTAAACCGGGCCAGTTTGCCGTCACAAACGTCCAGCACGGCCACCAGCAGCGCGCATGCGACAGCGGAATGGAAATAACCGAAAAAAGCGAGCGGTCCGATAAACAGCGAACACAGAATGCTCGTGTAAGTAATCTGATTGGGAGTAACAGTTGTCCTTGCCAGGATGGAAACCAATACTTTTGACAAGTGCTTCAGAGCGTACTTGGCGACAAAATCGATTGATCCGTAATGGGTTGCCTCAAAAAGAAATGTTTCCGTTTCTTTCGCCTTTTTGGGGTCCGTGACGTAAAAAGCGTAGGTCTTTGCGTATTTCCGCACACTTTCAATGTATACCGTATGACTGCCAATGTTTTCTCCTTTTACCAAGCCTGTCTGAATAAGATGGATTCTGAGTTCACTGAAATCTTTCATTTCGGCGGGCACGGAAGATAGATAGCGGCCGTCAGCTGTCAGCAGAGCGGGCAATCCATCGGCATCCGTGCAAACGGCCGTGTTTCGGCGCTCAAGGATTTGCCTGATCAGCACGTCCTGATAAACAGCGTTCGCCTCAAGCAGTATAACGGACTCATCCGTGTTTGAGCATAGGGACCGTACGGTTTCCATGAATGAATTATCCGCTGAAACGCTTACCGCCCGGATGGGCAGAAATTTACCAAAATCCCTGCGGAACAGGCACGGTTGTGCTTTTTCACCGGCTATGATTACCGTCGCCTCCCTGATTCCAGACAGAGCCAGCAGTCTCAGATTTCGTTCAAGTAACGATATTGAAAAAACGGTCAGTCCCGATGCCGGATGTCGGGCGTCGATGATTACTTTCATCGTATCAGATCATTCCTGTTTGGATTTTCATTTCCGTTCGCCTGTAAAAAGCACACGATATATAAATTAAATAATAATTACAACATGATTTTTACGTTCTCGGGTCTCTGCGTACCCTCAAACGGTGTGCCGTTAAAGAATCCGGTACTTACGCCGTTGCGTCTCAGAAGATATTTTAAGGCCCACAGAGTTTTTTAATGAAATGCCCTTGATATTAAAAATTTTGTTGTTAGATTGGTAAGGAAGAATCATCAGTTGCCTTTGAATGACCTCAATCCACATTTCCAAAAAACCTGATACGGGAATCAAAACACAGTTATGGTAAAAATCGGTTATACAACAGGCGTATTCGACCTGTTTCATATCGGCCATCTGAACATCCTGCGCAACGCCAAACTGGAATGCAATTTTCTCATTGTCGGCGTTACGACCGATGAACTGGCACAGAAAGAAAAAGGTATTACCCCCGTGATTCCGTTCACGGAACGGATGGCGATTGTCGAGAGCATTAAATACGTCGATCTGGTGGTGCCCCAGACGAATTACGACAAGTTCGAGGCCTGGAACAACCTGAAATTCAACATCATGTTCGTCGGCGATGACTGGAAAGGCACGGAAAAATGGAACAAGCTTCAGGCGGAGTTTGATAAACTCGGCGTGATCATCAGTTACTTCCCTTATACCCAGCATACGTCCAGCACAAAAATCAGGAAAGTGCTTGATTCTCTGTACAAAACGAACTGATATTTATAAAGCGGAATTTCATTAATCCGAAATACACGGAGCGGGCTCATGTCCGGAGATTTAAAACTGACTGGCGATGTGGCGGTTGCCGCAAAAAAAGTGCTGAGAAAGGTATGCGGGCTGCTGGATAAAAATCACATTCCCTACGTGCTTGAGGGCGGTACATTACTGGGCATTATCCGCGAAAACCGCCTGCTTCCCTGGGACAACGACGTGGATATTACCATCACCGAAGACCGCCTGGAAAAACTGATGAGCCTGAAAAGAAGGTTCCGTCTGGCCGGATATGAATTGAAACTGCGGCTGTCGCGGGAGGATATGCCTCATTTTCCCCTCGGATCAGTAAGACTGGTTAAAGTCAAAACGACGAAACTTTTTCTTTTCCACGGATACGGGATTATGGATATTTTCGTCAAACGGAAAATCGGGGACAAATATTACTGGATCGTCGGACCGCGTGATCATGTTCTAAAATCCGTTCCCTGCCATTTCTATGAGAATCTCGGACGGTATCCTTTTGAGGGATACGAATATTCCGTGCCCGCCGATTATGAGAATTACCTGACCTGCCGGTACGGCGAATGGAGGCAGACCGTGAAAGATTATGATTACAAAAAGGATGACCAGTCGATCGTACGTTCTTGAACGTCCTGTCGTAACGAAGCCTTACATGCGCCTCTTTCCTAAACCGAAGAAGCAGATTGTTTTGTTTTTGTTTTCGTTTCTTAAAAAAACAGTTGATCAAATATTATAATATCGTTACCATTTAAATCTATGCGTTTTTATCCGTTGATAAGCCATTCTGCATGCGGATTCGGCCGCGTTATGAAAATGCGCCCGAATAGCCCGGTAAGCCGGATATCAGATGCCGGAAGTCAGGACTTATGAACAGTCTGGTGAAAAAATCAGTCCGCATTCTTCTGGGCCGGGGCATCGTATCCCTGTTTACGCTGCTGGTCACTGTTTTTTTTGCCTATGAGCTGCCCAAATCCATTTTCGCGCTGATCGCCCTGTACGACCTTGTGGTCAGCCTTTCCAAGGTTGTTACCGACCTGGGCCTGCACTACCTGATCATCCGGGAAGTGCCGCCGCTTTATCATTCCGGGGGCCGGCAGTCGGCGATCGAGAACTTCGTTTTCCCCGCGTCCCTGATCAGGTTCCTCGTTTCGGGATTCGTCTCGGTGGTTTTCTGGCTTATGCTTTTATGGTTTCTCCCGGAACTGCAGGGCGCCTTTCCCGATCTCGATATTTTTTATATCTCCTGCATTACCGCGGTTCACCTGATGATCGAGAACCTGCACAACATCGCCATTCCGGTGTTTGCGGCTAAGAAACTGTTCGGAACCAATTCCGTCCTGGAATCCTCGACGACGTTTCTTGAGGGCATTTTCGGACTGGCGTTTTACCTTTTGTTCGGAATCAACCAGTACTTTGCGGGACTTCTGCTGGGCCAGCTGTTGATTTTCATCATAAGATTGTTTTATTTACGGGAAGACTTTGCCTTGCGGAATTTCAGAATGATGAGCGTTGCCAGGATTAAAATCATGCTGTGGGAGTATTTCCCGTTTTACCTGAGAAAATTCTTCCGTATCGGGTTTGTTCAGGGCGAGCAGGTGATCATCACGGCGCTGCTTCCGCTGGAACAGATCGCCAATTACAAGCTGGCGAAGAGAAGTTCGAATTTTTTACGGCAATACATACACGCTTTTTCCGACCCGCTTCTTATCAAGCTGTCCGAATCCCGCGATCTTGAAGTGAGGCGAAAATATGTCCGTACCTTTCTGAATTTTACGATTCCCGTTCCCGTTGTGCTTGCGCTGGCAAGCCCGTGGATTATGGCCGCTGCGGGCGGAGAGAAATACGCCGACAGCTGGCCGATTCTCGCGGTGATGTATTTTTCGTACGTCTTCGCGTCAGTTTCCGCGCTTCAGCTCAACGTCATCACCATTTTCGGAAAAAAAACCGATCTTCTGCTGCGTGACGCCATCGGGGGAACACTGGGTCTGATCTGTACGTATTTGCTTGTGCTGATATTCAGGGAAGACGGAATCGCCTGGGGACAGCTGATTTCAAACCTGATTCTTTCCGTCCTGGCTTACCGGCTTTCCAGAAAATATCTTGTTACGGGGACGGTCACGGAACCGGCTTCCGCAATGAACGGAAAAACGTAATCTTTGATCTCATTATAAAGGAGAACAACGTGGAAAATCAGAAAAAAGATCACGGAAGAGTGAACGACATTCTTCTTGGCCCCTTAGAGCGTCCCGCCCTGGAATTTTTCTGCAGGCACATGCCGAAATGGGTTACACCCGATCATCTTACCGTGCTCGGAGTGCTTGCGGGTTTCCTGATCGGCGTCAGTTATTTTCTGACCAGTTACGACAGGAATTTTCTCTGGCTGGCGTCCGCCGGACTGGTGATTCACTGGTTCGGAGACAGCCTCGACGGAAATCTCGCCCGATACAGAAAAATAGAACGGCCTAAATACGGATATTACGTGGATCATATCGCGGATGCATACATAACGACCGTGATCTGTATCGGCATCGGCTTATCCGCCTATGTCGACCTTATGTTCGCGATGTTTGACCTCGCGGCTTATCTTCTGATGTCCGTGATGGTGTATGTCACGACGAACGTGACGGGCGTGTTTAAAATTTCCTACGGAAAATTCGGCCCCACGGAAATACGCGTGGTGATCATTCTGGCCAATCTGTATTTTTATTTCGGGCCTAACCCGGTTTTTGATTTTACCTATTTCAAAATCACTTTCTATAACATGATGGCCGCGGTTGTGGCGTTTCTCATTTTCATGTATTTTGTAATCTTTTCGCTGAAACAGATTCGGGAACTAGCGAAACAGGAACCTCCGAAAAAAGTTAATCAAACCGAAGGATGATGATCATGAACGTTGCGTACATTTTGATTGACGAAAAAACGGAATCACAGAATATCCGGGTATTCAGCCTGTCCACGGCTGAGCGGCTGATCCGGCAGTGCAGAGAATACGGTTTCAGTGAAATCATTCTGTTGTCTGAAAACCAGGAATTAACCCGGAAATACCTGAATCATAATGATATAAAAACTTCGCTGATCAGGGATTTGCCCCGACTGACTGAAGGCAAACAGCGCGATTTACAATTTCACCTTATGACCTCTGACCTGATCATCGATGACCGTCTGATCCGGAGTTTCATGAAAGATAAGAGCAATATCATGATCCACACGGAGAGTGCTGGATCGGTTATGGCGCAAATGGATTACGATACGATGGCTGCGCTTATCGCAACATGCGGGGATTCATGCGGCGGGGAGATCCTGAAGAAAAATATTGCTGTTTTCGCCATGGAAGGAAAACTGGCCGTTAAGAAAACGGCATCATACGAAACATATATTCATGATCTCCGGACATCGCATGTGCCTTACCTTTTCAGCGCAAAACAAGAATCCGACATCCGACAGGTAGAAAATAAAATTTATGAAGTTAACTATAAAGCGGTTCTGGATTTTATCGCGATTTACATTTACAAATATCCCGTCCGTGAAATCGTCAGGTTCCTGTGTCGCTTTCCCCTGATCACTCCGAATTTTGTGACCGCGCTGAGTGTGATATGCTCCTTTGCGGTACCCGCGTTATACGCATCAGGAAACCTAGGCTGGGCAATTATCGCCGGTTGGGCGATGTTCATTTTTGATGAGATCGACGGAAAACTGGCGCGTCTTACCGTCCGTCTCAGCAAAGTTGCAGGAATGATCGAGCACGGAACCAGTGCTCCGGCTATTTTTCTGTGGTTCGTTTCTCTGGGATGGTTTTTCTCGGGCGGGGATGTTCTTGATCCTTCGATTCCAAGCAACTGGGCCTGCTGGACTTTATTGCTGATGTATTGGGTGGATAAAGGCGTCAACGCTTTATACAGGATGCGTTATTCGCCCAGGGAAATATACAATCACGCCTGGATTGACGCAAAGTTTCATCTCATCGCATGCCGCAGGGCGATCATTCACCTGATCATGACAGTCGGGGTTTTAGCCGGGAAACCCTTGGAAGCGTTCTATTTTATGGCTTTCTGGATTTGTTTTTCGTTTGTATTCCATTTGTTGAGGTATTTCTGGATCTTTTTCACGGAAAAACCCACAAAAACACCGACAACGAAAGCCGGATGAAAAGGAGATTTTCCCGCTTTACGGATGTTTTTGGACGTTTTCATCTGCAAATTTTTGATAACCGTATTGACATTATAAAAAAAAATCCTATATTCGGGTTAGCCTTTAAGCCACGGAGGATTAGGCTAATTGGTAAGTCAGCAGTCTTGAAAACTGCCGTCCGAAAGGGCTTGGGGGTTCGAGTCCCTCATCCTCCGCAAGCCTGTCCTCAGGCTGATTTTTTGGATGATTGAACGGCTGACCGTTAAAGGTTCTTTATATGACTGTGTTTTGTTCACACCGTCCCGGCAAAGCGGGGCTTCTCTCAGATCAACATAGCCTGAATCTGCGAGAATGGTGTTGATTTATTGTTTATTCGGAGAGGTGGCCGAGTGGCTTAAGGCAGCGGTTTGCTAAACCGCCGTACGGCGATAAGCTGTACCGGGAGTTCGAATCTCCCCTTCTCCGCAAAAAAGCGCTTCAGATGAATTTCTGAAGCGCTTTTTTGTTTCTCGCATTGATATTTGGCGCAATGAGTTACCTGTCTGTTTAATACATTCATACTTTTTATAACTTTGCAAAACATTATATTTTTCGGTTTTGCGCCTCTTTTTGCTTCTGAAAATGTTAAACAGCACAGTCATAACCTGTTCAATAAACGCTAAAGAAAAGAACCCCAAATTGCTTTTTGTCTTTTTCACATTCTGTGATACCATCACATCCGCCTCATGGTTGGTCAATCGAAACATGAAATCAAACGGAAAACAGCTGCTATTTTGCATCACCGCCTGTTTTAAAGCCCTTTTTCAGCCCGCAAGGATTCGCCGAATGATAATCAAACATAGTCCCTAGCCTCGAATTTTAAGTATACTCTGCTTTACGATTTGTAACTCTATTACGCGTTTCCCTTATCATTTATATTAAACCGATAATGTAATATTACATAAATCATTAATAAAAAACCCGTCCATTGAAGATGGTACGGGTTTTTCTGTAATCGAATCTATGAGCTTACTTCACGAACATCATCTTTTTCACCGCCGTGCCCTGCGGAGTCTCGATCCG
>CAYPIY010000009.1:0-185978 GCA_964410965.1 uncultured Bacteroidota bacterium | reverse complement strand
ATTCCCGGTGATACGGTGAAGCTGGTGGTGGAGACCAAGCGTGACGGCAGCGGTATCGAAGTACCGGCACAGACGTTAACGAGCGATGATTCGGTCAAGGCGTATGCGGTGTTAAGAGACGCGGATCATAATTATATAGGAGTGGTGAGTTCGACCTGGAGCGTCTCGGGGGGAATAGGTCAGGTGATTGATCCGGCGGACAGTGTGATCTTACGGTTAACGACGCTGGGCACGGGCAAGCTGACGGCGACAGGCGGCGGGTTTACGGGCAACAGCGGAGTGATCACGGTGACGGCAGGAGCCCTGGCGTCGGTGAAGCTGAGGACCGATACGTTAAGCAATGGCATTGAGGCGGGGAGCGTGACGTTATCGGTGGGTGACAGTATTAAATTATATACGGCCGGTTATGACGCCGATGGTAATTTTAAGGTGAATGTGGCGGCCCGGTACGGAACCACCGGGACATTGCAGCCGGTAAGATTATTCATCACGGCCGACAGCACGTCGGTGTGGTTTAAGCCGACGATCGCGTCATCGGGCAGGATCACGGATACGAGCAATGTGAGTAATTTTACAGACAGCACGGGGACGGTGACGGTGACGAACACGGCGGCGATCGCGGGAGTTAAGATCAACAGCCGGGCGAACAACGCGGGGTCTGAGGTTGGGATGATGACCCTGACGGCGGATGAGGATACGGTGTTGTATCTGGGCGGGTATGACGCGTTTGGTAATTATATCGGGGATGTGGTGGGCAGCTGGACGGTGCGGGGGACGATCGACAGCAATGATTTGAGCCCGCGGACAGGCAGCGCGACGAAGTACTCACCGAGAGTATCGGGAAGAACGGGTAAGGTGATCGTGCGGTATCAGGGCTATGAGGACAGTACGGATGTGGTGACGACGACGGTAGGAGCGGTTCATTTTGTGCAGGTACAGAGCGCAAGGTTTGGGATTAATAATAAAGTCGGAACATTAAACCTTACGACGGATAATAACGCGGTGACGTTCTACGCGGCCGGATATGACAGGGACAGCAATTATGTCAGAGGCGTGAATACGGGCTGGAGTGTGCAGGGCGGTATCGGTGTGGTTAATCCGGTCGTGACGGCAGACAGCACGGTGTTTGACGCAAGACGGGTGGGCTCAGGTCAGATCCGGGCGGACAGCAGCACGTTATCGGCGATCACGGGACTTGTTACAGTAAACGTCGGAGATACGGCGTTTGTGGTGATAAGAAGCGGAAGCGGCAACAGCGGGTATCGTTATGACAGCGTGAGTGTGACGCTGAAGGCGGACAGTCTCTTGAAGCTTTACGCGGCCTCGTATGACGCCGACAGTAATTATGTTGGTGATGTGACCGCAGCGTGGGACACGGTGAGGGTGAGTTCACAGGAGCTGAGCAATTTTACGGCCGTCGCGAGTAATCAGTATATCTATCAGCCGACGACTACGGGAGAAGGGAAAATCCGGGTACATTATGTGAATGGTGATTTCAGAGATACGACGGGATTGATTACGGTGATCGTAGGAAGTCCGACGAGGCTTGCTATAAACACGTTGCGTGATACGAACGGCATAGAACTGGTCAACGATACCGTTACAATCGGAGATTCTCTGAAAATCTTTGCCGCGATTTATGATTCGAAAAATAATTTTATAAATAATGTTTCTGTCAACTGGACGCTTAACCAGAATCTGGGGAATCTCTCGCCCGCTGCTGCCAGCGATTCTTCGGCATTTTACCCAACCACGACCGGTTCAACATCGATAAGGGCAAATTCGGCAACCTACGGTTTGAGCGATCAAACCGGAATCATCACCGTATTTGCGGGCAGGCCGGATTCGCTGAGGATCATCACGGCTGCTGTCGACACGGTCACGCCAAATCAAATTATTGAATTGAAAGTCAAACTCATTGACAGTCTGAAAAACGCCGTGCGTGACAGTATTGTCCGTTTCAACATCACTTCGGGAAGCGGCACTCTGAGCGCTGCTTCAGATACGACCGATCCGCTTGGATTTGCGTCAGTGAGATTCACCGCTCCGCAGCAGGCGGGATCAACGCTGATCAGCGCGTATGTCACAACACTGACCGATGACACCGCAAAATTTACTGTTACAACCGTGCCCGCTTCGCTGGCTTATTACAGGATCATTCCGTCAACGTTATCCGATACGGCCGGTTCGGCTGTTACCGTTACCGTTACAGCGTTCGATGTGTTTAATAATCAACTGGACGACGATACAACGCAGACCCGCATCGATATTTACGGTTCAAAGACAGGGTTGAACGGCGGTGGCGCCGGCATCACGCCGAAAATCAATATATTAACCAATGGTCAGCATACGTCCGTAGTTCGTGATTCAGTCAAAGAAAATATTCAGATTAAAGTAACCGGCCGGTTTGATACCACCAAAACCGCGATTACCGAGTTTGTAACAATCCGTGAAGCGTCGCCGTTTGTCGCCGAATTTTATCCGGACAGCCTGTCGAATGTGCAAAGCGGGCAACTGGGCGTCGCGCTTATTGATTCCTCGGCGCTGATCGTGAAAGACCGCTTCGGCAACGCGGTCAATGATACGATCACTGTGCGATGGTTGCCGACATCCACAGCGTCCGTTAATCCCGCGATCCGAACCACAACCCTGGACGGCACTGCAAGAACCAGATGGACGCTCCGTACGGCGACCGCATCGAATGATACGATGCTGGCGGTTGTTCCCGTCATCGGCGATACATTGCGGTTCATCGCGAATATACTGGCGACCGGAAACGACACGCTGATTCGTGTCAGCGCGCTGGCGGATTCCGATACCGTAAATATGAGGCTGGATAACACGTTTCGAGTCTATGTCGAGGATGAATTTGCCAATCCTCAATCCGGCGTGAAGATTACCTTCTCGTTGTTCAGTTCTCCGGGCGCAACCGACAGCGCGGGATTTGTAGCATCTAACGGAGAATATGTTACTACTTTAGATACGCTGACGGATATCAACGGTTTCGCCGAAGCGGTATTCCATCCGGGAACGAAAACCGGACAGCATATCATCCGGGCATCCAATCCCGAGTTGAAAAATCCTGCTGTGTATGATACCGTAACCGGCGTTCATGATGTACCGAACAATTTACAGATCATTGCCGGCAACAACCAGAATCTCACGGCAGGTTCGGTTTCGGACACGCTGAAAGTTCTTATTACAGACCGTTACGGAAATACTCTGGAACAGTCAGCTGAGCAGATATACTGGCAGACTATTTACACCGGTCTTCCTGTTTCAGCCGCCGGAAATATTGATATTCTTCCGAATCCTCAGAACTTCACTACTCTTGATTCCGCGGTAATCGGAACGGTTTCTTCAAGCTATGCGTTGTGGCAAATGCGTCAAGTTTTAGGATATGATACCGTCATCGCCTACTTGAGAAATAAAGATACGGTATTGTTCAGAGCGATCGTTTCACCACGGGAAGCGGATACGGTTCTTGTCTTCGCCGGAAACCTGATGACGGGGATCAACAACGGAAACTCCATAACATTGAAAACGCTTGTAAAAGATACTTTTGGCAACAAGGTTCCCTCAGCCTATGTGAAATACCAGATTATCTCAGGAAGCGCGGTGTTTTCTGGAGGCGACTCATCTTTAACTGATGTTAACGGCATTTCTACAATCCTTGTCAAGCCCGGCAACGCTGACAGCACAACCATACGCGCTACGGCAACAAGCGCGTCTGTATCGGCCGAATTCAAAATATATGATCTCGTTTACGTTGACTCAACGCTGACGCCCAACCGCGTTCGCCGGGATACCACGACAAGTTTTTCTGTGGCGGTGTACAATAATGGTCCTTATGATATTCGTCTGGATACCAGTCAGACTATGTTCAGATTTACTGACGGCATTCTGTTTTACCAGACGTCGCTTCAATCACATGATACGATCATTTCCGGAAATTCGTTCGATACACTGCATTTTGTGACGGATACGATCGACGGTAATCTTAAAAATACAACCTATACTCCAAAGATCAACATCGCCGGATTTGTACCGGCTCTTGATCAGAATATGTCCGGAATCCTTGAAACGGTACCCAATGAACTTGAGGTTCTCGGGGTAAAAGTGATATCCGTGCAGACGCCGGCACCGAAATTATTCAGCCGCGGCGATACACTGATCATTTCAATCGAAGTCAGGAATCCTAATATTTCCACGATGACGACGGTTGACTTCGGACTCAGGACTTCGCAGGCAGGCGTTCTGCAGAGAGTTGGAATGGTTGATCTTTCTTCCATTCCGGCTAAAGGATTCAGGACATTCAATGATACGGTTCGTATATTGCCGTCCTCACCGGTAGGCAAGATTTTTGTTGACGCTTTTTATTTCGGCAATATCGGTTCAATCAATTTCGCGGATTCGCTGTCGACCCTGATCGACAGCTTATTCATACAATCAGACGCTGAGGTTTCTTACGTTACAGGCAGTATCAATCCCGTGACTGTATCGGAAGGGCAAACAGCGACTATCAGATTATCGGTCAAGAACGATTCACTGGCCGCAGTAACGCTGGACCCGAATAAAACATATTTTAAATTCGGGGCGGACAGTGTGAATCTAGCGAATTCACAGGTCATCAGCGGGAGCGGTGATACTTCACAGCTGGTCTTCCGGTCCTTGAATGTAGCTTCTCTAAGCGGAACGTATGCAGGTTCCCTGTATCTCTGGGGAACCGAAAACGGAGGCCGGTTTGCGGATACATTATCGCTGGGTACGGACAGTATCCGAGTCCAGACAGCGGTGAACGTAACGCGTCTGACAATTGACAGTGTACTTATTGAAAACGACACTACGGCGCAGAATAGCGATACTCTGAAATTACGCCTGAAGATTTCCAATACGGCGCAGGCTTCCGCGATATTAGATTCGATCCGGTTGTCCTACCGGCGTTCAGGTTCTGCCGCGTCCGGATACAGTGTGGTTAATACTGTATTCTCCCTGCCGGATACGCTGAATGGCTTGACCTCGAACTATTATGTGATTGATGTCCGCATCGCATCGTCTGCCGATACCGGCAGTATTGTTGTGGACGGTTATGTTCGTGCGCGCGATAAGAACAGCAATCTAATTACTCAGGTTTTAAATGCGGGTGAAACGGATTCCATATATGTCAAATCTAAATCGAGGGTAATGATAACAGCCGTTTCAACGCCGACGGCGGATACCGTCAGTCTGGGACAAATCAATATCCCGATGAACGTGACGCTGACTAATGCGGGCGCCGCTCCCTTCCGCCTCGATGATCTGCGCATGCGTTTTGCTATCGGGTTATACGACACGGCGCTTACGCAATCTCTGCCCGATACGATATGGGGCTATCAGTCAAAAACGTACAATTTTATTGCGAACGTGAAAAACAATTCGGCGGTCGGACTGGATTCACTCGGAGCGACTGCTTCCGGTTTCGATTTATTGAACGGAAAATCGTCCACTGTTACAGCTTCTGGATTAGATACACTTGTCATTTTGAGTCCGACGCAAATTCTCTTAACCAGCGTTCAGACCCAGCCGATTTTCGTTAGCCGGTCACAGGACAGCATACTTGTCCGGGTGACACTGAAAAACAACGGCGCGTCGGTCGGACAGATCGATACCGTACGGCTGAAATTCTTTGATGTATCCTCTTCCGCAGATGCGGCTGGATTTACTTATAACCGTTATTCGGATGTCAGCGACACGATATCCGGCTCCGTGAGCAAGACCTTTGATTTCAAAGTAAGTATCGGACCGGCCGCGGATACGGGCAGAATACTGATCGATGCGTTCATGACTGGTTCTGACATTGTATCAGGACTTGCGTTCTATGATTCCGGAGCGGTGACGACCGATTTCTGGACCGTTCAAATTCCGGCCGATATTGTAGTTGATTCTGTCTACAGTACAGTTGAATCGGCAACCAAAGGGCAAATCAATATTCCTGTTACGGTGCTTGTACGAAATAACGGCGAAGCGAATGCGGTGCTGGACAGCATCCGGCTCCGGTATTTCTACGGCGCGGTTCCTGATTTTGCATCGTATGTTGATACCCTCATCGCGCCAAACGGGACGGTTATTGCTGAAAGCGGACGAACCGTTCAGTATTCATTCACTGCGGATATTATTTCATCAGCGCCCTCAGGACTGGTAAGCTTGTTCGCTCATGCGTACGGACGTGATCAGAATAATCAGAAATTGGTTGCGGATACATTACGGAATAAATACGACAGCGTCTTGATTCAATCCCCTCCAGCGCTGAATTATGTTGCGAATTCACTGATACCGGATACCGTCAATAAGTCCAGTGCGGTCAGTTTTGCGCTGGATGTGATCAATACCGGAGAAGCGACCTTGCTGTTGAATGCGTCCACAACTTTAATTCTGCGTGATGTCGATTCGCTGAAAGTCAATCTGCGTGATACGGTTTATGTCGAGTCCGGAATTACTCGGCAACTGGTGTTCAACAGTGCGACGGTTAACCTGCGCTCCGATTCGGTGTATTATCCTGAATTAGTAATCCGCGGTACGGAAAACGGCAATAACTACAGTAATTATTTACCGATCACAAACGACAGTGTCAGAGTATTGAACGCTTCTGTCGCGGCGGCCGATAGTCTGAATTTCTACGATCTTTCCGGAAATTATATAACAAAGACTGCCGCGAATGACTCGTTTATCGTCCGTCTGCTGATCAGAAACAACGGCGGCGCAACGATTAAGAATCTCGTACCGAATCCGGCCAGCCCGGCATTATCGGGTTCAAGCATACCATCGCTGTATACAGGACCGGTTCCGGCTTCGGTGAACCTTGCCTCGAATGATTCCATACGTTTTGAATGGCGGTACAGGGCTGACAGCAGCGGTTCGGCGAACTTTGCTGTCCGCGCGCAGGGCAAAGACGCAACTACCGATTCAACGATCACGAGCAATTTACTCAATGCTTTCCTGACCATAACCGCACCGACGGCTGATACACTCGTTGCGGTGTCAGCGCTGTCCCAAACCATACCGGCTTATACATCAACTGATTTGGCGGTTCGGGTGACCGATGAAAACTCAATCCCCGCGAAGAAAGATTCCGTACAGTTTACCGTTCGTTCCGGAAACGCCGGATTCGGAGATTCGTCGCGCGTCACTCTGGATACGGTTGTGTTTACCAATTCGGATGGAATTGCCTCGGTCCGGTTGTTTACAGCTGCGTTGGTTAATAACAGCAGTGTTACAGCCAGGCTTCTTTCAACAGCGGATGACAGCGTACAGTTTGCGGTTTCGACTGAACCGCGGGCGATTTCTTACCTTGCTTTGGATGCCGATACTTTCTGGACTGCCGGTGTTGAGGATTCAGTCATCGTATCCGCTTTTGATCAATTTGGTAATCTCGCCACGAACGCTTCGGGCAATATTCAAGTATCGCAAGTCCCGGCTTCGGCCATGGCATTTACACTTTCCGCCAGTGAGCCAATAATCTCAGGTATCGCAAGGTTTGCTGGCCGTGATACGCTTGCCAAGTCTCAGACACAGATTCGTGCCCGCGCCACAGTTACCGGCACTCAGGTATTGAGTCAGGTATTGACGATTCGTCACAATGAGGCCTACCGGTTTGTGGATACGATAAAGAATATTTCCGGTGTAGCATACAGTAATTCGATAGTCCTTACGGCGAAGGTCGAGGATCGATACGGCAACGCGGTGAAGGACACGATGATCCGGTTCAGCGTGTTGCATCCTGCACAGAACGGAGTACTTCTGACAGCGTCATCAGTACTGACGGATTCTCTGGGTCAGGCATCGGCAACGTACCGCACGGGTGATTCGGTGGGATTGAACGTGGTAGCGGCGACGAAGGCAACAGCGATGCCGGGTTCGATGGACAGCGTGTACTTTAATATTACGACGGATTCCTTGGACGCGAACGCGAGTTACATAGCGGGTTCACTGACGCCGAAGGTGATCACGCGGAATCAATCGGTGGCGTTTAAGGCGAAGTTTGAGAATACGGGAACGTTCCCGATCCAGTTAAGAGGGGATTCGACGTACATCGAGTTTGGTGCGGGCGGGAATTATTTCAGGTCGTATCTGGATACGCTGGTGAACCGGACGATCGGGGCGGATGGCATATCCCAGATCGCGTTCCGTGACAGTCAGGTGAATCTGGCGGCGGGGCTGTATCCGTCGGCGACGGACAGCGCGGTGATTGTGCTGTGGGGCACGGTGTTTGATTCTTCGACGAGCGATTATGATACGTTACGATTCAGGTACGGGAATAACATATTAGATACATTAACGGTACAGAATCCGGCACAGTTGGTGATTAACAGTGTGGCAATTACGCAGACCCGGGCGGTACGGGGCCAGGACAGTATCCGTGTTGATTACAGCATCAGCAATACGGGCGGTACGGTCGCGCGGAGCATCACGTGGAAGGATTCGATTGGTTCAGGAGTACAGGATGTGACCAGTCAGTGGACGCTGATCGGCGGGGATGCTCTGGATTCGCTGGTGAACGGGGATACGGTGCAACTGGTGAGGTATTACCGTGTGAATACGACGGCGCCGCTGGGGATGCATTATGTATCGTCGAGAGTGCGGGGGATTGATTACAATGACAATCAGCAGGTTACGACCGCGGCGTTGATTAATCCGGATTCTCTGGAAGTGTTCCGGTCGGCGGTACTGACGGCGATGGCGGACAGTTTCCGGGTTTACAGGAATGGCAATGAGATACCGAATAATACGGTGTATGCGGGAGAGACGTTTGAACTTCGGATGAAGGTACGCAATGACAGCGGATCGGTTGTGCTGGGATTGATGCCGAATCCTCTGACGCCGGATTCATTGGGCAGCGGGCAGATCAGCCTGGTGAGCGGGCCGGCGGTGTCGTTATCGAGGCTGGAGAGCGGGGATTCGTCGGTCATCAGCTGGTTCTACCGTGTAGACAATAACGGACTGGGGACGCTGACGTTTACGGCGGGTTCGGAAGGGTTGGATTCGGTGAACAATTCGCTGAGGATACTGTCGAATAAAGTGACGCGTCTGGTGACGATGACGCACGCGGTACTGGATACGATTGAGCTGGTTTCGGGAACGGACAGCAATTTATCGGTGATCGCGAGGCAGACGGCTCAGCTGGAAGTGGAGGTGAAGGATCAGTTTGGGAACGCGGTGATTGACAGTTCGGTTCGGTTGGTTACGGTCAGCGACAGCGGCGGGTTTAATATCGGTCAGACGCTGAAGGATACGGTGATCCGGTCGGACGCGAACGGGAAGGTCAGGATCACGTATTACGCTCCGGTGAAGACTCAGAATGTCACGGTGAAGGCTTATCCGCTGTATGCGACGCCGGATCAGGACACGGTTCGCTATCATATCAGCATCCTCCCGGCCGCGATTTCGTATCTGCGTTTGCAGACGGACACTAACTGGACAGCGGGTGATCCTGATTCAGTTCTTGTATCGGCTTATGATCAATATAATAATTTAACGATAAACGCATCGGAAACAGTTTCTCTGACGCAGGTTACCGGTAGTACGATGTATTACTTGCCTTCCGGAACCGAGGCGCTTGTGAACGGTGTTGCGCGGTTTGCCGGACGGGACACAGTCGCACGTCAACAAACGCAGATCAAGGCGGAAGTTACCGGTTTATCGACGCAGGTCTTGAGCCAGATCATCACCATTATTCATAATGAAGCCTATCGTTTTGTGGATACGGTAGATTCAATCACAGGGATTGGTTTTGGGAACGCAGTCGTACTAACGGCGAAGGTCGAGGATCGTTATGGTAACGCGGTGAAGGACACGATGATCCGGTTTAGCGTGTTGCATCCTGCTCAGAACGGCGTACTTCTGACGGCGTCATCGGTACTGACGGATTCTCTGGGTCAGGCATCGGCAACGTACCGCACGGGTGATTCGGTGGGATTGAACGTGGTAGCGGCGACGAAGGCAACAGCGATGCCGGGTTCGATGGACAGCGTGTACTTTAATATTACGACGGATTCCTTGGACGCGAACGCGAGTTACATAGCGGGTTCACTGACGCCGAAGGTGATCACGCGGAATCAATCGGTGGCGTTTAAGGCGAAGTTTGAGAATACGGGAACGTTCCCGATCCAGTTAAGAGGGGATTCGACGTACATCGAGTTTGGTGCGGGCGGGAATTATTTCAGGTCGTATCTGGATACGCTGGTGAACCGGACGATCGGGGCGGATGGCATATCCCAGATCGCGTTCCGTGACAGTCAGGTGAATCTGGCGGCGGGGCTGTATCCGTCGGCGACGGACAGCGCGGTGATTGTGCTGTGGGGCACGGTGTTTGATTCTTCGACGAGCGATTATGATACGTTACGATTCAGGTACGGGAATAACATATTAGATACATTAACGGTACAGAATCCGGCACAGTTGGTGATTAACAGTGTGGCAATTACGCAGACCCGGGCGGTACGGGGCCAGGACAGTATCCGTGTTGATTACAGCATCAGCAATACGGGCGGTACGGTCGCGCGGAGCATCACGTGGAAGGATTCGATTGGTTCAGGAGTACAGGATGTGACCAGTCAGTGGACGCTGATCGGCGGGGATGCTCTGGATTCGCTGGTGAACGGGGATACGGTGCAACTGGTGAGGTATTACCGTGTGAATACGACGGCGCCGCTGGGGATGCATTATGTATCGTCGAGAGTGCGGGGGATTGATTACAATGACAATCAGCAGGTTACGACCGCGGCGTTGATTAATCCGGATTCTCTGGAAGTGTTCCGGTCGGCGGTACTGACGGCGATGGCGGACAGTTTCCGGGTTTACAGGAATGGCAATGAGATACCGAATAATACGGTGTATGCGGGAGAGACGTTTGAACTTCGGATGAAGGTACGCAATGACAGCGGATCGGTTGTGCTGGGATTGATGCCGAATCCTCTGACGCCGGATTCATTGGGCAGCGGGCAGATCAGCCTGGTGAGCGGGCCGGCGGTGTCGTTATCGAGGCTGGAGAGCGGGGATTCGTCGGTCATCAGCTGGTTCTACCGTGTAGACAATAACGGACTGGGGACGCTGACGTTTACGGCGGGTTCGGAAGGGTTGGATTCGGTGAACAATTCGCTGAGGATACTGTCGAATAAAGTGACGCGTCTGGTGACGATGACGCACGCGGTACTGGATACGATTGAGCTGGTTTCGGGAACGGACAGCAATTTATCGGTGATCGCGAGGCAGACGGCTCAGCTGGAAGTGGAGGTGAAGGATCAGTTTGGGAACGCGGTGATTGACAGTTCGGTTCGGTTGGTTACGGTCAGCGACAGCGGCGGGTTTAATATCGGTCAGACGCTGAAGGATACGGTGATCCGGTCGGACGCGAACGGGAAGGTCAGGATCACGTATTACGCTCCGGTGAAGACTCAGAATGTCACGGTGAAGGCTTATCCGCTGTATGCGACGCCGGATCAGGACACGGTTCGCTATCATATCAGCATCCTCCCGGCCGCGATTTCTTATCTGACCATCGATGTCGATACTGTTTGGATTGCCGGAAGAAGAGACAGCGTCATCATCAACGCTTATGATCAATATAACAATTTGAATAATCTTGATACAACGACGATACTTATCACCGGGAATCCAGCGGATAATACCTTATTCGAACCATCGGCCATCCAATTGGATTCAGGCTCGGCCATCGTACTCGGAAGGAATACAAGGGCTCAAATAAACTTTCAGGTCCGGGTAACGACTCTCAATACAGGAACCCAGCGAACCAGCGAACCGATCCGTATCGTTCATACCTCCGCATACGAATTCGCTCAGGCTGATTCGGTTAAATTGTATGATATAATTGTTAATAAGAAGAGACAACTAAACGCTACGGTCATTGATACGTTCGGGAATCCAGTCAATAATTTCAACGTGCGTTACATAGTGACTCAGAACCAGGGGACGGGATCCATCAATGGTTTCAGCCAATATGATACGCTGACTCTGGTGGATGGAACAACTTCAGCCATTTATACGACCGGCGGAACAGAAGGAACAAACCTCATCAAGGCCATTGGTCAGACCACACCGCTGCTTGACAGTGTGACATATGTTCTTCAGACCATCAATCCGGTTCTGCCGTCGAGGTATAATCTTGTTACGATTGATCCGGACACGGTATCCCAAAAACAAACCTCTGTCTTCAGAATACAGATTAATAACCAGGGACCGTTCACGATAACGCTGATACCCGATTCGACCCGGCTTGAATTCTTTAATAATGATTCCAATGTTTCTGTTGCAGTAACTCTTGACAGTCTTGTTAAATCGTTACCGGATTCGTCAATTACTCAGGTTCAGTTTAAAGCGGTTACGGCGTTACTGCCTGCGGCAGATTATCCTATGGGATTGAACACGGCCAATGTCAGATTGGTTGGCGCCATAACCGACAGTACGACAGGGCTCAAAGATACGGTTGTCATTCCGTTAACGTTCAATAACCATGATACGCTGAATATCCGTCAGCCCGCAGCCCTTCAGCTCAGTGACGTACGGTTTGATCTGGATTCGGCGGTTCAGGGACAAACCGGTCTTCGTATACAATATACTGTAAATAATCTGGGCGACAACACGGCGGTGAATTTGTCAGTTATTGATCACTTCAGCGCAGGTGGCGCAATCTCTACGGGTCAGTGGTTACTGGTCAATGATCAGCGGCCGGCGGTGTTTGATACGGGCATCACCCTATTCAACCGGTATTATCAGCTGGACGGAAAATCAGTCACCGGTATGCATGATCTGTCCGTGAGACTTTATGGCTATGACCGCATCGATCCGCTTCAGCTGATCGCCGACAGTCTGCTGCAGCATGATTCGATCAAGGTGCTTCGCTCATCCGATGTTCAGATTGTGTTCACCACGGTTGATACAGTTTACACCGATTCACTGATCAACCGCAATCAGATCGTTCGTATGCGCAGCATTGTTCAGAATAACGGCGATGAAGCGGTTAAGGTCAGGATGCGGTTTACGGCATCGGGATCGTCGTTCAGCGAGGCCGTGACTTTAAATTCCCTTAACGCAAACTCCTCGCAGATTGTAACCTCAAGTTACTTTAACACTCAGAATACACGCGGCATTGAGACTTACTCGGCGGTGATTGATACCCTGTTCAGTCTTGTGAACGGCGATACACTGACCATCAGCGATTCGCTGCAGGGCAATACCCGCACCCTGGTTGTCCAGGATTCCGCTAAACTGAATGTCGTTCTCACGGTCAAGGGAAGCGATCCGAAATCTCTGATTGTTTCTGATTCGTCCGAATTCTTCTTATACCTGCGTGTCGATAATATTGGAGAAGCGGATTTGACGCGGGATTCAGTACCTGTGAATATTCACGTTCCTGCGCCGTACCGTTTGTCCTATGCGGGAACACGAGATACCCTGCTGTACGCGGTTATAGGAACGGATAAGCCGGTTTCCGTACTTGCTTTTGATTCGACAGTGGCTTTTAACCGCTTTACAGCCCGTTTGGATACGTCGCTGGGAACATATCCTCTCGATACGAACAACCGCCGTAAGGCTGTGTATCTGAGTGACTCCGATAACGTGCAGATCAGGACAAGCAGCGTGGGCAGGCTGACGCCGTTATCATTCAATATTATTTCTCCTCTGGGCGCGACTGACGGAACCGTATCGACATTCCAGAGCTTTACGATACGCGCAAGGGTCGCGAGTCTCGACCGTCTCGCCAATATCCGCGGTACGATTCAGCTACCGGCCGGTTTCTCCACGCCGGATAGTTTGTCTCAGAATATGAATCCTCCGGTGACCGCGCTGACGGATTCCGTCCAGTGGCGTATTTTCGCTTCAGATACAACGGGTAACAATTTTAACTTCAGCGTCCAATTCAGCGGCGAGGATACGACGACCGGTTTGAAGCGAAACAGCCTTCCGCTGACTTTGCCCGTCACTGTTGTGCGCCGCGCGGAACTATCGGTTGATCTCAGAATTACAGATCCTCCGGGAGCGATCGATGACACCATTTCCACCTCACAGACTTTCACAGTTCAGGCGGTTGTGACGAATAACGGAACCGCTGACATTTCCGGCGGTTTGCTGAGATTAGGATTCCCGGCAGGATTCGTCAATACGACGCTGCCCGATACGCAAGCCTTTGCGGTCAATACACCCGTGACGTGGACGCTCCGGGCGCCTGACAATTCTGCTTTTACGGCGATTTTCAGGCAAATGACTGCGAAGGGCCGGCATATCCATATCAAATCCGAAACTGATACGGACGGCCGTGTCCGGAGCCGGTGGATAAACGCCGGATCCGCGCTGATCAGCCGTGATCAACTGACAGATCAGGAAGAAACACTGCAGAAACGAATAGAGTCGCTTGATCTCATGAATTCACTGCTCCTTAGCGGTGATCTTGCGGCATCTATCGAGCGGCTTCCGTCCGACGTCAACTCCAGCCTTCCAGCGGCGGTTGTCAAAGGTTCTGATACCGTGAAAGTCACGGTCGTTCAGGCCGCGCAAATCGCGAATAAGCAGATCACGATGCGCAATGCGGTATCGACCGAGCAGTCCTTTACCGTCAAATTCTCGGTTGCTCAGAATCCGTCGCTGACTTCTAGAAACGCAACGATTGTGCTTCCCGCCGGATTTACGACGGTGGATACCCTGCAGAAAAACATGTCCGATGAGGATACGGTTGTAACCTGGACGATAAACGCTCCGGTTTCACTGGCACCGGGTTTAGATCAGGATCTCTATTCTATTAAAGTTCGTTTCGCAGGGCGGGACAGAAATCAGCCGTTATATGTTCTCGACAGTCTCGGAAACGATATTACCGTACAGACCAAGCCGCGTCTTGTCATGACTGCGGTTATCACGGAACCCGAAAACGCGAAAGATCATTTCGTAAGCATGGGACAATCTTTCAGGGTCAGCGTGAACGTCAGAAAACTCGGCCGGGCAAACATAACAGGATCGGGTTTGATTATGATGGATCGTTCTTCGCTGACGATACCCGGTTCGACCGGGGGTTCAGGTCAGTTCAGGGTTATGCCGGAAGATTCTGTGTATGATCTTCAGACCGGCGATTCTACGACCACATGGCTTTTCACGGCGCCGAATGATACCGTGATTTCCCATCCGCTGCGGTTCGCGTTCACAAGTATATTGCCGGCGGACTCCAACACCGCTCTGCCCGCATCCGTGGTGAATAGCAGCATTACCATTAATATTTCGACCGAGAAAAAAATCCTGAAAGTTACCAATGTACCGACGTGGAAAGACAAGAAGTCCGCGTTCAATACAGAAATGATCGACAGTCTGATGGTGATCATCATGGAAAATACCGGCCCGTCACAAAATACGAATTCCATACTCGCGCAGGCGTTCCGGTTCATTATCGAACGTTACAATCCGTCAGCAGGTCATTATCCATATACAAGAGTCGCTCCGGGTGAATATCTGAACACCGATTCGCTGATGGTCCGGATAATCGACGAACCTGAATTCCTCGGTCATTCGAGTCTCAGTCAGGATACGCTGATCGTCAATGTTGACCAGCTCGCTCAGCTGTCAAAGAAAAAAAATGCGGGAATCAATGCTGCCGTAAACTGGACGCAGGGAATATTGGTGAATAAGAATAATCCTGTGACATTGTCATTCGACGGAAAACTGGCAAGCACTGTTGCTCAGCAAAACCGCAATTACCGTATCCGGCTCGTCGATATCATCGCGTTTGATTACGACACTTTATCGGATTTGGCATTGAATAACAACCCGCTGACCAATCCGCTTACCGTAGTGGATCCTTTAGGCCGGCCGATTTCAGACAGTACCGGTGATATGAGTTCGGTGACAATGAGATTCATTGACCAGAACGGATCAGGAACCGATCAGTTCAGCAATTACCCGAATCCGTTCGGCAGCGGCGAACGGTCACGCACGACATTCTTCTTCGTTCCGAAGCAGGATGATGACAACGCGAAGATCGAGATCTATACGCTGGCCGGAAATCCCGTAAAAACGATACGCGGACGAGTATTCAGGAATTCCATTCCTTCCACCCTGATCTGGGACGGTACCAACGGCAAGGGCGACAAAGTCCGTAACGGTGTTTACATCGCAATACTCAAGGTCAACGGGATGTCAAAACTTAAGACTAAAGTGCTTATCGCACGGTAAAGCAACAAAAAACCTGAGCGTTCACTCAGGTTTTTTTTAAAGAGATAAGATCGTTATTTAAGAAAAGCAATCACATCATCGCTGAGCGGTTTAGTCTGGGAAGGAAATACTTTCAATAATTCGCCGTTTTCGCTGATCAGGTATTTATAAAAATTCCATTTCGGCGCAAGATCATTCCATCCGTTGAGTGTTTTGGTTGTCAGCCATTTGTATATCGGGTGCTGGTCATCGCCGGTGACGGAAATTTTCTCGGCCATCAGAAAAGTAACGCCGTAATTCGCTTTGCAGAAATTCACGATTTCCTCGTTACTCCCCGGTTCCTGGCTTCCGAAATTGTTGGCCGGAAAACCGATCAGGACAATCCTATCACCGTAGTTTTCGTGAAGTTTCTGCAGGCCCTCATACTGCGAGGTAAATCCGCATTTTGAAGCGACGTTGATCAGCAATAGTTTCTTTCCCTTGAATTCGCCTATCGAAATGGTCTTTCCGTTCATAGCGGTGAAACTGTAGTCATAAATGGTTTTCATGCTTTGCGCTCCTATGGGTCTTTCGGCGGAACTGAAACAGCCGAATAAAAAAAGGCCGGTAAATGAGGTTACAATGGGTTTCAACAGATTCTTCATACTTATAATCCTTTCATGGGTTTCCTCCTAGAACATCTTTTTAAGCTTTCTATTCCGATCGGTTGGAATAATATGTAATCAAATCTGTTTATTTTATTGTATTCAATGGTTCATTTAATTATAATTGAAACATCATGAAACGTTATTCTGAAATGAATATTCCGTTAATCAGACTGAATTCGATTGTGAAATCCTGCATCATTTTCATATATCTGACATTCGTCATAATTAACGGTTTTCATCATCATGCGGTTTCGTTATCCGTGGAAACACGCTTCAGTCCCTACGGTTCATCGGACGGTAACGAAAGTTCCTATCACGATCGTAATCATTGTCCGGTTTGTATATTTTCATCTTCACAGGATATTTCCGAATCATCCGTAATCATTATGCAGGCCGGGACAGTTCCGGCGTTGTTCAATGAAACTGCCGTTCAGCTGATCTATGATAAGATCGGCGGATTATACTCCCCGCGTGCGCCTCCTGTTCTTTTTTTGTAATAGTTCAATTTCCATTAAAATATTTATCTCTCATCCCTTCCGGTACAATATTAAATGTGCCGCGAATGTTCTGTTTTGGGATAATACCATAAGGATATTTTATGAGAACGTTATCCATATTTTCATTTGCCTATTTTATCATGGTTGTTGCCGGATGCTCAAATGACGAATCCGGACACAGCCATCACGCCGAAGCACGCGGCGTTGTATTATTTATGAATGATGTTGAAATTGCCCGTCTTGATTCAGTTAATTTAACAGGACAAATATCAGTACCGGCTGATAATCAGATTTCGGATACGATTGAGGTCATGTTCATTGCCGATGATGAAAACCGTGATTTATTTCAGCCTGACGGTGACGATCACTGGATGAAAGTTAACATTGCCGATACAACGATAGCTTCGGTTTACCGGCATAACGGCACGAATGCGAAATGGCAGTTCCATTTAAGAGGCAAAACTGTTGACACAACCGACGTGCAAATCCAGATCTATCATGTCGATCATCCTGACTATACGACTTCGCCGAAAATTCCCGTTATTGTGACTGCGCCGCATGATAAATAAAGTTTGTTTCTGCGGAGGGAGCGGCATAAAACGCTTCCTGCGTTTTGTTTGGATGAAATATATTATGAAATATTTGATATTCATTATTCACTTTATTCTGGGTGGATCATTATCAGCCGAGTCCGCAGATTCGGTGGTTTACGAGCATCGGTCGTACGGGCATCTGAAAGGGGCCGTTTACGACGAGGAAACCGATGATCCGGTCGCGGGCGTTCAGATCCTGATCAAAGAAGCTCACCGTTCCACCCTTACTTCCGGCAATGGTTCGTTCCGAATGAACCGGCTGCCTGTGGGAAAATATACGCTTCAGACATTTCGTATCGGATATCGTGAATATCGCTTATGGATTCAAATCCATGAGAATGACACACTCATGCTGAATATCCGGTTAACGGACGCGCCGATACTCGGAGAAGGAATCATCATCGAGGCGCAGAAAAGCGGCGTAGAGTCACAGAAAGCGATCGAAATGGCCGGAGAGAGACTGCGTCAGAATCTTGGACAGACGGTCGCCGTGACCGTATCCAACGAGCCGGGCATGGATCAGCGGACGATGGGGCCGGCGCCGGCCCGTCCGGTTCTACGCGGTTTGAGCGGAGACCGTCTTCTTATCCTTGAGGATAAAGGGCGTACGGGCGATTTATCGGCGACTTCGACGGATCATGCAGTGGTGATTGACCCGATCACCTCCGACAAAATCGAGGTGATCCGGGGGCCGGCGGCGCTGATGTACGGGCCGAATACGCTCGGAGGCGTAATCAACGTCGAGCGCGGATACATTCCGTCATGCCTGTGCGATCATGCCGGAGGGTCGTTTTCGTCTCAATTCGAAAGCGTGAGCCGCGGATATGCCGCCGGAGGGGTTTTTCATCACGCATGGAAATCGTTCACATTCAAATATGACGGGAGTTTCCGCAACGCCTGGGACATCTCGACGCCCATCGGACGGCTGAAAAACACGTCGATCACGACGTATAACGCCTCGGGGGGAGCGAGTGTCATTCTTCCTGAGGGCTATATCGGCGCGTCGGGAAGTTATTATCAGTCAGAATACGGCGTCCCTGGCGGGTTTGTGGGCGCGCATCCCAACGGCGTCCGCATCAAACTCAACCGGAAACACGCGGAATCGAAAATCGACTGGCACTTTGAGAATCCGGTGTTTCATCACCAGGAAATTACGTACTCGTTCACCAATTATTTTCATCAGGAATTTGAGTCGAACGGAAGCATCGGGACGCAGTTTTCCGTTCTGTCGTATCATCTGGGATGGCTGAATCATCTCAAGACCAGCGAGCGGTTTAAGCAGACGACGCTGGGCGTGTGGAGCGAATACCGATCATACGTTCCAGGCGGATATATCTTTACGCCTGACACGAAAGAACTGACGCTGGCGGGATTCGCTTATTCGCATATTCATTTTGAGCGATGGGCGATTCATTCGTCTCTGCGCGTGGATTATCGAACGGTACGGCCTTCGGAGAAAGGGCTCACGAAAATCGGAACCATCCGGAACCGGTCGTTCGGTGTCGTTTCAGGCGCCGTCTCGGTTAATTATAATCTGACGGATCAATTGATCACCGGGGTAAATATCATGCGGTCGGGCAGGACACCGGGAATCGAGGAGTTATTCAGCGAGGGTCCTCATCTCGCGTCGTATTCATTTGAGATCGGTAATCCGGAACTGAAGCCGGAATCCGGGATCGGGCTGGAATATTATATCCGTTATACGGGTGACCGCGTGAAGGCAGATTTTGCCGTTTTCAGAAACCGGATCACAAATTATATTTTCCCGAAAAATTCCGGGGCTGTTAACATCGCCACCGGTCTGCCGGTTTATCAGTTCAAAGGGATCAGTTCAGTGATCGAGGGAGGTGAATTCAGTGCGCGTGTTCAGTTGAGCGAGACGCTGCAGGCGCTGGCGTTTGTCAGTTATGTCCGCGGAACGCAGAATAAATCCGACCAGCCGTTACCGGCGATTCCTCCGCTGGGCTGGAAAACGGAATGGACGAAACGAGTATTCGGGCTGAACGTCTCGGCGACCGCGCGCGGGGCAGGGAATCAGAACCGTGTCGCTGAATTTGAGGAGCCCACGAAGGGATATGTATTGTTTGACGCAGCGGTTCATTATTCGGCGCAGCGCGGCAAACTGCTGCATACGGTGGTATTATCCGCGGAGAACATCGCCGATACGGAATACCGCCGTCATTTGTCCCGCGTACGTTCAATTATGCCGGAACCGGGAAGAAACGTAAAACTGATGTATAAGGTGTATTTTTGACCATTTGGAAACCTGAAAATCAATCGGATCACGGCTGAAAATCCGGAGCTTCGGAAAAGCTGTAAATATTTTCTTGCTATTTCCTTACTTATTCACGATAATCTGCCGGAAACGATGAAACCTCGAAAAAGGATACTGCTTTGATCGAATGGAATGCCGACCCCGTATTAATCCACCTTGGCTTTCTCCAGATACGCTGGTACGGATTGCTGTTTATGATGGGATTCGTTTTAGGATATTTTATCGCCAAATGGATGTTCAGACAGGAAAACAAGCCGGTCGAATCCGCGGATACGCTGGTGGTATATATGTTTTTCGGAACGCTGATAGGTTCCCGGCTGGGGCATTGTTTGTTTTACGAACCGGAGTTTTATTTATCCAATCCGCTGGAGATCCTGAAAGTCTGGAAAGGCGGACTGGCAAGTCATGGCGGCCTGATCGGAATCCTTACAGCGATTTATTTGTATTCCAGAAAAACACCGCATCAGCCATTTTTATGGGTCGTTGACAGAATGACAGTCGTTGCGGCGCTGGGAGCGGCGTTTATCCGACTGGGTAATCTTTTCAATTCCGAAATTATCGGCAAACCGGCTGATGTGCCCTGGGCGTTTGTTTTCAAAAAAGTCGATTCAATACCCCGCCATCCTGCGCAATTATATGAAGCGCTCTGGTATTTAATTACTTTTGCATTATTGGTCTTTGTTTATAAGAAAAACCCGAAGCGAATGCGGAACGGCTGGATGTTCGGTTTTTTACTGGTTTCAATTTTTACGGCAAGATTCGTTATCGAATTTTTCAAGGAAAATCAGGTTCAGTTTGAATCATCCATGACTCTGAACATGGGACAATGGCTGAGCATCCCGGCTGTGCTGGCGGGTCTGTTTTTTCTCAGTCTGGCTGGGTTTAAGCCGTATACGTCGAATGTGAAAAATAAATAATTAATGAAATATTTTATTACGGCGATATCCGTTTATCTTGCGGTTGTCTTCATTATCGCATTGACGGTCGTGCATTATTTCGGAAGGATTGAAAGCGGCCAGTATGAATTCGTTGATACGCTTCAAACATTATTGCTGGGTTATCGCTTCGTCGTCATTGTCCTGGGTGTTATTTTTTTGTGCTTCAGCGATTGGTGGTGCATCCGTAATCATATTGGCACAGGGTGGACGCTGCTGCCATTTCCATTGTTTGCCGCGTTTGTCATGGCCGATCAATGGTGGTTCGCCTGGAAATGGCATGAACTTTACCTGCAAATCAATCCGGGCAATGATGAGCACTTTTACGGGGGATTCTTGTCTCTATTCTGGTTATTTATAATAATGTTGGCCGCGGTTATCAATATTTGGTTCCTGATGACGGTTATGAAATATCAAAATAAACCATCAGCAAAATCAGTATAATAAACAGCTCCTTCTGTTCATATTATAGACAAATCAGTTATATCGGCGATCTTTATTTTATCAGTTTCAAACCCTCAAGCGCCGAGGCGTCATCAGGCCTCATCCACAGGCATTTCTGAAATAAAAGTTTTGCCTCGCGTGATTTATTCAGGAAATAATTTGTCCAGGCCAGCATAATTCCGGAATCATAATCAAATGGGTAGAGATTCACGACTAATGAGAATTTTTTTTCGGCGCTTTTGTAATCTTTCTTTCCGTAATAAATCAAACCCAGCCGGTAATTGGCCAGCGTATTTTTCGGGTCGATCTCGATGATCCGGTTATATTGCTCCTCGACAATGCTCCATTGTCCGAGCGCCGCGGCGGGAAGCACCAGGCCGAATTTTGGCTCAACGGCGTACGGCATTAAAGCGATGGCCTTCTGATAGTACGTCATGGACTCCGAAAACAGGCCGTTTTTATAATGCAGCCAGCCGAGACGGATGTTGATTTCATAAGAATCTTCCAGATACACGCCCTTGATGGCTTTAATTGCATCGTCGTACTTTCCGCTATTTTCATAAGCGTAGCTGTCGGAAAAAGCTTTTGCGATCACATCATCTTTTTGGGACGCGTTAATTTGACCTGAACACAAGACGATCAGGGCAATCATCGCGGTTATTATTGCGCTTTTAAAAATGTCCATTGCAAACCTCCGTATAGTCCGTTGTGATAAAATGTTTTTTTATTCTGATATTCCGTTTTATGTTCGCTGATCAATTTAACAAACAGCGACTGATGATCGCCAATAAGAAAAAGGGACATCAATGACCATCTTTCCTTCATGATGTCGGGCGTGTTGTGAATAACCGCGGCGGTTGATTCTATAAAATTTGTCCTTTTTCCGACGGTGCCTTCCGCTTCAAGCCAGAACTGTGACGTGATTTTCATCCCGGTCATGAAGTTAAAAACTAACGAAGGTTTCAGTTCTGATTCCGGGTCATCCCGCCATGTCGCCGTTAAACGGTGATAAAGATTCAGGTTTCCGAAAGGATAAACCATCATACTCAATCCTGCCTGCCGCTGACCGGAAGATATCGATCCGACGTGACTGGCGAAAATTGCCCCGGAGAATAATTCATAACCGCTTCTTAGTTCCAGATGTTTGATGAGTGAATTAGACCGGGAATAACCGTCGGATAAGGTCAGATAATGCAAAGCAGGAATGATATTGATGCGGGGGTGCGGGTAAAATGACGCCGCGCAGTAATACTGGAACTGATTTACGGAAATGGATTTTACCAGATCTTGTTTTAAATATGTTAGCTGATGATGGATTTGGAGGCCGGGCTTGATTAGGTGAGATACGCCCGAAGAGAAAAATAACTGATTACCCTTGATAGACTTTTGATCAGAGATTTTATTGCCGGCGGAAATAAAAAATGTCTGAATCCCTGCCGATGGATATTCCGGGAAGTATGGTTTTTCATTCCCGTTCAGCCGTTTAATCAGGGCTCCGGCCTGATTAAGACGATTCGTGAATATGTAACAATGATATAAATATTTTTTAGCGTCAAGGCTCGCGGGCTCAAAACTTAACGCTTTCCCGAAATGTTCGGTGGCAAGAAAAAAATTATTTTGAAAATAATACGCAATGCCCATACGCATGCGCAGATAATAATGATCGGTATTCTGAGTGAGCGCCAGATTGCCGTAATATGCCGCCGAATCCCATTGCGACAATAAATAAAAATTATAAGACTTCAGATCGGGATTGACCGGCTGATTCCGTTCCTGTGAAAAAACAGTTAACGGCAGGATTATGATCCAAAGTCCTGTTATTCGGGTGAAAACATCACGCATAATTGTTTCCGTTGACTGGTATCAATGATCATTTTTTCAATAAAATTATTCCGGATGTGAATTTCATATTTATTACGCCGCCATTCTTTTCCGGCAAACGACATTGCGGCGCCTGACCGGAGGATAATTTCATTCGCCCGGAGAGGGTCATCGATACTGTGATGACTGTGCGCATAATCAAAACGTTGATATTGAAAAAATGGCGCCGTAAGATCATGTAACCAATAACGCATTTTTCCCGGACAGTCGGATAGTGTAAATCGGTCAGAAAGAGTCATCCCGGAATAAAATCCAAGCAGAACTTTGTAATTTGCCAGGTAAAAATGATATAACGCGGATTTTTTATTGCCGGTAAAACTGACAAAATAAAACATGACGTCGTCATTTACAAAATACGCGTATGACCCGCTGTCTTTGCAGTATAAAAAAGTCTGGTTATACAAATCGGTCTTTACTTCCCATATCACATCGTTCCCGAGACCTGGTGCAGCACTGACGTTGATAAAGCTCCCGGGCACGAAATGATAAGCCGCTGCAAGCAGGGGATGGGTCTGAACATTGCAGACTTTTTGATTTTCCGCCGGTATTTCAAAATTCCGAAGCTGATACTGACCGTTTTCCGAGGACAGGTAATAACTTACGGGCATATCTATGGTATGAGAGCCGACCGACGGCGTAGGCTGAATCTGAAAGTGCAGATGCGGTCTCGGCGAACGACCTGAATTACCGCAATAACCGAGTACTTCGCCGCGTTTAACATAGGTATGTTTTTTCGCTTTAATTGTTCGGGGCTGTAAATGACATAATTTGGAATACATACCTTCCGAATGACGAATGATAACCGTGTTTCCCCAGTTTTGTTTAAGATTAACCTCACCGATCAGATTATCATCCACAAAATCGATTATTTCCTCGATCCATCCGTCTGCCGGCGCGATAACGGGGAGCCCGTAGCAGTAATAATCCTCTTTCGCCCGTCCCTCGCTGCTGTGAGGTTTACCATCCTGATCAAGAATCTCAAAATCCCATGCGTGCCGCCATTGATTCTGATGCGTGATTTTTCCCTGATGTCCCTGAGTTACCGTCCACTCTCCGAAAAACGGAAGCGTGAAAATCACTCCCGTATGCTTGCCGAAGCGAAAACGCCTGTTTAAATAATGGTAAAGGTTCTTTTCGGGTGAAAAGTACTGATAGAGAACAGGATAAAAAAACGATTTAACATAACGCCATTGAAGCGCGAACAAAACCGTAAGGACGCTCACGTTAAAGGGGAGTGATAACAGCGGCAACTGATACGGAAGGATCAGGCCTGCGAAAGCAGCTATGAGAATGGCGTTCACGGGCGCAATCAGCGATGACAATACGTAGGAACCCGCGGAAGGAACGTAAAAGAAACCTCCTACGGCAATCGCGCTCAGAATAAAATTGAAACCAATATATCCGTATTCAAGATCGGTAATCTGATTGCCTCCGACCATTGAATAGAAAAACCATCCTGAAAAAAAACCAATCCAGGATAATATAAACGCGATTCTGGAATAAATCATCAGACCAATCGCGATTCCGATACCGGCGATCAGTTCGTGCTGAAATATGATCGCGCCCAGGGAATGAAAATAAATGATCAGAAGCGATGGCCATTCCACGGCCTGAATTTTTTCATAAAGGTCCAGAAGATTGATACCGCCGATTTTCCAGAGCTCATTGGGCATATAAATACCATGCGGATTCAAATCCAGCGCGTGATATTGACGGCTCGCGAGAAGCAGAATCCAGAACGAAATCAGGAAAGGCAGGCTGAGAATCGGTAAGAAAGAAGTGATGAGTCGGTGATACAGCCACAGGGTGATCAGTAAAGTCAGAACCGCCGCGAAGACGAGCAATACGGACATCGCGGCATTGATCTCATAATTGGCTCCGAGCCCGAATCCAACCAGCAGGCTGTTAAATCCGTAAACGCCTTCGCTGATGTTTTTCCGGTCATAGCCCAGGATCCAGGCGATGAGATTGGTCATCGTCACGCAAACCAGTCCGCTCAAACCGATATTCGGATCAATGAACGAAACAAGAATCAATAACCCCGCAAATATAGGCTGATCGGAAAAAAAGACCTGCGTATAACTGCGATGCCAGCCTCTGAACATAGAGGTTAGAAAAGTATTCATCGTTTACCGCTAATTATTTTCAAGTGTCCTGGAACCGTTTCCTGCGCGACAATCGTTTCAAGCGACTCCGCTTTACGGATGATGTGAACGCCGCGGTCAGGGCCGATCATCACCACGTTCGGCCGGTACGTGATGAACTGCAGCCATTGAGTCATATTATAGGCTCCGACGGAATGGACGACGACATGATCGCCGTGTTTGAGCGGCGGAAATGATATACTCGGGCGGATCACATCGATATTCATACAAAGCGGGCCGTACAGCGCCGTATCCTCGATATGCTGTCCGGTTTCACGGGCCGGCGATATTTTAT
This sequence comes from uncultured Bacteroidota bacterium, assembly GCA_964410965.1. Taxonomy (GTDB): domain Bacteria; phylum CLD3; class CLD3; order SB21; family JBBIRG01; genus JBBIRG01. The sequence continues at coordinate 160,082 of CAYPIY010000009.1, read as the reverse complement.
GCGCATACCAGAACGATGTAAACAAAAGATTGACGCCGATATCAAGTATGGTCGCCCGGCGGCCGTCCGATAATCGTTTGTTGGCAAGTACCGTTCCGAGCAGATAGCCCGCGTCATCGATCAGAGCGCGGCCGGTCTCTAAAATCAATGTGGGCAGTTCTTCAGGCCGGAAACCGGCTTGCAGGATCGTGGAACAAATCGCTTCGGCGTAATCTTCCATCGACGGGGATATATCCTTTCCCGGCAGATACGATCCGTGTAAAGTATTGGCAGAAGCGAACCCGCCGCCCAGGTCAATGTAATCCAGCGAACGGTTATATTTCTGCTTAATGGTCATCGCGAGCGATGATAATTTCGAGGCCGCGACGGCGTAGGCCTGTGGCGAAAGTATGAACGTTCCGATATGACAGTGCAAACCCGCAAGCTCAAGTTTCGGATGGGATAATATCTTGTTGATCGCGTCCCACGCCTGCCCGTTTTCATAGTTAAAGCCGAACCGGTCCCATTGAGGATATATTCCCGTGTCCATATTGATCCGGATCGCGACCTGCGGACGGTTATCCGTTTCTTCCGAAAGTTCAATGATCTGATACAATTCATCAAGGTGATCAATATGAATCCGCGAACGGTTTGTGATGGCCGTGCGCAGATCGTCGATGGATTTATCGGGTCCGTTGAATATGATTTGATTTCCCGGCACACCGTTGCGCAAAGCTTTATCATATTCGAACCGTGATACGACTTCCGCCCAGGAATCTTCCTGGTGGAACACACGGCAAACGGAATCAAGGTAATTTGTTTTATAGGACCAGGCAAACTGAACTTTCGGATAACGGTTTCGGAATGTCCGGTAAGCATGCCGCATTTTATTCCGTATGGCCGCTTCAGAAATGACATACAACGGCGATCCGAATTCGCCGATCAGTTGTTCTACCGGAACGTCGTCAATATGCGTCACGGGAACGATTTCGCTGCGGGTGCCGAATTTATTCATTAGTCCTGAATTCAGCCGGACTATGACGGGACGTTCATAAGGGAGTTTATTCATTTTGTGTCCTGTTGTTTATAATTCTCCGGATGTGGATATTTTCTCGAAGTCGCTGATATCGGCAATATGATCCCATGAATAACGGACAAACATTTTGCCAACATGATAATCTGTAAATTGTTTTACCGTATGCCCAAGGCTCATATGCACCAGCGCGGCCGGAAGATTTTGTCCCGCTCCGGTTGAAAAATAGATCCATGCCGGAAAGCGGGGATTGATCTCAAGAAGGTACAGTTCATCGTGTTCGGTTTTCATGATTTCGAGTTCCAGCCCGCCTTTCCATTTCAGGGAACCGATGATTCTTTTTGCGAGCCCGATCATGTCCGGAGCGTCGATGGCTACGCCTGCCCATCCTTTGCCTTTGTCGGTCAATACGAGCTTACGCATCGGAATCGCGCCTGTCATCCCGCCGAGACCGTCGCCAAGCGCCGCGACATTATATTCTTTTCCCTGTATATATTTCTGGATAATAACCGGCAGGCCCCATTTGGCGTTGAGTTTATGAAAATAAGAATGGATCTGTTCGGCCGTATAGGCAACATACGCTTCGTAAAACTTTCCTTTAACGACCAGCGGAAAACCGTATTCATTGATCAGACGGCTAGCGCTCTCGACCGATGTTACCGGTTTACTTTCAGGAACGAGTATCTTCAGTTTTTCGCCGAGTTCAGGTAATTTGTGCTTGCTGACGGTCTCAAGCTGAGTCAGATCGGGAAGGAATGTGCGGATGCCCATGGACCGGAGTGATTCCGAGAGTTTTATGAATCCGTATAACTCAGCGTCGAAATTCGGAATGATCAGATCGATGCGTTCTTTGTCGTGAATAAACCGCAGACGCTGAAGCAGGGCGTCCTGGCCGGCGGACGGCAGGGGAATCTGATACGTTTTATCGATTACATGACGCATGTAAATCCCGGGTTCCATAGCGTCATAAGACAACCCGATAATGCGGGCGTTAAGGCTGGTTTCTTCCTTAATGGCGCGGGCAACAGCGATACCCGGACCGGGATTATCCGTCGCGTTTAATCCGCTGACCGCAATATTAATTGTCGTTGCCATTGTCGACCATTTGAAATTGTTTTAATTGATGTATGAAATCCTGAAAATCCTTTTCGAAATGCGAGGGTTCAACATCGTATTTTGACTCGATCGCTGACCGGATTTCATCAAATGTTTTATTGTCATTAATTGCATGCACAATATCCATCGCAACCGGATTCAGGGAGTACGAGTCACCGGTGTTAGGAACGAAAACAAAACCGCTCTCGCTGACCGCAATGTTCTTTTTGATTTTCATGAAATGTCCTGTAAAGATTATGGTAACCTTTTTAAATATAATCAAATCCGACAGATAATAATACAAACAACGTGCCAAAGCAAATAAAATGTAAATATTTATTTATATTGAATAGAGAAATTGATACTGGTGACGAAATTAACGTCAATTTTTTACTTTTGACGGAGTTTTTGAATTTATTAATTTGGAATGATACAATCGGTGAGATGTACGCTGAAAAGGAAAAAGCGCAAGTCGGTCCGGAATCCGTCAAAGTGAATTCCGCGCTTGATGAACGTAACGAACGGAAAATTTGCGATGGTAATCAGTATTATTTTGTGCTGCAAGCCGTTCATGGGAGTTTATCTGCAGAGAAAAATGTCCAAAAACGCCGACGGCAGGAAAAACGCAGCCAGCGCGTAAAGGAATACAGCCCCGTGCCGGTAACCGATCCCGGTTAAACAGGCTCGGTTTCCGGAATATGATGATTCTCAGCAAGATTTCTTCATGATCATGACGACACGGCGGTTTGTCTGAACGGATAAAGCGTATAGATGTACATTGGCTGAAAATTGGAATGACACATCTGTCTGCCTTCAGATGAAAGCGGGAGAACAGAGTGGAAGTGAATTGAAAGAGGATCAGCTATTTTTGTAATCGGTTCAGGATCAGTATCCAGATCTGCGGTATATAAGCGCCGAGAAGGATCAGCAGTAATCCAAATCCGGAAGCTTTAGTAAAGATGGTCGGTGATGAAAATTTATCCAAGCCTACATTAACAATGCTGATATACCAGCCAAGAATCATCAGAGCTAAACCGATACCTTGAGGCAGAAGTCTGCGTAAAATTTTATCCATCATGACTGTTCTCCGTTTTCAGTGAAAGAAGCTGATCCCATTGGAATCAGTTTGTTACTTGAGGACCCTCAGGGACTTGAACACCGGACCATAGGATCTGGAGTGTTCCGCAAAATGCCGTTTACGCTTTTAAAATCAAGGCATTACAGCCAATTGTACACTTTCCCGGGGACCGAACCTGCGGCCCTGTTGTTGAAAAATAATCGTAAAAACATGATTCAACCTCAGAGAAAATCGAACAGGCCGCTACATTCCGTAAAACCCTTGCTGCCAAATCTTGTTTATAAAACATTCCGCACATCGGTTGTACTGAATCGCTTTATGTTTTTCTATTGTTCTGTCACTCAATGCCGCCAAGATACAAAAATATAAATTGTTTGTCAATACCTATATGCGATGAAAATAACCACAAAACCCTTAAAATAGTGCTTTTGGCAGGAATGGTATGCTATCTTTAAGCATCCGGTATAAAAATTCTTGTAAGAAATACCGAACGTGTATTTTTACGGATTTGCAGAAAGCAGTCTACTGAAAATTTTCCCGCGTTCCGAAGGCGCAGCAGGCCTGAATTGTTGTCATATGGAACGATACCTAAGTGGGGCTTTTTTCCTTTTAACATGTTTTTGTAACCTGAGTATGTGACGATTTCTGTCTTAGAGATTATTTAGCCAATAAAAATTAAGCAGTTATTGTTTCCTTCTCACCCCCACCCCTTCTTAATCCACTGCGTGCCGCAGATCGTACTGAATTCGCAGTAAGGGCAACAGTCCCTCAGTTTTTTTTCTTCCGGCGGGCAGAACGCTTCTTCGGGATTGGTGATGCGGTCGAGCAGCGCTGTGATTTTCGTTTTGTATTCCTCATACTGTTCCGCCGGGGTGGGCTGACTGCGGATCAGCCGTACTTCAGAATTTTCACCGAAAGTGTTATCGCCGAAGAAAAGATAGGCGGGAACAATCGTTTCCGGGGACTTTTCTTTCAGCGTCGCATAGATTACCCAATAAATGGCAAGCTGTATCAGTTGCGCCAGTTTATCGGGATCGTTCAGATCGAATTGTTCTAAAGCGGAACGTATGTCATTTCCGGAGGAAGTCTTGTAATCGAGTATCCAGATTTTATCACCGCGCGTTTCGATGCGGTCGAACCGGCCGTTCAGTTTATAGTCACCGAATTGTACGGATAACTTATCTTCAAGACCGGTGATCGTTGCCGGGCGCGAAGTCTGGTATTGATCGAGGAATTCGCTAAGCCGCCGTCGCACCTGGTTTTTGATCAGAAGGATGCGCCCAGATTCCTGCGCGCCAAAATATTTTCCGAATTCAGCGTCAATGCACGCATCCAGTTCTTCACTTCGCAGGATTTCCGCGGATATATTCCTTCGGATACCAAAGAAATTACGGAGGATTTCATGAACCAGTTTTCCAGTATCTAAAGCTTCAACGCTTTCATCGGTGGTTTCCTTTTCGTAGAGATTCAGGATGTACCGGTAAAAGAACTGCAGGCCGCAGGCCAGATAAGTTTGAAGCATGGAAGCGGAGAAATTAAAAGTCTTCAGCATTTCCGCATACGCAGCGCTGTTCGGAATGGGTTCGGGGCGAGAGCGCGACAGCCGGAATGTGCCCGATGAACAGGTAATCAGCTGTTCCTCTCCGTCCGCCCGGCCTGCGGCTTTCTGCTTCTGCCACAGGTATTCCTCAATGAACCGGCTCCGTATGGCGTCGTTGTTGCTGATATGGAACAGGTGCAGTTCGCCGGCGTTCTGCTTCAGCACGGAAAAATAATATAAGGCGGCTTTCTGCGCGTGGTCGGTTCCCGGCAGTTTCAGCGAACGGCGAACGGTCTGCGGAAGGAACGGGTCAGTCCCGGGCGCTGGAGGAAGAACATCCTCGTTCACATCGAGAATATAGGCCCGCTGAAAACTCAGGTTCCGCGTTTCCAGCAGTCCCAGCACCTGCAGGCCTTTCACCGGCGTGCCGGTAAAAGCCGCCTGCCCCGAACGCAGGAAATAATGCAGCAAACGCCGGTATGCCTCCGCATCACTGAATGACTTCGTTCCGGCTGATTCGCCTTTCATCGTTTCGATCGCCTGCACCACGTGCGGAACGAACTGGCTGAAAAACGGGTGCCGGCCTGCCGTGGTTTCGTCATTCAGATACGAAATCACGTCGAGGCATTGGTCCGCGAAACTTGATATATTATTTATATTCAGGAACGGCCGTAGCGTGCGGTCATGGATTTTTATCAGCAGCGCCCGCAGTACGTCTTTGGTTATTTCTGTATCGATGCGTCGGATCCGTTTCAGCGCTGCTTCAAAGAACGGGTCGTCGTTCTCGATTTCTTCAAGCGTGAAATACATGCGCGACTTTTTATCGAAGAATTCTTCTTCGGCGGTATGGCAGAGTATGCGCGTGATGTCGGTGCGGCCTTCGGGCGTCGCTTTGGTGTTCTTCGCGTAGGGATGCAGAAGCAGCGACAGGTAATCGGAGGCGCGGAACCGCTCTTCCTGCCGGCGGCTGACCGATTCGAGTATGATGTTCAGAAACGCGGCTACCGGCGTACGGATCAGAGGATAGCCGAGCGAAACGTTGTAATCGTCCTCGCTGAATCCCGGAAGGCCGTTGCGAAGAAGAGGGAACAAGTGATCCCGCGCGGGAAGCACAATCACGTTCTTTTCATGAACGAGTTCGCTTTTCGGTGTTTCGCTGAGGACGCGGCTTAGCAGGAATATTTCATCGTGCGCGTCGGCGCTCTGGTAAATATAAATATCCGGTTCGCGGGCGGGGAATGTTTTCTCTTCGGGTTTGATTTTCAGCTGATTGATCAGTTCTTCAATGCCTTCGCCATCCTGCAGGAACAGGAAGAAATCCGGATGTTCCAGCAGATGCTTTACGATCATGCGTTCGGATGCCGTCATCGTGAAAAAACCGGCGAATATGATTTTCGTGAACGATTCAAGCCCGGCTTCAGCGATGTGTTCCGCCGCTTCCCGGTAACGCACAGCCCGTGTGCAGAGAATTTTCTCATTCAGATAATCGTAAAATGGTTTGTACAAATGCTTCAGGATCATAGGTTCTGGCGAAACGGCTGAGATATCGTTTTTCCACGAAATGTTCTCGATGTACAGTTCCTCCAGCGCTTCGAGCAACCGGAAACCCACCGGCAGGAAACGGTCGAATGTCCCGAACGCGTCGTTGGTCAGGCGCACTGGGCAATCGCTCATGTACAGGTCGTGCAGTAACGATACGGCGTCCAGACCGCCGAACAATTTGCTTGTCCGGTTCAGCCGGTTATAATACAGGTCGTCAATGAAAGTGTCCATGGAATAAGTAACGGGTGGAATCACCGGTTTGCCTGCTTTCCGCGCCAGTTCTTTCCGCAGGAAATGAGGCGGGCGTTTTCCGGGGAATACCACCAGCAGGTTTGAAAAATCATTTACGCCGGGATCGATGGTCGCGAGTATTTCTTCGATAAGGTCGTGACGGCCTTTGAATAATTGTACCTGCTTCATGATATCACCCTGATGGTTTTCTGGTCGATGTAAGCGAGAATTCCCTTCACGGACCGGCCCGGGTAAAAGGCCCGCGCGAAATCCATGTAACTTCGGATCTGCTTTTCATATTTTACGGGATCGTCGGTTTCGCCGGTCTTATAGTCGATGATAGTGACTTCGTCGGGATCAGCAACGAGGCGGTCGATGCGGTGTGTGCCTTCGGTGTCAATGTAATCCAGTTCGTTGCGTATGACTCTTCCGGGCTGTTCCTCGAAATACGTCCGCATTTCCGGCATCAGCAATAAACCGGACATGGCTTTAAAATCGGCGTCTTTGAGACTGCAATCCCGAGGAAGCGCGTATTTCCCGGCCAATTCGCGGAGCTGTTTTTCCGGGTCAGCGGCAAGGGTTTCGGTTTTCGACAGCACGAAATGGATATTATCGCCGCGGTACCGTTCGTTGTTCCTGATTTTGTGAAAGATGAAATTCTCCTGTATGCTGACCGTTTCCGGGAACAGGGGTTGCAGAATGCGGGGTGCGGGTTTGTCGTCTTTTTTGATTTCAGCTTTTGTTCCGAGTATTTTTTCAGTTACGTCGAGCCAGTCCAGGGGATCCGCCTTTTCAATTACATTTTCAGTTACAGGTTCATCCGGTTCCGTCGGATCGGTTTTATTTTCATCCTTTCTGTTAACCCCATAAACATACAATTCATTTTTCGGACGGGTCAGAGCGACATAGCGGAGATTATACCATTCGACCAGATCCGTTTGCTCCTGCCGGTCATAAATCTCTTTTATGAAAGCGTATTCATGATCTTCGCAATCAATGAATTTCGAATAATCATCGATTCGTTGCGGTATTCTTGAAGTCATTCGGAGTATTTGAACTTTATCGTCGTTCTCATTGAAATACATTTTTTCTCCGCCTTTTCTATTTTCATCGAAGAATACGGCGATAACAAATCCAAAGTTCAGTCCCTTGGCTTTATGGATGGTCATGAGGCGGACGGCGTCGAAGTCGGGCGAAACGATGATATTCCATGAATCGTCCTTGTCATCCTCCGAAAACGCGAGGAATTCCTTGAGGGTTCCGCGTCCGTTTTTATCGAATTCTTTCACGGTTTCGAGAAATTTCGTCAGTGTGGCGGTTTCATCGGAGAAATTTTTATACAGGCGGAACGTTGTGAAAATTTCGCAAACAAGGTCATACGGCGTCAGGTAACCGGTCTTTTTGTACAGTTCGCCGAAAAATAAGTTCCAAAGTATTTCCTGTTCTTCCCGGAAAGCCGTATACAGATTTTTACCGCGGTTCCTGAAAATGAAATCGCGCCATGCATCGGCGGGTTTTCCGGACGCTTTTACGAATAGGTCGCTCAGAAGGAACCGGCCGAACGCGAGGTTATCGACGGGAGAATCGAGGAAGGCGAGCAGCGTAAAGACGCCGGCGGTCAGCGCCTGCTTACGTATGTCGAGACTGCTGTAGGAAACGCAGTCGATTCCGGCGATCCTGAGCGTTTCGCTGATGTCGATGATATCTTCGTTCCGGCGAGTCAGGACAGCTATCTCTTTCAGCGGCGCTCCCCGTTTTTTTAATTCTGCGATCGTATTGACTAATTCTGTTTTATACGTTTCTATGGTTTCAAACAACTGAACGCTGACATATCCCTTGTTTTTTTTATCGTCCAGCGGATTTTGGACATAATCAATCAGACCTCCGGCTTTAAGAGCTTCTTTGTTTTTTTGGTGTATGGATATTTTCTTTTTATCGGTACTGTTCGCGTACAATGAAGGGATATGTTCCTGGAACAGGTGGAGGTTGAATTCGACAATCGCCCCGCCGCTGCGGTAATTGTCCTGCAAATGGCTGACGGAATAATTGTCCTGAGCTGAAGGAAACGCGATACTTTCCGTCAAACCTTTCAAAATCCGCCAGTCCGCGTCGTTGAAAGCGTACATGGACTGTTTGGTGTCGCCTACGATGAAAAGGCTTCCTTTGCCGGCCAGCGTGTTTTCGATCAGCGGGAAAAGGTTGTTCCAATGCACCGGCGCCGTGTCCTGGAATTCGTCGATCATGTAATGGCAGATCGTCTCGCCTAAGCGTTCATATACCGAGGCGATGATGTCCGCTTTGGATTGAACAACTCCCGATAACGTACTGGTGATGTACTGGTGAAGGTCGTCGAGCGCGACTTCGTCGAGATTGCGCTGTGTCCGTTTGATATACTCCGTCAGTTCGCTGTAAACGGCGATGTATGGATAATAGTAATTTTGTGAAAAAAGACAGATATATTTTATGCAATGTTCATTGAATTGCCTGTGAAGCCCGATGTATTCTTCTTTTAAAAGGGGTCTTTTGTCCTTTTTCTGTTTGTCTTTAAATAATGAAGGATAGAGTTTGTTATTAATAATTTTATCGAAATCACCCAGCATTGCGTTCTTTAATTGCTTTTCAGCATTACTATATACTTCAAGACCCGTGTCATTGATAATCTGCAATAATTCGGACGCAATTTCTGTTAAACGGTTTTTCTTTTCAGTTAACAGATGATTTTGAGATTCCTGTATCAGTAGCCCCTTTTGTTTCTGTAATGATTTATAGAATCTGATTATCTTATCCTGAATATTTTGAAAAGGATCCCATGGATATTTTTGATTACTTGTCCGTTGTTCCTTTAAAATGCCGATCAGTTGTTCGATATGATGACGCAGGGTATCTTTTTTATAAATGTTTTTCGACAATTCTTCGAAAGCGTGTTCGAGAATGTTTTGCGGCTGGAACGTGATATCGCAGTCGGCGTAGAGCCCGTAGTCATGAGCGGACGAGCGGAACACCTGAGTGAAAAAGCTGTCGATGGTTTTCACCTGCAGGTCGCTGTACCGGATCAGCATGGTCTCCAGCACACGTTCAGCTTTTGCGGGAATCTGGTCTCTGGGAATTGAAATGATATCCGTAAAATAATCTGTTGTTTTCTTGTCTTTCAGCGCCAGGTTTTTCAGCGTGAGGATCAGGCGTTCCTTCAGTTCCTTGGCCGCCAGGTTCGTGAACGTGATGGCGAGGATCTGTTTCAGGTCATGGTTCGGTATCTTTGAAGAAAGCAGGAACTGCGTAAACCGCATGGCCATGGTATGCGTCTTGCCCGATCCCGCCGAAGCGGAAATGATATCCACGGCCGGAAGCTGAATGGAGTCGTCTCTTTCCAGCGGTTTTTTCCGGGTGTTGATCTGGGACATGATTTTCTCCTGATTTAGACTGACAAGTTATGAAAAATCTAAATAATTTCACAATGCCGGTCAATCGTTTTTCAAGATTAAAATAATAAGGTTTTACGATAAAAACGGTTCAAAAAAACGAAAAAAATGATGATTATATCGTCTGTAGAAAGTCCGGGTATATCATTTTTTTCTATGAAAGTAAAACGATTCCGTGTTTTATCTAAAAGGTCTGCCAAAAAGCAAAAAATTGTCCATCTGAGTTGTTCCAATTGCTTTGCTATCGGAACGTATCGAATACTGCAAAATAAATGATAATCTCTATTTCCGATCCTTCATGATACTCGGGACGGATAAAATCCCCTTTTTTATGATTGCAGGTTTTCATTCAGAATGATTCATTTCCAATCGTTTTCTGACCCGGAATTGACCCGAATGAACACGATATACGATTGGTCCTTCTGTCAAAACCTCTTGAATTGAAAATATCCTCCGTAATCAATAAATTTACGCAATTATTGAGCAAAAGAATCCATCGGCATTTCGTATTTTGTATACGTGAAACGAATTGAACACTTCACAACCGCAATCAGTATTTTAAAACCCAAAAGAAGAGATTCATTGCCTGAACAACAGCATGAATTGTAGCGCAACGGTTATTTCGAAAAAATTTCCAAAGGTAATTTCATGATAAAAACTTCTTATTTACTTCCGAATCTGTGTCCGAATGCTATTCCGACAAGTCGGGAGCTTAGTCCGATTATTATCTCCAATAATCAAAAATGAATGACTAAAAATGAAAAAGGTAGCGATTTTCATCGATACCTTTTGGTGGGCAGTGAAGGATTTTCCGCCTGAGGCGGATGCGCCTCGGTGCAGAACCTCTCCCGCTTTTGGCGGTATAAACTCCGGGCTTAACCTCATTATTAGCAAACTCATCAGGATTGCGATTGACGTAAAATGAAAAAAGGTACCGATTTACATCGATACCTTTTCGTGGGCAGTGAAGGATTTGAACCTCCGTAGGGCTTAGCCCGACAGATTTACAGTCTGTTGCGATTGACCACTCCGCCAACTGCCCGTTGCAAAAAAAATCTAAATTTTAAGAACGCATATTCTTAAAGCTGAGCTGGTGGGCGGAATCGAACCGTCGACCTACTGATTACAAGTCAGTTGCTCTACCAGCTGAGCTACACCAGCAAAATTTTCAAAAACCATTTCTGATCCTATGATGACTTCATCAAAGATAAGTGCATGATAAAATCAGATTTATAATTTATTTTTTTTTTACTTAAAGTCAATAAAAAAATTTTCTTATGGTTTTGGATTTCCGGAATGGTTTGGATCGTCTGTTCACAAGGGTTGTACAAGACGGCACGGCTGAAATGTTACGTTCCGCTTTTCTTCCGGTACATCACCTTTCCGTTCACAAGGGTCATGCGGATTTTCGCAGTCAATATTTCAGAAGGCCTGATCTTCGTGATATCGTCTGACAGCACCACAAGGTCCGCGAATTTGCCCTTTTCGATCGTACCTTTCATATGATCCTCAAACGCCGCATAGGCCGAGTTAACCGTATATCCTCTGACCGCTTCATGGATGGACATTATTTGATCAGCATACCATCCCCTGGCCGGATTTCCTGCATGGTCCTGTCGCGTGACGGCGGAATAAATTCCCCATAGCGGACTGCAGGATTCCACCGGAGCGTCCGATCCCAGGCACAAACGCGCCCCGCTTTCAATCAGGGATCGCCAGGCATACGCTCCTTTGACTCGTTCCGGACCCAGCCGCTGTTCCGCCCAAACCATGTCCGAAGTGCAGTGTGTCGGCTGTACGGACGCGATGATCCCGCTTGATCCGAACCGTTTGAAATCATCCGGATGAATGACCTGAGCGTGTTCGATACGCCATCTCACGGAATCAAAATCCAGTTTCGCGCCGGAAAGGACAAATTCGTAAACAGTAAGGATGAAGCGGTTACCGGAATCGCCGATCGCGTGCGTGCATAACTGAAATCCCCGGTCCAATGAACGTTTTGCGATTCCGGACAAATCATCATGAGGGGTGACGATCAGGCCGCGGCTTTGTGTATCGTCGGAGTACGCTTCCAGCAGTGCGGCTCCGCGTGATCCAAGAGCGCCGTCCGCGTACAGCTTGACGGATCGTACGGTCAGAAACCCGTCATATAATCCGAGTGCAGGGCCTTCGTCCAGAAAACGCCCGACCAGAGCCCGATCCGAGTATTCCAGCATCGCGTATATTCTCAATGGGAGTTGTTTTTTTCTGCCGAGATCATGATAGATCGCCAGGTTCGCGCTGTCGATCCCGGCGTCATGCACCGAAGTAATTCCGTTCTCAAGACAATGATTGAAAGCCAGCCTGAGGGATTCCCTGTTTTCGTTCGCTGTGGCCGTAGGTATGAAAGGGATGATCATATCCGCGGCATTGTCGATCAATACGCCGGTTGGCTTACCGTGTGCATCCCTTAAAATTTTTCCGCCGGGAGGATCAGGCGTTTTCGGTGAAATTCCAGCCAGATTCAGGACATTGTCATTGACCAGCACGGCATGCCCGTCCACGCGTTTGAGGAGGACGTAATGATCCCGGGAAACGGCGTTTAATGTCTCATTCGATGGAAAATTTTTATCCGGCCACAAATTCTGGTCCCATCCGCGTCCGTGAATCCATCGGTTCTTCGGGGTGACGGCGGCCCTCTGCCTGACGCTGTCCAGAACATCAGTGTACGACCGTGTCTCTTTTAAACTGAGCCGCTCCAGAAAACGGCCCAGGGAAAGCATATGAATGTGAGAGTCGGTGAATCCAGGCAGCACTGTGCTCCCCTCCAGGTCTTCGGCCCGCATGGATGCATACCGGCTGCGGATATCCAAGTTGGAGCCGGTTGCGATGATGCGTCCGTTCCGGATCGCCAGCGCTTCTACGCGGGAATCCGAAGAATCGAGCGTGATTACATTTCCATTTAATAATATAAGATCCGCGTTTTCCCTGACTCCGCATCCGCATGTGAAGAACAGCAATAGGAAAAATAACGGTTTTTTCATAACGGCACTATTTTTTTTGTTTTGTTTGCGTCCTGGTGACTTCGTGGCGATGATTTATGAAACGATCTCGCATCCGATCATGCCGAGCGCGGCGTCGATTTCCGCGTGGGTGCCCAGCAGGATGATAATGTCGCCTTTCTGAAGGATGAAATCCGGCGGCGGCTGATGTATCGGCTTGCCGTCCCGGACGATAGCGATGATTTTCACGCCCGAAAGTTTCACAAGATCCGTTTCTTCGATGGTTTTCCCGATCGCCGGTGAGTGTTCCATCAGGATGCCGGATTCCGTAGTGCTCGCGGCAAGCAGGTAGGGAAGATCGTTCAGGGTTGAATCCGATACCGGCTTTCCGAGGAACGGTTTGTAATGGTCATGGCGGATGACCGCGAGCTGGGACGCGATCACGTTTCGCGGAATGCGGTACTGGCGAAGAGCCAGCGCGAGGATCTCGATGGTCGTTTCGAGTTCCTCGGGAATGATGTAATCCGCGCCGATCTGGTGAAGCATATCAATGTCTTCCATACGCCGTGTCCGGGCGATGATGTTGATTTTAGGGTTGACCGCGCGGGTCGCCTTGATGACCCGTATTGCCACATCCTTGTTGCTTGAACTGATGATCATCAGTTTTGCCTTTTCTACTTGGATTTTTTCGGCGATGACCGGCGAAGAAGCGTCACCGAAAACGGTTTGCGGAAACCGGGTTTTCGCTTTCCGGTAACGGTCGTAAATCAGTTCGCAGATAATAAACCGGATGCCCGTTTCCGAAAGGACATTCGAGAGGTATTCGCCGGTAGTGCCGAAACCGATGATGATGGCGTGGCCATCCCATTTCTTTTTAGGCTGTTCCGCCTGTTGTTCCTGGCTGAGCAGCTGGGACAGCCGTGTCGCGGTAAACGGCATGAATTCGGGAAGTTTCAGAAGCTGCTGAAGGTAGGCGCCGATCGTATCGGCTTTGCTGATAAGGAACGGGGAGACCATCATGGTGAGAATGCTGGCGCCGAGGAACAGCTGATACATTTCTTCCGACAGGATGCTGTACCGCATGCTTTCCATGGCGATGACGAAACTGAATTCACTGATGGGGACGAGCGTGAGTCCGGTGCTGATGCCGAAACGTGCCGGATATTTGAGCAGGTATATCAGTCCGAATACGATTACGGTTTTGAATATCACGATGGCGATCAGCATGCCGATAAGGACGATGTAATAATTTCTGAAGAAACCCAGATCCAGCATCATGCCGACGGAGATGAAAAACAGCGCCATCAGAATGTCTTTTACCGGCAGGATATCCGACGTGATCTGATGGGAATACTCCGATTCCGAAATCACCAGTCCGGCGAAGAACGCGCCGATGGCCAGCGAAAGACCGAGATACGTGGACAGCCAGGCGGTACCGATGGTTACAAAGATGATCGTGATGAAAAACAGCTCGCGGTTCTTCTGCTTGATGATGTGCTGGATCAGGTTCGGGATGATAAGCCGCGCGAGCACGATAATAAACACAATACCGGTCACCGACAGCGCGATCGTGCTCGAAAAAGTGATCCAGCTGAACTCATCGGGCCGGTTCAGATAGGGCATGATCAGCATCAGCGGCACGATGAACATATCCTGAAAAAGGCTGATGACAAGCGAGAAGCGCCCGACCGGGGAATCCAGTTCGCGTTTGTCGCCGAGAATTTTCAGAATGATCGCCGTGGACGATAACGCAATTATACTGCCGAAAATAAATCCCTTAACGTGCGAAAGTCCGAATAACTGCCCGAATGCCCAAACCAGTCCCACGGTCAGGAAAATCTGGCCACCCCCGGCGATGAGCAGGATCCGTTTCAGCTTGAGCAGTTTCTCAAGCGAGAATTCCAGTCCGACGGAGAATAACAGCAGTACGACGCCCAGTTCGGCAATACTTTGAATGGCATACTGGTCTTCAACCCAACCGAGGGCGTACGGGCCGATGATCACGCCGGTTACCAGGAAACCGATAATGGTCGGGAACCGAAGCCGGTTCGCGAAAAACGTGATCGGGATGATGATCGCGAGAATGATCAAAACGTTTTTGAGGATAGGTAATTCGGCCATAGGTGCTTTCCGTTTATTCCCGTAAAATAATAATTTTGCGGCTGAAATGAAATATTTAATAAAAAATAATGTAACTGTTTTTTTATTCAGAATTTTTTACTATTTTCTTAACGATTTGTTTTGCTGATTTAGATACCCTATTTCTTTGCGCGAGGTTCATCATGAAAAAATTGTTTCCGGGTTTTGCGTTCCGCTTTTTATTTTTTGCGTTTATCAATTATTTTGTTTTCGCGAATTTCCTTTTTGCCGGCGGGGGCGGCGACGACGGGGGAGGGCATCACCTGATCGCGAGCATCGGCTACAGCATTCTCGCGGCGACGGTTCTGGCGTTCATCAGCCACTACGCGAAACAGCCGCTGCTGCTGGCGTACATCGCCGCCGGGGTCGTGATCGGCCCGGAGATGGGGCTGAATCTCGTCAGCAGCAAAGAGGATATTTCCGTGATTTCGGAGATCGGGCTGATCCTGCTGCTGTTCATGATCGGGCTCGAAATCGACATCAAAAAGCTGAAAGAGTCCGGCAAGGTGCTGATCATGACGGGGCTTCTGCAGTTCATCATCTGCGTGGCACTGGGTTTTGGGTTCTTCGCGATGCTGGGGTTCGTCATGGGCGACGGGAAATACGACCTGTTTTATCTCGCCGTCTGCTGCGGGCTGAGCAGTACCGCGATTGTCGTGAAATTGTTGTACAGCAAATTTGAACTCGATACGCTCGCGGGAAGGATCACGCTCGGCGTGCTGGTGTTCCAGGACATCTGGGCGATCGTGATCATCGGCATTCAGCCGAACCTGGCGAATCCGGAAGTGCTCGGTATTTTGATGTCGTTCGCGAAGGGCGGCGCCTTAGTCGGAATCAGTCTGCTAATGAGTAAATTCATCCTGCCGTTTCTTTTCAAATCGATCGCGAAAATTCCCGAACTGGTGCTGGTCGCCTCGCTCGGATGGTGCTTTTTCATCTGCAGCGTCGCGGCGTACATGGAACTCTCGCTGGAAATGGGCGCGCTCATCGCCGGGGTCGCGATTTCCACTTTTCCCTATAACCTCGATGTGATCGCGAAAGTGGTCAGCATCCGCGATTTTTTCGTGACGCTGTTTTTTGTCGCGCTCGGCATGCAGATCCCGAATCCCGCGGATGACCTGCAAATTCTGGCCTGGGCGGGCATTATCGCGGCGTTTCTGATCGCGACGCGGTTTCTGTCCATTTACCCGGTTTTGTATTTTATGAAGCAGGGCCACCGGATGAGCCTTCTGCCGTCTATCAACCTGGCGAACATCAGCGAATTCTCGTTGGTCATTGCGGCGCTGGGCGCGGCGTCCGGGCATATCGACACGCGGATTTTATCGATTGTCATTTTTACGTTTGTCATAACCTCGGTCATCGCCCCGTACATGATCAAATACAATCAGCAGCTGCAGGGCGTTCTGGCCAAAATGCTGACGGCCATCGGACTGAAAGATATTGCGACACAGGCGGCGGAAGGCAGCGAGGAACAACCGAAAGAAATCGCGTTTCTTGGATTCTTCCGCGTAGCCAGTTCGTTTATCCGTGAACTGGAAGACCGGGAGGAAAAAGAGCCGGATTTTGTAAAAACGCTGAAAGAAAAAATACTCGTCGTGGATTACAATCCGAATGTCCATGAAAAGCTGAACCGTCTTGGCATCAAGGCGGTGTACGGCGATATCAGCAATATTGACACATTGCATCACGCGGGACTGCACGACGCGAAATTAGTTATTTCCACCATTCCCGATACAATTCTCGTGGGAACCGACAACCTGCGCCTGATCAAGGAAATCCAGAAAATCAGTCCCCATGCGAAGATCATCGTGACCGCGGAAAGCGCATCGCGCGCTCTGAAAATGTACAGCGAAGGCGCCGATTATGTGTTCCTGCCGAGAAATCTGTCGGCCGGCCATCTTGTGGATACCATCGGGCATTTTCTGAAAGACGATACCACAAAAATCGAGGATACGAAAAATATTCATCTGGAATGGCTGAATCGCCGGGAGGAAATTATTCATTGATGCGGTTATGAAAAAAAAGCATTTCAATCCGAAGAAAAAAATCAAGCGGTATGTCTCAACCCTATACAAAAATACAATTATCCGCCTGATAGCCGGCATTCTCTTGATGGCGGTGGTTTCTAGTTTAATAGTCAACGTCTTTGAAGAAACTCCGGAAAGCAGCATTCAGAATATCTGGCAGGGAATATGGTGGGCTTTTGTTTCGATAACCACAACCGGTTACGGTGATTTCACGCCAGTAACTCTTGGCGGACGCATCATCGGAATTATAGTCATGATCAGCGGCGTGGCGGTGATTTCACTGCTGACCGCTACGATTTCTTCAGTGTTTATTGAAAGACAAATCAGAAAGGGACAAGGTTTGGAAAGCGTTAACATTAAAAACCATATCGTCATTTGCGGATGGAATTTCAACGTCGAACATATTATTCAAACCATGGAACAGGAACTTGAACATCCTAAGATTGTTCTGGTCAACACCTGCGAATCCGTAAAAATAATGAATATTATCAATCACCATAAAAACGCCGAAGTTTACTTTGTTTCCGGCGATTTCACGAATGAAGTTATTTTAGAGAAAGCCAATATCAAATATGCCGACGCCGTGATCATCGTTTCGGATATCAACGAACTGACCAGCAACAAAGCCGATGAGAAAACCATCATCGGTACATTAACAATAAAAAATTTGAATCCAAAAGTCCGGCTGTACGGTCAGGTGGTCAACCCGGAAAATGAAGCTCATCTTCAGCGCGCCAAAGCCGACGATGTGGTGGTGAGCGACAAATACAGCGGTTTTCTCCTTGCCATGCACGTTTCGAATCCCGGGATTCCCAGAGTGGTTGATGAATTACTGTCCTTCGATTACGGCAATGAAATTGTCCGGATGGACATACCACCGGAATGGATAGGGAAAACATTTCAGGAACTGGTTCATCTTTTTAAAGACGAAAAAGACGCGATCTTGTTTGGTATCGGCAGGGAAATACAATCCGTAGCGATCCATGACCTGCTGTCGGATAATAATTCTTATCTGGACATTTTCATCCGGCAGAAACTGCAGGAATCAGGAAAGAAATTTTCCGAGGAGCACCGTATGACATTCCGGATCAATCCCCCCAAGGATTATGTCACCGAACACAATGACATTGGCATTGTGATTTTTGATAAATTTTAGGACTTTAACGCAACAGGTCAGAACTATGCTCGATAAAGAATTCTTAAAAAAATATCCCATTTTTTCAGGTTTGACGGATACTGAACTCGACAAAATTAAAAATATTATTACCGTAACGGATATGTCTGCCGGTTCCATGATCATCAAAGACGGCGACCGCGGGGAAGAAATGTTCATTCTGATGGAAGGGGATGTCGAAATATCTAAAAACATGACCATGGCGTTCTCACCGGACCAGGTCGTCAACAAGGATAAATCGCTGATCAAACTGAGTTCGAAGTTCCATGCCTGTTTCGGCGAGATGGCGTTATTCGAGGAAAACAGCGAACGTTCCGCGACCGTAACCGCGGTCAATAACTGCAAATTAGCCATTATTAACCGTGTGGATTTTACCAAACTGGTCGAAGCTGATACGCATATCGGGTTTATCGTATTCAGGAATCTTGCACGGATTATCAGTGACCGGCTCCGGCGCGCCAACAAAGACATTTTAAAATTAACCACGGCCTTTGTGCTGGCGATACAGAAGTAGAGTCAAATGATTATGAACCGGTATTTTTTATACATTTTATTTTTTCTTTTTCTATTCTTGGAAAATGCCTTAGCGCAATTCGGCATCGACAGGTGGCAGGCGGACGAATCCGTTAAAAAAGGGCTTAATGAGCAGGCGCTGACCCGCTACAAGGAATTGCTCGACAAAAACGTGAACGACCCGGAACTGAATTTCAACGCGGGCAACGCGCTGTACGAACTTAAGCAATATGAACCTGCACTGCAGTATTATGAACGGGCTCTCCAGTACGCGGCCCATCCGAAAATGAAATCAGACATACAATATAATATGGCCAATTGCCTTTTCCGGATGAACAAGATCGAAAAAAGCGCTGACCTTTACAAGCAGGTTCTTAAAAAATCGCCGAACGACCAGGACGCTAAATTCAATTATGAATACCTGATGAAGCTGATGCAGAAACAAAATAAACAACAGCAGAAAAAAGACGATCAGTCAAAAAAGCAGAAGAAAAACGATCAGCAGCAGGAACAGAAGCAGGAACAAAAACAGCAGGACAACCCGAAACAGAACCGGCAGCAGCAAAACCGTCAGCAGGAAAATAAGAACAGCATGTCAAAACAGGCGGCGGAACGGCTTTTAGACCTTCTGAAGAATCAGGAGCAGGATTACCAGCGTAAAAACCTGAAAGAAAAAGTTTCGAAGGAAAACAAGACGGATAGGGACTGGTAATCAACTTCCTCTTAAACCTTGAAGGTCTTGTTGATCCAAAAAAATAATTATTAATATTAATCAATAATCCGGGCAAAAGACCTTCAAGGCTTGAAGAAGAAATATATTAAACGTGACTGACCATTTTAAAATAGATATCAACGGCTCCGTTCTTCTGCTTTTCATTCTCGGAATCCTGGTTATTTTTTTCATCGTGTGGATGTACCGCTCAACCATTCCGCCGTCAGGCCGCCGGAAAAGAATTGTTTTAGCGGTCATTCGAAGCTCGGTATTTACGCTCATCCTGTTTTTTATCTTCGAGCCTGTTTTGATCCGTTTTTACCAGGAAAAGGAATTGCCGGTGATTTCCGTACTCGTCGACCAGTCCCGGAGCATGTCCATCAAGGATTCGGCAGGGCCGAGGAGCGAACGCGTCATCCGTTACCTGAACGATCCGGTTTGGAAAGAAATTGCGGAAAAACAGGACGTCCGGTTCTTTTTGTTTTCGGACAGTCTGAAAGAAAAAAACATTCCCACAGATTCCGTCCGTTTTGACGGATGGATCACCGATATCGGCGCTTCACTGGATATGGCAAAAAACCGCATGACGGGGAAAAACCTGGCCGCCATGGTGCTGATCAGCGACGGGCAGTACAATCTGGGCGGCAATCCGGTGTCCTTCGCCGAGTTTTCCGATGTGCCCGTCCACACCGTCGGCATCGGGGACGTGTATGAGCAGAGGGACATCGCGATCGAACAGGCTCTTTCCAACAGCGTCGTGTTTGTCGGTTCCAGGATTCCGGTGGACGTTTCGTTTTCATCTGCCGGATACAAAGGCCGGTCGATTACGGTGCAGATCCGCAGGAACGGCAGGGTTCTGGATTCAAAGTCTGTCACGGCGCCGGATGATATATCCTTTTCCACACTCCGGTTTGAAATTTCCGCAGATGAGGAGGGTATGCAGAAATACGAAGCGGCGGTTGTCCCTTTATCCGGCGAAATGACGGCCGGTAATAACGTAAAGGCGTTTTACGTACAGGTGCTGAAAAACCGTGTAAAAGTTCTTCTGATTTCCGGCCAGCCCGGTCCCGACCAATCGATGATCTATCAGTCGGTCATATCCAATCCGGATTACCAGCTGAAAGCGCTGATCCAGAAACCGGACGGAACTTTCATTACGATGACGGACGATACGTCTCTTCCTGAGTCTATCGGTGAGTATGACTGCTATATATTCAACCAGTATCCGACAGTGCGGTCGAATTCTGCGTATTTCACGCAGCTTTCGGAGCATATCCTCGATAGCCAGAAACCCTGGTTGTTTCTGTACGGTCCGGGAGTCGATCTGAAACGTTATCAGGCACTGAAAGGGGCGGGCGGAGCCGATTTCGCGCCGGATCCGAATATCAGGGAAACGCAGGTCAGCCTGAAACTGACGGCACAGGGCCGGAGCCATTCGGTCATCCAGATCAACGAATCGATTGAGACGACCGACCGGTTCTGGGCGGACCTCCCGCCGGTCTGGATCCAGAAAGCCGTCATATTGCCCCCGCCGGAATCGTCGGTTCTCGTGCGCGCGGACATGAGCAAGGCGCCGCAGGTGCTGAAACTGCACGGCGATATCCCGCTGATCATCAGCCACAGGCAGAAGAAACAAAAATCGATGACGGTCGCGTTTTACGGATTGTGGAAAACGCATTTCACACCGCTGGGACTGGGCAAGCAGAATCCCGTATTTGAAGCTTTTATCGGGCAGACCATCCGCTGGCTGACCCTGACCGATGACGCACGGCAGGTTTCCGTGCAGACGAGCAAACCCGTTTACCAGTCCGGGGAAAAGATCATGATCACGGGTCAGGCCTATGATGACCAGTATAAGCCCGTGAACGACGCGGCATTCAGGGTCAGCATCCGGTCGAAGGAAGTGCAGGCGGCGCTCCAGCTGAACCCGGCCGGGAATGGGCGGTATGAAGCCGTCACGGGCGCCCTGCCGGTGGGCGATTATGTCATCGACGGCGAAGCGGAACGGAGCGGGACCAGTCTCGGCAGAGACAACCGGAAATTCAGCGTGGAGGTGTACAGCGCGGAACTGATCCGGACCTCGCAGAACCAGGACCTGCTCCGGAGGATGGCCGGTTTGTCCGGAGGGCGGTATCTGACTCCGGATCAGCCGGAAGAACTGAGAAAAATCCTGAACTACGAGCCCGAAATTCTTGAAAAAAAGACCGAAACGGATCTCTGGAACAAACCCTGGATGCTGTTTTTCATCTCCGCGCTGCTCGCGGCTGAATGGTGGATCCGCAAACGAAGCGATATGCTTTGAGGAAAAAATTCAGCATTCCCGGGAAGCTGAACTAATAAATTTCAATTTAATTTTCCCTGTACCTGAAAACAATCGTGGAGGGATATTCTCCGACGGATAATTCGACCAACAATTCCAGCGACGGGTTGTACACTTTCAGTTTCCCGTCCGCCGAAGGGGTGGTCGTCAGGATCAGCCCGTGATAAGGATCCACGGCCAGTCCGTAATGGTCGCCGGGGATTTTTCCCGTGATGTAAAGGGTCTGCATGTTGAATACGGTCACGGGTCCCGAGAAGTGATTGATAAAATAGCAATACCGGCTGTCGATCCGGATGCCGGAAGGGTATAGCGTATCGGGAGCGGTTTCTCCCGGCTGGGTGATAATCGAATCCACTGTTCTTAACTGCCGGACATCCACAATGTAAATTCCCCCGTGCGCTTTCGGCGCGGTGAATTCCGATCCCCCGCAGGCGACGTAAATTCTGTCCCAGTCTTCGTACAAGGCCATTTTCTGTGGGTTGTAGCCGACGGGTATCCGTGCCGTGAGAGTATCGGCCGCGGCGCTGATGACCGCGAGTTCCCTGTGCTGTCCCGGCTGCACTCCCCAGTCAAATCCCGCCGAAAGGCTGACAAACGCGAGTCCGCCGGCGACGAGGATTCCCTCCGGGTAGCTTTCCGGCACCGGCACGGAACCGGTGACTGTCAGGGTGTTCAGGTCCAGGATGCGGACGTGTCCGTCCCAGCAGGAAATATAGGCCTTCGAGGCGCCCGCCATCGCGATCCTTCTCGGCAGCGTGACCGGAATGTCCCTGATGAGTTTGAAAGTACGGATGTTCACGATTCGTACTTTATTCGAATTGTTCACAGCAATGATCCCGAGCGTGTCGTGGACCAGCATGTCCTGCACGACATCCCCGGCCGGCGCGCCGTTCGCTCCCAGGAAAAGGTTGTTCACGACTTTCATGGAATCGGGGTCGAAGAAGGAAATGTCCCCCGTAGAGGCGAGATAATTGCCCTCGTTGACGATGTAAATCCCTTCCGGTTTCATCTGGCCCGCGGGGATATTGATGTCTTCCCTGCACGAAACGGCAGTACAAAGGCCCAGAAATGCATAAAAGATTCTTACGCAGGATTGCATTTTCATAATCTGTATTCCGGTTTCTGGTTGGTAATGATCAGTACCCGATTTTGATCCCGATCTCAAACAGCCTTGCCGGGCCGGGATAAAGGGCGACGGGCTCGTACCGGGAATCCCATATATTGTTCAGGTTGGCAAAGACGAAGATCCGCGATTCCAGGAAGGCCGTCCGGTATTGCACCGTGAGGTCGGTGATCCAGTAGTGCTTCAGGAAACGGGTATTCTGCAGGGTGACATACCGCTCGCTGTTGTACCGGGTGGACTGAAAGAACATGAACCGCTCCGTGGACCACTGCGCGCTGAATTTAAACACGTACAGCGGGGAATAGGGGATACGCCTCGGTTCCGGGTTGCTGATGTCCTCCGATAAATTCCGCACGAAACTGAACCGGCAGGTAAGGGAGTCCCAGGCCCAGGTGGTCAGGAATTCCCAGCCCGCGGAACGGGATTGGTACAGGTTCACGGGCGATATCAGGCCCGGCTGAATGACACCGGTTTCCCAGATGATCTTCCGGTCTGTGCGGCTATGAAATGCGTTGATTTCGGACTGCACCGTCCCGAATTTTTCAAAGTCACGGATCAGCGTGAAACCGCCGTTGACGGAAAAAGACCGTTCCGGCCTTATTGACGGGTTGCCGATGCCTCCGTCGCCGTTCCAGTACCGTTCGTTGAACGTCGGGACACGATGGTTGTTTCCCGCCGATCCCTTCAGCAGATACGTCGTTCCGTCCAGGTACCGTCCGAGCACAAATCCGCCGTGAACGGTCAGGACATCGCTGTACTCGCTGAAGTGATCGTAACGGACCGACGGATATAAGGACAGCCGGTCAAAGATACGGATAAAATATATCGGAATCAGGATGGCCGAATTCGCGTACAGGCAGTGGTCCCTTGACTCTGCGTTTCTGAGCATCTGTCCTTCCGCGTTCGCGAATCCCGCGGAATAACCGGCCGAGGTCCCGATGAACGGGGACCATTTCTGCTCCGCCTCAGCGTTGAAATAGATGTACTTTGTCGTAATCTCCGAATGAATGCCGCTTAATGAATTTTTGTATTCGAGTCCGGTAAACTGGTACGATCCGGTCAGAGTGATATCCGTCAGGGGATTCGACCGGTAACGGACCCTGGGCTGTAGAATCCACAAACGGTCATCCTGACTGGCTCCGGAAAGGGCCGAACGGTTGTTGTCGATGGAATTCGGAACCTGGCTGCTCCGGTTCGTGTAAAGGTTTGTCAGATTCAGTTCAAAGAAACCGATTTTTTTCCGGACCTGGTTTGTAACGGACGTGCGGCCGGACTGGGTATGGACACGGTACACTTTGGATCCCGAATACGGGTCGTTGACCTGGTAACTGCTGTCGGGCTGGAAATCTTTCGTGAACGACGTAGAGGTCTGCCATCCGAGGATGTTCCAGTGATTGTGCCATTGCGCGCGCCTGTGATCGAACGAAGAAAGCGCGACAAGGAATTCATTGTAGAATTTTTTCATCGGGTACTGGGGGCCGGTGGTCAGGTTGATGGCGCCGCCGATGGCGCTGTTTCCGAGCCCGGAGAAACCGGTGCCCCGGTCGATCTCAATCAGTTTCACATGGTCCATCGGGATGAGGCTTACGTCGATCGCGCCGGAAGCGGGCGAGTAAACCGGCACGCCGTTGAGCTGGATCAGCACCTGTTCCGACGAGGATCCGCGGACAGACAGGGTTTTCAGGCTCTGGGAGGTCCCGTAATCCTTGATATCAATGCCCGTCGCGAGGTTGAGCATGTTGACAAACTGGTTCTGCTGAACAGAGCCCACAAGCCGGTCGTCAATGAATTCGCGGATCCGCGAGGTTTCATAGATCTGCCAGTCGGTACGGATTCCGGTGACGACGACTTCCTTGAAATGGTATTCTTTTGGGGCAAGGGTGTCCTGCGAAAATACAGGAGGGGAAATTGCCGGTAACAGAGCGAACAGGGCATAAACGATTTTCATAAAAAAACCTCACTTTTGGAGTGAGGTAACAACGGAAATTTCCCTAAGGAAACCACGTCATTACCTTCCCGCGAAGGATTGACAGAACCGTCCAGGCAGGTCTCCTGACTTATCTGATCTTTAATGTCTTCCCGTCCCGGGAAGCCGGGACAGTGACGGGCGTGATTAAAGACTTCATCCGCTTTTGCGGATCAGACTTACAGTTGCGGGGCAGTTCGCGGATCTCACGCGATTCCCTTTTCATCCCGATCCAGCCGGGACACCTGAACTTTTATTTATCAAAGACCTGCCTCATACTATGACAACCATCATAAAAAGTCAAGTGAAAATTTTCCGCCGTACCGCAAATTATTGATGTTTGTTGTTGAATTTACACTAAAAAATAATAAATTTAGCACAACCAAAAAACGGGACTATGATCATGAAAACCGATGAAGCGGTCAGACTGTTAGAAGGAAAATTGAAGGCATTCAAGGGAAGTTTCACGCTGACCGATGCGGCCGCCGTGACCGGGTTGTCCATCGAGGAAGCGCGGGTCGCCCTGGATGAAATGATGGGAAAGTACGTATGCCGACTGAAAGCGACCGATCAGGGAGACCTGATCTACTCATTCGGAACGAATCTTCAGAGGCGCGGCGCGAAATCCGTGAAAGAAATCCTGGCACAAGCCGGCGAGTGGTGCTGGAAAATTTTCACGGTCCTGTTCAAAATCTGGATTGCCGTCACTCTGGTGGTCTATTTCACGATATTCATGATCCTGCTCCTCGCGCTGATCGTCGCGGCTTCCTCCAAGGGCGACAGCAAGGGACGCTCCCCGGTCAAGCTTGACGGGCTCTTCCGGATATTCATCTCCATTTTTCAGTGGCGAACAGCCACATCCACGATCGGTTACCGGACGGGAAAAGACGGGTACTCGTACAAGCGGTATGAACCGAACAAATCCGTTCTCAATGAAAACAAGAAAAATTTCATTTCCTCGGTATATGATTTCGTATTCGGTCCGCCGCGCGTGAACATTGACCCGCTGAATAACGAGAAGGAAGTCGCCGCGTACCTGAGGACGTCGAAAGGGATCATCACTCCGGGAGAGATGGTGATGCTGGCCGGTATGACGTATGAAAAGGCGGATGCGTTTTTCTCCGAATGCCTGTCGCGGTTCAAGGGCGATCCCGTGATCTCCGATGATGGTGTCGTTTACGGACAGTTCCATGAGATCACCCGCAGCCTGGGCCAGATGGAAGGCGGCAAGATCGAGTATTACTGGGACGAATACGAGCCGGAATATCCCTTAACCGGCAATACGGCCGGAAGGAACGCCGGGGTCATGTTCATGAACCTGTTCAATCTGGTCTTTGCGGTGTTCATCCTTTCCTCTTCCTATCAGGATATCGATGTGATCAGGGATTTTGACGGCCGGATGATCCAGGTGGTTCTGGGCTGGATACCCTTAACCTTTTCGATCCTGTTTTTCGCGGTACCTGTCGCCCGCTGGTTCAGAATCCGCCGACTGCGGAAACAAAGGTCTGCAACGAACATCCGCAAAAGGATCATGCGTTACATTTTCCAGAGGTCAGACCGCTCAGCCACGATTGAAGAGGTGTTGCGCGCGGTCAATGCAGCGGAACATAATCCGAAAATCGAACTGAGTCCGAAATCCGTCTTAACCCAGCCCGCGGTCGAACTGACACTGAACGGGATGATGCGCGATTACCAGGGCGAAGTAATTTTAAATAATGACGGGAAACCTAATTACACCTTCCAACGTATTCATAATGAAGTGACCACCGCCGGTGCGATCCGTTCAGGAAAAATCCAGGGTAAGGACCTGGGCAATGTGATTTATGATTCAAAAGGGTAACATCCTCCGGGAGAACGTATGACTGCCAGAAAAACGACCAGGAAAAATTCAAAAAGCAAATCAGCTTCAGGAACCCGCAAGAAATCCGCAAAGCGTTCCGGGCCGAAAAAAAACCGGTTCCGGCTGACCGCTCATGACATTGATAAAATTGCCCACAGTCTGGGCGCGCAGGTGCAGCATTTCGGCAACCATTTTCGCATGTATCTGGAGAATCCTTCCGAATGCCGGAAACTGACGCTGGAAATATATCCTTCCGTTTCCATGGGAACGGCCGAAGGAACGCTGATCACGGTCTATACGCCTAACGCCCATCTTCAGCTGCATCATTGCAACGGGTATGTCATCAGCGAACTGCTGGGCGAGGTGACTTTTGTAGGAACCAACGCCGGCCGCCTCGCGGGGCTGACCATCGAGAAAGGCGCGGCATGTTCCCTGTACGCAAATGTGGAAACCAAACTGCTATCCGGCGATATCACCAACCTCGGGCCTGAAGTCATGCTTTCGAGCATCGCGCTGAGCCTGACCGAACCCATCGTCCTGGATTCCGAAGCGATGGAGGCGTAAAGACTGCGGATTGATCCTGATCTTCAATAAAATGACTGCACATTTCAACCATCGCGGCGCATGGTTATGAATCCCGGAAAAAAAGTATACATCGAAACCTACGGCTGCCAGATGAACGTGTACGATTCAGAGCTGATCGCCGGCCTGATGCAGAATATGGAATACGAACTGGTGGATTCGCCGGAAGACGCCGATGCGATCTTCGTCAACACGTGTTCAGTCCGGGAAAACGCTGAACAAAGGGTCTGGGGACAATTGTCACGGTTCAGGCGTCTGAAAAAAATAAAACCGGACCTGATCGTCGGGGTCGTCGGCTGCATGGCCCGGAACCTGGAGGAGGAGATCCACTCCAAACGGCCTTTCGTGAACCTTATTCTCGGCCCGGATTCCTACCGGAAAATCCCGCAGATGGTCAGAAGCATCGAGAAAAAGTCCTTAACGTGCAGCGAGGCCTTTAAGCCCGTCAAGCCATCCGGTGATGAACAGCCGTTGTGGATCGACACGGAATTGTCGAGGGAAGAACTGTACGAAGATCTTTCACCGATACGGTTCAACGCGACTTCGGCCTGGATCGCTATCATGCGGGGATGCGACAATTTCTGCACCTACTGTGTGGTTCCCTATACGAGGGGCCGGGAAAGGAGCCGGTCCCTGCGGTCGATTGTGGAGGAGGTCCGGACTGCCGTGGATAAAGGGATCACGGAAATCGGCCTGCTGGGCCAGAATGTCAATTCCTACAATGATGAAGGACAAGATTTTGTCCGGCTCCTGGAAGCGGTCAGCGATGTCGATGGAGTGAGGCGTATCCGCTTCACTTCGCCGCATCCGAAGGACCTGTCCGTTGAACTCATCCGACTGATCGACGCGCGCGATAACATCTGCAAGCACATACATCTTCCCGTTCAGTCAGGGTCAAACCGCATCCTTCGCCTGATGAACCGTTCCTATACGCGTGAATCCTACCTGGAACTGGTTCACCGGATCAGGGACATCATTCATGATGTAGCTATCACGACCGACGTGATCGTGGGTTTTCCGGGCGAAACCGGAGAGGATTTTGAATCCACCCTGGACCTGTTCCGCAATGTGCGTTATGACGCTGCATTCACGTTTATTTATTCCCCGCGGCCCGGAACCAAAGCGTTCAGCATGACGGACGACGTTCCTCAGGCAGAAAAAAGCAGGAGAATAACCGCTCTGATTGAGCTTCAGCGGGGCATATCCCATTCCATACTGCAGCAGGAAACCGGAAAGGAAACGGAAATCCTGATCGAGGAAATCAGTAAAAAATCGGAACTCGAATTTGCGGGACGGACCGGAAAATACCAAACCGTGATTGTCCCGGACCGGAATTTCAGGATCGGGGATTATGTGAAAGTCCGTATTACGGGAACCGGGGGGCATACCCTGTTCGGCGACCCGGTTGAAAACCCTGTTTGATTTATCTCTCTGAAATATGCTTCAACAGATTCTTGACCGTTACGACAAATCGTCAAACACACAAACCTTAGTCCGGTCTCTGAAGGACGGGAAAAACCTATCCGTCGAAGGATTGTGGGGATCGGCCGACAGCGTAGTCAGCGCCGTGATCGTGGACCGGATTATCGCCGAATGCAGGCATACAGTTCTGATTTCACCGGATCAGGAACATTACGCGTTTCTGGCGGTTGAATTCATGGAACTCGCAAAAAAGTTCCAAGTCCCTGAACTGAATATCTTATTTTTTCCGGAAGATGAGCGGCTTCCTTATGACAACAAACCGCCCGGTGTCAATTTCATCAATCTCCGCCAGGAATGCCTTGAAAAACTGGCTTCTTCGAAGCCATCCGTCACGATCACGACCGTTCGGGCTTTGTTTGACAGGCTTCCGGAACCGGAGCGGATGAATTCCTACCGGATCGACCTGAAAACCGGGGAACCGTTTGATTTCGGATATCTGACGGAACTTCTGAGCATGAACGGCTTTGAACGCCAGGATATTGTGGACCAGGTGGGGACGTTCGCCGTTCGAGGCGGCATCATCGACATCTATCCGTACGGGCAGGAAAATCCTGCGCGCATTGAATTTGACGGCAATGAAATCCATTCCATCCGTATTTTTGACCTTTTATCCCAGAGATCGGTGTCTTCCGCATCGGGGCTAACGATCTATCCGAAACTGCTTCAGGATCCAACGGCTCAGGGCTCCGAATCATGTCTTACGGATCATTTGCAGTCATCTGCCGTATTGATGATGTTTGAGCCCGAACTGGCCGAAGGCAGGGGGATCGAGCATCAGCAGACGATCGGGGAGCAGTACCTATATGCAAAGAAAGCAGACCCGGGCATTGATCTGCCGGAAAACCTGTACTTTACTTATACGGATGTCCGAAAGAAACTGGATGCATTCCGGCAGGTTCATTTTTGCGGGATTTCAGGCAGGATGCACGATACGGTGACCTATAAAACATCGCGCGTGGAGGAATTTCACGGGCACATGGATCTTCTCCGGGAAAAACTTGAAAAGCTGAAGTCGGATCAGTGGCTGATTGTCATTCTCTGCAACAACGAGGGCCAGTCTCAGCGGCTGGATGAACTGCTGGACTCGGAGACACTGATGTCGGGAGTGGATTACCGGATCGGCGTCGGTGAACTGCGGGAAGGGTTTTACGATCCGCTCGAAAAAATTGCGGTATTCACCGATCATCAGGTGTTCGGCAGGGTCAGACGTCCGCGGCCCGTCAAACGGTTTAAAAGCGTACAGGCGCTGAAACATATCCGGTCCCTGAAACCCGGCGATATCGTCGTGCATGTGGATCACGGCATCGCGCGATATGCCGGCCTGGAAAAAATCACGATGGAGGAACATACCGAGGAATGTCTCAAGCTTCTGTACCAGGGCGGGGACAAGCTGTACGTTCCGCTGGAGCATTTCGCAAGGGTCCAGAAATTTTCCGGTGAGGAAGGCGTTGAACCGAAACTCAACCGGCTCGGATCGGCCGAATGGGAACGGGTCAAGAACAAAACCCGGAAAACGATCAAAGACATCGCGCAGGACTTAATCAGGCTCTATGCGGAACGAAAAGCCAGCGCCGGCCATGCCTTTTCCCCCGACACGCCGATGCAGCTGGCGATGGAATCCTCCTTTGAATTCGAAGATACGCCCGACCAGGAAAAAGTAACAGAGGAAATCAAGCAGGACATGGAGACGGAAGTGCCGATGGACCGGCTTGTATGCGGGGACGTCGGGTACGGGAAAACGGAAGTCGCCGTACGAGTCGCTTTCAAGTCGGCGCAGGACAGCAAGCAGGTTGCCGTGCTGGTTCCGACGACTATCCTGGCCGAACAGCATTACGTCACCTTTTCCGATCGCCTGAAGGAATTTCCCGTGACCGTGGATGTGCTTTCCCGGTTCAGGAGCAAAAAAGAACAACAGGATATTCTCGGGAAACTTGCCGGCGGTCAGATTGATATCATCATCGGCACTCACCGGCTGCTGTCCGGCGACGTAAAGTTCCGTGACCTGGGATTGCTCGTGATAGATGAGGAACAGCGGTTCGGAGTGACGCACAAGGAGAAAATCAAGAAACTGAAAGCGTCCGTGGACACCCTGACGCTGACAGCAACGCCGATCCCCCGAACTCTGCACTTTTCGCTGATGGGCGGGCGGGACCTTTCTGTCATCAGCACGCCTCCCCATGACCGCCTTCCGGTCAAGACGGAGATCACGAAATTCGACGAAGATCTCATTCATGACGCGGTCATGAGGGAAATCCACCGCGGAGGTCAGGTGTATTATGTTCATAACCGTGTACAAAGCATAGACGCCGTTACCGTCACGCTGAAGGAAGTCGCCCCGAAGGCCCGGTTCGGAATCATTCACGGCCAGATGTCCCCGCAGAAAGTCGAGGATGTGATCCACCGTTTCCTGAAAAAGGAATTCGACGTTCTGGTCGCCACCACAATCATCGAAAACGGCATCGACATTCCGAATGTCAATACCATCATCATTGATCAGGCGCACCAATACGGCCTGGCCCAGCTCTACCAGCTGCGGGGCCGCGTGGGGAGGTCCGCGAAGCAGGCCTACTGCTACCTGCTGACACCTGGTTTCAGCATCCTGCCATCCGACGCGGTCCGCAGGCTGCAGGCCATCGAGGAATATACCGACCTGGGTTCAGGATTTGTCCTTGCGATGCGTGACCTCGAAATCCGAGGAGCGGGTAACCTGCTCGGGGCCGAACAAAGCGGGTTTATCAACACGGTCGGGTTTGATCTGTATTGCCAGATCCTGGATGAAACCGTCGCTGCGCTGAAAAGGGAAGAGGGACTGGGCCAAAAAGCGACGGCAGCATCCCCGCTGAAACGGGAATTGAAAACCCAGATCAAGTGCTTCCTGAATACGTACATTCCGGACGATTATGTAAACGTCACGTCGGAACGGGTTGCTGTATACCAGCGCCTGTCGTCGGTTCTCCGGTTATCAGAACTGGAGGAGATCGAAAAGGAAATCACGGATCGTTTCGGCGCACCGCCAGAAGAAACAAAGAACCTTTTTCATGTTATCAGGATCCGGATCCTGGCCGACCGCCTCAGGATCGATAAAATCCTGATCGAACCCGATTTCTGGGGGTTCGAGTATCATTCGGCCTTTCTTCAGCAGCCTGCCCATGCTGAAATCCTTCAGGCGATCATCAGCCATAATCTTGAACGGACAAAAAACATCAGGCTGAAACAAACCCGGGAAGCATTTACCGTTCTGTATGGTTTTCCCTGGCACGATATCCAGAAAAACACGAAAACAGGCGATGCAAATTCCGATCCTACGGCAATTTTCCCTCAGATATCGGAAACACTTGAAAAAATGGTCTCACATATCCATATTGAGCCTTAATACGAACCTTCATATACAGGAGACTTTATGCCGCGTTTTACAGTGCTTGTCTTATTCGTCCTTTTCACTTGCTGTCAGTCCGGGAAAAAGGATATTATCCGGCCTGATCATGAAGTCATTGTTGCGACCATTGACCAGGATACCCTGACCCTTGCGGATTTTAAAGATTTCGCGGATAAGGAAAGCTACCGGCAGTCCGATCTTTCCAAATCTGCAGACCGGCACCGGATTCTGAATGAACTGATCCAGGATCGGCTTATCCTGAAAAGCGCCGAAAGTGATGAAACGGCCGGAAATGATTCCATCGCATTCATTCTGAAAAACGCCGAAGATGAGAAATATGCCGGAAGGCTGATCCGGCTGAAATTCATTTATCCGAATGTTCCGGAAGGGGAACTGAAGGCGTTTTACGAAAAAATGAAATACGAAATGAACGTACGGCATCTGTTTGTATTCCATAATGAAAACCGGCAGATCAAGATCCGTTCGGAGGGAGTGCCATACAGAAACCGCGCCCAGGCAAAAAGAATCGCGGATTCACTTCACAAGGAAGCCATGAAAAACCCTGACGGTTTTGCCGGCATGACCGAAATCCATTCAGATGACGAGGACACCCGGTTCAGGAAAGGTGAAATCGGGTACATCCATTATGACAAATACGATCCTGTTTTCCGCGACGCTCTTTTTGAACTGAAGGAAAACCGGATATCGGACATACTGGAATCCAGGGAAGGTTTTCATATTTTTCAGAAAATCGGAATGCGGCTATCCGAAACCATCGAGCCGTTTGAGAAAATCAGGCCGGCCATTCTCTCTGCTTTTGCGGATCAGTATGAAACCCGGCCCACCCGTCAAATGTCGGAGGAATACGACCGGTTTTCGGATAGTCTGCTGAAGGCCAGCCGAATGGATTATGACGAAAAGGGCATCGGCTTGTTTCTTGATCGGTACCGGCGCATTCTTTCACCGTCTGATCTGAAGTCCGCGTTCACATCCGATGAAATGAAGGTTCCGCTGGCCCGGTACGAAAACGGCGAAATCCCCCTGATGGAAATTGTGCAGGTGATGTCCGGAAACCGTACGAAAATCAAACTGGACGCGCCGATCATGAGACAAGGGCTGAAAAAAGTTGCTGTCACGAGGGTTCTGGCCCTTGAAGCCAGAAAACAAGCCGTCGCGCTTCTCCCCCGGCAGCGGGATGAATTGCGCAAGCTGAAACAAACGCTGATCAAAGACCTTCATACATACCGGAATGTGGACGCTTTGATCCGTATCGGGGAAAAGGATGTCCTGGAATTTTACATGAATAATCAGAGGGTCTACCGCGAGCCGGATAAAGTTGGGTTCAATGAACTTTTTTCCCCGGACCAGGGCTTGATCGGCCAATATTACCAGGAAATCAGGAAAACCGGTGATTTCGCGGGAGTTGCGAAAAAGGCGGAAAGTGTGAAAGGAAATCGCTCAGGGCAGAGCGGTCTGATTCCCGTATCAAAAAACAATGAGCTGACCCTTCATGCCTGGAAAATGGATCCGGGTGATGTCAGTGAACCGTTTACGTGGTCCGGCGGCGGATATTCCATCATTCAGCTGACGGAAAAAATTCAGGGACAGCAGATTCCTTTCGAAGATATAAAGGATAAGGTCAGAAACGATTTATTCAATTTTCACCGGAATAACTACAGGAACCTCTGGATTTCAAAACTGAAAGATAAGCATAAAGTAACCCTGTTCGAAAAAAATCTTGCAGACTATTACGAAGTCATTATCCGATGAAATTTCTAGCCGGGGCCGCAATAGCCCTGTTCGGTATGGTCTATGGCGCCGCGGAGGCGCAGACCGACTGGAAAAACCGTCTTGAATTGTGGTTCAGCGACTCTGCGTATGACAGCGTTTGCGCCCTCTATGAAAAACATCAGGAGGATCTGCTTCTGACCGGGACGGATTATGGCCTGGCCGTTAAAGCCGCTAAATCTTTTTATTACATGGACCGGAATTCCAAATCCCTGACACTGTATCAGCTTCTGTACGATACGCCCGCGCCGGATTCATCGCTTTTTCTGGACATGATCATCGATTACGCGATCGTACTCATCGAAACCGGCCGTTACAGCCAGGCCAAAGACATTCTGGCCAGGGGTTCGGGTCTTGCTGTTTCTTACGGTGATAAAAGGGACGCCGCCCGGCTGCTCTATCGCTACGCCGTATTCAGCATCAGGACAGGCGCGTATCATGACGCCCTGCGTTTTCTTGACAGTGCCTGGGCTGAATCGGGGGAACTCCATGATCCGGGACTGCGGTCCGGCATCCTGACTGTGTACGGGATCGTGTACCGGGAGCTCGGATTTTTCACTTGGGCACTTGAAACATATGGCCGCGCCGTTGAAATTGACAGTTCCGCAGGAAATATTCATGATCTCGCCGTCGACTATATGAATATCGGCAATGTCTACAATGATCTCGGGATGTTCAGGAAAAGCATCCAGTCCTATGAGACCGCCGCCCGCTGTTACGGACAACTTAGGGACACATCCGGGCTGAGCATGGTTTACGGCAACCTGGGCGCAGCCCTGTATGATATGGGAGATTATGAGAAATCCCGCGGGTATCTTAGCCGTTCGGTTCTGCTGAACCGGGGGATGGATACGCTTGGACTCGCAAACGCCAAACTGAACCTTGCAGTCGTGATGGTTAAGGAAAAACGGTTCACCGGGCTTGATGACCTTTTATCCGAAACCGCCGCCGTGTACAGCCGCCTGTCAAGAAAGTCAGAACAAGGATTTGCGCTGACCTGTCTCGGACGGGTATACCGGCAGACAGGAAAACCACTCAATGCCGAAAAATGCTTCAAAGAAGCGATCGAATTATTCGGCCAGACGGAAAATCCGGATTTGGGATGGATTGCTTATGCGGAATACGCGGGACTGAAATTTCAGAGCCGGGACACGTCATCAGCGCTGTCCCTGCTGACCCGGGCCACGAAGAACTTAGAATCCCTGAGATCAGGCAACGAGGACGAATCCGTCCTGACCCGTTTCATGGAGAATGAATTACAGGAAACGTACCGTTTTTATGTCTATCTGAATATCCTGAAAGGCAAAAACAGCGAGGCAGTCAGGGCGTTGGAAAACATCAAAGCCCGTACGCTGGATACCCCGGATTGCACAGGTGCCCGGTGGGATTCTTCGGCCCGGATTGTCGAGTTTTTCAATTATGATTCTCTCTGGTTCGCTTTTACTTTTCTCAATGAAAAAATAAATGTCCGGTTTCTGCCCGGACCAGCGGATCTCCGTTTGCGTGTCCGGGATTATTATCATCTTATCCGATCCGAAAAAAGCGATACCGGACGGCTGAAAGTTCTGTCCTCAAGGTTATATAACCAGTTAATGGCGCCCATCATGACGGAATCCGGAGGGACGGGGCCTCTGGTCATTGTGCCTGACGGCATCCTGCATTATTTGCCCTTTGAAACGCTGTGGACGGGCAATTCCTTTCTGGTAGAACGGTTTGCGGTCCGTTATGTACCGGCGATGAGAATGTTCCGCAGGAATACCGGCCTGCAAGACGCCGGGATCGGTAAAGGAGCGTCGGTGCTGATATTCAAATCGGATTATCGTGACATGGGAAACGGGATGCAGGGAGTTCCGTTCGAACCTCTGCCGCATATTGAACAGGAAAAAACAGCAATTCGCGGGCACTTTTCCGGGGATTCAGTCACAGTACTGGACGGAATCGTCAGGGAGTCGGACATCCGGAATCTGGGTATGGATTCAATAAGCATATTGCATATGGCCACGCACGGGCTGAATAATCCGGTGTATCCCGAAATGTCCTCCCTGGTAGTGGGAACGGATACGGATTCCGCGTATGACGGTTATCTGACAGCCGGGGAAATAGAGAAAATGTCCCTGAAAGCTCGTCTGGTCGTATTATCGGCCTGTGAGACCTCACTGGGTGAAATGCTGATGGGGGAGGGTATGATCGGGCTGACCCGCGCGTTCCTTAAGTCCGGATCGGGCGGAGTCATATCAACGCTCTGGAAAATCCGGGATTCGGCGACCGCGAAACTGATGGACAGGTTTTATCATTATCTGAAAAAAGAAAATTCAGATCCCGGCTCCGCTCTTCAGAAAGCTAAAACGGATTTGCTGAATAGTGATTATGCACATCCTTTTTTTTGGGGCGCATTTGTGATGTGGGGGAGATAAAATAATTGTTGAAACAGTACTATTAATATAATAACTTCACGCTGTGAAAACCAGTCAGTATAACAGAATATCCCCAAAGGAGCGTTCATGAAAATCGATATGGTTATGCCGCAAATGGGTGAGAGCATTACCGAAGGTAAAATTTTAAAATGGTTTAAAAAAACAGGGGAGAAGATATCAAAGGATGAAACCGTCCTGGAAATCAGTACCGATAAAGTGGATTCTGAGATTCCTTCACCGGCGACAGGCTTACTTTCAGAAATCCTTGTTCCTGAAGGTCAGACCGTATCGGTAGGAACGCTCATAGCAAGGATTGAAACCGATTTAAATCAGTCCGTAGAACCCTCAAAACCGGCTGAACCAGTCGTATCGGTTAAGACCGAAACCCCGGTCCCGGAAATAAAAAAAGAAACACAACAAACAGCAACCCAGGTTATTGCCGAAAAATCAGACCGATTTTATTCTCCGGTTGTGCGGAACATCGCCAAAACGGAAAATATTTCTGAAGCTGAACTGGCATCAATCAAGGGGAGCGGCCTTTCGGGGCGAGTGACAAAAGAAGACGTTCTGCTCTATCTCGATCAACGTAAAAAAGGTATAGCCCCGGCAGAAACAGCAAAATCCGTCAAACAGGTTCCGACCGCAAAATTTGAATTTTCCGGCGAGCGCATCGAGAAAATTCAGATGTCCAATGTCCGCCAGATCACGGCCGAGCATATGCGCCGCAGCCTCGATACCTCCGCGCACGTGTATTCACTGACTGAAATCGATATGGCGCGTATCGTAAAGTATCGTGAAAAAAATAAATCTGAATTTGAGCGCCGCGAAGGTTTCAAGCTCACCTATACTCCGTTTATCATCGATGCCATGGTCAAGGCGGTTAAAGATTATCCTATGATCAATATCTCCGTTGACCGAACAACCATCATCAAGAAAAATTACATCAATCTCAGCATGGCGGTTTCTATCGAGAATAATACGGCGCTGATTGTCCCGGTCATCAGGAACGCCGACCAGCTGAATCTGACCGGAATCGCGCGCGCGGTATTTGACCTCGCCGAACGGGCGCGTAATAAGAAGCTGAAGCCGGAAGATATTCAGGACGGAACCATCGCGCTGACCAATATGGGCGGTTTCGGTTCCCTGATCGGATTTCCGATTATCAACCAGCCGCAGGTTGCTATTCTGGGCATCGGCGCGATCAAGAAACGTCCGGTCGTTATTGAAACGCCCGAAGGCGACACTATCGCCGTTCGTCCGATGATGTACGCCTCTCTGTCCTATGACCACCGCGTCGTGGACGGCGCGCTCGGCGCTTCCTATCTTGAGCGTGTAGCCCATTATCTGGAACATTTTGATACGAGCCTGTCTTTGTAATGGCCATTAACTCCCGGTATATTTGCCGGGAGTTTTTAATTAAATTACTCTTCCCTGAATAACGATGAAAACACTCTGGACTGTTTTGTGGTTGATCGGACTCTGCAATTCATTATCGGGCCAGGTTCTGATGAAAGAGGATTTCAGCAAAAAGTTAAGGTTTCCGGATGAAGTCCGGTCATACCATTATCGCGGCGCTTACCATGTTTACAGTTATGAAAACGTCAGCTTCTTTGAAAAATCAAAGAATTATCAGGATTTTGCCGCTGAAATCCGGACCGAATTCATTTCCGGAGACACAACGGCATATTATGGCCTGCTTTTCCGGCACGATGCGCATGTCAACGGATATTCGTTTATCGTTTCTACGGTTGGTCACTACTTCCTGCAACGGAGTTACCTGAAACCGGGAGGGGGAGTCGGGGAAGTTGAAGTCAATAGTTTAGTCTATGGAACCGCAGATTCAGTTTTTAATAAGAGGGGAGTGAATTATTTAAAGGCTGAATGCAGCGGTAATATCATCCGGCTGTTTATCAACGGGCAAAAAATCGATTCCGTCGCTGATTCAACACTGCATGAAGGCGTAATCGGGTTCAGGGTCGGGAAAGCGGTTCATGTCCATTTGGACGATCTGACGGTATACCGCAAGTATATTTCCGGCAAGTATTCCTTCAAACCTGCAATACCGGACAGCGCTTTCGATGAAAAAAACGATTCGCTGACCGTCAATCTGGTCAATTTCGACACCCCAACGCACTGGAGAGACGATCCAGGTGCTTTTCACGAAAAAGGCCTGTACAGGATTGATTCGACCGCCTATTCAAATTCTTATCTGTACAATGCTAATATCAATAATGAAAATTTTTCATACCTGGCCAATTTTAAAATCCTCCATTGGCCGCGAAAAAAGGAAATGTGCATAAGCTGGTATAATATCAGCAACAGTGATGAAACGGAAATTGTGATCCAGGGTGATTCTGTAATGCAATATCATAATAAACATACCGGATCCAAAAGTACAGTCCAGAATTTTCCTTTTAATTATGAAACCGGCACATTGGTTCGTCTTCGAATCGATAAGAAGGACGGTGACACAAAAATATCGGTCAATAATCAGGAACGGATTTTAATCATCGATGAAAGCTATGAACCAAAAAATTCACCCTGGATTGAGATCAGAACCAGAGGTATCAGTATCGATTTGTTCAGCGTTAAGGTATCACGACCGGATAATGATGATTACGGACTCGGAACGAAAGACATATCTTGCCCGGTTATCAGGGTATCGGGAAATAGTGATAGCGGAAAAAAACCCGCCCTCGGTGATGACTCTGATAAAATTCCGGAAGACGATGCATCTTTAAAAAAACTTTTTTTGACGATAATAATTATTGGAGTCACGCAAATACTTTTGATATGGGGAATCGTTAAATGGCGGAACGCTACCCGCTATAATTCGACACATTTTCTGGATTATATCCGGGAAAGAAACGGCTCATTCAGTCTGAATGAATTCTTGGCCCGGTTCAGAATGTCACGAAGCAAGGCGATCGATGTAATGGATACGATGGTGAAGGATTACGCGGGATATCGTTATCCTGTGGATGATAAGAACGACGCCTTTTACGATTTTCCGACATTTATGAGCGATGTGCCGAAGCCGTTAACAGTTAGTCAGTATCCGGATTTCATTGAAAGGATGATCACGGCTTATGCGAAGAGGATTAACCTGCCTGAAGCGACGGCACGTTTTTACTTTATCCAGATATGCACGCTGGCTGCTCATCTGCAGGGAAGGCTGTCGGTCCACACCTTGAACAAGAAAATAGAGGAAGGAAACATTGTTTTAGACCGCGCTCATTTTTCACCCTATAAAAATACATGGGATATCGTAATTGTTTTGATGTCACAAATCATTGACGATGAGCGGTATATAAGGCTTCTCAGCGATGATACGCCGGCGGTCCTGAAATTTCATGAAGACCTGTGCAAACATTTCAGATGATTCCTTTTCAAAATCTTGACACCGTATTCCTGAAAGACGCGATGAAAAATATTTTAATGATTCTATGCCTGACGTTCATGAGCCGGATTCTGACAGCCCAGGTCTGGGTCAGTGAACCGTTCGATACATTGGGACGATTTCCCTGCGGGCCGACCCATTATTACGACAACGGGTATTTTCATGCTTTCAGCGATAAAAGTTATTATTTCAAAGATTCATCGTCCGTGTTTTCGGATTTTACCTGTGAGGTAAACACAGTCTACATAAATGGCGCCGTTGGTGAAAAATACGGCATCATTTTTCGCGCGTCGTTTGATACGGTCAGGTACTATGAATTTGCCATCACTGCTGATGGCCATTATTCGCTTTATTTCAGAGATGACCGGGGAAAGGACAAAAGCCGGACGATTTTCAGGACGGCCAAACCCGATACGACTGTTCAGAAAAATGGAATGAATCACCTCAAAGCGCATTGTGTCAAAGATTCTATTCATTTGTTTATTAACGGTAAAAAAGTCCGTTCGGTTAAGGACAAGTCGTTATCGGCCGGTTACAACGGACTGATCGTAAACAAAGATGTACATGTTCATTTTGACGATTATTTTGTGTATCAGAAATCACCGAAAAGAGAACCCAGGCCTATTTCAGGTTTTATGGACAGTACTTATCATTTCAGGCCCGATTCGCTTACAAAATCAATAAATAATTTTTCTTCAGATAATTTTTCCTGGGATAACAAGCCGTTATGTTTTTATGAGAAAGGGTATTTCAGGATTCTTAAAGACAATCAACATAAATATTTTGATATCTTTCCGGGTATGGAGAACTTTGTCTATTGGCTGAATATCAGGATACTTAAATGGGACTCTGCCGGAACACTGACAATGGGTTTTCATAAAGGCAATTATTCTCATGAAAGGCAGAGCCTTTTTTTTAGCAGGGATTCGACCGTAAGCTATTCAAACGCAAGAAATCTCCAGAATCAGCAGCCGGTATTATTTAAAATTCCATTTGAATTTGATTCAGGTTCTGTCCACAGGATAAAACTTGAGGTTCAGGATTCTGACGCAAAGTTAACAGTCAATGATATTGAACGCGCTCTGATCATTGATGAAACTTTACCGGAACAAGTATCGGGATATTTTGATGTCGGAGTGGCTAACGTAAAAATGGATATTCTTTCATATAAAATCAACAAATCAGCTTCATTTGATTACGGTCTTCAGGCGTCCATGCCGACCTGCGCTGTATACCGGCTGAGTCCGCCGAAAGAAACAACATTCAAACCCCCTGTACGGAAAGAGAAATCAAAAAACCCGGTCGTGAAATTTTTTAAAAAGCTGGAAAGGGATATGGATGAATGGTTCTGGGTCACGCTTGTCTTATTATGTATTACCATCATCGGTCTAATCATTTATATCATCATCAGAATTAAACGAAAACGATCCTTCAAAAATAATTTCGAATCCTTGTTTCTGAAGCGGATTGCGTTGTCCAATGGCTCGATGAAAGTAGATGAAATAGCAGGATATTTCAGACTTTCCGTTAAAAAAACGCTTTTTTACATCGACCCGATTGCGGACAAGCATCATATCGTAAAACACATCATCGGAAACAAAGACATGATCATCGAAATTCCTGAATTAATGATCGTGATTCCTGAACAATGCGACCCGGTGACAAAAAAAATCAGCGGCCTCAGCAATATCACAACCCGTGAAGCGAAAGAGGATTTTTTAACGCTTATCCGCATCGCTTCGGTGAATCATAATCAACTGACGGTTGACATTCTCCGGAAGGAGTATCATGCCCAGCCGAACCGGATTCACTTTCTGAGGAAAAATTTTACTCCGGAAGAACCATTTGAAAAAACAGCGAAACAATTGCTGTATGCGATGGTTGACCGGAATAATTTTATAAATGAATCCGCAGGTGAAGATCCTGTGATACAGATCAAACCGGACATTGTCAGCGCGGTTATCGAATTCAACAAGTAAACGAAGGATTGAGCATGATGAAATGGTTCTGTATGATCATGGTGAACGCCGTAACCCTTTGCCCCGGATATTCGCAAATACTCTGGGAAGATCATTTCGGCAGTACCGGCGGATTTTCCGAAACCCAGTTTGCGCATTACAAGGGCGGCATATATCATATCTATGCGAAAAGCGGAAGGGTTTCCTATCACAAAGACCGTGTTTTTGACAATGCGGCGATCCAGGTCCGGACTGAATTTATCGGGCATGAGGAAGCCAAGGGGTACGGACTCATATTCAGGGCACAGGATTATGATAATTTTTACGTATTCGCAATTTCCGGAAACGGGTATTATTTTTTCGGTAAAGAAATCAGCGACAAGCACCAGATGCTGATTCAGTGGACCGAATCGTCGGTCATCCATCAAAAGGGAGTGAATTACCTTGCGGTGAGCTGCGAAGGGCCGGTCATCGAATTGTTCATTAACGGACAGGCCGTGAACAGGATCACTGACCCGTCGTTCAGTAAGGGGCGGGTGGGTCTTATCGCCTACAACGATGTACATGCCCATTTCGACGACTTGATCGTTTACCGGAACAGTTCGGGACTGGGATCGGATTTTCCGTTTGATCCGGAGCCAGTCCACAGGGATAACGATTTTTCCGCAGAAAAATCGCATCTTTATTTTGATA
This sequence comes from uncultured Bacteroidota bacterium, assembly GCA_964410965.1. Taxonomy (GTDB): domain Bacteria; phylum CLD3; class CLD3; order SB21; family JBBIRG01; genus JBBIRG01. The sequence continues at coordinate 117,677 of CAYPIY010000009.1, read as the reverse complement.
ATTTCGACGTCATGAACGATGAATGGTCGCAAAGCGAGAATGTGTATTATGAACGCGGGTATTACACCATTTGGAATCAGAGTTCGGATCACTTTACATGGCACACCTATTCGGACAAAAATTTTGCAATGGAAGCCAGTATGATGATCCTGCGCTGGCCGGAAGGAGATTCTGCGAGCAAAGCCGGTCTTATAGTACGCTCGAATAAAAATACTGATTTTTACGCTTTCGCGGTTACTCCGGACAGCAGGCTGCTGCTGAAAAAAAGGACGAACAGTTTTGATCAGGTTCTTCAAGTGTGGAATCTCAGCGGCATGAACGGAATCCTGAAACTGAAGGTCAGCGCCGATAATGACCATCTGCAGTGCTGGGTCAACGACCATTATCTGGGGAAAGTGAAGGATGAAGGAGAACCTCATCCTTTCATGAATTTCGGTTTTTTTGCGTCCAAGGGAGTTCAGATGAATGTGTACAGCGTCAATCTGAGCGATATTCAGATCGACTGGGGGGAAGTATTCAGCTCATTTTTCTTTAGTCCTGTATTCATGGTCTCGGCGGGCATTCTTGTTTTTATCCTGATCACGGGAAAACTCAGCCGGGCGGGAAAGAGGAAAATGAGAATCGATAAAATCCGGAATGAGATCGTGCATCATATCGAAAAAAAACGGGGTTCCGTAAGCGTGACGGGTGTGATGCAGGAATACGACATAGACCTGAAAGCGGCGAAACAGATCATGGAAGAGGCATGTTCAAGATACAAAGGCCACCATCTGGTTTCGCAGGACGGGAACGACTGGTTCGATTTTCCGGATTATTTCAGCAGCGGAAAAAATTAAATATCGAGCCCGAGCTGGGGAGTTCCGGGCGTTCGTTTGATGTTCAGGTGCTGATAGGCAAGGGGAGTGGCTTCCCTTCCCCGGGGAGTTCGTTTGATCAGTCCGCGCTGGATCAGGAACGGCTCATACACCTCTTCGATGGTTCCGGCTTCCTCACCCACGGAAATCGCGATCGTATCGATGCCGACCGGGCCGCCGCTGAATTTGCCGATGATGGTCATCAGAATACGTTTGTCCATGTCGTCCAGTCCGTGTTCGTCCACTTCCAGTGCTTTCAGCGAAAAATCGGCAATTGCCCTGCTGATCACCGGCTCTTTCCGGACCTGGGCGAAATCACGTGTTCGTTTCAGCAGGCGGTTCGCGATACGCGGCGTTCCACGGGAGCGTTTGGCGATTTCGGAGGCGCCGGATTCATCAATGCCGATCTTTAGTATTTGTGATGATCGTTTCACAATCTGCGTTAAATTCGGGTCGTCATAATAATCAAGACGGCTGGTGATTCCGAAACGCGATCGGAGCGGTGCAGTGATCAGACCGGCCCGGGTCGTGGCACCGATGAGCGTGAAATGCGGGAGCGTCAGCTGAATGGTCCTGGCGCTGGGTCCCTTGTCGATGACAATATCCAGCTTGAAGTCCTCCATTGCGGAATATAAATACTCTTCCACGACCGGGTTCAGCCTGTGAATTTCATCGATAAACAGGACGTCCCGCTCTTCAAGATTGGTCAGGATGCCGGCGAGATCTCCGGCTTTGTCCAGTACGGGGCCGGATGTGACGCGGATTTGCACTCCCAGTTCGTGTGAAATAATATGGGAAAGAGTAGTTTTGCCCAGTCCCGGCGGTCCGGAAAGAAGGACATGATCCAGCGCTTCCTGCCGCATCCGGGCCGCTTCAATGAATACTTTCAGATTGCTGACCATTCTTTCCTGCCCGACAAATTCATCGAATCGTGAGGGGCGGAGGGTTACATCAAGGTCAAGGTCTTCAAAGGTTTTTAATGGCCGGTTATTCATATCGGTGCTTTGCTGTTTCCGGATTGTAACAAGATAATCGTAATGAATCAAGCAAAATTCAGGCTGTTGTTTTCCTGAGATGAAGACAGCAAGAAACAAAGAAAGGATGAATGGATTTCTGTTTCTCGAAGAAGGGAATGGCCGCGGAGCCGGTTTATATCAGGTCCGATTCTTTTTCAGTGCCCGGATCTGTTCCAGAATGTCCGGTATTTTCGAAATCAGCGCTTCACGTTTCATGGCAAAAGAATGTTCCCTTGCCGGGTATCCGGAAACGGTGGTTCCATCGTCAACGGACCCGATCACGCCTGCCTGGGCTCCGATGGTGGCATGGCTGCCGATAACAATGTGTCCCACAAGGCCGGCCTGGCCGGCAATGGTTACGGAGTCGCCGATGATCGTGCTTCCCGAAATGCCGGCCTGCGCGGCGATGACGGTGTTCTCTCCGATCACGACATTGTGGGCGATCTGGATGAGGTTGTCCAGCTTGCATCCGCTCCCGATTTTCGTATCCCCCAGCGTTCCCCGGTCGATGCAGCAATTGGAACCGATCTCCGCGTCATCCCCGATGACTGCCCTGCCGGCATGGGGTATTTTACGGTATCGGCCATCCTGTTTATGATAACCGAATCCGTCGCTGCCTATCACGGTTCCGGAATGAATGATCACACGGTCTCCGATGACACTGTGGCTGTAAACGGTAACGTTCGGATAGATGATCACGTGGTTTCCGATTTGCGCATTCCGGCCGATGACACAGTTCGCATGAATATGTGTACCCTTTCCGATCGAACAGAAATCTTCGATCACCGTGAAAGCCTCAATCCGTGTATCCGGGTCAATGACGCAGTGATTTCCGATCACTGCCGATTCATGCCGGAACGGAATAAAATCTTCAGCCGGAAAAAATAATTGCATCAGCGTAATCAGGTCCGCTTTGGGATCACGGGTCGTAATATATGAAATCCCCGAACGACGCAGAAAATCAGACACGCTTTCAGTTATTAAGGGTTCTGCGATGAGCCAGGCTTTCGAGCGGAGGGATTCCGGCATTTTCAGGTATTTCTTATCGGACAGAAGTATGATGTCGTGAGCATCGGCCTCTTCCGGTGTGGTAAAATCCCGCACGGCCAAGTCTTCGCCGAAGCACGGCCGGTCCAGTTTTTCAGCCAGTTGAAAGAATGAGAAATGCATGGCGTACCTAAAAAAAAAGGAAACCCGTATTCGGGTTTCCATTTGTGGAGTGCTGATTGGGTTACTTTTTATCCTTAATTTCCTTTTTACCCGTATCCTTCAGGTCGGCTGTTTTAACAAGTTCATCAAGCACTTTCTGGGTCAGTTCGTACTTGTTATCAGCGGCCAGAATGATCTGGGAGGATCCGTCAAGCACAAAATCCATCCCTTCGGTTTTGCGTACATTATCTACGGCTTTACGGACCTTTTCGAAGATCGGTTGCATCAGGTCATCATACAGCTTGCGGAGGTCTTCCTGGAATTTTTGCTGGGAGGTCTGGATCTGATAGGCCAGGTCCTCGAGCCCTTTTTCTATGGCCTTTTTCGCCCCGTCCTTGATCATCAGGTTGTCCTTGATGTTCTTGACATAATCTTCCTGTGCGTCCTGCAGGGAATCCTGCATGTACTGAAGCTTTTTATACATTTTTTCCTGCTCGGCCTGCAGGGTGCTCTGAACGGTCTGCGTTTCTTTCAGGGAACCCAGGATTTTCTGGGAATCCACATAACCGATTCTGGACTGAGCAGACAGGGTGGCGAAAGCGGTCAGGCAGAAAAGAACCGTCAGGGCAAGTGCGTTCGTCATGATTTGAATTGTTTTCACAGTGTAACTCCTTTTTAATCTATTGATTCGTTTTTTATGATATACGTAAATTTATTTTTTATCTTTATTCGGGTCATCTTTTCCGGTAGAATCATCTGTTTTGGTTTCCTTTCCTTCTTCTTTTCCGGTGGACTGGTCGGTTTTTTGCTGTCCGGATTGTCCTTTCAGGGTTAATCCCTGCGAACTGAATTCTTCGATGACCATTGTCGTCAGGTCATATTTGCGGTCGATAGATACGGGATTGCCCGCGGAGATGTCAAATATGACGTCGTATTTTTGCTTCAGACGGACGTTGTCGATCGACTTCTTGATCTTGTCGATCAGCGGCTGAAGAAGTTCCTGCTGTTTTTTATACAAGTCTCCGCTGACGGGCGAGAATTTTTGTTCCTGGAAGAGAGTCAGTTTCTGTTTTCGTTCCCCGATGTTTTTAACGAGCATGTCCCGGCTGGTTTTGGAAAGGGCGATGCTGATGGTTTCAAGTTCTTTTTCCAGGTTTTCGATGGTGTCTTTCATGTTGTCGATCTGCTGGGTCCATTGACGTGAAAGGCGCTCCAGTTCCGCCTGTATGTCCTGAGTGGCCTGAACCTGGGAGATCAGGTACTGAAAATCCACATAACCCGTTTTCTGGGCGTGAGTTGGTTCCGGTGCGAAACAGACCAGCGCGATGAGCAGGATGAGATACCAAGAATAATTCATACAAACCCCGGTGTTTAAAACATCTGGCCCAGCTGGAAGTGATACTTCGGGTAGCCGATGCGTTTATTGGTTTTATCGATGCCGTAGCCGATATCAAGCCCCATGATGCCGACCATAGGCATGAAAAGACGGAAACCGAACCCCCAGGACCGTTTAACGTCAAAGGGATCGGAGGTCTGGAGGGACTGGAAAACATTTCCGGCCTCGAAGAATGTCAAAAGGTACATGGTCGGGTTAGGGATCACCGGCAGCCGGACTTCGGCGGAATATTTGAACATGGTGGTTCCGCCGGCAGCATAGGACCCGATGCGCGGACCGATGGCACGGTTGCCGTACCCACGGAGCTGGATTGATCCGATGTCAAGCGCACCGCCGCCCATATAAAAACGTTCCAGGTGAGGGATGTCATATATATTGGACGACTTCTCGAATGAACGCACATAACCGAACATGAAATCCGAATACAGAACCAGCGTCCAGAGCATAGGTATGTAATTCTGTCCCCGGAACGAGAACCGCATGTAGTTTTTCGGCAACTGAGTGATGACGTTATTATATCCGGTGGTGTCAAATTTTACGAGGCCCAAGTCCGAAGTCCAGGTATAGACTGATCCGCTTTTTGGAAATTCGGCCGCGTCGCGGCTGTCGCGCTGTATGATCTGGGTTAAACTGACGGTCTGCTGGACGCCGTAGGTAAACTGGGGATACAGGTCGCTGGTGTAAGGCCGCAGAGAGGAATTGGCGTACCCGACCTGAAAGTTGACCGAAAAGAAATCATCAGGCCACTTCAGGCGCCGGCCGAAACTCAGCGTGCCGCCGTAACTTCGGCTCTTGTATCCGAGATACTGTGCGCGACGGTCTCCGTCAAACGAGTAATATAAAGACGACCCGAACGAGGTCCGCGTTCCGAAAAGATAGGGTTCCGAGAACCCGACTGAAAACACCCTGTATCCCAGGCCGCCCAGCTGAGCATTCATCGAAACTTGTTGTCCGTTGCCGAGAAAATTATTGAAAGCAACGCCAACGGAACCTACAAAACCGTCCTGTGCGCTGTACCCGATCGCCATGTTCGCGGTATCCGTCGGTTTTTCGGATACGGTGATTACGACGTTGACTTTATCCTGTCCGACCGGCTGAACGTCGGGTAGAACATTTTCAAAATAATTCAGTACCATCAGGTTCCGCTGGGTCCGGATCAGAGCCTCCCGGCTGAACGTTTCACCCGGAAAAGAAACTACTTCGCGGCGGATCACTTTTTCCTTGGTTTTCGTATTGTTTTTGATATCCACACGTTCGATGGTGACGGGATTTCCTTCCGTGATCATGAAATCGATGTCAAGCGTGTCCTTGGCAATTGCTTTCTCGATCGGCACGATCTGTGCGTAAATGTAACCCTGGTCATAGTAGAGGGCATTCACTTTTTCCTGCATCGAGCGGTCGTATTTCTCCTGGTTGAATACATCGCCCCGTTCGAAACCGAGCGCAGCGGTGAGTTCTTTGTTCGAAAACAGTGTGTTCCCGCTCCAGTCGATATCGCCGATGTAATATTTGACGCCTTCTTCCACCCAGATATCTACGAACAGGTCACGATTATTTTTTCCGAAATAATTGGTATCCTTGACAACCTGGGCATCCCGGTATCCGTTGGTTTTATAGAATGAAACCAAATTGGCCAGGTCTTCCCTGTATTTTTTTTCGTCAAACTCCCCGCGTTTGTGCCATTTGAAATAAGCGGGCTTATGCAGGGTATCCTCAAGGACGAATACCTGTTTTCGTGCACCCCTTCCGTTTTGTTTCCATTTGAAGTAGGAAATCTGGGAATGGGTTTCCTTGAAGGTCTGCCGAAGTTGGTTGTCGGAAAAAGCGTCATTGTCATGGAACGCGATCGATTTGATTTTAACTTTTTGGCCTTCGTCGATTTTGATTTTCAGGATGAGCTTTCCGCTGTCGGCTTCGGACGTGTAGGATTTGATCTGTACGTCCGCATTCAGGTAGCCTTTGGATGAGTAAACCCGCCGGATGCGTTCCGAGGCGCGCTTGATATGCTGCGGGCTGACCGTCTGGTTGACGAACAGGCCGACCTGGCTTCGGATGTCTTTTTCCTCGACGTCGTCGAAACCGGTGATTTCCAGTGATTCCAGCCTGGGGTATTCCGTCACGAGGATGGTCAGGGCAAGCCCCTCATTCGTCTGCATTCCGGCAATTTCAATGTTCCTGAATACTTTCATTTCCCACAGATTCTGGATGGCTTTCGCAATGTCATCCGAGCTGAGTTTCTGTCCCTCGGAAAGACCGCTGGCAATGATAATCAGGTCAGCGTCGGATTTGATGTTGCCCTGAACCTTTATGGAAGCGATCACGGGCTTGGCTGCAGAGGACGTCTGTGACAGAAGTCCGCGGACCGGGTGCATCGTGAAAAGCATTAGAATAAGGAACCACAGGGGAGAGGAAATCGGGAGGATTTTAAATTTCATGTAGCCTGGTCAATATCCTTTATTACTTACTAAGGATGAATATGGTTTATAGGGGAACAGGTAAACTGATCGTTTTAAAAAATTACTTACTGATTTTCCCGGCATCGCTGGTTTTCTTGTTTTGTTCCAGTTGTTCGCTGACTTTTCCGAATCGTCTTTCGCGTTTCTGATAGTCCATAATCGCCTCAAACAGGTGCTGTTTTCTGAAATCGGGCCAGTAGGTATCCGTCACGTACAGTTCGGCATAGGCGATCTGCCACAGAAGGAAATTGCTGATCCTGTATTCACCGCTGGTGCGGATCAGAAGGTCCGGTTCGGGGAGGTCATGCGTGTACAAATACCGGTTGAATACCTGGTCGTCGATTTCACCGGGGGATATTTTTTTCTTCTGGACATCGGCGATTACGGACCGCACGGCATCCAGGATTTCTGTTCTGGCGCTGTAACTCAGGGCAAGGTTGAGATGAAAACCGGTATTGTTACGTGTGGATTCCACCGCCTGGACAAGTTGTTTGTAGGTTTCCTGCGGGAGATGCTCAATATGGCCGATCGTGGTCAGCCTGACGTTTTTCTTGTTCAGGTTTTCCAGCTCGTTGTGGATGGTTCGCATCAGCAGTTTCATAAGCGCGGAAACTTCCCAGGCCGGGCGTTTCCAGTTTTCCTGGCTGAACGCGTACAGGGTCAGGACTTCCACTCCGATTTCACCGCAGCCCTCGACGACTTCCCGTACCGATTCCACGCCGCCGGAATGGCCCGCTACCCTGGGTAAACCCCTATCTTTTGCCCAGCGGCCGTTGCCGTCCATGATAATCGCTACATGACGGGGGAGATTTCCAGCGGCGATGATCGCCTCAAGCAGGGATTGGAGTTCTTTTTTTGAGAGCTTCTTTTTCATAGGAACAAGAAATTACCGGAACAGTTCAGTCAATTCATTCAACTAATACTAGTAATAACTAAAACAAAAAAAAATGTATAGATATATTTTGATATTATCAAGCTTAAAAACCGTATGATCAATATTTCATTTTTTCAGCGAAACATGGGATACATGCAATCCCGTAAAAGCCGCATTGGAAAATACGCACCCCGGAGGGTTACATAGGGTATTAAAGTAAAGTTTAATTGTTCTTCAATCGCATTTCATTTTCGGCGAGATGCAGTTTTTCGATAATTTCGCCGATCTGACCTGTCATGACCGATTCCAGATTGTACAGCGTGAGACCGATGCGGTGGTCAGTGAGGCGGTTCTGCGGGTAATTATAGGTGCGGATTTTTTCGCTTCGGTCTCCTGAACCCACCATGGATTTCCGCTGGGAAGCGATTTTGGATTCCTGTTCCGATTTCCGCTTTTCGAACAACCTCGATTTCATGACTTTCATCGCCTTATCCCGGTTTTTCAGCTGGGAACGCTCTTCCTGGCACTGGACGACGATGCCGGTCGGGATATGCGTGAGGCGGACAGCCGTTTCGACCTTGTTGACATTCTGTCCGCCCTTGCCGCCGGCACGGTAGATGTCGATGCGAAGGTCATTGGGGCTGATCACGATATCGTCTTTTTCAACCGCGTCAACGACAGGCAGAACGGCCACCGACGATGCGGAAGTATGAACCCGTCCCTGCGTTTCTGTTTTGGGGACCCTTTGGACGCGGTGTACGCCGCTTTCAAATTTCAGCATGCCGTACGCCCCGAAACCCTGAACCTCAAAAACAATTTCCTTGAATCCTCCCATGTTGGCTTCGGTGAAATCGATGATTTCGATTTTCCATTTCTGCGATTCAACATACTGCCGGTACATGCCGAATAAGTCGCCGGCGAAAATACCCGCTTCGTCGCCTCCCGTGCCCGCCCTGATTTCCATGATACAATCACCGTCGTCCAGAGGATCCTTCGGGATCAGCAGAACTTTCAATTGTTCCTCTACAAGGTTTTTTTTCTGTTCGAGATCGTCCAGTTCAGCCTTGGCCATGGCCCTGAGGTCCTGATCGTCAGAATTGTAAAGGATGTCCCTGTCGCCGTCGATGCTCCGGAGGATGTGGCTGTATTCCGTGTATTTTTCAACGATCGGTTCGAGTCCACGGCGTTCCTTGTTCAGGTTTTTCAGCGTCTCCTGGTTGTTCACGACTTCCGGCTGATACATGGATTCCGTGATCTCCTCAAAGCGTTTTTTCATTTTTTCAAGTTGCTCAATCATGGCGCTTTTGTCATGGGTATAAAATAAAAAAAAGGAACATGACAGGGTCACATTCCTTATTTGTTAAACAAGACCAGTTATTCTTGCGAAGTTTTGGAATCCTGGGTTCCTTTGTATTTCGCGAATTTCTTGTTGTATTTCTCGACGCGTCCTGCCGTATCGATCAGTTTCTGCGTTCCTGTATAGAACGGGTGGCAGTTAGAGCAGAGCTCGATTCGTATATCGCCGCTCGTTGAACGGGTCCGGAACGTGTTGCCGCAGGAACAAGTCACCGTAGACATCGGGTACGTCGGGTGAATTCCTTCTTTCATGATAACTCCTTATCGGAAAAAATGATAAAAACAATACAAAACAACTCAAGATCAATATATAATAAACTGAATGATAAATATCAATAATTATTTGTAAAAATATTTGTGACATGATTTGAACGGTCAATGACCCAAAACCGGATGTCGTTTAAGGCTGTTTTCCGGATAAAGAATGAATATGTTTGACAAAGTATCATTGCCGATACTTTAATATCCATTCTATCTCATCCAATGCACCGGTTATTCAATGCGTCGCTGTCCAGGAATAATTCATTTGGAAAATTTATGAAATATAAGTATCATTGCCGGAAAGCAATGTGATTCTTATCCGACTGGACAAGGAAATATGTCTGATGAAATATACGCTCTGACAGCGACGGCTGCGGGACTGGGTTTTATCCATACGGTTTTGGGTCCGGACCACTATCTTCCGTTTGTCATGATGAGTCAGGCCCAAAAATGGAGCAGGATAAAAACAATCTGGATTACTTTTTTAAGCGGACTCGGGCACGTCCTGAGTTCGGTCGTTCTCGGCCTGGCCGGTGTAGCCTTGGGGATCGCAGTTTTTCACCTTGAGGACGCTGAATCCGTGAGGGGGGATATTGCCGCGTGGCTTTTATTTTCGTTCGGACTCGCGTATATGATCTGGGGCATTCACAGACTCATTCGAAACAAAGCTCATACGCATAACCATGTTCACCACGGCGGCGAAGCGCACGTTCATACTCACGCGCATGATGTTCATCACGCCCATCTGCATACCGTCGAAGGAAGCATGAATATCACACCCTGGGTGTTGTTCACGATTTTTGTTTTTGGCCCCTGCGAACCCCTGATTCCGATACTGATGTATCCCGCCGCTCAGGAAAGCACCGCTGGAATGATCCTGGTCGCAATGGTTTTTTCGGTTACGACCCTCCTGACGATGCAAATCATGGTTTTGACGGCGATTTATGGATTAAGTTTCCTGAAAATTAAACTGCTTGAACGGTACACTCACGTTTTGGCCGGCGGAACCATCGCGTTGTGCGGCTGCGCCATATTATTTCTCGGACTTTGATGTTATGGATTGATGATGGAGGGATTTCAGATAAAGGATATGAACACCGGACAGATCGTCATGACGCCCGCCGGCAATGATTTGTTTCTGTGGGTATTTGTTATAATCGGTCTACTGGGCATCGGAATATTTATTTTAGCCAGACTAAAAACGCTGACGTCTGTTCCGCAGAACCTTCATTATGTTCTGCTGGGATTCGGACTTGTTTTTTCTTCGGGAGGTTTTCTGTTTATGCTGTCCGACGGGCCCGAACGGATTATCTTTGACAGATCGCAATCCTCCATGATCATTGAAGAGCAGAACGGGGATGATGCCCGGGAAACCCGCATACCCTTCGGGGAATTGTCAGGGTTCATTGTTCAGCCAAAATACGGATTATTGCTGTCACAGTCCTCATTTGAAAATAATAATAAAAGCGCTGAGACCGGATTGTACTTACTCAGGAATAACGGAGGGTTTTTCCTTTTGTCCGGTTCCGCCGACAGATCATCCATAATACGGGACGCCGAATCCCTTTCTTCTTTTACCGGAATGCCTTTTTCCACAACAGATACGGCGCGATTTTTTCAGGGGATTCAAAACAGGAATGATACCATTCTTCAAAAGCAAGAATCCGCGTTTTCTCGGTCAGGACCGGGAATGACGATGAAGTGGAATGAATACGGATCCTCATGGAAGTTGATTTTTCTGGGACTGGTTATCATCGGCTTCAATGTGATTGTTTTCAAAGCTCCTTTTCCGTCGAAATTCAGGCGCATCATTATGGCTTTGCTTATATTGGCTGTGGATACGGTTATGCTGAGCATATTTCTTTTTAACCTTTTCGGGCATCACATGCTTGAAGTGAATGAATCTGTAATCAGCTACCGGCATCTTGTCGGATCATATGAATTATCACTGCAGGAGATAAAAACCGGAGAGGTTGCAATGGTTTCAAGCGGAATATCTTCTGATGAACCCGGATTGCTGATTGTAAGCCGCAGGGGCATTCAGGTTTTGTCTTCTCTCATGACGAAATACGGACAGGAGCGAGGGCCGGGATTATCTGACGCGGTATCGGTTTTTTCCATGTTCAGCGCGTTAAGCAGGGAAATCATTCAAATCGAATCCCGATCCCTTTCTTTCCGGACCCGTTATGAAACCGATCAGGTTATCAGAAATTATTTACGATAAGAAACATTAATCAACAGGATCATTCAATTATGACAGAATCATCAATCCCGTCCGGTGCCTATCCCGGTAAACCCGCCAAGCCGTCATCAGCATTACTTTGGGTCGCGGCTGTATTTCTTCTGATATACGGGTCGTTTTTTTTCATCGCATTTCTGGGTGACCTGATCGGTGGGAATTACGAGGGAGGAAAAGCGGATCGCCTGCAGAAAGAAATGATTCTGAAAGACTCAACGGGTACCCAAAAAAAAGCGGAAGATACTTCGCTGGGAATCATTCTGGCCATGGGTTTTGTCTGCGGAATCATACCGCTGGGGCTATCGGGACTTTGCATTGTGAGCATTCAGCGACGGAAAAAGCGCTACGGGGAAATGATGTCAACCTGGCTCGAAACCTCTGTACTTAAATACGCTTCAACCCGGGACGGCCGCATGACAACCCAGGATGTCGCCATGGAATTCCAGATCGGCTTTACCGAAGCGAAGAAACACCTGGATCAACTCGTCATCAAAGGTGTGGCGGAAATTCTTGTTTCTGAATCCGGAGAAATGATTTATGCCGTTCACGGTTTCGGCGAAGATAAATCCAAGGCGGAAAAGGTATGACTACGAGCCCGGAATCCAAGGAATTCCAATACCCGATCGCTTTTCCTGAGCAGAAAAACAATATATACTTGATGTATACGGCAATCACGCTGCTTGCCTGTTTTGCGGCCGCGATGTTTTTTATTATTCTTGGCGTCATTCTCAAGGGCGATTATCAGGGCGGAAGGCCGGATTATGAGGGTAAAGGGAATATCGGCGGCCTGATCGGCGGTTTTTTCTGCTGCACGGGGTTACCGTTGGCTGCCTGCATCGTGTTGTGGGTGACATTCCGCAAAAAGAAAAAACAACGTATGGCTGACCGAAACCAGTGGATGATGTTTCACAGCGTACAGCTCGCGAAACAAAATCATGGCCGACTGTCTGTTCCGGAAATGATTATCAATCTCCAGGTTTCGGCTGATGACGCAAAAAAAACCATGGATGAGCTTGTTACCAAAGGCCTGTTTGAAGTCATGATCACTCCTTCCGGCGGGTTGGTGTATCAATTGATCAGTTTTGACCAGGATAAAGCCGTTTCTGTCACTTAAGGTTTTTATCATATGAGTGAATCCTCCTTTAATTGTCCGAAATGCGGAGCATCGATTGAACTGACCGAGGCCCTGAAAAAAAATATTCAGGAAGACCTGCGAGCGGAATACAACCAACGATGGTTGGATGAAAAAAAGAAAATCGAATCGCAGTTTGCAGCACAAAAACAGCAATTGGAAGATCAGATTAAAAAGCAGACCGAGGATCAGTTCCAGTTTCAGCTGAAAGACATCCGGAATCAGCTGGACGAAAAATCAAGAAAACTGAAAATCAGCGAGGACAAAGAGCTTGATCTCATGAAGCGACAGAGGGAGATTGAGGACAAGGAACGGTCACTCAGGCTCGAAATGGAACGCCAGTTGTCCGCCGAACGGGCAAAAATCCAGAACGATCTTGTGACGAAACTCAGCGAGGAATATAGGCTGAAAGACGCAGAAAAAGAAAAAACGATTACGGATTTGTACAAACAAATTGAGGATCTGAAACGCAAAGCGGAAATCGGATCCCAGCAATTACAGGGCGAAGTGCTTGAGCTCGAACTGGAAGAGCAGTTACGGCGATTATTTCCCGGCGACGAAATCGAGCCTGTGAAAAAAGGGGCGCGCGGCGGGGATATCATTCAGCGGATCACTAACGATTTCCGTCAGCCCTGCGGCGTCATCCTGTGGGAAGCGAAGCGCGCGAAGGACTGGTCGAAGGAATGGATCGTAAAACTGAAGGAGGATAAACTCGGAGCCAAAGCGAACCTCGGCGTGATAGTGTCGACGGTGCTGCCCAAAGGCATTATCCGGATCGGCAATATCGACAATATCTGGGTTTGCGATGCCGCGTCTGCGGAAGGTCTTGCCATGGCCCTGCGCGCGGGAATGATCGAAGTTGCCCACGCTCATTCCTCTAAAGAAAACATGAACGGGAAAATGGAAATCATGTACAATTATCTTTCCGGGCCCGAATTCAGGCAGAAGATGGAAGCGATCGTCGAATCGTTCATACAGATGAAAAAAGACCTCGACTCCGAAAAAGCCGCGATGTACAAAATCTGGGCAAAACGCGAAAAACAGGTCGAACGTGTCGTCATGAATACGACCCAGCTGTACGGTTCTCTCCAGGGTATCATCGGGCAAAACCTGAAACCAATACAGCAGCTCGAACTGAACTCCAGCCATGATGACGCCATTGATCCTGACAACAAATGATATGTAAAAATTCACTCGTATAATTTTATGACCGGCGACAATACGTTCTATAATGATTTTGATCAGACGCTGTTTAACTCTGAAAAGGTCCGTCAGCTTCATCACCGGACGCCTTTCCAGCAGGACCGAGACCGGATTATCTATTCATCATCATTCAGGCGTTTGCAGGCCAAAACGCAGGTGTTTTTTTCCGGGGAGTATGATTTTTACCGGACGAGGCTTACCCATTCCATCGAAGTTTCGCAGATCGGCCGGTCGATCTGTTATCATCTCCTGAAAACCAGTCCGTACCTGAATAAAGATTATCACATCGACGCCGATCTTGTGGAAGCGGTCTGTTTGTCGCACGATATCGGCCATCCTCCGTTCGGGCATGCGGGTGAAAGTTCCCTCCATCAGCTGATGAAGGATTTCGGCGGATTTGAGGGCAACGCGCAAACCCTGCGGATACTGACCGATACAATTTATTCTTCATCCGCCGGGCGTACCGGGATGAATCCCACCCGTGCTTTTGCTGACGGAGTGCTGAAGTATAAAACCTTGTATGGCCATTGTTGCTCCGGAGGCGGGATTCCTAAAAATCATTTTTTATACGATGAACAGAAACCCGTTATCCGGTTTGTGTTTGATCAGCCCGGCCTGCCCGGGGAACTGGATTCGGCGGATGCTCTCAATTCGTTCAGAAGTATCGAATGCCAGATCATGGACTGGGCGGATGATACGGCGTTTTCCATCAACGATGTTGTTGACGGAGTCGCTTCCGGATTGATCACTCTCCAGAAAATCGAAAAGTGGGCGTCGGGGGCTGGGTTAAACAGGGAAGAATCAGGATGGATCAGTAAAATTCTTGATATCATTCAGGCAAAAACCCTGCAAAAGCGGTTTTCCATGAAGATCGGCGACATGATCAACGCCTGTTCGATTGAACCGGTACAAAACTTCATGAGTGACCGCACCCGCCGTTATGCGTATAGTCTGAAAATCGATCCCGCTGCCCAGCTTGAGGCAAAACTTTACAGCCGTTTATCGAGAGAATTAGTGTTCCGGTCACCGCAGATCTATCAGCTTGAGTTCAAGGCTGAGCAGATGCTGAAAAAAATGTACGCCGCGTTTCGGGAGCATTACATGACGGATCAGCCGCCTCGGATGTCATTGCTGCCGTATGATACCGAACAGATGATTTTGCGTGAATCGGATATGAAGAAGCGCGCCCGCCTGATTTGCGATTATATTTCCGGCATGACCGATGTTTTCGCAATACGAACCTACAAACGCCTGTTTGATCCGGATTTCGGATCGATCGGGGATTTGATTTAATGCCACTTTCAATATCATTATATTGAGTGGGTTAAATTACACTGAATTCCATTTTTTCATATCATTTATATGGTTCTTTCCCGCAACCGGCGTGGTCACTTAATTATAGCCATGAAGATCGCAAGGCCGACCCGGTTTAAGTGATGCGGTACTGATAACTCCGTTCATTCTCCGGCCGTGCGTTGTTTTCCGGCAGCCGCTTTGTGAAACAGCGTCATAAGGGTCAGGTGAAATCGGATTTGTTGAACCTATTTGCCCGTACCAGACCGATGACGGAATCTTCCATCCAGTTGCATTTTTTTCGGATCAAGCATGATTTTATTAAAAGGATTCGTATTCGTTCAAGAAAAAAAATCAGAACAGGATTTCATTTCCGGAAGGAAATATTCAAAAAAAAATAAATTCACTTGAGAATTCGACTATTTTCCACTAAACTTACGTTATTCAAATCACTTTACCCGGAAACCGGTTTATCAAATAAATATATTTATGAAGTTTTTACGTTTGCAGATCAAACAGAAATTACTGCTCATCCTGTTTATTCTTAACCTGATCCTGACGACGATCTATACGGTGAATACCTATACGCTTCAGGAAGAACTGTTTATGGAAGGCATCAATCAGAAGCTCTATGCCGGGGCCTACGGAGTGAATCAGTTATACGGAAGCGATTTTCATGATCGCATACTCAATGCGGGTTCTGTCACTCAGGAAGAGCATTTCAGGAATGTGAAGAAACTTTCTGAATTTGCCGGGCAGCTTGGTTTGTTGTACATTTACAGCGCGATGAAATTCAAAGATTCGGTTTTTTTTGTCACTACATCGGCGACGGAGGAAGAGTTAGCCGGTAAAACCTATGACCGTTTTTTTACTTTATATGCGGAAGCGACGGATACCTTCAAATATACGTTCGAAGACAAGCAAATCCGGTTTGTGGATGATATCGAGGATAAATACGGGCGCTTTCGCTCCATCATGCTTCCGTTCACCACCCCAAAGGGCAAGGTGTACATTTGCGGGGCGGATATCGCCATTGACTTCATTAAGACAGAACTGAACAAGACCCTGCTGAAAACCCTGGCCGTAGGCGTTGTGATATTCCTGGCATTTTTCTTTGTAACCTACCTCGTCGCTGACCGCATGGCCAAGCCGCTGATTCATCTGACCGAACATATCAAAAAAACCATTGTTGATGAATTTAAGCTTTCCAAGGTGTCGCAGGACCGGCTGGATCAGATTTCAAAGAAATCCCGCGATGAAGTAGGCAATCTCGCCGCTGCTTTTATCTCCATGGAAAACCAGCTTCAGCTGCTGCTGGGACACCTGGAACAGCAGGTGACGATTTTCGGTAAGTTTGTGCCGAAACAGTTTTTAGAATGCCTGGAAATCAAGGATTTTACGGATATCCGGCCCAAGCAGGCCCGGTTGATTCAGCTGTCGGTCATTTTTGCGGACATCCGCGGCTTTACCCATTTGTCGGAGGCCATGACACCGCAGGAGGATTTTAACTTTCTGAATAATTATTTTGCCCGTATGACCGGACCAATTGAGCAGAATAACGGATTCATCGATAAGTTTCTCGGGGACGGGATCATGGCGCTCTTCACGGGTCATTCCGACAACGCGGTAAAGGCGGCGATCGGGATGAGGAAAGCCCTGATCCAGTATAATATCGACCGGAAAAAGGCCAATTACCGGCCCATCGATATCGGTATCGGCATCAACACGGGTGCCATCATTCTGGGGACGGTCGGTTCCGAAAGGCGCCTGGACAGCACCGTGATCGGCGATCCGGTCAATACCTCATCCCGCCTGGAATCGTTGACAAAAATCTACGGAGTGGGTATCCTCATTTCGGAACAAACCAAGAACCAGCTTCAGGGCGACGGATTTCTTATCCGCGAGATCGATTACGTATGCGTGTACGGCAAGGAAAAGCCCATCCGCATCTATGAGGTTTTTGACGGGGACGATGAACAGCTTCGCACATTGAAACTTAAGCAGCTGCCGCTGATGAACGAGGGTCTGGCGCACTATTATATGCAGCACTGGGACGCGGCGATCCGGTGCATGGAAGCCGGTCTGGCGATGTATCCGGAGGACCGTATTACCACCATGTACATTGAACGCTGCCGGCAGTTTAAACTGACCCCCCCCGCCGGCGACTGGAACGGATCATTTGTTCTCACGACGAAAGGATAACCATTTTTTTCTAACCATAACAAGCGTACACCATGGTCGAATATTTCAGAAAAGTTTTCCGCTTGCGTGAGGGTGAAGGGGGCAAGGTTTTCCGTTTTGCGTCCTTATTCGCGTTTCTGCAGGCGGGCATCGCTATCGGTTTCAGTACGGCCGACGCCATGTTCCTTTCGCAGGTCGGCGTGGACAAAATTCCGGTAATCTACATCCTCGCTCCGGCAGTCATGCTGCTGTACATTCCCGTCTACACTTACCTGATCAGCCGTTTCAGCCTGGATACGGTATTCAGACTGACGCTGATCGTACTGACGATAGGCGGCCTGGTCTTTTTCGGACTGCTCATGTTCCTGGCGGATTCCGCGACAAGCGCGGCTCCGGCATGGCTTTTTTATATCATCAAACTGTACACCGTATTGTGGAGTATCGCGCTGTACACGTTATTCTGGAATTTTACGGACAGTTATTTCGACATCCAGGACGGCAAGCGGCTCTACGCGATCTTCAGCGGAGGCGGAGCCTGCGGTGCGGCTCTGGGCGGAGGACTGGTATCGGTAATTGCCGATATCTTTCCCGTGAGTTACCTGTTCATCGTATGGGCGGGGCTGTCGTTGCTGACCATGCCCGTTCTGTTCTCGCTGCGCAAAAACGTGCGGAAAATCGAGACCGAAGATGTGGATGAATCGCCAGGATTTTCAGAGCAGCTGAAAGGCACCGCACGAGCCGTCACGAAATCACGTTATGTGGTGATCATGACGGTCGTTTTACTTTCGGTCCTGATTTCCTCGACCCTTTGCGAGTTCCAGTATTTCAACGTTTTTTCCATGAATAACACCGAACAGGAGCTGGCGTCCCTGTTCGGCATGCTGTTCGCCGTGATTAACGTATTTAACCTGCTGGTGAATTTCTTCCTGTTCAACCGCCTGGTGCTGTTTTTCGGCGTTCGCAATACGGCGCTGATCCTGCCCATCGTTTATGTTCTGGTGTTCGGGTATTTCATCGCTGATTACGGTGTTGTGGCCGCGATGTTCGGTTTCTTCGCGTATCACGGCATCGTCGTTTCCATCGACATCAATAATTTTAATTTTCTGTTCAACGCCATACCGGCCGCCGTCAAGAAGCAGGTGCGGACCATTCTGGAAGGGCTATGCGAACCGTTGGCCACGTCCATTGCGGGATGGTTCCTGCTGATCTGGGCGACCGACATGAAGCCCGAAGAAATTGCCTATGTTTCACTCGGCGTGGCTTTCTTTTACCTGATTGCGGTGATTTTTCTCCGGTATGAATATGTACGTTCCATGATCCAGAATCTGAAAAGCGAATGGTTCGATTTCTCTAAGCCCGAAGAGTCCGTGATTTGCGGATTGCAGGGCAGGAACCTGAATGTGGTTCATGAACAGCTGCAGACCCGGGACTTGTCGAGAGTCGTGACCGCGCTGCACATTTTGTGGAGAAACGACAAGCTGGCCACCGTCCACAACCTCCTTGAATTCCTGAAAACAGTACCGGTGCAGGAGCAGGAACAATTCAAACCGTTACTGACCGAAATCCTGCGCGAGGAAAACAATGAGATCATCCGCATGTTCCTGGAGTGGCTGGAATCGAATCATCACCGGCTTTCTTATTCCCTGAAAGAAGCGCTTGCCTGTTACGACTTCTTCACGCCCCAGCAGGTCAAACTGCAGAAGGGAAGAACTCAGGCTGATGATCTTGGTGTCCGCGCAACGGTCCTGGTGAAAAGCTGGCACCTGGATGACCGTATCGAAGGTCTGGAAATTGTCAGGGATCTTCTGGAGGGGCCTTCGCAGGAGGTCATCGCGGCGATACGCACGATCGGCCATTCGGAGATGGAACGGCTGGCGCACTTTATTGTTCCCTATCTTCATCACAAATCCGGAGAGATCCGACATGCCGCGCTGGAAGCGATCAACGAGCTGATTAATCAGAACTCTTCACGGCTGCTCCCGTCACTGCTGAGCACCATTCATAACGGAAACGCGGAAGAACGGATTGAAGGAATGAACGCTCTGAGGAAAATCAGCGATTCCCAGGCCGTTCCTGCTCTGCTGACGATGAGCCACACTTTCACGCCGTTTGAGCGGAGGTACGCCGAACAAGTGATCACGTCCTTCGGCCTGAAATCGGTTCCCACACTGATCTCGGTGATCCGCAGCAACCAGTATCCATACAAGGGGCGGTCGATCGCCGCCCGCACGCTGACCCGGATTGCGTACCCGCAGATGGAGCAGCTGGTGCCGGACCTGATCCAGCTGGAAATTGAACGGGCATACCGGTGCGTTCAGTATTATTCCGTTTTGTCGCAGCATCCCGCGGAATCCAGCGGTTACGGGGTCCTGATGAAAGTCTATCATGACCTGCCCGAAACGATCCTAGATTTCATACTGGAATTGCTGGCCCTTACAGGCCGCATTCCGGATTATGACCTGCTCATCGCGTCGCTTCATTCCTCGAACCTGAAAGACAAGGGAAATGCGATTGAGACAGTGGAGCAGGGAATTGATCGCCATCTTTTCCTCGCTTTGGCGCCCTTGATGCGCGATTACGGAATTCAGGAAAAAATCCAGTATTACCAGACCCGTTACCGGTGGCCCGTTCCGACAGCCGGCCAGATCATAGACGAAGCGCTGAACCAGAGTTCTTCGCTGACCGCCGCCGCGGCCGCACAGCTGTTATGGGTGCAGGACCAGGGCCGGGCCCGCATGACGCTCAGGGAAAAGCACTCAAGAACGAACCGTTCCGATTTCCAGCAAGTCATTCAACATTTGCTCACCGAAACCGGAGACGAAAAAGAAATGACCATCATTGACCGGATGTATCATCTTTCCAGAACGGAACCTTTTTCCAGGCTGAATATTCAGGAACTGAGATATCTATCCGGCATTGCATCCCTGACGGTCATGTCTTCAGCCGTGACGCTGTATAAGGAAGGCGACCCCGCGGATTTTTTGTATGCGCTGATCAGCGGACAGATTTCCGTTACCGCGGAAGGTGAAACTCAGGCGGTTACGGCCGGAGCAACGGCGGGCATGGAAGCGGTCCACGGATACGCGGTTTACCGTTCATCGGCACGAACGGATTCAGCGACAGCCCTCCGGATATCAAGAAACGACCTTACCGAAAGCGCGAATATATTTCCGCGGATTGCCGTCACCCTTCTCAACTCTCGTTTGCATTCCTTACCCTATGATAAAGTGAACGGATTATGTTAAAGAATTTTAATGTAACGATTCAGGCGATCATTCTAGCCACCTTAGCCGCGCTCCTGCTGCTGATTACGTCGGTCATCGGGTTTCGCACGTATTCGCAGCTCTACGCGATCATTTTGCAGGGTTTTGACCAGGAATTGTTCGCCCTCAGCACCACGACGGCCGCATTTATCGATGCCGATGAGCATAACAAACTGCTTGAGGCTAAAACCGTGACCGGCCTCGCATGGGATGAATCCGGCCAGGTCCTTTTCGGGGTCGACCGGTTCGGATACCTGTCCCGCATATCCGAGGAAGACGGTAGCGCGGTTGAAATCGGTCAGACCGGCAACCTCAATTTGTGCGGTCTGGCTTTTGATCCGGCAAAGAAAATGCTGTACAGCATTGACACTTCGGGTTTCCGGTTCCTATCCATCAATCCGGCCAACGCCGAAACAAAAACGGTGGGTCCTGTCGGTTATCCCTGTTTCGGACTCGCCTATGACAGCGATAAAAAAGTCCTGTATGCCTCGGGCGCAAACCTCTATATTCTTGACCCGGTTTCGGGCAAAGGCCGCGTAACCGGTACACTGGATTCGGTTGTTGTCAATGGATTGACATGGAACCGATCAGCCAGCATGATGCTGGGGACAACAGTTACAGATAACCGTCTTGTACGGATTCAGCCCCAGCCCTTCCGGTATGAATTCATCGGGACACTGAAACAGGAGCCCGATACCTCCGCAGCGGACAAAAATCCTGCCGGAGAGGAAGAGGAAGCCGGCGAAGAAGAGTCCGAAGACAGCGAAAATGCGGAAACGATCGTGTTTCCCAATTACGCACTGGCGTGGATTCCTTCCGCAGGCCGATTATACGGGGCGACCGACCGGTTAATCCGGATCAATGATTCCAGCGCGGAAGTGAGCTTTTCTGATTTTGTCCAGGGCTACCGGAACGCCCATGATGAACCTTATCTCAAATACGTCCGCCCCATGCAGCGCATTAAAGACAAAAAAGATATCACTTACCTGTATACGAACGTACTGCTGGACAGCACCTATCCGGTAAACCGTTTTTCATCGGAGGATAAAATCGATTTTAAACACGTGACAAAGATCGCGTATGTATTGGACGCCACGCATCCGGACAGTTCGGATTACAGCCCGATCGGTTTTGTCGACGCCAATCCCACCGAACCGAAAACCCGCGATGTTTTGCTCAAGGACGTCATCAATCTTTCCGATATCAAATTCTGGGATCAGTGGGGGCTGATCAAAACAGGGATTGCGCCGATCTATAACCGGAACAACGAAAGCAAGGCGATTACCGGCGTGGATATTAATATATCCATTATCAATTATAAAACCCGCGAGGCATTAATCCAGGTGATTATCATCGGTTTAATAGCATTTTTCCTGAGTATCGCGGTTTCGGTATTTATAGCGCGCCGGCTGACCCGTCCGATCGCACAGCTGAAAGAAGCCGCTCTCCGGGTTGCCGCCGGACAGTACGACCAGACCATCCCGGTGCAGGAGCCAAGGGAACTCGGGGAATTGTCCGGAACGTTCAACCATATGAGCCAGACGCTCGATCATACGCTGAAGACCATCCGGAAAACCAATTACGATCTGGCCGCGCAGAGAAGAAAGAATGAGCTGGTCCGTGCGATAGCTGAAGCCGTCAAATCCTCGGATTCCACGGATACCGTCATTTTCTATCCCGGAAATGATGTACTTTCACCCGACGCCGGCGGATGCGTGAATCATGATAAAATATTTTTCGGGTGGCTGTCCTCGGCACCGCAGGATCCTCTGGAGGCCGTTAAGATCCGGTCGGAAATAGCGATGGCCGCCGGCACCATCATCAGGCATTACGATGGAAATGCGGACACCGTGTGGCCGCTTTGCCGGATGCTCCGGAATGAATGGATCCATACAACGGTTTTGTATAACCGGGAAACGCACGTCCTTCACGGGGAATCCGGCGGACAAACCCCAGCCTGGCTTCTGCAAAAGGACGGACGCATGATCCCGGCCAATCTGCCGGATTATCTCGGATCGTCCCTTCCCGCACAGGCGGTTCTCGTGATGTCTTCTGAATCCGTCAACTGGGATGGATCGGCTGAAGAACTTCTTGCAAGATGTTTATCGGAACCGGATTGTGATGTGAACCAACTGGCAGGAATCCTGCAGGGCGCTGTTGTCAAAACGCCAGGGTGCAGGGAAACTGCTTTGATCATTATAAAGAATTTCTAATCGTCCATGATTTAACCAAACATTCGCCATGACCATTACAGAAAAAATATTCGCGTTAAAGTCTTCCCCGCCGTTCGATAAACTTAAGGATTCGGAAATCATACTGATTGCGGAGATTGTCCGTGAACGTCATTATACGGCCGGGCGATTGCTGACAGGCGGTGAGAACCCCCTCAAGAATCTCTATATTACGGTGGAAGGCGGGGTGTTTCATTCCGGAGGCCGTTCCCTTCCGCCGGTGATTGGCATGGCATCGCTTTTGTTCAGCCGGGTCACAGGCCCCCTGAAGGCCTCACAGGATAAGGGTGCGCGCTGCCTTGTGATCAGCAAAGGCCAGTTTTTTACCATCATCAACGAATGCCCGAATTTATTATTACGGTATCTGGAATTAATCAACGGCGATCCGTCATGGATTATATAATTTACAGGAATACGCCATGAAAATCAGAACCCAGAATCTGCTGACCATCGTTCCCATTTTTATCGTTTTGGCCGCCATTACCGGCGCTCTTTCCTTTACGTCCCAAAAGCAGGAACTTTTATGGGGAATGAGGGAATGCGTATCCTCCATTGCCACGACGACAGCCGAATTCATCGACGGGGACGCTTATCCTGACTGGCGCAGCAAAGGGATCCGGACACGGCCGGGACTGGAGTTCACGGTTGCTGTGAATCGTATCATGAAGTGGAAGCAGGCCGACCGTTTATACGGCCTGACGGCTGAAGGCAGCACTGTCACCTTTACCACGGCTGATACGACCGTTCCGTTATGGCATCTTCCTTATGTGAAGGAGATGCAAAACGCGATTTCCGCCGATACGGTGAAAGAAATTTATATATCCGATATCATCCGTACGGATTCCGCACGGCATGTGATGGCGGCGTTTGCTCCCATCAAAAACAGCAAAAACGAAATCACTGGAATTCTGGCTGCCGAAATTGATGCCGCCGGGTATCTCGCGAGCCTGGAGGCTGTCACCCGCGAAACTTACCTTATCGCGGCGGGAATCATCCTGATCGGGCTGATCACAGCGGTTCTGCTGTCGCGATACCTGACAAGACGCATCACGCAGCTGACACACGCTTCCCGTGTGGTCGGAGCCGGACAATATGAGTTTGAAGTGAATATTCGGTCACCCCGGGAACTGAAAGACCTTAGCAACACGTTCAACACCATGAGCAGCGTTATGAAAGACGTCCTGCATAAAACCAAGCGGTCGCTGCTGGAAGAGGAGCATTTCAAGAAAGAGTCCGATCTCGCGAAGACTTACGACGAGACCGTTCCCCGATCATTCGGTAAAAAATTCGGCGGGTGGTGGACGGCGGGATGTGTTTTTTCGGCACACTCTTATCATGAATTCGTCGATAGCCTCGAGAGCGGGGACACTTTTTATATGCTGCTTGGATCGGTCAAACCCGGTGAACCGCTGCAGGCGGTCAGGCAGAAAGCGGCGCTCCTTTCGTTTCTGAAACCATTGCTTGCGAAAACGGACCTGCCTGAGGCCGTACGTCTGGCACTGGAGCTTTTTGAACCTGAGGAACTTCACGTTGTGAAACTCCAATCGGGTTCCGGTGTCATTCACAAATGCTCCGCAGCGAACGGGAGGATCACCGTTGAAAATCCGGTATTGACCGAGCAGACGCCTTTGGCTGTTCACACGGTGGACGATGCGTCATTTCATACCATTTCAAGCTATATGAGGCAATTGTCCCATCTCCCGCTTCAGGATCTTGCGTCGGATCTTCACCGGATTTTAACCGGACGAACAGACGGAGGTCTTTTGCTCATTCAGAACACTACATCCTAAACACGTTTTTATATGAAAATAGTCATTTGCGTGAAACGCGACCTTGTTGGTAATATTACGCTGAACCGCTTGATCCGTGAGTTAAAAGGATATGAAACGTTCATCATATTGTCCGACCGGGTGACCCCGACCGAACGCCGTGTACGGGCCTCTTCGCATTTATTGTTTTATGAGCGCGACCTTCTGATCGGGCAAATTTTCCCGTTGCTTGAAGCTCAGGCACAGGAGCCGGCCGAAAGTGAAAAACTGATGACTTTCAGGCAGATCGCGCGCCGGTACGATATTCCGCTGAATCTTTTCGCTGATATCAACAGCGCAGAGGGCATCGCGCACCTGAAAAATATCGGGCCGGATTTGATCCTATCCGCGGGATTCGATTTTATTCTTAAGAAACCCATTCTGGAAATTCCTCGATTGGGTGTCTTCAATATTCATCCCGGAGAACTGCCAAGGTATCAGGGCGTTTTTACCGAATTCCGCGCGATGGATGCCGGAGAGAAAAAAGCCGCCTGCACGCTCCATGTGATCGATGAAGGCATCGACAAAGGGCCGGTCATCGATATCCGTTATATGGATATTGATTATTCGCGCTCCTCGCTATGGCTCAGTATACAACTTTACGGACTCGGGATCGGCATGTTCATGAAAGCGCTGAAAACCCTGAAGAACCATAAAGCGATAACCGCCGTACCCCAGGATAAATCGAAACAGCAGTATTTTACATTTCCGACCAATGAGGAATTTACCCGGTTTTTTGAAAAGGGATTTAAGCTTATTGATCACGCCGAATACCTGGATATCCTGTCGCTGTACCGGCTCCAACCGGGAATAAGCCTGAAACTGAATCCCATAAAGGAATTGCAGAGCGCATAATCATATTTACATTACAGGTGATTGTCATATTTATTATAAACTAATTAACCCATTTACCAGAAACAGAGAGAAGTGTCATGAAAAAAGCAATGTGGATCATGCTGAGCCTGTTATTATTATCGGGTTCAAATGTTATTTGGGCGCAGGAATCTGAAGAAGAAGGCGGCGTCGGTATTGAGGCCTCGATCGATGTGACCAGCAGGTATTTATGGAGAGGGTTTGATCTGAATCATAAAAAACCCACTATTCAGCCGTCGGTCACATACTCTCCGGCCTTCATCAAAGGATTATCTTTAAATGCCTGGTCTTGGATCGGAATCGGGACTGATAAAGCCAAGGGAGATGAAAAAACCGGGCTGGACGAGGTGGATTTTACGCTCACGTATGAAAGAGAACTTATAGCGGAAAAATTGACCGGTTCCGTATCGCTGATTAATTATAATTATCTTTCGGACTGGGCATCGGGCGGGAAAACGAATAAAAACGACATCGAAGTGAACGCGGCTTTATATTATGTCGCGATGGCCAATGAAAAAATGTCGATTGTTCCTTATCTGTCCTACTACCGCGGGCTGGACAAGGGCGAATCCGATGGGATTGCCGCCAATTACCTCGAATTCGGCGCCGCGTATTCATACATTATCAATGAGCAGTGGAGCGTATCTCCGGCATTGAATTCCGCATGGACTGATCAATATGCCATCGACAAGAAATTTTCCTTTGTGGGCTTTTCGCTTCCCGCGACGTACGCTTCCGGCGCATGGAGCTTAACCCCCTATCTGAATGTCGTGAAACCGATCGAAGATCTCAACGCGGATAAGAAAAAATTAGTCCTCTGGGGCGGGCTTAATTTCACGTACGGATTCTGATATTTCAATTGATTCAACATCAATGCTGACAGGTTCGGCGCAAACGGGCTTGTCAGCATTTCTTTTTTATTCCGGTTATTATTTGGGGTGCGGTTATGAGAATACTGATAGAATTGCTCGGCAATCTGGCGAACGTACTGTATGTACTGGGGTACTTAGTCAAGGATATCATGTGGCTTCGCGCCTGGATCGCGGTCGGCAGCGTGATCGAGGTCGTGTACAGCTTCATGGTCGCTGAACGGCCGTTATGGACGAATATATTCTGGTGCAGTCTTTATACCGTCGTAAATACCTGGCAGGTACGCAGTCTGGCCATGGAACGCCGAAAAATCAGCTTTAACGAAGAGGAGTCTAGCCTCTACAGCACGCTTTTCAGCAATTTCACCGATCATGAATTCTGGAAAGTGATCAAACTCGCCGCATGGAAAGAGTACCCGGAGAATCATATTCTCATCGGGGAAAATCAGGATGTGACCCGGTTGACGCTTATTACCCGCGGGTCCGCGTCGATCGTGGTCGGCGGGAAAACGGTCAGCGCGGTGAAAGAAAACACATTCGTCGGCGAAATGGGATTTTTAACCGACCGGCCCGCGTCCGCAACGGTACAGGTAACCAAAAATGTACGCTGCGTCGAATGGGACAAGCAGACGCTGAAAAACCTTATGGCAAAAGATTCCAGAATCTATGTCTGTATGCAATCCATTTTCACCACGGACCTGATCGCGAAAATAGTTCATCAGAATGTCGCCGTTGCTTCAGCGCAGAGCAAAGCATAACAAAAAGTGTGTACCTGTAAATTCCGGACCTTTTAAATATCCTTAATATTTAATGTATATCGACACTGATGATCGGACGTTTCAGGTAATCCAATCAGGAGGACTGAAATTTACAGTACATGCTTGAGGCTACCGCTTTTCGAAGGCGTGAGAGCGCTCTTCAGATAAAAACCGTTGCCAGCAATCAATATCCGGAAATATCAATCCTTCATTTTTCCGGTATCATCTTCATTATCAATTTCACGTACGATTTCCTTGCGACTCTTCATGGACGGCTCAATCGTTTCATGAAAAGACAGAAGAGCATTACCAAATGATCCGGTCCTGTGTTCGTTTTTTCTCCTGTGAAGCTGAAAGATTCCGATGATACAAAAAAACAAGATGACTAAGATCATAAGGATTTTAATAAACATCGCATTCAAAGTTTGGCGGAAAAATTCTGTTCAGAAGGCATTTCATTATCCGTTTTTTTTCTTAGGTTGCCTCTCACCATCGAAGCCCACAATCCGGCAACACACAAAATGACAAAAACTATAAATATGTGTCTGAAACTCAACATGAACTGAGGAAGATTTTCAGCCGATGGTTTGGCATATCCGATATGATAAGAAAAGATGAGCGTGACAATCGCCATGCTGACGACCTGTCCCGTTAGTCTCATGGTGCCGACGATGGCCGATGCCACTCCGTACAATGAACGGTCGACAGAACTCATGATCGCATTGGTGTTTGGCGAGGAAAATAAGGCGAAACCGGTGCCAAACAAAACCAGGTTGGTAATAATCATCCATAATGAAGTATCAGCATCGAGAAAAACAAAGACAATCAGTCCGACAATCGTCAACAGCATTCCGGCGGATGCGACAATCCTCGGTTCGATGCGGTCAGATAATTTCCCGGCAACAGGGGACAGCAAGGCCATTATCAAAGGCTGAGACACCAGAATGTAACCCGCATACTGCGGGCTCAGGTCTTTCATGTATTGCAGGTACAGGCTTAGCAGAAATCCGATCGCGAATGTGGCGCTGTAATTGATCAATGCCGCGGCATTAGAGAAAATAAATACGGAATTGGTCTTGAATGCCGAAATATTCAGCAGGGGATGCCGGGTTTTCATTTCGATAAAGAAAAACAGGATAAGTCCGGCGACACCCGCAGGGAGCATGATCATGCCGGCGGTTTCGGTCAGATGAGACGCTCCGTACATGAAGATGATGAATGATAAAGAATACACGGAGGTTCCGGTGATATCAAAGGGCGCATGTTCGGACGGGCGGGAGTCATGATTTAATTTGCTCCATCCCAGCCAAAGCGAAATGATTCCTAAGACTCCGTTCAGATAAAAAATACTCCGCCAGCCGATAAATTCTGTAATCAGCCCGCCGATAAAAGGACCGGCCGATAATCCGAAATATACCGCCGCGACATTAATTCCGAGGACTTTACCGCGTTTCTCCGGCGGAAAGCTTGAGATCACGATGGCCATTCCGGTCGCGAACAGCATGGATCCCCCGAATCCCTGCAGAACACGGCATCCGATCAGCATCGCGACATCCTGACTTAATCCCGAAAGCAGTGAACTCACCGTATATATCAGAATGCCGCCCAGAAATATGGATCTGCGGCCGGCAATATCGCTCAGTTTACCAAGCGGCAGCAGAAAGATCGCAGCGGACAGAAGGTACGACGTCGCGACCCAGCTTAGTGTAATGGCGGTAAGGGAGAATTCCTTACCGATCGTTGGCAGTGCGATATTTATCGATGATCCCATAAAGGGAATGAGAAACGCCGAAAGCGTTGTGACGAAGAGAATGATTTTCGGACTCGATTGATTTTGATTCATGGGTAAACCTAACAATTTTTAATTTTTTTTCAAACAATAAAATCATGTCAAAACGGTAGAGATAATCAAATCATCATTCTGTTTTGAAGGTACCGGATGTCAATTTTTCTCTCATTGATTTTGTGAATGGTTTATTTTAGATTCTTGATGGTTTTAAACATCACTCCTTTTATACAGGATTTGAAATAATTATATAATATACGGAGTATCCTATCATGAAACGAAAACATGAAAAAACCAAAAAACTTCATTCTGTCCGGTATGAAATCCGCGGACCTCTCCAGGATCGGGCGAAACAGCTGGAGGCGGAAGGGCATAAAGTTATCAAGTTAAATATCGGCAATCCCGGCCCTTTCGGCTTTTTAACGCCGGACGCGATTATTCAGGACATGGTCGCCAATCTCCAGAAGGCCGAGGGATACAGCGATTCCAAAGGGATTATTGAAGCCCGGCATGCGATCATGAAAGACGCCAATCACAAAGGCATTCCCGATATCGGACCGGACGATGTTTTTATCGGCAACGGCGTCAGCGAACTCATTATCATGACATTACAAGCGCTTCTCAATCCCGGCGATGAAGTGCTCGTACCCACGCCGGATTACCCGCTGTGGACGGCAGCGGTGAATTTCTCCGGAGGGAAAGCCGTGCATTATTTGTGCGACGAGGAAAACGAATGGAATCCGGACCTGAATGACATTGAAAAGAAAATCACACCGCATACCAAAGCGATTGTCGTGATCAATCCGAACAATCCCACCGGAGCGGTTTATCATCAAGACATCCTTGAGCACATCATCGGTCTTGCCAGGGAACACGATCTCGCAGTTCTTTCCGATGAAGTGTACGAGCGGATCATCTATCACGGCCTGAAGCATACCCCGACGGCATCGCTGGCGAATGATATCCTGATGGTGACATACAACGGACTTTCCAAGTCGCATCTGATCTGCGGGTTCCGTGTGGGATGGATGATGATCAGCGGCGACCGTGAGCACGCGAAAGGATTTTACGAAGGCATGAACCTGCTGGCGTCCATGCGTCTCTGCAGCAATGTGCAGGCGCAGTACGTGATTCCCGCCGCTCTGGAAAAATGCCCGAATATCGATTATCTCATTCAGCCCGGAGGACGATTATATGAGCAAACTTTCCTTGCGCATAAGCTGCTTAACGAAATACCCGGCGTCAGCTGCGTGAAACCGAAAGGCGCGTTTTACCTCTTTCCGAAACTCGATCAGAAAAAGTTCAACATCCACGACGACCAGAAATTATTTTACGATCTGCTGAACGAAGAAAAAATCCTTTTTGTCAACGGCCGCGGATTCAACTGGCCGCATCACGATCATTTCCGGGTTGTCGCGCTGCCGAATGTGAATGACCTGAGTGAAGCGCTGAAACGGCTTGGGGAATTTCTTTCAAATTATAAACAATAGCCAATTTACAGGAGTATAAAGTGAAGGTTTTATTTTGCTTGTTTTTTCTGCTGGGGACCATTAACTATTCTGTTTCGGCACAAGGCTGTAAAAAATCATGCGCGACTTCAACCGGATGCGGCGGTGAAAGCAAAAACTCCGCGACAATGATTAATTCCGGTGAAGTTCTCGCCTGCATCGTTGATTGTGATACCGACAATTCAGAATATGCCCGCGCGCGCTTTATAGGAAAAGCCGATAAGGGTGACGAAGTGGAATGGATCAATCATTCCGACCCGGCTGAAATCGGGAAACGAAGAACCGTCCGTTCGGTGATTCAAAAATTCCATGCGGCACAATGGAAAGAATTATCCGAAGGCAGTATTGTGCTGATCCATGAAGGAAGAATATTTAAAAAAGTGAAAATTCAGTCACTGGATGAGAAAAATAAAACAGTTTCGGTCCGTTTGAAAAATGGCGGTCGATTATTGACGAGCGCTGTTTCATTACAGTCTATTCTGATTCCTGACTGATAATAATTGCAGAAACTGACTGGCGTTTTCAGAAGTCCGTCAGACGGCGAAACATTCATTTATTCAAACACGGAGGTGTGTGATGGCAAGCGGTAAAGTAAATGTTTATGTGGGTTTTCTGTTTTTACTATTATTGACGTTCCTGATTCAACCGGCAAAGAACGACGCCTGGTCGCAGTTTGACAAGATCAAAAAAGCGGTAGACAAAGATAAAAAAGACGATAAAGACAAAAAGGACAAGAAATCCGATAAGAAAACGGACAAGGGCAAGAAAACCGAAAAGGAAGATCAATCGGGCGCGGCATCTTCCGGCGGCACTTCCAAAACTTCCGGAGGATCCCAGGATGTTAAAGGGAAATCCATTGACGACTGCGATGACGCGAAACAGGCAAAGGGCTATCTGTATTGGGTCGAACAAAATCTGACCAGCTATAATAATCCATTTAAGGCCGACGAGTATATTGAGAAAACCAAAGATGCACTAAAGAAAGCCCAGTCATCATGTCCGGATGTGGATGTCACTTCCATTACCGGTAAGTTAGCGGATTATGAAAAGCAAGTCGCTGAAAAAATCAAGGAATCGAATTCCAGAGAAAACGCTGAAAAATTATTGGATCAGGCGACATTTTTATTTTCGAATGTGACCGGAACCGGCTGGGTCGGCCAGTACAAGAAAAAAGAAGAGGCCCAAAAACTCTACGACGAATGCGTTAAAACGGATTACCTGAATTACAAAAAACAGCTGGATGACGTTCTTTCCAAAGATGCGGATCTGAAAGCGAAAGCGAATGAGGAGTACGGCGGATACACTTCGATGACGAAGAATTACCGGAAATTCGAGGAATACGTCAGTACCTTCTTGCTGAATGAAATCAACCAGGCGATCGAGGAAGCGTATGCGCAGAAGTCCAAGGGAAAGAACAACCTGAATAACGCTCTGGACGCCGGAGAAGCCGGAGTGCTGACCGCTCAGGCGATTCTGCTGGTGATTCCGGACCATGCGAAAGCACAAAAACTTCTGAAGGACGCTCAGGCGGTTGTGGCGTCGGTCGAGAAAGACATGGGCGGTTCCATTTTCACAAGCGCGCTGCATAAACAGAATGTCGGCAAAATCGTATTCTCCAAATCGCCGATTGCCATCAAGGCCGAAAATACAGCCGCTTTTGCCAAGGATTTTACAGGTAACGATTACATTTACGGCATGGCCTACCTGAAAGGTCCCATCGAGTCGCTTGCATACAATTGGGAATGTGCCGTAAGGATTTACGTTGATGATAATGAAAAAATGTATCGTCGTTTTACCGCGTCCGATCAGGCAAAAAAACAAACATGGCTTGATTTTGAAATCATTCCCGACGCTGCGACTTCCACACAATACGGATGCGTCGAATATTCGAAAGCGTTATCAGAAATATCACCGCGGCCTCATGTGATTAAAGTTGAATTCTGGGATAAGGAATTCATTAATCTGCTGGCAACCGGTGAGTTCAATCTCGACGCGAGCGAGGGAATGGAAACCCTGCAGGGTAACGCGAAGAAATTATCGCAGAAAGCGCTCGACAAAATCCGCATGCCCGCCGCAGGAATGCAGAACGCTTCATTCGAACAAATTATAAAAAGTGACTGGACCAACGAACGTTACAAAGCCCTTCGCGCGGTAGTGACCAGCAAAGACTGGTCGATACAGCGAAACGCCATTACCGGCGTCATTGAGCACCGGTATGTCTGGTGCGCGGTTGCCGTGAAAACCACCGACGGTGATTGTAAAATATTTTATATGTCCTACAAACAGGACTGGAACGGATCCGCGTACGGAAAACTCAATTCATGGGGCATGGGAGATAACGAACTCATTAATTGCGATAATGTGATGAAATGAAAGGTAAAGTTAATATTACCTCAGGTGATAATGGCAAAACGATTTTCAATTATCCGGTATTGTGAGCCATAAGAGTCATATCGGCATCATCACTGAAAATTTAAGGAATGATCTATGGGAAAACTAATTAAATCGGCGAAAATCATTGCGATGGTTTTCACTATTTTTTTTGCGTTAAGTATTGTGAACCCAGGCACACAGTACGCACAATTTGATAAAATAAAAAAAGCCGTTGATAAAGAAAAAAAGGACGATAAAGACAAAAAGGACAAAAAATCCGAAAAAAGAACCGATAAAACAAAAAAAGAAAAAACAACGGCTGATGAAAATTCAGGAACATCAACCTCCACTGGCGGAACAGGGACTAATACCGGCACTGCCGTGACAGGCAATCAGCAAAAGGACAGGCAAGCCATGCGGCAGGAACATGAAAATTTCCTTCAATCATTAAGAAAAGACGCATGGGAATATTACGATATGCCGGTCACCATAGATTACGGAACCGATAATTCCGCTACGATTCTCAAACTGGCACGGACTTTTGATTATTATCCAAGGGTCGTCATTGCGGATTCCATATGTTACAAGGTTTATACCCCCAAAGAACTCGAGACCGGAACTATTTGGCCGAATTTTGTCTGGGTCGCAAAAACTTTCTGGGAACTTTACCCGAACAAGCTGACGAAGGAATTTGAACCGGCTATTCAGGGATGCATGAAGAATGCAGCGGATTACAAAGCCAAGGGAAATCTGGCGGAAGCGAAAAACTGGGCGGCAGCCGCATTGAATTATGCTAACGCGCTTAAAATCATTCAGAGCGCTAACCATCAGGACGGGGCCAAAGTTGCCGCGACCTATGAAAAGGACGCGCAAGCCCTCTATTCAGATCTGAAAATGAAGATCGGCGCGAAATTTTATACCAGCACACTGCATGCAGATCAGGCGCTGAATATTGTTTTTTCTTCAAAGCCAATCGTGATCAAAACTGAAAACCAGGCTTCATTTTCAAATGCTTTTACTCTGGGAGATAATATTTACGCGATGGGCTATTTTGAATCGGATCTCAACGCGTTATCCACATCGGAAAAGAAATATAATGTATGTTTTTACGTCGATACGGATCCGAACTACGCCGGTGAACCGGATTTCTTCGTGACCACCCCGGTTACGGCAGTAACCGGTAAAAATTCCTATGCGTCCGTAGAAATTATACCCGCGTTCGCCGCCAATAACCAGATCGAATCCCTGGAGATCATGCGGAATATAAAGCGTCTCAAGATGGGCAAGCACAACATGATGGTCAAAATTCTTAACTTAAAAGCGGATGTTCTGGCGAAAGGATATTTCAAGCTCGACTGCTCGGCGGACGGTATTGCAAAATTTGACCAGCTGATTGCCCCGTTCGAGGATCGTGAACTGGAAAAAGTACGTATGCCCCGAGCGGAGCAAAGCAATCCCGCCCTGGAAGCGGATATGAAAAGGGTGCTAAAGGAAGTTTATCCGGAATGGACGGTGCTGAGGCTGGCGATCGCGGAAAAAAACTGGACGATTGAAAAAAACTCCATAACCGGAGAAATTGAATACAGGCACATCGGCACATCAGTCGCGATCAAGGATCAGTCCGGGGAATGCCTCGTGTACTGGGTTTCCTTCAAGCAGAATTATGCAGGCGGAAAATACGGTGAACTGTGGAAACATGGCGTGGGTGGAAACGAAAAAATTAAATGTGATAATGTGATGAAATAACCCGTAAAATAGCCAATAAAAAAAACCTCCCTGCATCCGGGAGGTTTTTTTATTCATTCAAAACTGATTCGGAAAATTTATTATCTGGATTTTTTTCTTCCGCGCTTATGATCGTTTTCTTCGTTTCGTCCCGGCTTTTTAATGAATTTTTTGACGTCCCTGATTTTTTCATCGGCAAACTGAACGTTAATTTTTCTTCCGGCGAACTGTAAGCCGTTCAGTCTTTTTACGACATGGGAAGCGAAATCGGAATCGACTTCAAATTCGGTAAACCGGTCCTGAATCCTGACTTTGCCGATATTGCGGTTCTGTATGCCCGCGGTATTGCATATCACGCCCACTAACGCGCCGATCTGCACATTATGCTTCGCGCCGGCGTCGATGGTGAGAGAAACCTGCCGGGGATGACTGCGACCGGGTTTTCGCTCTTCCCTGAATGAGGACGATGTATCCGCGGCATTCAGTTCTTTATCGTCTTCATATTTCTCAAGAATTTCGCGGCATAATAGGGTCACGAAACCGCGTGCGATATCATTGCGGTCAAACGGCTGCAGCGCTTTTTCCCACTGCAGGAAATACTGATCAAACTGGCCGGGCAGTTCAAGCGCTTTTTCAAATTCACCAATGGCCGAGAGCATCCGGGAGGTCATGATTTCCTGCAATCCGGGGATCTTGGACTTTGTCAGCCGTTTACGGGTATTGCCTTCCAGCCGCCTGATTTTATGGCTTTCGTTGGGATTGATCAGCGTGATGGCGATGCCTGATTTCCCGGCGCGGCCGGTTCTGCCGATACGGTGAATGTAACTGTCTGATTCCATCGGTAAAGAATAATTGATCACGTGCGTTAGGTTATTAACGTCAATGCCCCGCGCCGCCACATCGGTCGCGACGAGCAGGCGTACGCCTTTGGATTTGAACTTTCTCATGACGTGATCGCGCTGGGCCTGATTCATGTCCCCGTGCAGCGCCTCGGCCTTGAAACCCTTAAGCACGAGCTGTTCGGCGATCTCCGCCGTCTGGACTTTGGTCTGGCAGAAGATAATCGCGTACATGTCCGGCGCGTGGTCGATAAGGCGGCACAGCGCCTCAAGTTTGTGCTGTTCCCGGACGACATAGTACAATTCTTCCGTGCTCGCGATCGTCGCCGTCTGATGCTTAATGCGGATTTCTTCCGGTTCGTTCATAAATTTATTGGCAATAGAACGGATCGGTCCGCTCAGGGTCGCCGAGAACATCCATATCTGTCGTTCGTCCGGGGCATGAGTAAGGATAGCGTCAATTTCCTCCAGGAATCCGCGGTCGAGCATTTCATCGGCTTCATCGAGAATAAAGTGACGTATGCCGGAGATATCCAGAGATCCGCGGTGAAGATGATCAATCACACGGCCCGGCGTGCCGACAACAATGTGAACACCCTGTTTGAGAAGTTTTAACTGAATATAGATCGGCTGGCCGCCGTACACGGAGATGATTTTAATTTTTTTATATTTCGCGATCCGGTTCAGCTCCTCGGTGATCTGGACGGCCAGTTCACGGGTCGGCGCGAGTATGATCGCCTGAACTCGGCTTTGCGACAGATCGATCTGCTGGATCAGCGGTATGCCGTAGGCCGCCGTTTTACCTGTTCCCGTCTGGGCCTGTCCTATGAAATCTCCGTCGTAATCGAGTAATACCGGAAGCGCCTGGGATTGTATTTCCGACGGTTTTTCATAGCCCATTTCACCGATAGCTTTCAGGATATCAGGATCAATCGGATATTTGTTAAACGTTCCCATAAGTTCTTTCATGTTTATAGATTTGCCGTTCTTCATATTCGGCGGATAAGCTGAAGTGTTTCATGGCGCAATATATATGAATTTTAGTATTAACCTAAAGAATTAAAAAATTTTCGCAAACCCGGGAGATGGGTCAGGACAGGTTTCAGTTTTTTTTCAGAATGATGACCGATAAATCGTCGTTGACGCGCGCCAGTCCGACAAAAGCGCCGACGTTGCTGATCAGCATTTCTCCGAGACGATCAGCGGGAAACTGACGATGGATGGACAAAAAGGCTTTGAGCCGGTCAATGCCATAGAATTCTCCCGATTCATTGCATGCCTCGGTGAGGC
Source organism: uncultured Bacteroidota bacterium (assembly GCA_964410965.1). Lineage (GTDB taxonomy): Bacteria > CLD3 > CLD3 > SB21 > JBBIRG01 > JBBIRG01. The sequence continues at coordinate 80,944 of CAYPIY010000009.1, read as the reverse complement.
CGTCGGAATAAGTGACAAAAAGATCACCGTTGTCAATTGTAACCGCGCGTTCAGTAAAGTCAGCGGCGGGGGAGAGGCCAAGGGCCAACTCGCCCTTATCCTGTTCTATCGCACCGGCAGATGAAACAACGAGCGGGGGGAGATGTCCGGCATTGACGTACCGGATGACGCCGGATTCCGCGGAGATTTCGATATACATGAGGCTTGCGAAAATCGACGCGATACTGTCGCGGTGAAAAATCCTGTTGATGTTTCCGCATAATCCGGTCAGGGATTCGTTTCCGGTTGCCAGCGCCCTGATTGTCGCCTGTAACTTAGCGGTCAGTAAAGCGGCGCGGAGGCCTTTTCCGGCGACATCCGCCATCGCCAGTCCCGCCAGCGAGTCCGAAAATTTCATGATGTCCACCAGATCTCCGCCGACATCGTTCGCCGGGCTTGTGTACAGCCATATTGACCAGCCCGGGAATACCGGGATCCGTTCCGGCATGAGCGCTGTCTGAATTTTTCTGCCCGCGGCCAGTTCATCTTTGGCGAGACTTTTGTCTTTCAGTTCCAGAAGCAGTACAAAAAGGATTAGAAATGTTCCCCAGATTGTATTGTCCGAAATCGCATCCGGCCCGATTTGGAATGTCACGGCATTAATATTCATGACAACGCCTAGAACGGCCATCAGCCGCCGGGTGGGCGATAATTTCAGGAACATGCTCCGGATCAGCCACCAGATAAAATAGAACCACTTACGGAACCATCCCATTTCCCGAAGCCGCCCCTGAAGCCTTGGATCCAGATAAAAATCCCTGAAATCCCGGTATTCACGGCTCAGTTCGTCGATATGATCGACAGCATTCAGGTCTTCTTTCAGTTTGCTGAACAGACCGCGATCATGCTGTGGATTTTGTTTGCCTGTCATAAACGGGGGTTTTGTTTATTTATAGAATACGCACGGCAGCATGAATTGTTTCATAGGATTCGGGCTGTTCAGTGCAACGGAACAGATGAAAAATCTTTGTTTAAAAAGCCGGGGATTATCCCTTCCTTTTGAAAAACTCAATCGTTCGCTTCAGTCCTTCGCGGATATGAACTTTAGGTTCCCAGCCCAGGCTTTTCTTCGCTTTTGAGATGTCCGGGCGCCGGACGGTGGGATCGTCGGTGGGTAACGGTTTGTAAATGATCTCGCTTTTGCTGTCCGTAAGTTCGATGATGAGACGCGCGAATTCAAGAACCGTCATTTCGTGGGGATTGCCGATATTCGTCGGATGGTGCTCTCCGGACAGCATGAGTTTATAAATGCCGTCGATAAGGTCGCTGACAAAGCAAAATGAGCGCGTCTGCTGGCCTTCTCCGAATACGGTGATCGGTTCGTTCCGCAGGGCCTGGTTGATGAACGTCGGGACGACGCGTCCGTCGTTCGGGCGCATGCGCGGGCCGTAGGTGTTGAATATTCTCACGATCCGGGTGTTAACCTGGTGGAACGTGTGATACGCCATGGTCATCGCTTCGGCGAACCTTTTCGCTTCATCGTAAACGCCGCGGGGTCCGACGGGGTTGACATTGCCCCAGTACGCCTCGTGCTGGGGATTGATCAGCGGATCGCCGTACACTTCGGATGTAGAGGCCAGAAGGAATCCGGCTTTTTTGTTTTTTGCCAATCCCAGCGCCTTGTGCGTTCCGAGCGAACCGACCTTTAGTGTTTGTATCGGCAATTCAAGATAATCGATCGGGCTGGCCGGACTCGCGAAATGCAGGACGAAATCCACCGGGCCGTCGACATACAAATAATTGGTGACGTCATAATGAATAAATACGAATTTCTCTGACCGGATATGTTCGATATTCGCGACATTTCCTGTGATCAGATTGTCAATGCAAATGACTTCATGGTCCGTTGCAAGTAAATGATCGCATAAGTGGGAGCCCAAGAATCCGGCTCCTCCGGTGACTACTATCCGCATAACGCTCCTGTTTTAAAATATAGATGCAGAAATTTACAACGCTTTCCTGAAACGTGCCGCGGGGATCCGGATCTGCTCGCGGTATTTGGCGACGGTCCGCCGGGCGATGGGAAACCCTTTCTTGCCCAGTTCCTGGGCCAGTTCATCGTCGCTCAGCGGATGCGCCTTGTCCTCCGTTTCGATGATGCTTCTCAGCGTATCCTTGATTTGCCGGGTAGATACATCATCGCCGTCCGAGGATGCCATCCCGGTGGAGAAAAAGTATTTCAGTTCAAAAATCCCGTAGTCGGTCTGGACATATTTTCCGTTAGTTGCCCGGCTGACTGTGGATATGTCCATTTGAATGATTTTCGCCACATCCTCAAGCTTCATCGGCTTTAGAAATTCGGTTCCCCGGATAAAGAATTCCTTCTGGATGTCTGCAATCGCCTGCATGGTCCGGCGGATCGTGTCACGCCTGCGGTACAAAGAATTGATCAGCCACTTGGCGGACTCGAGCTTGTTCTTCAGGAATTCCCGTGCGTCCCTGTCCGTTTTGCTTTTTTCCATCATCATCCGCCTGTACGCGTGATTGATGCGGAGATGGGGAACGGAATGATCGTTAAGCAGGATCTCGAGATCGTCATGAACCCGCCTGACAATAAGGTCCGGAACGATATAATTCTGTTCGGGCACGACATACCCTTCACCGGGTTTCGGGTTCAGGGACAGGATTTCGAGTATGGCCGGTTTCAGTTCCGCCGGATTCAGCTGAAGTTGTTTCTGGATTTTATCGTACCGTCTGTGGATGAAATCATCGTAAGCCTCCTCAATAATCCGGACGGACACGGAAGTGCCGGAGTCGTAGTATCCTTTCAGGCGCTGCCGGAGCTGTATCAGCAGGCATTCGCGGAGATTCCTGGCGGCAATGCCGGGCGGGTCGAATGTCTGGATGATTTCGAGAACCATGAGCACTTTTTGCGGATCGGCATTCAGGTCCGCAGCCACGGAAAAGGCAGGATCGTGATTTTTTCCCGAAGAGGTTGAAAGGGCCGTTTGTTCGGGGATTTCCTCTGCCGGTTTTCCGTACTCATGCACAGTGTTCTCATCCGCGATCAGGACGCCGTCATCCGTCGAATGGGAACTGAAGGACTCGATATCCCTTGCGGTTTCGGAAGTATCGTTATAAACCAGATATCCGACTTCGTTGATATTCCAGATGATGTACTCGCCGATTTCCTTTTCAGGTTCCGTAAGGGCTGTGAAACGAAGCTGTTCCAGAAGATAATCGGCGAGTGTGATCCTGGAGGGCGGGGTCCAGTCGGTTTCCTCGTCCGGGGAGGGGTCTCTCGGGGCGCGGGCCTCGAAATGCCTGTCATCGTTCAGCACTTCACCCCAGTCAATTTCCTTGTCTTCGGCGAGCGCCTTTTCCTGAAGCGTTTTTTCCAGGCTTAGTTCCTCACTCGGATTATCGGGCCTTTCCTCCTCCGTTTTCAGTTCCGGCTTTTCTTCCTGCTCCAGTTCGGGTTCGGTGTCCAGTTCAAGGGATTCTTCAAGCAGGGGATTCAGTTCGATTTCCTGCTTCAGTTTCTGCTCAAGCGCGAGCAGCGGTAATTGCAGAAGGCTGGACAGCATAACCTGCTGAGGGGTCAGCTTCATCTGCTGGGAGAGGGTTTGTTTGAGGGAGTGCGCCATGAGGGATGTCGTATTTTCCTGTTATCGCAGCTGGAATTGTTCGCCGAGGTAGAGCTTCCGCGCTTCAGGGTCTTCGGCAAGGTAACCGGACGTGCCGCTTTTCAACACTTTGCCGTCAAAAAGCAGGTATGCGTGATCCGTAATCGCCAGCGTCTCATGCACATTATGATCGGTAATGAGGATTCCGATATTCCGGCTCCGCAGGTTTTTTATGATAGACTGGATGTCCTCGACAGCGATGGGATCGATGCCAGCGAAGGGTTCGTCCAGGAGCAGAAATTTGGGCTGAGCGGCGAGTGCCCGTGCGATTTCGGTACGCCGCCTTTCACCGCCGGAAAGAGTATAGCCCTTCGAGCGGGCGATTCGGGTAATCGACATTTCGTTCATCAGAAGGTCCAGCCGTTCAATCCGCGCGTGCCGTGAGAGAGGAAGAGCCTGCAGGACAGCCATGATATTCTGCTCGACGGTAAGCTTCCGGAAAATCGATGCTTCCTGCGATAGATAGCCGATTCCCATCCGGGCGCGGCGGTACATTGCCATGCGCCGGATATTTTTTTTTCCGAAAAAAATATCCCCGTGGTTCGGGCGAATCATGCCGGTAATCATGTAAAAGGTGGTGGTTTTGCCGGCCCCGTTCGGTCCCAGCAATCCCACGATCTCGCCCTGCCCGACGGAGATATCAACGCCGTCCACGACTTTGCGGCCGCCGTACTTTTTCATCAGCCCTTCCGCACGGAGAATTGTTTTTTCGGCGGCGGGCTCCTCAACGTGATTAGATCCAGTCTGATCCGGGTTTGGTTCCATTTGATTCACTCTATTTCAGTCATTTACGTTTAGCCCGCGTAATGTTCTATTTTTTTATCAAATATTCAAATTTTTTCGGATAATAAGTGCCTTCCGTTCCGCCGGTGACAATGAAATTTCTCAGCTTGGAGTCATCGTCAAAAAAAAGGGTGATTTTCGGGCCCGACATCTCATTGGCGCCTTCGCCGCTTTCCAGATAATACCGGTTGTACGCGTTGCCTTCGGCGACCATCGTTTTCATTTTCCGCTTTTCGATATTCATGACGATGGATTTCGCGCTCAGGCGGTTCCGCTTTCCGGTCAGCGAATCTGCTTCGGTGGTCGCGACCGCTTCGGCGGTGACGGAGATGCGATCAACCTCCCTTTTGACAAACTGTACGGCGATGACTTCGCCCGAGATGTCACTCTTGTCGTAAACGGCCACAGGTTCTTGGGTCATCGTAAGGAGCTCGTTCTTAGTATGATAAACAGCGTGATCGGCCTTTGCGGTCAGTTTATCACGGGTGAAAATGACGCTGTCCCGGACATATACAAGGTGGCTGTCGATATACGATTCGACGAACTGTCCATGGATGGTGATCTGGTCTTCTGGTTTGTACCGTTTTGGATTGCCGAGGCTGTCTTTTGATGGCGGCGAGGGCAGGTTGCGTGTCAGTCGCGCGATATTCTGTCCCTCATAATAAGCTGAATCATACTGAATGAGGTACGGATCGCCCCTGGCGGAGGAGTATTTCTTTTTGACGTCGTAAAAACCCTCACGGCCGTAACTCGTAGCGGATTCAACGCTGTCGTAGATCACCACGCGGCCCTGCGCGTACAGCTGTTCGATATTCTGATAATATACAAGCGAGTCGGCGACAAGCGTGGTCCGGCCGTCCACGAAAAGCACATTGCCTTCACAGACCGCTTTTTTCTGCCTGGCGTAATACCGGGCGCGCTCGCTGAATATCCACCGGTGCTGGTCGTGAAGTACCACATGGCCGATCAGCAGCGCGATCTGCCGGTCACGGAAGAACGCCGCCTGATCGCTTTGGGCGGACAAGGTATCCTGGGAAAACCGGACCGATCCGGATGCCTTCATCACGTCTTTTCCGTCAATCGTCTGCTGCTCTACCTCGTCGGCTCTTTCTAGCCTCAGCGGTTTGTAGGTTTCCCTGGAAGCCGTGGACCTGCTGAGCGAATCCAGATTCTGGGAATGAAGGAAGAACCAGTGAGGTGCGATCAGCCAGGCAGCGAGGATGATGTTCAGCAATACTGTTACCGGGTTCAGACTGGATATCCGTTGAGGCAGTGATTTTTTTCTAAAATCGGTCATAATGATTACAGTGCGGTGTTTACAGGTTTTATGGTTCTTCCTTCAGGATATCTTTGACGCCTTCATCCAGCTGACGGGATTTCTCGTCATCGTCGGCTGAACGCGACCGAACGGTGCCGGTTCTTATGTCCACGTCTTTGGCGGACTGTCCGTAAGCGCGTTTGATTTTCCAGTTTTTCAGGTCGCGGTCGGACTCAAAATCATATCCGTACAGCGTGTCCTCCTGAGTGGTGATCTGCACGAAACCTTCCGCGCGTACCTTTTTTAACGGCTCGTCCCAGAATAATTTCCGGGACCGCAGTGAGACCCCGCTGTCAGATATCACCACCACGTTGCCCACAGCGACCATTTCATTCGCCGAGGGCCGCATCATACCGCTGTCGGAAGTCAACACCGCCGTATGGGTGCCTTTTTCATACAGGTCGATGGTCAGTCCGCCGCTGAAAGACGTCTGCTGCCGCTGATCCCACCGGAGCATGTGATGGTATTTCAGGATCATTTCGGTAACGCCGTCCCGGGTCACGATGACTTCCGAGTCCCACCCTTCCTGGTTCGGGCGGTCTGAAATATTCACCTGGAATTCGGATTCGTCGGGTATGGCTTCGCAGGCGGCGGTCAAGACGATGAGCAAAATGAAGTAACGAAAAGTCATGATTTCTGAATGGGTAAGGTGTTCAAATGCCGGATTTCCTCCACATGGTACTGCAGATGGTTTAATACGGCCGCGAATAATTCCTGCTGCGCCTGTCTTGAGATGATCATATTATCAATGCCGTTGCCGCGTGATTGTATAAGTTGTCTCAGGACGCCGACTGCTTCCCTTGAAACTGGAAAACTGAACATGGACGGCTGTACGGGGCATTGTCTGCAGACGATCCGTCCCCGCTCGATATGGAAAAAATGCTCCGGGTGATTCATCACGTCCTCGCAGTCGGGGCAGTGCACGGCTTCGATTCGGAATCCTAATAGTTCGGACACCTGAATCATAAAGTACAGGACGGGGTTCGGAACGGGTTTGTCCTTTTTATTGAGATATCCGAGCACTCTGGCGACCAGTTCGTAAATCGCGTGGCAATCTTCGTTTCCATGGACCGACCGGTTTGCGATTTCAAGAACGGATATCGCAGCCATCAGCCGTTCGGCCTGATTGCGGATTTCGAAAAAATGTTCGATGATGGATACTTCGGACAAATACTGGATTTCCCGGGATTCCTTTTCGTAATAAATCATGCTGATCAGGTTAAACAATTCCAGCGAACCCCCGAATTTGCTCCGGGTATCTCTTGCCCCCCGGGCCAGCATGGTCACCTTTCCGTGATCTCTGGTTAAAATGGTCACAATTTTGCTTGATTCACCGTAGGGAATGCTTTTTAAAACAATTCCGTCACTTTTTAATATGGCCATTTCAGTCTTTTTTGGCGTACATTTTGCTTAGATGATAATATCCATTTCTGAGTGCAAAATCAATACCAATATGAAGCCTGAAAATTGTCAGGCAGCGTTGAGGTAATTAAAAGGCAATCAGAATGTGAGATATAATTTTTCTGTTTTGAAATTCATCAGGAATAGCTTAACTTATCGTCCAATTCAAACCAAGGGAATTCATATGAAACGGATTGATTTCAGGGCGTCATTAACATTATTGCTTTTATTCATACTGACTGACATTACGGGATGCGGGACTTTTTCGTCAAATGTCCAGACCGAGACAGTAATTGTGAAAAAAAGTCCGGGTATGCCTGCCAATATGGAAAGAAGTAAAAAATTTGAACGTTTTATCATCGCCGGACAACCGAATGAGGAGGAATGTAAAGGGTTGGCGTCGATCGGGGTCACGTATGTCTGTAATGTACGCGGATACGACGAGATGAACAACCGCGCGCTGGTTCATTTTGACGAAGATTCATTGCTCCGGACGCTGAACATTCCCTATAAGCAGATGCCTGTCAGCGGAGCGGCTTATCCCTACAGGCCGGCATTGCTGGATACGCTGGACCGGATTCACAAGTCCACGGAAGGCTTTATACTTCTGCATTGCACTTCCGGCGGCCGCGCGGCCATGGTCCATGCGGGTTATCAGGTTAAGTTTCGGAATGTTTCACCGCTTGAAGCGATGCGCAATCTCGAGTCATACGGCATGTGGCCGTTGCCCATAGAAAAACTGACCGGCATTCCGATGAACCTCGACAGAGCGGATAAAAAGGAATAAAAAAATCCTGTGTCGCTTCATGTCAATTTTTGGTATGAATGAAAAAAATGCCGCATCGGGATAAGCGATGGATCAAGAAATGACAGAGGTGCAAAAGTGGTACAGACTGACGAATGAAATATTGGGATGTATCCAAATCTGGCAGAAAATGACACATCAAAAATCCGGGATTTTCTTTTATTGATCACTCGCTTGTTCTCGTTACCGCCTTCAACGTACTCGAACCGACGAGTTAATTTATGGGACTGCGTGCTCTTTCGTAGCAGCTCCGTGGGCGAAACGGATGGGCGTATCAAAAAAAACAAAAAAAATAAAAGGAACAATGCAATATGAACGACATTGAGTACATAACCGGTCCCATGAGCAGTCCGTCCGTTTGCCGCTCAAAGAAGCCTATCCTTAACGTCACAAAGAAATTCTATACGACTGACAATGAGCCGTGCGTGAAAACCGAATTCGAGATGCAGGAATGGTACCACGGAACCGGGTTACCGCCTCTTGAACATCCCGGGATGGATTATCTGCGAGTGCTTGAACGTGACCTGCCGAAAACCGTCTGTGGGTACTGCAAAAGCAAAAAAGTTCTGGTCATCGCGCTTCAGGGTTGCGTGCATCCGATGTCCGGCGACGCGTATTATGATTATGAAGTTGTATGCAAAGATTGTGGAGGGTTCACATGTTTCGCCTACGCGGAGAATTGATTTGGCAACACGTTATGCAGCGTTAGTGATCGCCTGTATTGCGATAACGCAGATCATTGTCTGTAAACCGGTCAGGTATTCCGCAACCACCCATCATAGCGGGAAACAGTCCTTGAATCCGGACCCGGTTAAAAGTTACAGGATCATCATAAAGAGTTACTATTTCGGCAGGGTTCAGTATCAGACGATCCTGACCGCGGACAGCCTTGTAACTATTCACGATGACCTGAACGGAAAGCAAACAATCCAGGCCCGCTCGCTGCGGCCCGATGAAACAAAGAAGATGAAACGGTTTCTTTCCGGTTTTCCTCTTGCGGAACTCGGAAATCAATATATTAATGACAGGGTCGAAGACGGAATCAATGTTGATTTTGACATTCGGATCAACAGCGAACACAAGCTAATTCATGTCTCAAATTATTTTCAGGACGATCTGGGCGAACTCGCTGATGTGATCCGTCCGATGCTGAAAGAGGATTATATCGCTTACAGGAAAGAGTATTTCAGTAAGTAAAAGTAAACTTCTTGAGGAAGTCAAACTTTTACACCTTTCATTATACCATACATTTCGGAAAAATTACCGGTGCCGCTTCCGCGATGCAGGTAAAGCTGCTTTCTTTCTTCACATCCGCGTCTCAGGATTCCAGTCCGTTGAAAATCACGGTCCGTATTTTCCACTTTTCCGGAAATCCGGGCTTTTTGAATTCAGAAAAGACTTCACCCTTTCCGTAACCTTTATTCCGTTCTTGCTTTCACAATTTAATACCGGCGTAAACGGAGACAATACCGCCGGTCATGGTATAGGACCGGACATCCGAAAAATGTTTTTCTTTCAGTAAAGCGGAGAATTCCTGCCGGCTCATGAACTGGTCCACCGATTCCGGAAGATAGCGGTAGGCTTCCGGGTTTCCTGATATCCATGCGCCGATGCGGGGGAGTATCCGTTTAAAATAAATCCTGAACAATGCCCGGAAAAGAAAAAATCCGGGTCTTGAAAATTCCAGGATCAGGACGATACCGGAGGAAGAGAGAACGCGGTGGATTTCTTCCAGAACGCGCGGGATGTCGTTCATATTGCGGATTCCGAATGCGCAGAGGACCGCGTCGACCGATTCACTGCGGAGAGCCAGGTGTTCCGCGTCCGAGCAGACCGGGTAAAACAAATCGCCGAGCTCTTTCCGCCTGAATTTTTCCGCTGCCCGGCTGAGCATCTGTTCCGAGTTATCAATTCCGATAATCCTTGTCGCCCCGTTGCCGGCCGCAAGAAGGGCCATATCGCCCGTGCCCGTAGCCAGGTCGACCACTCTCCGGTTCAGACGAAAATTGATCATGCGGACAGCCTGACGCCTCCAGTAGATGTCGGCGCCAAAACTCAGCAGGTGATTCAGCAGGTCGTACCGGTGCGCCACGCTGCCGAACATCTTCCGGATATTTTCTCTCCTGTCCCCTTTATCAGAACCGTTCACTTCGGCCGACTGATTATCAGATTTTTTCAAGTAAAATTCCCGGTTAGGTTTTTTCCTGTTAACCCGCGAGTATATTAAAACTGCGGATCATAAACTAATAAAAAAAAAAATCAGTTATTCTTGATTGTTTGAATGATTTTAGATAATTTTCAAGTACAGATCTAATTTAAAAAACCTGCCCCGAATGTCCAATCAGGGAGAGATGCCATGGCGGAAAAAAGCAATTCATCAGAAAAACTGACGACCACCAACAATCCTTTGCGGGAAAATGACGTGGAGTCGTTAAAAAGGTCTTTTATCGACCATCTGGAATATTCGCTTGCGAAAGACGAGTATTCGGCAACGGTCCGGGACAAATACAGGGCGCTGGCCCTTGCCGTCCGCGACCGGCTCATCGAGCGCTGGATCGAAACTCAGCAAACCTACTATAACCAGGACGCCAAGAGGGTGTATTATCTTTCCCTTGAATTCCTGATCGGACGTACGCTCGGCAACGCGGTTGTGAATCTGGATCTACAGGGCGTGCTGGGTGAAGCCATGAAGGAGATGGGCTATTCGCTGGAAGACCTCACCGAAGAGGAGTGGGATGCCGGGCTGGGCAACGGGGGACTCGGCCGCCTTGCCGCGTGTTTCCTGGATTCTATGGCCACACTGGAACTTCCGGCCTATGGTTACGGAATCCGGTATGAATTCGGCATCTTCTTCCAGGCCATCCGCGACGGATTCCAGGTCGAAACACCCGACAGCTGGCTTCGGTACGGAAATATCTGGGAATTTCCGAGGCCCGAATACCTGTATCCGGTCAAATTCTACGGAAAAGTAAATCAGTATTTCGACGACAAGGGGAATTTCACGAATGAGTGGGTCGATACGCAGGAAGTCATGGCGATGGCCTATGACACGCCCATTCCCGGCTACGGGAACAACACGGTCAACAACATGCGGCTCTGGGCGGCGAAAGCCTCCCGTGAATTTGACTTTACGTATTTCAATCACGGAAATTACGAACAGGCTGTCTCCGATAAAAGCCATTCCGAAACCATCTCCAAGGTGCTTTATCCCAACGACAACGTTTTTGAAGGAAAAGAACTCCGTCTGAAGCAGGAATATTTCTTTGTCACGGCAACCATTCAGGATATTATCCGCCGGTACAGGAAACACCGCGAACAGAATTTCGCGGATTTTCCCGGTAAAGTCGCGATCCAGCTTAACGATACGCATCCGGCCATCGCGATACCGGAACTGATGCGGATCCTCATGGATGAGTATCATCTGGGATGGGATACCGCGTGGAAAATCACCGTTATGACGTTTGGGTATACCAATCATACCGTGCTTCCCGAAGCGCTCGAACGCTGGCCGGTGCACCTGATCCAGAAAGTGCTTCCAAGGCATCTGCAAATCATTTATGAGATCAATCAGCGTTTCATGGACCTGGTGAAATTGAAATTTCCGAACGACAACGACCGGTTGCGCCGGATGTCTATCATCGAGGAGGGAGAGGAAAAGAAAGTCCGCATGGCGAATCTCGCGATCGTCGGCAGCCATTCGGTGAACGGCGTGGCCCAGCTGCATTCGGATATCCTGAAAGCGGACCTGTTCCGGGACTTTTACGAATTATGGCCGGAGAAATTCAACAACAAAACCAACGGGATTACTCAACGGCGATGGCTGAAACTCTGTAATCCGTCACTGTCCGGGCTGATCACCCGGAAAATCGGAAATGCATGGACCACCGATTTATTTCAATTGAAAAGACTCATTCCTTTCGCGGATGAACCGTCGTTCCAGCAGGAATGGCGTACGATCAAGAAAGCCAATAAAGTCCGGCTTGCTGAACTGATTAAAAAGTCAAACGGCGTTGCCGTTAATCCGGATTCGATGTTTGACTGTCAGGTCAAGAGGATGCATGAATACAAGCGCCAGTTGCTCAATATCCTGCATGTCATTACTTTATATCATCGCATCAAATCAAATCCCGGGGGCGATTTTGCGCCGCGAACCGTTTTATTTGCAGGTAAAGCCGCACCCGGCTATCACATGGCCAAACTGATTATCAAACTCATCAATTCGGTCGGCGATGTAGTCAACAATGATCCGGCCGTCCGCGACTTGCTGAAAGTTGTTTTTATGGCAAATTATTCGGTGTCGCTGGCCGAAAAAATCATGCCGGCGGCCGATCTTTCGGAACAGATCTCGACAGCGGGCCTGGAAGCGTCGGGAACCGGAAACATGAAATTCGCCCTTAACGGAGCCCTTACCATCGGAACGCTCGACGGCGCGAACGTCGAGATCAAAGAGGAAGTCGGCGATGATAATATTTTTATTTTCGGCCTGACCGCGGAGCAGGTAGTCGCAGTGAAACGCGGCGGATATGATCCGTGGGGCTACTATTACCGGAATCCGGAACTCCGGCAGACTTTAGACAGCATCCGCGACGGTGAATTCTCTCCCGAGGATCCGGGATTATTTAAACCGATCATCCATTCATTGCTGGACCAGGGAGATACGTATTTGTTGCTCGCTGATTATGCCCAGTATATTCAATGTCAGGATCGTGTGCGGCAGACCTATCTGAACCCACGCGAATGGACCCGCCAGTCGATCATGAATGTTGCGAACATGGGCAAGTTCTCTACGGACCGGACTATCCGTCAGTATGCCGATGAGATCTGGGGCGTGCAGTCGGTGCCGATCCAGATTCTGAGAGCGCCGGAAAAAAAGAAAAAATGATTCACACTGTCACTGCATAAATAGCGGTAATCACATTACCGCTATTTTTTTTCGGATATTTGAAAAAAAGTACCTGCCGTTATTCATCCGAAATTCAGATGCCGGGGAGAATTCTTAAAAGCCTGATGTATGTGATTCTATATTAAGGATCAATCAATCGTTGGCCGTTTCCTGAAGCCTGCAGCTTTCAAGAATGATGTTCAGTGTGGATGTTTTAACGGTTTGCGGCTCGTCCGTAATATCGTGCTGCTTGAATGTAAACTCACCGCGTTTCCACACGGAAATGATGAACATGGCTTTCTCGTCCCTGTCATCGCCGAGTTCCGCATGGATGATTTCACCGGTCTTGATGACAATCGAGGCTTCCGGGTAATACTGCCTGCGGATTGTAAGCGTGCCTGATTTCTTGTTGATGTGGAGGAGCTGGAGGATTTCAATCAGGCTGAGCTCGGAAAGATCCCCGCTGAAAGAACCGCGCTGGGGCGCGTCGATTTCATTGATTTTGTTCACATGCTTGAGCATGTCCCGGACTTTCGAGAGTAGGACTTCCCGGTTAATTTCGGATTTGATGAGATATTGGTCTGCGCCGGCCCTGAAACCCCTCTTCTGCGTGACATCGGCGTCAATGGACGTGAGAAACATGAACGGGACCATGGAAATATCGGTCTCCGTGCGGATTTTCTGGCACAGGGAAATGCCGTCCAGTTTCGGCATCATCACGTCAGAAATGATCAGGTTGGGTCTTTCTTTCTTTGCCTTATCAAATCCCTCTTCCCCGTTCGCCGCGTGTATGACGTTAAAACCTTCTTTTTCAAGGTTCATGCTCAGCAATTTTGAAATATGCGGGTTATCGTCTACAATGAGGATTAATGCTTGTTTCATAGGAATTCCGGTTAAGTCTGGGTTCGGTATGTTTCTCGTGTAAAGTTAATCGTATCATCCCGGAAAATCAAGTAAAAAATCATCACCGGTTTGAGCGGTTTTCGTCAGAAAAAAAATGTTTTTTAAAAGGAATCTTCGTATATATATTTAAGTTATAATAGAGATAAATCTAAACCAAGGAGAAGATATGAAAATAGCGAAACAATCCCATATCATTGGTTTTACGTTTTTGGTTTTGGTCCTATTCATGGATTGTTCTGTTTTACAGGCACAAGCGGTATCTTCCTGGCAGAATCTGGGACCCTCGGGAGGAATCATTAACGGACTGATCGTTAACGCGAAACAGGCCGGAACCCTGTTGGCGGGTACGTCCACGGGCGAAATTTACAAGACCACCGATGACGGGCAAAACTGGTTTTACCTGAACAGCGTCGGCAAACCTGTCCGCAGAATGATGCTCGATACGGTTTACGGCAATAACCTTTACGTCTTCGCGAGTCATGAAACCGACCCGAATCCCCAGGTGTTCGTTTCGACCAACGGGGGCCAGACATGGAGTTCCGGTTATACCGCAGATTTTGGAAACATTTTTGATTCATATATCATTCCGCAGAACATCACACAGATGTATGCGATCAGCCGGGATGGACTGTTCCGAAGCATGAATCAGGGAGCCAGCTGGTTTCCCATCCGGTCAGCGGGTGATACATCCGAACTGATCGCCATGGCCGTCAATCCGCAGGATCCTTTCCACAATTTTTATATTGCCTATGTGAATAACGAAGATCGCTGTATTATCCAAAGGACTATGGACGGCGGGTATTATTATGATTTCCGCACAATTTTGCCGGTAAACTGGTCAGTAAAAAAATTATATGTCGCGGATGATCCTGCAGGGACTGTTTATGCCGTGATCAGTGACGGGGACAGCGTAAAAATCATGTTCAGCCAGAATAACGGAGCGAACTGGAGTACGGCGTATGCTTCGAATACCGGCATCGGGGATGAATATGAAAAATACAGCTGGCTGGTTTTTCCCGACCGCAAAACCTATGTCGTCAATCTCCGAAACAAAATCCTGAAATCCAACAACGGCGGCATGGACTGGAACGAAATCACCATGAATCACCCGAGTTCCGCACCGATCGATTTTCTGACCCGGTCTTCCGGTGATACAAGTAAATTTTACGGATTTAACGAGGGATTATTGTATAAATATATACAGGGTACATCCGGAACACTGGGTACGATTGCCATCATCAAGGGATTGACGGCAGGGCAGATCAACAAAATCCACTATGTCGATGATTCAAAAATCGTTGCCCAGTGGGAGAATAACCTGATTTTCAGTAAAAATCTCGGACTGGATTACGAAGTGCTAGGCACTTTTTCCCAACCCTACGGGGCTTTTTACTCGGAAACGGCACAGTCCTTTATCTGGACAGAGGAAGACGGGAGATGTTTTACGTCCGGTGACGGCCGAACCAAGGATACGCTGTCAAGGGTATTCTCTCCGGGAACCGGTGTAATAACGAACGGTTTCAGCATGAATGTTTTTTTTGATACGGTCCGGACCCTAATGCTGGTCTCGGTCTACTCCGTTGATCCGGCGCAAAACGGCGTCTGGATGTCCGAAAATAACGGGATCAGCTGGTCGAATATCACCGGGAACAGCGGACTTGGCATTAAATTGGTCAGATCACTTTCAGCTTATCCGACACTGGTCAATGACCAGAAGCGCATAAGGATTTTGGCGGCGACGGAAAACTCAATTCACGCGACGCTTCAGGGGAGTATATCGTGGAACAATAATGTTTTTTCCGCTCCTGCCGGAACCGCGGTCCAGGAAATCTCATCCAACCGGAACACGATTATGATTTCGGCAACGAACGAAACCGGGTCACGTTTGTATTTCAGCCGGCTGGAAAACTCGCAATGGAATGCCTATGATGTGACCTCAAGCATCGAAACTTTATATACTCAAAACGGACCGGGGCAAATCATTCATGTCAACAGCGCGTTAGATGGGAATTACCTGATTCTTGAGCATTATCAATTATTCGAACCGACTAAAAGAAAATTATATAAAATCGGACGTGATGTGGATCATCCCCGATGGGTGGAAATCTCAGAAAATCCTGTTGATTTGTTTTTGTTTAATTCCGTCGGACTGAATCTCTCCTTGGAAGACTTCAGCACCAATGTTTACGCAGCCTCAAACAACGGGATATGGAAACTGAAGCAGATTCCGGTCATTACGTATGATACGGCCACATCGGCTCCTTCTGCGGAAGTACTCACCGGTGAATCTGATTTCTCTGTGCCTTACCGAAACAGCGGCTCCGCATACGGGTATATTGACAGCTTTGTCTTGGTTGACCCGGAAGGTAATTTTTCCTTCACGGACCCTGCGGATGAAACGGAAGGATTGTTTCTGGACATAAAAACCGAAACACCGCTGGAATTGCTCTTTCATCCGCGATCTCCTGGAATCAAACAAGCCAAGCTAACGGCTTATCTCCTGCAGGAAAAGTCCAACGGTTTGGATGACAGCGTCATCGTGATGACCACGACGCTGAAAGGACTGGCACAATACGCACAAATCGGCACGGGTCTTAAAGGTGATACACTGAATATGGGCGCGACTATGATCGGAACGACGCTCACCAAAACGTTTTATGTCAAAAACACAGGCACCGAAATCCTGGATATTTACGATATGTACCTGGAAAGCGCCGGTACATCGTTTGACCTTTTGATGGATACTACCGAATTTTCGCTTGCGCCCGGTGAATCGAAACCCATATCCGTCAGTTTCGACGCGGGATCCAAAGACTCACTGATTACAGGAAACTGCTGGATTTATTCTTCATCGTATAACAGCAGCCTGAATCAGCCTGACACTTTACGGAAGATTACATTTACGGCTCGAGCAAGCTGGATGCAGTGGGTTCAGTCCGACGATCCTGTCCTAAATCAATCTTATACACTTGAAGTCAGCCTGTCTGAAATGAAAAACAGTACAGCGACGGCAACACTGAAATACTGGCCGACGGGTTCGCCGGCTTCAACCCTGAAAAGCCGGGCTCTGGCACAGGTATCTTACCCGGATAATCACCTTCATCTTAACGTAAGCATACCATCGGAGGATATCACCGAGAAAGGCGTCAGTTTCTATATTGAAGTGACCGATGGCGCCCAGATCAGGCGCTTTCCGGAAAACGGCGACAAATCACCCGTCCGTCTGGCCGTAAAGATACCCTCGCCGGGACTCAACAGCAGCAGCTGGGTTACAATGCCCGGAGGAACCTCGCGTAAGGATTTCCGAATGATTTCGTTTCCCATAGAACTTGACAATAAATCGGTACAGCAGGCTTTTACCATGAGCAATCTTGGGGAACTGGGCGATAAAGGCGAATGGCAGTTGTACCGCTGGGACAGAAATCAGAACCGTTTCATCAAAGCTACGGACGGCAACCAGTCATTCGGTGACATCAACAGCGGGAAATCCTACCTTCTGATTACGCGTCAGGCTAAAACATTAAATTCAGGTCCGGGACAAACCGTCGTTCCGGGTTCCGCGCAGACACTGATACTGCCGGGATGGAACATGATATCGAATCCTTATACGTACCCGATTTTATGGAGCAATGTGGTTGCGGAAAACAACCGGTCCGATTTTCATAATCTTGTCACTCTCAGCAACGGCCGGTTCGAGTATGTTGAAGATAAAAATCTCCTGTTCTTCAGGCTTGAACCCTGGAAAGGTTATTTATATTATTCGGACTCGGCATTTGTCATGAATTATCCGGCTAACGACGCAACGGTATTCAGCAAAGTAATCAATGAAAAACAGGTTACCCCGAGATTCGCCATTCAGGCTGAACTGTTCTCCATGCAGAACGAAATTCTCGGGAAGATTGAAATCGGAGAACACGCCGAAGCGGCGGACAGCCGCGACGCTTTCGATAAGCCCTCCCTTCCGTCCCTTTCCGGCGATGATATCCGGATCCGGCTGATCGCTGATGACGGTAAGACACTCCATACCGACTTCAGGAGAAATTCAGATTCCGGATCGATTTGGGATTTTGAGATCGTACATTTGGCGCAGGATCAATCCGTGTCGCTGAAATGGAACGGGACGGATCAGCTTCCCGAAGGATATGTGCTTGCGGTTCTTAACCGCGCGTCCGGAAAACTTGAATATGTAACGTCCGGTGAGGATTTTCGTATCGGCGGAACAAAAAGCGGCGATGTCCGGTTCAGGGTGATGGCGGGCACGAAAGAGTACATTGAATCCCAGTCGCAAACCGCGATCCCGTCAGAATTCTATCTTGCCCCGAATTATCCGAATCCGTTCAACCCGTCAACGACCATTCAATACGGACTTCCTTCCGCGTCAACTGTGGAATTGGTCATTTATAACAGTCTCGGGCAGGAAGTACGGACCCTGTTCAGTGGTGTCCAAAACGCTGGTCAGCAGCGCATTCTCTGGAACGGAAGAAACGATAACGGTGCGCCTGTATCCTCCGGTATTTACATTTTCCGGGCTACCATCCGGTCGCTTGAGGACGGCGGGACGTTCCGCCAAAGCCGGAAAATGATGCTAATCAAGTAAATCGCAAACTAAGATTAAAAGGATTTGACTATGAAACCCAGTATCGCCATCATGATTGCCCTTCTAATATTCGGTTCCTATGAACGATCGCTGAATGCCCAGGAAAAAAAGCCTTTGGTCGCCGTACTCGATCTTCAGGTTACCGGCGGAATTCTGAAATCCGAAGCGCTGGCTTTGTCTGACCGGCTCCGGAGTGAATTGCAGAGTTTGAAAAAATTTGACCTTATTGAACGCTCACAGATGGACGCGCTGCTGAAGGAGCAGGAATTTTCCATGTCGGAGTTCAGCGAGGATGCCGCGGCCAAAGCGGGAAAACTGCTGAGCGCCGAACAGGTTGTGGTCGGAACGATCGGTAAAGTCGGCCGCACGTACACGGTCGATGTCCGGCTGATCGATGTAACCAGCGGCAAAGTCATCAACTCCTCCCAGCAGGATTATGACGGCCCGACGGAAGGCCTTGTCCAGGTGATGCGCAATGTGGCGCGGACCTTCGCAGGACTATCGCCCCTGAAAATCAAAATTGCTTCCAATACCAAATGGTACATCATGGGCGGAGCGGTTCTGGCCGGCGGGGGCGCTGCGTTTCTGCTGATGCAGAAGGACAAGAAATCCGGAGTCTCTTCATTTTCCGGTCCTCCCGCGCTCCCGTAACGCTGGTAAAAAATTCATGTAATTGAAAGCCCCGAAGAAAAATCGGGGCCTGACGTTCAGATATGCTTCGATGTTGAATACATCATATATAACTTTTCGCATGATGAAATTATACGGTCAGTGAGCGGATTCGGTTTGTATTCTCCGGATTTAACCCTTTCCTTTCAGTAGTCAAAACCGATCGAGAAATAATGTTTTGCATCGCCGCCGGTAAACCGCGGGCTCGCGATGTTCCAAGACAAATCATATCGAAGCACGAAGAAACCGACGTATCCGCGGATTCCGAATCCGTATCCCATACGGATATCCTGAAATACGGTTTCTCCGCTTTTCAGGGTTTTGGTCCAGTTGAATTTGCCTCGGTTGTATATGATGTTCCCGTTCTTATCTACATAACGGTAATTGCCTCGGCCAACCAGAATACTGTCCCGGTCATAAAAATTGTAATCCGGTCCGCCCCATGCGGCGCCGATGTCGAGAAAAGTCACGCCCCGGATCTGCTGCAGGAAAACCGGGAGCGGGAATCCGGCCTGGAGATAGTGAATCAGGGGAAAGCGGAATTCGAAATTGGCCAGGGCATAACGCGTTCCCTGCAGTTCATAGTAATAACTCCCGCGTACGGGCGTGACAAATGTCGCCAGAAAATCCTCGAAAGTGTCGACGAGAATATCTCCGTTGGTGAAACTCGGTGCGATCCAGTTATCCATTCCGCCCACGAAAAAGCGTTGTGGGTTTTTACCGTATGTCGCCCCGGCGCTGACACGAGTCGCGACCGCGTAATATTTTTTAAACCAGAAATATTTCCTGTAATCCCCTGTGATGGTGGTGAAATTCATCGCGTCTTTCTGGATGCCGGGGCTCATCGTCAGTTCGATCTGCGCGCGCCGTCCGTCAAAAGGGCCGAAAATCGTGAAGAGGGAATTGTCCGTCACCCATGCCGTCGACACGATCGTGTTGCTTGACCTTCGGTTCGGGCCAAGGCCCGGAATATCCTCCTTTTTCAGCCCGGCCAGCTTCAGGTCATTCGTCAGTTCCGTTTCGCGGGAAAGCGTGAACTGCGTAAGCGCGACATCGAACCGGTTGAATTTGTTCAGGGGACGGGATGCCGAAACAGCGGCGCCGTAATACCTATAGCGAACCCAGCTATCCGCATATCCGTCGCTGAAACCCGGAACAGGTGTTCCCCCGATCTCATACACATAATCGGTGAGAAAGGAATAACCGGTATGAAACGCCATGAATCCGTAATCCGTCCGGTTGGACAGGTAATAGTAAGCCCCGGAGAAACTGCTGTTTTTCAGGTCGAAAAACAGGTTCGTGCCGAACAACAGCCTGTGATTGCCCAGGATGTCGCTGAAAGCGAGTTGCGTCGTACCTTCAAAACCCGTCAGGGTGTTGAATCCCGCGGCTCCGTAAAATATATCCGGCGTGAATTTCACTTTGTATTTTCTGATCCGGTAATCGCCGTCGGAATTCAGGTAACGATCCTTTGTGAGTTTCACAGGTTCGATTTCTTCTCTTGCCGTGTCTTTTCCGTAATCGGCAAAGATATAATTCCGGAATGATAAATCGGCACGGGGCTTGGTCCCGGAAGTATCTGAGGATCCGGAGGCGCCGCCGGAAAACAAGTTTCCGGACGAAGTGTCTTTTGAAGCGGAATCGGCGGATATCGCGTTTTGATCTTTCAGCGACTCGGGCAGGTCCATGTCCTTCCGGAATTTCTTCATGGAAACGGTTAAAGTCAGGTCGATGGGCTTCTGCTCAAACGGCCGTTTCAGGGTAAAGACGTCGAATCCGCTTTTGTTGAATCCGGTGAATGCGACCAGCAGGCCGTCCCTGCTGAGCGACGGCTGGAAAATGCCGCTGAGATTGTTTG
The DNA here is from genome assembly GCA_964410965.1 of uncultured Bacteroidota bacterium. Lineage (GTDB taxonomy): Bacteria > CLD3 > CLD3 > SB21 > JBBIRG01 > JBBIRG01. The sequence goes on along the minus strand of CAYPIY010000009.1, from coordinate 60,063 downwards.
TGATCGCGTAGTTGCTCTTTGTCTCAAGATCGGCGATAAATAAATTACTGACGCCGTTCCGGTCGGAAGTGAAGATCAGTTTTTTCTGATCGGGGGACCATTGCGGCCAGTCGTCGTTCATGGGATCGGTGGTGATGCGTTCAATTCCTCCGCCTGCGGCGTTCATGACAAAGATATCCGTCTGGGAGAAATCAAACTCGGCTTTTTTCATACGGCCGGACGGAATATCGGCAGAACCCCGGTCCGAGACAAAAGCGATTTTCAGCCCGTCGGGGCTGAAAGAGGGCTTGGAATCGCTGAAAATGTCATCGGTGATTTTCAGGCGTTCTTTCGTTTCAAGATTGAAGACATAAATGTCGCTCTGGCCGGACCGCATGCCCGCAAACGTGATCTTTTTTCCGTCGGGGCTAAAATTTCCGCCGAACACGCCTTCTAGGTCGTTCCACTTGTATTTTTCGATGGTACCGGACGCCGCATCGATGACCATCAGCGCGTCATTGTCACTGGCCTTCGCAGAGATCACGATTTTTTTTCCGTCCGGGCTCCAGCACATGCCGGGGCTCAGCCAGTGCAGTTCCTCAAGATCCGGGGTTTTCTCGCCGGAAACAATCTTACGCAGGATTTTTCCGTCCACCGCGTCCATCAGGTAAATGTCGGCGTAACCGTCGCGGTCAGACAGATAGGCGATCTGGTCGCCGTTCGGGGACAGAGTCGGTGTATAATTATAAAAATGCTGGTCGATATCATGCTTGGTGAGCTGTTTCGCGATTTCCTTCACCGACTGCATCGAGGCGATGTCCGGATAATAGGTTTTCCGCTGATACAGCGCCCATTTGTCGGAGAACTCCTCCATTTTCATTCCAAACGTGGCCTCGATCGTCGAATTCACCGTTCCGGAAATCCGGAGCTTGGTGATGAATTCGGCTACTTTTTCCCTGCCGTACCGCTCCTCAATGAAACGAAAAACGGTCGGTCCTACCGTATAGGACGCATAGCCGTCAATCTGATCGAGTTTCGGAAGATAGCCCTCAATTACGGCATCGCGAACATGCATGTCGGATTGTGTATGAAAATGGTGATGCCTGGATGAGTATTCGGCGTATCCCTCGGCGAACCAGAGCGGGATCTGGATACGGATGCGTCCCGTGATCAGCGACTGCATCGACCCCCCGTACATGAAATCATTCATCACACCGTGTGTCAGCTCATGATGGATGACATGCCGGAAATCCTCATAGGATCCTTCGTAGGGGATGACTATCCTGTTTTTGAAAAGCTCCGTCACTCCGCCTACGCCTTCGGGCATGTATTCGTCAATCACGTTATTCTGCTGAAACTGGTTGTGAGAGTTGTAAAGAATGATCGAAATCCGGTTCTGGATTTCATATTGGCGGAAATCCTCAGCGATCGGTACCAGAGCGCTTTCAGCAACCTCGGCGGTGAAGCGGGCCAGCCGGTCTCCCCCCCTGTAAAAATATATGTCAAAATGCTCGGACTGGATGAAGTTCCAGTCATAATTCCTGTATTGCACTTTATTCTGGCCAAACCATTTTTGTTCCTGCTGACTGAATACGTTTCCGTAGAGGAGCATCATGAATACGGGGAGCATCAAAAAAGTGACGCGATTCATAGTTTTTCCTTTAATTGCTGATCATCATTAGACGTTCTTGAGTTCGGTCCGTTTAATCCGGCGAAAGTCTGCGCGAATCAAGACAGGTATCATCATTAAACGTAATTAACATCAGGTCATTCCCTTTGCCGGACAAAAACAGATTTTTTAAAAATGATTTGAACCCTATTACGAACTCGTTTATATTTCAATAATGAAGCTAAAAAAATCCATGAGTTATTGCAAGTAATAAAAAAGAAACTTAAAGTTCACCCATCCAAATCCGGAGAACTTCATGCATCATCACACTCTCGCCATTCTTAAGCCCGATTGCCTCAATCAAAACAAACAAGGGCAGGTAATTGACCGTATCCTTAAAGCTGGATTTAAAATCATCGGAATGAAAATGATACGGATGTCGAAAGAGCATGCGGGGATATTTTACGAAATCCACCGCGGACAGCCGTTTTACGAGGGTCTTACCCATTTTATGAGTTCCGGCCCCTGCATGCCGGTTGTGCTCGAAAAGGAAAACGCAGTTTTGGATTTCCGGCGGCTGATGGGCGCAACCGATCCCAATGAAGCCGCCCCCGGAACGATCCGCAAAGACTTCGCGACCAGTAAACAAATGAACATCGTTCATGGCTCCGATTCCGATGAACATGCCGCGATTGAGATCGGTTTCTTTTTTACAACATCCGAATTGATTGCGAACCCGTAATTGTTTTTATCCAAACCCTGACAGGCTGTCGATTTGAAAACTGAAATCATTATCATTGGTGATGAAATCCTGTTAGGCCTGATCCGGGATACCAATTCGGTTTATCTTACCAGGTATCTCGCAGAATACGGCATACCGGTGCGGCGCATTACTAAAGTCGGCGATACATTGGACGCTATCGCCGAAGCGTTCGAATCGGCATGTATGCGGTCAGAACTGGTTATTTCCTGCGGAGGACTCGGCCCGACCCATGATGACAAGACCCGGCATGCGGTTGCGGCCTTTCTTCATTCGCCCCTCGAAATGAACGAACCGGCCATGGATGAAATTCTTGCCATGTACAAGCGGATGAACTGGACGATGAGCGAATCCAACCGAATCCAGGGCATGATTCCGAAGGACGCCGGTTACCTGAGCAATACCTTGGGAACCGCGCCGGGCATTCGTTTCCGGCACCTGCATGCTGAAGGATTCGTTCTTCAGGGAATTCCGCGTGAAATGGAGGCGATGGTCGACAAACATATCCGCCCGTTCCTGGAGAATCTCGGGTTTGTCAAAACGACACTTCACAGGACGCTGCGAACCACGAACGTCCCGGAATCGGTATTATTTGAACAAACCAAAGACCTGATCGTGCATTATGAATCCTTATTCGATGTGGCATTTCTTCCCAAAATCACCCGGGGTGTGGATATACGACTGACCCTGAAAAAAAGCATTCCTGCCGTGACACAGACAGACGGCTTTGAAGAGCCCCTGAATCTATGGAAGGAACGCGTTAACGAGCGCTTTGACAACGCCGTCTTCGGCATGGATGACGATACGATTGAGGAAACGGTTGCCCGGCTGCTGTTGAAAGCAGGGATGACCGTCGCGACCGCGGAATCCTGCACGGGCGGAATGCTTGCGAACCGGCTGACCAATATTCCCGGAAGCTCCGGATATTTCATGCGCGGTGTCGTTGCGTACAGCAATCAGTCGAAGTGTGAACTGCTCGGAGTTCCTGAAGAACTGATCCGGGATTATGGTGCGGTGAGCGGGGAAGTAGCGATGGCCATGGCCGAGGGTGTGAGAAAAAGTTCAGGAACAGATATCGGACTGGCAACGACCGGCATCGCAGGGCCGACAGGCGGGACAGAAACCAAACCCGTGGGACTTGTCTATATAGGGTTATGCATAGGAGATAAAACTACGGTTCATCAGCCTTTTAAGACACTGGTTCCGCTGGACCGTCTTTCGTTCAAAGAACGGACTGTACAATTCGCTCTGGATGTATTAAGAAAAAATCTGTTAACCAAATAAACGAGGTTAAAAAACATGACACTGTGCCGAGTGACAGGGTCCGTAGTATCAACGCATAAAAACAGGCATATCGGGGGATATAAAATATTGATCGTTCAGCCTGTCGATCTGGATCAAAATCCCGTCGGCAACGACATGCTCGCGATCGATCAGGTCAACGCCGGAATCAACGATCTAGTGATTGTCATGCGTGAGGGAGGTTCAGCGAGGAAGATTCTCAGGAACAGTAAAAATCCCGTACAGGCCGTCATCGTCGGCGTAGTGGACGGGATGCATGACGAACGTGAACCGACAAGAAATCATGACTAATTAAACGAACAGGAAATTCCTCATGGAAAAATTTATTGTTGAAGGCGGACATACTTTAAAAGGAATATTTGTTCCTGCGGGAAATAAAAATGAAGCGCTTCCCGTCATTGCGGCGACCATGCTGACCTCTGAACCGGTCGTTTTGAAAAATGTTCCCGATGTAAGCGATGCCCGGAAAATGCTGGAGATCGCCGCGGCCCTTGGGGCGGAGGTGAAATCCACGGGCGCGAACGAATGGACCGTTCAGGCAAAACATATCGCCACCGACATTCCCGATCCGGACATGGCCTCTGCAATCCGAGGATCCTTTTTATTCGCGGGTTCCATGCTCGCGAGGCACGGAAAAATCTGTTTGCCGTCGCCGGGCGGAGATAAAATCGGGCGGAGGAGGCTGGATACCCATATCACCACGCTTGAACAGCTCGGTGCGGAGATCAGTCAGGACAATAAATTTTACCGCATGCGGACGGATGGTCTGAAAGGCAACGACATATTTCTCGACGAAGCCAGCGTCATGGCGACGGAGAACGCCGTCCTGGCGGCCGTTCTGGCAAAAGGGACGACGGTTCTGGGTCACGCCGCCTGCGAGCCGCATGTTCAGGGCCTTTGTCAAATGCTCAACGCGATGGGAGCCAGAATATCAGGCATCGGCAGCAATATTCTTACCATAGAGGGCGTGAAGGAGCTTCATGGCTGCGAACATGTTATCATGAACGATCATATCGAAATCGGCAGCATCATCGGATTGGCGGCCGCGACCAAGAGCGAGATTCTCATTAAAAACGCCTATCCGAAAAACCTGAGAATGATCCTGCTGGCGTTTAACAAGCTGGGCATCCGGCCCGAAATCCGAGGCGAGGACATTTTCGTGTCCGGTCATCAGCCGCTCGAAATCAACAGTGATATGAACGGTGCCATACCGAAGATCGACGACGCGCCCTGGCCGGGATTTCCGGCCGATCTTACGAGCATCATGGTGGTGACCGCGACGCAGTGCAACGGCCTCGCGCTCATCTTTGAGAAAATGTTCGAGAGCCGCCTGTTCTTCGTGGACGAACTGATCACCATGGGCGCGAGGATCGTTCTTTGTGATCCGCACCGCGCAGTCATCAACGGCCCGACGAAACTTCACGGTGAACTCATCACCAGTCCCGATATCCGAGCGGGCATGGCTCTTCTCATCGCTTCCTTGTGCGCCGAAGGTACCTCAACGATTCAGAATATCCGGCAACTTGACCGGGGATATCAACAGATCGATAAACGGCTGAACGCACTGGGCGCGAAAATAAGCAGAGAAAGCTGATCCGGCGTTCATAACATGCGTCCCGTTTCATTATCCAGAGCTTTTCTGATCACCGGCGCCGCGACGGGGTATTTCTTTCTGCTGCTTTTTACGCTCTTACCGTTTTTCAAGTCAGTATTATTCCTGAATCCGACTGTGTACTGGTTCATAACCGGTTATTTTCTTTTTGTTCCTCTCCTGACGGCTGCGTTATTTTTTGCAAGACGGGAAGGAAATCTTCATTTCCGGGAAGCGATGCACAGCCTGCATGTCCGGCCGATGACGCGCTATGACTGGGTATATTCGGTCTCTGGGCTGTTGCTTATCCTGCTGCTGACAGGAATCATTTATATCGCTTATTCGTATTTGCACCGGCATTACGGCGTCAGCATGATCCAAACAACGCCATGGTTCTTTGAATTAAGCCCTTTCCGGGGAACCGAAATCGGATATCTGCTGATCTGGCTACCCATGTTCTTTTTCAATATTGTAGGGGAGGAGCTTCTTTGGAGGGGTTATATGCAGGCAAGGATTCCGTCACGTTATTCATGGTTTATCGGTTCTGCCCTGTGGACGGTTTTTCATATTCCGTTTGGCCCGGATCTGATAATCATGCTTCTGCCCGTGATGTTGATCGTCCCTTTTGTATTCCACAAAACACGAAATACGGTGTCCGGAATTTTTATCCACGGATTGTATAACGGTCCTGCATTTGTAGCTTTTTCGTTGGGAATGATACAATAATCCGGCTGAATAGATTACGGATTAATATTTTCACTGCATATGTATTATGAAAAATTAATATTTTACATTTCGGAAGGAAATCATTACATTTCCTGAATGGGATGGAGAAACAAACTGGAATTGCAGATGCTCCTTGTAACTGAATACCGGCGGACAATCAGCGATTCTCTGAAAAGTCATTATCGTATCTTTTTTTTCATTCTTGTTGTTTTCAGTTTTACCGGAAACCGCATGATGTCCCAGTCCAATCCGATAGCTGCGGATCATATCACAATCGAACAGGGGCTTTCCCAAAGCACGGTCAACTGCATTCTGCAGGATAGTCCCGGCTTCATGTGGTTCGGTACACAGGACGGGCTCAACAAATATGACGGTTACCGGTTTACGGTTTACCGGAACAGCCTTACGGATTCATCTTCAATCTGTAATAATTATATCTCAGACGGCATGACCGACCGTTCGGGAAGATTCTGGATTGCAACGGCCCAGGGGCTTGCGCTTTTTGAAGTGAACCACAACCGGTTTACATGTTATACGCATATGCCGGATAATGAAAAGAGCCTGAGCGACAACTACGTTCGTGCACTGGCAGAAGACAGCAGCGGTAATATCTGGATCGGAACGGCCAACGGATTGACTGTTTACGAAAACAGCCGCGATGTTTTTTCCCGGGTTCCCATTGATTCGAAACATCTGGTAAAAGAAAACATATTATCTCTGTGCGTTGTTCACGATGGTTCTTTATGGATTGGTCTGAATGATGGTCAGGCTTTCCGGCTGGATATATCGGATCTGAAAAAAACAACAGTACTGGACCGAATCAGTCAATGGAACAACAAGGAACGGACGGTCAATAATAACATCTGGACCATTTTTGAGGACAGGCGTCATAATATCTGGTTTGGTACGGAATTAGGACTGTACCTGTATGAACCAACTGAAAAGAGATGGACTCATTACGAGCATAAAATGAGCGATCCGGGCAGCCTGACTGATAATTCTACCCGACAGATCTTTGAAGACCGGTACGAAGTCTTATGGATCGGAACGAATCAGGGGCTTGACCAGTTTGACCGGAAAACCGGAAGGTTCATTCATATCTCAACGTCCGGTTTCCCTTATACAGGCACTCCCAACGACCGGATCAGGCGGATTTTTGAAGACAGGCAAGGGAGATTGTGGATTGGCACAGACGGGGAAGGAGTGATCAAACTGGACCGCCACAAACATAAGTTTCACCATATTCTCCGCCATCCGGTATATGATTACGGATTAAGTCACAACATGGTTCTGAGCGTTGCTGAAGACCGTGAAGGAATATTGTGGATCGGTACACTCGGAGGGGGGCTGAATCAGTTTGACCGTAACAGAAACCGGTGGACGTACTACCGGAATGATCCTGCCAGACCAGGCACCATCAGTGATGATAATGTTCGCGCTCTGGTGTTTGATTCTCGGGGACTTTTATGGATAGGAACCCTGCAGGGAGGCCTGAACCGGCTTGATCCGGTTTCGGGAAGATGCATACGGTTTGTTTACAGAGCAGACGATGTTCACAGCCTCAGCAACAACGCCGTTACGGCCCTTTTGCACGCGCAAAGCGGGGTTCTCTGGATCGGGACGTATAACGGACTGAACCAATGGGATGAAAAAAACAAAAGATTCGTACGCTATCTGCATGATGAAAACGATACGGGAAGCATCAGTCACAACCAGATCCGTACCTTGTTTGAAGACAATACGGGTAATCTGTGGATCGGAACGTTCGGTGGGGGACTTAACCGTATGGATAAAGCGTCCCGCCGTTTCAGGGTTTTCCAACACCGTCCGGGCGATTTGGAAAGCCTGAACAGCAATATCATCCGCAGTATTCACCAGGACCGGAAAAACAGAATGTGGATCGGTTCAGACCGCGGCCTCAATCTTCTTGACCCGGAAAGCGGCCGCTGCGTCCGTTTTGATGAGCGTCATCATCTGCCCAATAACGTGATCTACGCGATCCTTGAAGATGTGGCCGGACTCTTATGGATCAGCTCCAATAACGGTCTGGCCAGATTTAATCCGGATTCGCTGGCCTCTCTTCCTCCCCTGCACTCCTATGCGAACATGATCCGTCATTTTACAGTCAGTGACGGACTGCAAAGCCTTGAATTTAACCAGAGTGCCGCCTGCATCACAGCGCGGGGGGAGATGTTCTTCGGCGGGATCAACGGACTCAACTATTTTTTCCCGGACAGCATCCGTGATAACCCGAATATTCCCCCGCTTGCTTGGACAGGTTTCAGGATATTCAACCGGCCGGAATCCGCTCTCTTCAATTCAGGTTTGACGGGCAGGCTGGAATTATCATATGATGATAATTATTTTACCGTCGAATTCGCCGCTCTCGATTATACGGATCCAGCCCGGAACCGGTACGCATATAAAATGGAGGGATTCGACAAGGAATGGGTTGATGCCGGGACACGGAGGTTTGCCGGATACACCAACTTGGACGGAGGGGAATATGTTTTCCGGGTCAAAGGTTCCAACAGCGACGGAGTCTGGAACGATCAGGGCATTGCGATGTCGGTCGTCATCATCCCGCCGTGGTGGCAGCAGTGGTGGTTCAGGGGATTGCTCGTACTTTTCGTGATAGGGATAACCTATCTTGTCTTTCGTATCCGTACGGAAATGATCCGGAATCGTAACCGGCAGCTTGAAATACTCGTGGCCGAACGAACGAACGACCTGAAGATAAAAACTATCCGTCTGCAGGAAGCCAATGCGGAACTGCTGAAGCTTAATGAGAAGAAAAATGAGTTTCTCGGCATCGCCGCGCATGATATCCGGAATCCGCTGGGTGCCATCATTAATTTCACACAGGTGATCCTTCGCGACCTGCAGAGCAGAAACATAAAGCCGGATGAAACGAAACAGGACCTGAAAAGCATTCTGGCTGCGGCAGAGCAGTCACGCAACCTGGTTAACGCTCTTCTCGATATCACGGCCATTGAATCAGGAAAAGTAAACCTTGAACTGCACCAGGAGAATATGGCGGACATCTTAACGGAGTGTGAGCTGCGTCACCGCCGCCACGCGGCGCAGAAAAAAATTCACCTGGAGATCAGCAGCCGCAATGACCTTCCTCTGATCATCGTTGACCGAACCCGCATCACAGAAGTGATGGACAATTTATTAAGCAACGCCCTGAAATTCACGTATCCGGGCGGCGAGGTAAGGGTTTTTTGCGAGTCCGGGCCGGATTCTGTGGTGACCCGCGTGCAGGATAACGGGCAGGGACTGAACGAACGCGACCTTCAGGAAATATTCAACAGTTTCAAAAAACTCAGCGCCCGGCCGACCGGCGGCGAATCCAGCACCGGTCTCGGATTGGCGATCGTAAAGAAAATCGTGGAACTGCACGGGGGAGAAGTTTGGGTCGAAAGCCGTTACGGGGAAGGATCAACATTCAGTTTTTCTCTGCCGGTTGTTGAATCGAAATCATGATTTTTCCGGTCAGCTAGGCGATATTCATTACTGAACGCTGAATTTTTTATCCTGAAATAGTTCATATCATTCTCGGGCTTCGGCCATGAATAAATTCAAGTTTTTGAAATTATCATTAATATAAACTTACTTATTCGCAAACCTTTTCTTGTTTTTACGCGGCTTTTTCGATACTTTCAAATAACAGGTAAAAGACTTGAAATATGAAATCATGAAAAAGAGTTTTTTGTTACTTCATACATTCCTTTCCCTTTACCTGATCATCGGGATCTGCACTCCGCATCGGGCATGGAGCGTTGATCCGCGAAAGGCCTTGTCCCAGTATATGCTGAAATTCTGGGATAAAAAGGACGGCCTTCCGCAGAACTCGGCCAATGCAGTCCTGCAGACGCGGGACGGTTACCTTTGGATCGGCACGCAGGAAGGCCTGGTCCGTTTCGACGGTGTTGCTTTCACTTTGTATGATAAAAAGAACACGGAAGCGATTAAAAACAATTTTATCGCGACAATGGCGGAAGATCCGACCGGAGTTCTCTGGATCGGCACGTGGGGAGGACTGGTCAGAATGGATCAGGGGATATTCACGTTTTTCGGGAACCAGGATGGATTTACAGACGATGCGGTCCGCGCGATCCTTGCGGACGGGACTGCCTTATGGATCGGTACCGACGGAAGCGGATTATTCCGGTTCGAAAATGGAAAATTCAGGCAATATACCGTTTCAGACGGATTATCCAGCAACCAGGTTTTATCACTGTGCGGCGCTCCGGGGGGCATGATCTGGATCGGAACCGATGGTGGCGGTCTCTGCAGTTACAACGGAAAAACTTTCAGGCAATTCAGCGACAGGGACGGTTTATCCCATAATACGATTCGTTCCGTATTGTCGGATTCATCCGGGCAGTTATGGATCGGTACCTGGGGCGGAGGTCTGAACCGATATCAAAAGGGAACTTTTATCCGGGAGCCGGCTGTGAACCCCAGCGCCCTGATCACCACGGTTTTTATGGACAGGCACGGATCACTTTGGATCGGTACGGACGCGCATGGCGTTTACAGGTTAGGCAGAGACCAGACAGAAACGCTGACGCAGAAAGACGGGCTTCCGCTGAATGTCATCATGTCTGTTTGCGAGGACCGTGAAGGAAGCGTCTGGATCGGTACCGGCGGGGGCGGACTGGGGCGGATCAGCGACTGCAGTTTCTTTTCCTACACAACTCGGAACGGTTTGCCTCATGACATGATCTGGTCCGTTTACGAGGATCCGGACGGGGATATGTGGTTCGGGACCGACGGCGGGGGCATCGCCCGTATGCGGAATCAGAATATCACTACTTATACAACCCGGGACGGGCTTTCCCATAACGTGGTTACGGCGATCTTCCGGGACAGGAAAGGGGATATGTGGTTCGGTACGCGCGTCCAGGGTCTGAACCGTTTTTCCGGCGGTATTTTCCAAAACTTTCCCGGCATCGCTGCTGCCAGTTCAAATACCGTCCGATGCCTGGCCGAGGATTTTGACGGGCACTTATGGATCGGCACGCAAAGCGGTCTTGTGCAAACACAGAACGGACGGATCATCTCCGTGTTCAATACATCAAACCAGTTACCAAGCAATATCGTCCGTACGATGCTTCTGGGTTCAGACAGTTCCCTTTGGGTCGGGACGAACGGAGGAATTCACAGGTACCGCCAAGGGGTTTTCCGGACCTGGAATACCGATCAGGGCCTGACGAGCAATGTCGTTTTATGCCTTTTTGAGGATCCCGGTGGTTACTTGTGGATCGGGACCTGGGGCGGAGGCCTGAACCGGATGAAAGACGGCCGTATCGCCGCGGTTACCACCGCGAAAGGATTGTACGATGACGGGGTTTTCTCGATACTGATGGACGACCGGCAGAATCTCTGGATGAGCTCGAACAACGGGGTTTTCCGTTCGGGCATTAAAGACCTTCATGACGCTGCAGACGGTAAAATATCAGCGATTACCTGTTCCGTGTTTGGCGAGGCCGAAGGACTGAAAAGCGCCGAATGCAACACCGGCCAGCCCTCTGGTTTCAGATCTGCCGACGGAAGGCTCTGGTTCCCGACCATTCAGGGAGCCGCTGTGGTGGATCCGGACAGGATTATCGAAAACATCTATCCTCCGCCTGTGCTTATCGAATATGCGCTGGTGGACGGAAAACCCGTTCATTATGACAACATGAATGAAATCCTGTTCGCGCCGGGTTCCAACCGATATGAATTTCATTACACAGGACTGAGTTATCTCGCTCCGGAAAAAGTTAAATTCCGGTACCGGCTGGATGGATTCGACCATGAATGGATCGACGCAGGTACCCGGCGGACAGCTTATTACACGAATATTCCTTCCGGTCACTATACATTCAGGGTAACAGCCTGCAACAACAGCGGAATCTGGAACACGGAAAACGCGGAATTCAGATTTTACCTTGAGCCCTTTTTCTATCAGACGGTCCTGTTTTATATTTTATGCGGGCTGGTTATCACGGGCTCGGCACTGGGAGTGTACCGTTTCAGGGAACAACAGTTTACCAGAAGACAAAAGGAACTTGAGGATCTGGTCCGGATGAAAACGCGGATTGTGGAATCCCAGAAATCCGAACTGCAGGAGGCGCTGGAAAACCTGAAAACTACGCAAATGCAGCTGGTTCAGACCGCGAAAATGTCTTCCCTCGGGCAGCTTGTTGCCGGAATGGCGCATGAAATCAACAACCCGATCACAGTCATCAACGGCTATCTTCCTCTGCTGTCTCTGTACCTGAACGACATTCAGAAATGCATCGATGGGTCCGGTTCGGGCATTGAAACAAGAAAGATTCTGGATGACTCGGAGGCGGTCTTGAAAAGCTGTTCCGGAGCTGTGGACCGCATCAAGCAGATCATTACCAATCTGAGGAGTTTTTCACGCCTTGACGAAGCGGAGTATAAGTTCGCCGACCTTCATGAAAACCTGGAAAGCACGCTGACGTTGTTCCTTCCGAATTACCAGCGACAGGTATGCGTGGAAAAAAATTACGGGGAAATTCCTCCTTTTTATTTCTATCCGGGACAGCTAAACCAGGTGTTCATGAACCTGCTGATCAACGCAGCGGAGGCTATTATCGAACGCAATCAGGCGGAGAACAGAGAACAAGGGAATATCCGGATCCAGACAGGACTGATTGCAGGTCATGAAAACGGAAGAAACGCACAGATTGAAATCAGCGACGATGGCATCGGCATACCCGAAAACATCAGGGAAAGGATATTCGATCCGTTTTTCACGACGAAATCAGTGGGAAGCGGCATGGGACTTGGGCTTTCGATCAGTTACGGTATCATTCAGAAGCATAAGGGCAAGATCGAAGTCTTTCCGGCGGAGTCCGGAGGTACGCGGATCATGATAGAAATACCTTGTTAAAATTGCTGAAAAAGTGTACGTTTTGTTAAGTAGTTGTGATTTCACTTAAAGGAGTGAAGCATTATGATCATCAGAATCGTAACAATATCGGCCCTTATGCTGCTGATTCCTATCGTTCAATCTGTGGGCCAGGTACCGCAGGGGTGGAAACGGCAGGGGAAAGGTTTTGACATTACCCTGAATAAGCACATATCTTATTCAGGTAAAACCAGCGTTCATTTCTTCCCTTCCGCAGATACGTCCAATTACAGATTCGGATGGCTCGGACAATTTATCAATGCGGGCCAATATTTGGGCAAGAGAGTCCGGCTGAGCGGATATTTTAAATCCAAGGACTTACAGGGTTATGCCTGCGTTTTCCTGTATGTTGTGATGAGTTCAGATGAAATCAGCGGCGATACGCGCGGATACAACCGGTCGATTTTCGGGACACTGAACTGGACCCGGGACGAGATCGTGATCGATATCCCGCAAGCGGCTAAACTGATCGCGCTCGGTATGGTGGTCAGCAGTGTTAACGCGATTGCATCCGGTGAATGCCCCGAAGTGTGGGTGGATAACATGAATTTCGAGGAAGTCTCTCTGGATGTGCCGTTAACCGAAAGTCGCAGAAACCAGCCTGTCAACCTTGATTTTGAACAGTAAGACAGATGACAATATTTTCCCGGAAAAGTTGCTGTGCCGGATGAGTACCAGTAAAGGATGAGCATGCATCAAAGCCACATTGGGCGTTGGCAACATCAGCACACATTTAACACTGACAAAAAGGATATTGAGAAACGTACTCTGATCGTTGTCATTCTGACGATGGTGACGATGGTTGCAGAGATTGTGGTCGGCTGGCTGACCCACTCGATGGCGCTTTTCGCTGACGGCTGGCATATGGGAACCCACGCGTTCGCGCTCGGAATATCATTTTTTGCATACCGGTTCTCAAGACGGTATGCGCAGGACAGAAGGTTCACGTTCGGAACATGGAAGATCGAAATCCTGGGAGCCTATTCCAGCGCCGTTGTGCTCGGAATTGTCGGCTTGATTATGGCGTATGCTTCAGTGGAACGTCTCATCCGTCCGCTTCCGATCTTATACGACCAGGCCCTGCTGGTCGCTTGCATAGGGTTGGTTGTGAATATTCTCAGCGCTTTTATTCTCATTAACCGGCCAACGACGCATACTCATACACACGAAACAGGGTCTCACGATCATCATCATGCGGCAAGAGAAGACGGCGACCTGAATCTGAAATCCGCTTACCTGCATATCCTTGCGGACGCTATGACATCGGTGCTGGCCATCATTGCTCTTTTCGCCGCGAAGTTTTTTTCATGGAATTATCTTGACCCCCTGATGGGCCTGGCGGCAACCCTGCTGATTCTCCGCTGGTCTTACACGCTGCTGAAGGAAACATCGGCTATTCTTCTGGACCATGAAAGCGAAGGCAGCCTGTCGGGAGATATCCGCAAGGAACTTGAATCCGACGGGGATACGACCATCAGCGATCTTCATCTGTGGAAAGTCGCAGACCGGAAGTATGCATGCATCGTTTCAGTTGTTTCAGGTGGAAATCAGTCGACGGAGCATTATAAGGAAAGACTGGGACATATCAGCGAACTCACCCATGTTACGGTTGAAATCAACCGCTGTCATCATCCGGAATGAATAAAGCCTGAATTTTCCGGAAAGTGCAAGCGGCCATTTTGCTGACTAATCAAAGTGTTCGGGAAAAGGGATGAACCCCGAGTCGTTATGATTTGACTCCGGAAGCCTGAATCTATTCTAGTGCGGACATTGCGGATACAGAATTATATTACGTTGACTTCCTCCGTAAGATCGCCCTCCGCAAAACGGGAGAAACGCAGGGGTTTCAGGTCGAACGAATCGCAACGGCCGTGAATGATGAGTTCCGATGCCGCAAGTCCTGCGGCCGGGGCATGCATCAGCCCGTGCCCGCTGAAACCGCCGGCGATGAAGAGGTTTTTCCACCCGGGAACGTAACCGATAATGCTGTGATGATCAGGCGTTGTTTCGTATAAACCGCCCCATGTTCCGGGGTATTTCATTTTGATTTCGGCATCCTCGAGGCAGGGCATCAGTTCAAGAGCCATGGTCAGCATGCGGTCAAGGATTTCCTCGCTGATGGTTTCGTCGAATCCGGGCGGTTCGTCCGGATTGGCGTACCCGATCAGCAGCCCGTTACCCTCCGGATGCATATATACGCCGGTCGTAACGTCTACGGTCATGGGGAATTTTTTTGTGACGAACTTCAGTTCGCCGGTGGTGGTCAGGATTCGGCGTACCGGTTCGATGGGGATCTGCAGACCGATCATATCTCCGATCAGCTTGGATTGCGGGCCTGTGCAGTTGATCACCGTGTCGCAGGCGATTTCACCTTTGGGTGTGACGACATGTGTGATCGACTTTCCGGCGGTTTTCAGTCCCGTGCATGGGGTGTCGGTCTCGAATTCGATCTGATGCTTCCTTGCCCTTTTAAAAAAAGTGTCCACTGTCATGGACGGATCGATCAGCCCTTCGTTCGGGCCAAAAGTCCCGCCCGTAACGCCCTGCAGGCTGTAATTCGGGGAAAGGGCAGCAATTTCTTCCGGGCTGACGAAACGCACATCAGGGCCGAACGACTTCTGGAATTCCATGTTCTTAAGGAATCTCTGTTTTTGTTCCTCTGACCTCAGGACAAACAGGTATCCGCAGGGAACATACTGAATGCCGGTTTCTTTTTCGAGCAAAGCGAACTGCTGAATGCTGTAATGACTCATCATGATATTTACAGGAGTGGTAAACTGGGCCCTGACTCCGCCGGCGCATTTGGCCGTCGCTCCGGTCCCGAGCATTTTTTCTTTTTCCAGCACCAAAACGTCACAACAGCCCGATTCTCCCAAATACGCGGCTACAGAGGTCCCGATGCATCCGCCCCCGATGATCACAATGTCATACCTGCTTTTCATGTTTTTCCCTTTATGGTTAGTTGCGTAGAAAAAGATAAAATTCCGGCCCGTGAAAAGCAAAAGAATTATCATCATGAAAAAGTCCATTATTCTTGAATATCACTTAAAACAAGGCAGGCCACTTAAAGAAGAATCGAAAGCCCGTCTTGCAGGGACAATTCAATCCAGAGAGCATTCAATTCGTCTTTCTTTAAACCTTGCGCGGACCGGTACTTTGTTTCCGTTTTCATTTGCTATCTAAAGAATGTTGCGCTATATTACCCGGCTTCCGGTCAGGGGGCAAATGTTATCTGAAACTGTAAATCCGGGATAATTAAATTTTCTGGTGCAAACAAAATGAAAGGCTTTTCATGATAAGGTCTGTATGGGAACTGAAACCTTTAATGGCCGTTATGATCCTGTTTTTTGGGGCTACACATTGTGCTGAACAGGTAACCGACAATCCCTTTGAGGTCAGTTTGGTTCAGGCAGTTACAAATGACGACGGAACCGTCACCATCGGTTTTGAAACCAGCGTTCCGGCACTCGGAACGGTCGAGATCACCTCCGATAACGTGAATTACAGCTATGTCTACAAGGCCGGGGAACGGTATACCATGGTTCATGAAATCACCGTGTTTGATCTGGCGCCCCATACGGCCTATAAATTCAGGGCACGCGCGAAAAACGCCATGGGACAGACCGGATATTCGCATCTGGCTACGGTTCACGTCGGAGCGGTGACCTATGCCCCCAAAGTTTTTCAGCTTCATATGATCAACATTCCGGATCCCGGCGATTGTTTTTACATTGTGTTTCCCAATGGAAGGAAAATGCTTTATGATGCCGGAAATAGTACGGCGAACAACGCGATTGTCGGATACCTTCAGGCCGAGGGCTGCGACACCATCCATTACGCCGTTGCGACTCATGCGCACGGAGATCATTACGGGAGTTACCGGTGGGGTACCGTACCGCAAGTTTTTCCCATCGTGAATTTCCTGAAACCGGATTCGTACAGTGAATCCACTTATAACTCGGTGTTCAGTGTGATTCAGTCTTCCAGCCCGAATGTGGCCATGCATGAGCTAGTGAGGGGCAATTCTAATGTCAGTACTCCGTTGCTCAATATCGATCCGGATATAAAAATCACAGTCATGAGCGCAGGAGCGTGGGATCTCGAGATCGATGAGGGAAACAGCGGGGGCTCGCCCAATTCCAATTTCAACAATGAATCTCTGGCGATGAAATTCACGTACGGGAATGCCCGTTTTCTGATGCCCGGCGATCTTGAGCAGGAGGCCTACCGTGAATACATTCAGAACAATGCGGCAACAGATCCCGAAGTCGATGTGATGAAGGCTTCTCATCACTTAAGGGTAGACGGAATGAACCGGGAAATCCTGGCTGCGACGAACCCGATCGTGGTGCTGGCCTCCACCAATAGCGAAGGCGGCTGCTCGGGTATCATGCAGTGCCCGGCTATGGACGAAGTGCTGGGCTATAATGCCGACTTGTTCCGCATCGACGCCGTGAATCCGAACCTGAACCGCATCCAGAAATCCGCTGCCAGCGATCCCGGGAATGTTGTAGTCATCACGGACGGGAGATCAATTATCATAAGGAAAAAATGACGGCAGCAGAAGTGATTACAGTCCAATTTACAGCGTTCGGTTTCCGGTTCGGGCCCGGTTGTACATCTCAAGGCAGGCCAGGCGTTCCTCGTCAGGATCGATGAGGGGAGGAACATAATCCGGATGAAGGGCTTTCTGATCCCTGTATAATTTCTTGTACAGAATTCTGTCGTGAATTTGCCGCTGGGGGACTGACCTGAGTTCAGGAATCCATTCTTTGATATATGCGGCATCCGGATCAAATTTTTTTCCCTGTCCGACCGGATGAAAAATCCGGAAATAGGGTGCCGCATCTGCGCCTGTGCCGGCGGCCCATTGCCAGTTTCCGTTATTACTTGACAATTCAAAATCCATCAATTTTTCGGCGAAATAATTTTCACCCTGCAGCCAGTTAATGTGCAGGTGTTTCACGAGAAATGAAGCCGTAATCATCCGGACCCGATTATGCATCCACCCAATCTGATTCAGTTGCCTCATCCCGGCGTCTACCATCGGGAATCCAGTACGGCCCGACCGCCATCGGTCAAACCATTCCGGTTCTTCGTTCCATCGGAGGCCATTGAAATTTGGCCTGAAACAAGAATCGGTAACGTGAGGATGATGGTGAAGGATCATCATGAAGAATTCCCGCCAGATCAGCTCGTTTAAAAAAGGGAGCCTCACTGAAGGGGGAAAATCAATGAGATCGTGGGCCATCCTCCGTACTGAGACCGTTCCGAAGCGGAGATGCGGGGATAAACGCGACGTGAGGTCTGATGACGGGATATTACGGCCTGATTCGTAATGCGCAAGACGGTGCCTGATAAATTTTTTCCATTGTTTCATCGCCGCATTTTCCCCTCCCGTGAAGACAGGGTCCGTAGGATTTCGAACCTCCGGATTTCTGCAGACAAATTCTTTTTTCAGGAACAAGGGTTTTAACTTTGCACGCAGGTCAGGGATTTTCTTTTCCGGAAATACGCCCGACATTTCCAGTGCAGAGAGCCATTTGTTTTTGTAAGGTGTAAAAACGCGGTAAACTGAACCGTCATCTTTTACGATGTCATCGGGGCCGAAAATGACCTGGTCCCGGTATGAATTGGTTTTAACATTTAATGAATCGCAAAGGCCTGAAATTTTCCGGTCGCGTTGCCGGGCGTCAGGTTCGTAATCCTCGTTGAAGAAGACAGAATCAATGGGATTATCCGCGAGGATTTCCGGAAGGATGACTTCAGGCCGTCCTTTGACGACGGACATGGAGTCTGCGTTTCTTCCCAGTTCTTCCCTGATTTCGTTCAGGGATTGCCAGATAAAATTTAAGCGATGGTCATCCGGAGAAAGAGTGTCTAAGATATTATCATCGAATATGAAAATCAGGGAAAGTTGCCTGCATGATTCATACGCGCGAATCAGTGCCGTATGATCAAAAAGGCGTAAATCCCTGCGAAACCAAACAAGCCCGTGATGGAACATGATTGTGTGTTGTTGAAAAAGTGAAAGTAATTTTTATCCGTAATATCCGGCCATAACGGTGAACAATCAGGATCGAACGAAAGCCGTCTTTTTCATCAGGGTGTTTTTAATTTTGGAAAGCAGTGCATCGGGTTCATAAGGCTTGGGGATAAATTCGATGCCGTGTTCGGACATGTAGCGGTGCTGTTTTTCATCTAGGGAATACCCGCTCGTGACCAGGTAAAAGCCCCTCTTGAAATTCGGGGCAATTTCACGGTGGACTTCGATTGCGTTTTTCCTGGGAAGCATATGGTCGATAAAGATAAGGTCAATACGGTCGGAGAATTTTTCAAATATCCGGATGGCTTCTTCTCCGTCACGGGCTTCCAGAAGTTCAAACCCGGCGGATTCCAGGATATTCATCGTCGCCTTCCGGATATAGTCCTGGTCCTCGACAATCAGGATGCATTCCTGGCCCCTGTGCGAGGGCCCGTTTTGTGTTGCTTCAGACGCGACGATGTGTTCCTTTACGGCGGGAATGAAAATCTTGACCGTTGTGCCGCGGCTGGTCTGGCTTTCAATATGGAAAAATCCGCCGTGGCTTTTGACGAGCCCGTATGCCGTGGAGAGTCCCAGTCCTGTCCCTTTACCGGTTTCCTTGGTCGTGAAGAACGGTTCGAACATCCTGTTCTTGATTTCATCGGACATGCCGATGCCGTTGTCCTGTACGCTGAGGCAGGCATATGCAGATTCCCTTGCGGCCGGGAAGGTCTGAGTGAAAAGACGGTCGACCGTCGCGTTGAAGGTCCGGATAGTCAGTACTCCCCCGGAGGGCATGGCGTCGCGGGCGTTAATGCAGATATTCATCAGGACCTGTTCCATCTGGACCACATCCACTTTTGAATTTTCCAGAAGCGGATCGGTAATGACTTTCAGTTCTATGTTAGCGGGGAGGATATGCTCAAGCATTTTCAGGACGGAGTGAACGACTTGGTTCAGGTTACTCATGTCCATGTTCAGGATGTGCGGGCGGCTGAACGATAAAATTTTCCGTGTCAGGGCTTCAGCGCGCTGGGCGGCGGCTGAAATCTGTTCCAGGGCATCCGACACGGACTCGGGATTCTGGGATTTCAGTTTTGCCAGCTGCAGGTTCATCTTGATTACGGTCAGCATATTATTGAAATCATGGGCGATACCGCCGGCAATGGTGCCGATGATTTCCATTTTCTGGGACTGATGGAGCTGGTATTCAAGTTTTTTCCTGGAGGTTATGTCTTCGACGGTCGCTTCGAAATAGTCCAGTTGTCCTTGTTCGTCAAAAACAGCCCGGTTGTTGATCTGGACATCGATCATGGAAAAATCATGGCGGTACCATTGCGTTTCAAAGGGCTGGATATCGTTCTGGAGCATGGCGATCTGGTTGATCCGGATGAAGTCCTCGTCATGCCGGAATATCCGTTTGCGGATATTGGTTTCAGAAAGTGTTTTTGCGTCCGGGTATCCGAGGATCCGGACAAGTGCGGGGTTTACGGTCAGGAAATCACCGCCGGAAGTGACCTGGTAAATTCCTTCATGGATATTCTCAAATATGGAACGGTATTTTCGCTCGGAATCCCGGATTTGTTTTTCGGCATTGCGCCGCTCGGTAATGTCGGCAAAAACGAGGACGACGCCGAGGATGTTGCCATCGCTGTCCTTGATGGGCGCACCGCTGTCGTCGATCGGGAGCCGCTTCCCGTCCCGTGTGATTAAAATTGTATGGTTTGCCAGTCCCACTACTATGCCTTCCTTAAGAACGCGTGTAACCGGGTTTTGTACGGGAAAATCGGGAAACTCGCTCTCGATGCGGAACACTTCATCGATCGTTTTGCCGATGGATTCTTCGGTTCCCCATCCAGTAATGTTGGAAGCGATGCCATTCATGAATATGATCCGGCTCAGGGTGTCACAGGCAATCACGGCGTCACCGATGCTGGAGAGTGTCACTTTCAGCCATTCGCTCTGGCGGTGATATTCATGGGTAGCTTGTTTGCGTTCGACCGCGAATGCGATTTCATGAGCGAGTGCGGAGAGCAGGTCGATGTCCGACTGGTAATAGGGTTTCGACCGGTCATAGCTTTGGAGAACCAGTGCGCCGATCGTATGCTGGCGCATTTTTAATGGAATGCCCAGCCAGCATTCGGGCACGGTTCCGATGACTTCGACCTTTCCGAGCGCAAGCAGATCTTTTTTCGTTTCAGGGGTGAAAAGCAGGGGTTCCCCGGTGTGAATCACATATTCGGTTAATCCCTTTTTCCTGATCCTGGGTTCCGGTTGCCGGTCGAACTGATCAACAAAATAGGGAAACGACACGAGGTCGGTCTGTTCATTGTAAATTGCAACATAGAAATTATCGGCAAACATAACCGCCCGTATGCTCTGATGAATCTGATAGAGGAGTTCCTCCAGGGAAGCGGAAGAATTGACCTGGTGGGCGATTTCGTAAAGAATGCGAAAACGTTCCTCGGCTTGTCTGCGGTGAGTCATGTCCTGAAGAAAGCTGAAATACCTCGTCGTTGTATCGTTTTCGTTTTTTAACAGTATAATGAAATCCTCGATCCAGCGGTTCATGTGATCCGGGCATTGTAACCGGTAATGGACCCGGCCCGTTGTCCGGTTTGACTGAATGATCGTATCGATTTCGTCATGAACGCGGGCACGGTCATCCGGATGAATGAGTTCCAGGAAAGAGCGCTGGGGCCACTTCTCGATGTGGTCGGGAAAACCGAACAGCCGGATATTGGAGGATGCATATTCGACGGTCAATCCGGAATCCATTCGTCTGCTGATTATGACAATGGGGCCGTCAATGAAGGGATTGGGTTCCGTTTCGCTGTTCCGTTCCACGGATGAAAGCTGCAATGACAATTCAGCAAGTGCCTTATAAAGATCAGTATGGTTTTGCATCATTTAAAAAAAAATGACAATCTGTTTAAATTTTCTACGCAAATAAACAAAAAAGGTTGATCAAAAACCATGATAATTATCATTTTTTTGAAATATCCGGGGCTTAATAATTGAAGTCATTCCGGATTCTCCAATTATAGCCTTTTAAATTCTTTTTAAAGTTTGTTTGGTATTTTTTAAAAAATTTTGTATGCTGACCGGAGCTTTGGATAAGTGAAACGGAGAGAAATGGAATTACATTGTTTGCATGTCGCCGATATTTTCGGAAAATCAGGACTTGAAATCGTTAAGGAAAAGCTTCCCGCACTGATCCGGGAAAGGCAGGCCGATGTGGTGATTGCGAACGGGGAAAACGCCTGGGACGGAAAAGGCATCTCGGAAGTGATCTGCGAACAGCTTTTTAAACTGGGCGTTCAGGTCATTACCAGCGGCAATCACATCTGGGACAAAAAGAAGACATTCTACAGCGAAAACGAAAAAATAAAGCAAAACCTCCTGAGGCCCGCGAATTATCCCCCCGGTAACGAAGGCAGGGGATCCGTTGTGGTTACGCTGGATAATAATTTCAAAATAGCCGTTCTGAATCTTCAGGGACGGACATATATGTACAGCATCGACTGTCCTTTCCGGACTGCAGACAAAGAGATTGAAAAGCTTCGTAAGGAAACCCGGATGATCATCGTGGATTTTCACGCGGAAGCCACGGCGGAAAAGATTGCGTTTGCGCATTACGTGGACGGCAGGGCCAGTACCGTGATCGGCACCCACACGCATGTTCCGACTGCAGACGAAAGGATTCTGGCGGGAGGGACCGGTTTCATTACTGATGTGGGTATGACAGGCCCGCACGACGGCGTCATCGGTATCCGGAAAGAAATCGCTATCCGCCGTTTCATTACCCAGACGAATTCAAAGTTTGAGCCTTCGGAACAGGATATCCGGCTGCACGGATTATATTTCAGGATTGATACGGAATCCGGAAAAACGACGCATATCGAACGGATCCGGATCGATAAAACTTGAAACAGAGAGGTACTATGAGCGCCCGAATCATCGATGGAAAGAAAATATCAGGTGACATTAAAGCAGAAGTTGCTGAGGAAATCCGGGAGCTTCACAAGCTCGGTATCCGGCCTCAGCTGGCGGCCATACTCGTAGGGGATAACCCGGCTTCAAAAATCTATATCAAAAACAAGGAACAGGCCTGTGCGGAAGCCGGGATCGATCATCAAACTATCCGGTTAACATCGGAAACAACCCAAACGGAACTTCTGAACCGGATTGAAAGACTCAATGAAGATGTCGCCGTGTCCGGAATCCTGGTACAGTTGCCTTTGCCTCCTCATATCAATGAGTCCGCTGTCATCGATGCCATTTCCGTTCAAAAGGATGTGGACTGCTTCCATCCCTACAATATCGGGCGGCTGATGACGGGCGAAGCTTTGTTTCTGCCGTGCACCCCGGCGGGTGTCGTTGAGTTGCTGATCCGCGAGGGATATATACCGAATGGAATGCATATCGTCATTGTCGGCCGGAGCAACATCGTTGGAAAACCTCTGGCGAATATGCTGGTTCAGAAATCATCCCGCGCCAACGCGACCGTAACTCTTTGTCATACCGGAACGGCGGATATGGCATCTATCACCCGTCAGGCCGATATACTGATCGCGGCTGCCGGAAAGCCCGGAATGATTACCGCCGATATGCTCAAGTCCGGTGCGGTTGTGATTGATGTTGGCATTAACCGCGTGGAGGATAAGGCTTCGAAATCCGGATTCCGTCTGGTTGGCGATGTTGATTATGAATCAGCTAAGGAAATCGCTTCCGCCATCACTCCCGTTCCAGGCGGTGTGGGACCCATGACAATCGCCATGCTGCTGAAAAATACGATCCTTGCAGCGAGGAAGATTGCGGGCCGGTAAGCCGGATTTTTCTCATGATTTTTTTTATTACTGCGTTGCCCGTAGAGGCAAAACCATTTATCCGCCATTATCGCCTAAAGAAGGATCAAACTTCTTTATTTAACCTGTTCGTTTCGGAAAACGTGAAACTGATCGTTTCCGGAACGGGAAAAGTGCAGTCAGCGGCCGCTGTCACGCATTTATTAACCGTCCAGAAGCATTACCATCATGCATTTCTGGTCAATGCCGGTTTTGCGGGTTCTCCGGATCTCCGGAAACAGAAGGGAAGCCCGTGGATGATCAACCAGATCACCGACGAATCAGCCGGTCGTACTTATTATCCGGATATGCTTTGGAAGCATCCTTTTCCTGAAGCATCCCTGACTACCGTTGACCGTCTGATCGGTTCCATACCTTCCGGCAACCCGGATAACGCTTTATATGACATGGAAGCATCGGGCTGTTTTCAGGCGGCCGCCAGATTCCTTAAAATCCATCAAATGGCATATATCAAAATTGTTTCGGACCACTGCAGCGGCGGCCGGATTCCGATAAATGATTTATCAGAAATGATGCACCGGCATGCGGATAACATTATCGGATTCGCCGAGGACATTCATACACAGCTCATCCGCAGTCCCTTATTTGAGGAAGACGATTCCGGTGTTTTAGAATTGAAAAGGACCCTGAAGCTGACGGAAACACAGGTTCAGCAGCTGCGTCAGGCTGTAAAAGCATACCGGATAAGGCATAACAGGGAATTTGAACTGCCTGCACAGTGTTTACTTCCGGAAATATATACTCAGGCCTCGAGGGACATCACATTCGAGAAATTACTGCATGAGCTGTACCGGTAAAATGTTTTCCCATATTTATATCGAGGAACGCGCCAAAGATTACCCGCTTACCTCTGCAATCATGAACCGGTTTCCTGATGCCTTACCATTGATTATAAGCAATTACAAAGATGTATTTAACCGTCCGCATCAGGATTACCAGGCCCAGAAACTCAGTCAGCAACTCATT
Organism: uncultured Bacteroidota bacterium; assembly: GCA_964410965.1. Classification (GTDB taxonomy): domain Bacteria; phylum CLD3; class CLD3; order SB21; family JBBIRG01; genus JBBIRG01. Next base: position 35,306 of record CAYPIY010000009.1, on the reverse strand, counting down.
CTGGCGGTGAAAGTTCCCCCGTTCCTGCACGCTGGCTCGGCTTTGTGCGGCCATGACCCGGGCAAACCCTTGTATTATGCCACTCCGGTCATAAACTGCCTTTATCGCTGCGATTATTGCTTTCTCCAGGGTATGTACCCTTCGTCCAATGTGCTGATTTTCGTGAATTCGGATTCTTTTATGGAAGAAGCTGAAAAAGTTTCAGCGGATACGGAAATCGATCTGAGCATATCGTATGAAACGGATTTGCTGGCGATGGAAAAAATAGTTCCGTTTTGTTTCTTATGGACACGCTGGGTAGCCGACCGTGAAAATGTAATGCTGGAAATCCGGACGAAAAGCGCGGATTTGCATATTCTGGACCGCCTCACTCCGAATTCCCGGTCAATTCTGGCCTGGTCGTTAACCCCGGAGCCGCTGATTGCCCGGTATGAAAAATATACGCCAAATTTGAACATGCGTGCCCACGCCGTACGGAATGCGGTTGAAAGAGGTTGGCAAGTGAGGCTTTGCTGGGACCCTTTGCTATTTAATGAAAACTGGGAACAGATGTACCGGCAGTCTATCGCGGAGGTATTCTCCGTTGTGCCTCCAGACAGGGTCTATGATGTTCATCTGGGCGTTTTCAGGATGAATGCCGATTATCTCAAAATCATAAGAAAACAGCGTTTCGATACAGATGTGCTGTATTACCCGTTCGAGCAGAATGTCAAAACGGTGCAATACCCGAAGGAAATTTCGTCATTGATGCTCAGCTCCGTAACCGGTTTTTTGCTGGATTATATTGGCCCGGACAAAATTGTTTATTCCGGGTTGCAATAATCCGAACACATTGAAAATCCTGTTCTGGGCTTATCAGCGTTTGCCGAGTTTCAGCTTTAACCGGGTCATTTTCTTATCCCGGATAATTTCGAGGTTGATCGTATCATCGACTCGCAGGTCTTCTCCCAGAATGACTTTCTGGATATCGTATTCGTTATTGACGGTGAAGTCGTTGATTTTCAGGATGACGTCGCTGACGAGCATGCCGGCCTTCTCGGCAGGCCCCTCCTTATCGATATCTGTCACCACGACGCCGGCGATCATGGTCAGTCCCATATACTGGGCGATCATGCGGTCGACGGCCTGGTAACGGAATCCCATTGTGAAAGATCGGTCTACGGCGCCGCGGGTTTTCAGGTCGTTAAGGATGCGTTTAACCCGGTTGATCGGGATCGCGAATCCGATGCCGATATTGGTTTTGCTGGCTCCCCCTCCGCTGTAAATGAAGGTATTGATGCCGATCACTTCGCCTTCCGAGTTGACCAGCGGGCCTCCGCTGTTTCCCCCGTTGATCGCGGCGTCTGTCTGCAGCATGTTCTGGTAAACATGCTCTCCGTCGACGAGCCCGAAATCACGGTTCGTCGCGCTGATCACGCCGACCGTGACCGTCGGCTGATTATTGATGTCGAACAGGCCGAATGGGTTCCCGAGCGCGATGACCCATTCGCCGATGATGGCGTCGTCCGAGTTCCCGAATTTCAATGGTGTGAATTTTTTCTCGGGCTTGACTTTTAACAGAGCGAGATCGGTGGTACGGTCCAGCCCGATGATCTGCGCGGGATATTTGGTTCCGTCGTTCAGCGACACGATGATCTCGATGGCGTTTTTTACGACATGTTCATTGGTCAGGATATAACCGTCATCGGAAATGATAAATCCGGAACCCAGGCCCTTGACTTTATCATAATACCGGTGTTGCGGAAAAAACTGGCTGAAAAAATCATCATTCATGAAAGGATTGGAATAGGAAAATTCTTTCATGGACACCACGTTTATGCCCACAACGGAAGGAACCACCTGCCGGATCGCCCTTGTCAGCGCGTTGTTACGGGAAGAGGAGATATCGCGTTGCCCGAACAGAAAGGGCGGCAGGAGGATGAAAATAATCAGGAAGATCGTTTTTTTGAACATGATTTTGTCCTTATCAAATTATGGGATTCTTTAGAGATGTATACGAAAAGGATTCCATTCCGTTTCAGAAAAAATGTCATCAAAGTTTAAGGACGCTTCGTTTTTTCCCAGTCGGACAGGAATTTCTGTATCCCGATGTCCGTCAGCGGGTGCTGGATCAGCTGTTCGATCACCTTGAAAGGCATGGTACATACGTCGGCGCCCATTTTGCAGGCTTCCACGACGTGCATCGGGTGACGGACGCTCGCAACGAGCACTTCTGTAGTATACCCGTAATTGTCATAAATCAGGCAGATATCCTCAATCAGTCTCATTCCGTCGGTGCTGATATCGTCCAGCCGGCCCACAAAAGGGCTGATGAAAGTAGCGCCGGCTTTGGCCGCAACCAAAGCCTGTGTCGGCGAGAAGCATAATGTCACATTTGTCTTGATGCCTTCAGAAGATAGTTTCTTGCAGGCCTGAAGACCGGGCTTGATCAGGGGAAGTTTAATAGTGATGTTGTCGTGGATTTTTGCGAGGTCATACGCCTCTTTTAGCATACCATCGAGTTCCATGCTTACGACTTCCGCGGAAATCGGACCGTCGACGATTTTGCAGATTTCCGTCAGCAATTCCCTGAAACTGATGTTCTTCTCTTTTGCAACCAATGACGGGTTTGTCGTTACCCCGTCAAGAACCCCTAATGTGGCTGCTTCACGGATTTCATTGAGGTTTGCGGTATCGATAAAAAATTTCATAGCAGTTCCTTTCGGTATTTATTTGCAAAAAAATGTTCATTCCATCGTCAGGGATGCAGGATTCAAATGAGGACAGAACCGTTTTGATTTTTTCACAGGACTTTCATCCGTTTTTGTTTTTTTCATGATATAATTCGATCAATATTTCAGCGGCCTGGGTAGGAAGGATTTCATCCCTCAGCAGTTTTGCCCTGAGATCCGGCAGCATTTGCTGAATTTCAGGCAAAGAAAAAAAGCTTACTTTCAGATGATCTTCGATCAGTGTCATCATCCATTCCGCCGATTGGTGCTTTCGTCTGTCGTCAAAGGCTCCGCTTTCCCGGGTTGCCTTTTGGAACAGTTGTATGATTTTCCATAATTCCTCAATGCCGTCGCCGGTTTGTGCGGAACAGGTAATTACTTTGGAGACCCATGAACGGGTTGCCGGCTGAATGTAATGAATCGCATGGGCGTATTCGGATTTCGATGCCAGAGCCCGCTGAACGTTCTGTCCGTCGGCCTTGTTGATCGCGATTGCATCCGCGATTTCGATCACTCCTTTTTTTATGCCCTGCAGTTCATCTCCGCCTCCCGGGATCAGCACCAGAAGAAAAAAGTCTACCATCGACCGTACGGTAATTTCATTCTGTCCGACGCCGACCGTTTCGATCATGATAATATCATACCCTGCGGCTTCACAGGTCAGGATTGTTTCCCGGCTTTTCCGTGTCACTCCGCCCAGTGTTCCGCCCGAAGGGGAAGGACGGATGAAGCAGTCCCGTTGCCGGGAAAGTTTTTCCATTCGGGTTTTATCGCCAAGTATGCTGCCGCGGGTGACTGAACTGCTTGGATCCACAGCCAGAACGGCGACTTTATGCCCCTTTTCGATCAGGTAGCAGCCCAGCGTCTCCACCAGTGTGCTTTTTCCGGCACCCGGTACGCCTGAAATACCTATTCGAAGGGATTTTCCGGTATGGGGCAGGAGTTTTTGCAGCAGCTCCTGCGCTTTGAGACGGTGGGACTGGGCGTTGCTTTCGATTAATGTGATCGCACGGCCAAGAAGGGTGCGGTCGTTACTCAGTATGCCCTGATAATAATCGTCGGTTGACAATGCCGATCTTTTTTTTGTGACGGATTTATTATGATTGTGTATGTCACTTTTCTCCGAGGCCGGATCGATTCCTTTTACAACCTTTGTGGCAAAGGCCTCACTGGCGTTTTCGGGAACCCAGTCTGGCTTATAGGTTTTATTTTCGTTCATGGTCTGCTGTGCATTACTGTTCACTGTTAAAAAAAGCTGACAACATCTTATTGCTCTCAGCGAGCCATTCTGTTTCTTTAGACTTGTACAGGTCTGAATCGGGCATGATTGTCTGACGGGTTTTGTCGATCCAGCGAATCATGCGGTCGTTTTTAAAATAAAGGCGCTCCTCGGTTTTTTTTGATTTTAAAGGATCATGCCATTCCGGATCATTGTTTTCAGCTGCCTGCAGTGAATCATAATATACAGGACGGTTATAAGTTACGATGACGTCAAGAATAAAAAAAACCCGCTGATTCGTGTAATAATATTCGATGACGCGTTTTCCCGATTCCCCGTAATATTCAGCAACAATCAGCCTGATCAGAGTATCTTCGATGTAAGCGGTCAGCTTTGCTCCTTCCGCGGATTCACCCTGGACGTCAAGTTTTCTTATCTGGTAATGATTCAGGTGGTTTCGGATTTCTGTGTATTGGTCGCGGATATCCTTAAAGTCGGATTCCTGGGAAAAAGAGAAGCCGGTCGAAACGGGGATGGCGAATACGGTGCTTATTATCGATAAAAAAATCGTTATGTTCATAATAAACCCGTCAGGAAAAAATATATTTGATTCTGTTGTTAAATTTTCTTTTCCCATCAACTCTGTATACAAAAAAATCATGGTCCAGCGAAAGGATGTCGCACAATTTGAATAGTTCAGCCGTAAGAACGAGTGAAGCGTCGGCAAAATCCATGGGAACGTCGTGATATTTTGACATGAGTTCCGATATGCGGTCGAGATGTTCCTTTTCAACAGAAAAAATATTTATAAAAGGATACTGGATCCACTTTAGGAAATCGCATTGTACCTGATGGTTAAAATCAAGCATATACATCGTTTCAGTGATGACCGGCCAGCTTGTGACCAGTTTTCCCTTAAAGTCCCGGAGAAAAGTTTTAACAGCAAGGTGATGGATGTCATCCCGGTTAAACAGGGCAATGATCGGCCCTGCGTCAATGAGTGTGTTTTGCACGGATTTTTCCCCTGATCAGGTTTTTATAGTTGGTAGAAAGGTTATTTTGGCCGCTGCCGTGCCGGCCAAAAAAGTCTTTACCGGCTTCATAAGCGGATACCTGTGAAAAATAATCCGTGATATACTGGACCAGCGCTTCCTTCACGACCTGGGATTTTGAGGTTTGTTCTTCCTCGGCGATCTGGTTAACCTGATCGTCAAGCTCGTCGGGTAAACGGATTGAAAACATATATGCATACCTTCCAAAACTCAAATGTAATACGTTCTGTATTACATTATTATTTTTTTTTGAAAATGTCAAGAAAATTAATCCCTGTTTTCAATAATTTGAAAACAGGGATTTCGGATATCTAAATACGATTATGCATTATAATCTGAAGCGTTTATTGATTTCATCCATCAGTATTAATGCCGCTGATGGGATTTTGGTGCCGGGACCGAAAATAGCTGTCGCGCCGTGTTGATAGAGGAAGTCATAATCCTGTGCGGGAATAACGCCGCCGCAGATCACGATAATATCGTCACGTCCCAGTTTTTTTAGTTCCTCAACCAATTGAGGAAGAAGGGTTTTATGCCCGGCGGCAAGTGAGCTCATACCGACGACATGGACATCGTTTTCAGCGGCCTGGCGTGCGGTTTCCTCCGGCGTCTGGAACAGGGGTCCCATATCCACGTCGAATCCCATATCGGCATAGGCGGTAGCGACGACTTTGGCGCCGCGGTCATGACCGTCCTGTCCCATTTTTGCGATTAATATTCGGGGCCGGCGTCCATCATGTTTCGCGAAATCATCCGTTAATGTGCGGACTTTACTGACTTGATCATCCTGATCGGTGCCGAATTCACTGCTGTATACTCCGGATACTGTCCGGACAACGGCCTGGTAACGGCCGCTGACCTTCTCAACAGCGGCGGAAATTTCGCCGAGCGTTGCCCGTGCCCGCGCAGCTGTCACGGTCAAATCGAGAAGATTGCCTTCCCCGGTCGAAACGCAGTGCGTAATGGCATTCAGACAGGTTTCAACTTCCCGGCTGTTCCGCCTCGATTTGACATCCTGCAGGCGTTTGATCTGGGACAGACGGACGGCAGTATTGTCGACTTCAAGGATTTCAATCGGTTCTTCCCTGTCGAGTCGGAATTTGTTGACGCCGACGATGGTTTCTTTGGATGAATCGATCCTGGCCTGGCGGCGCGCCGCGGCTTCCTCGATACGCATTTTCGGTATGCCGGCTTCAATCGCTTTGGTCATACCTCCGTAGGATTCGACCTCCAGAATGTGCTGCCATCCTTTTTTCAGCAGTTCGCCGGTCAGGTATTCCACATAATAAGAGCCGCCCCACGGATCGATGACTTTACAGATATTAGTTTCCTCCTGCAGATATAATTGAGTGTTACGGGCGATGCGGGCAGAAAAATCTGTCGGCAAGGCGATGGCTTCGTCCAGTGAATTCGTATGAAGAGACTGGGTGTGGCCTAATACCGCAGCCATGGCTTCGATGCAGGTCCTGACGATATTGTTAAATGGGTCCTGTTCCGTAAGACTCCATCCCGAAGTCTGGGAATGTGTCCGGAGGGCCATGGACTTTGAATTTTTCGGGTTGAATTGCCGGATAAGTTTGGCCCAGATCACCCGGGCGGCCCTCATTTTAGCGATTTCCATATAATAATTCATACCCTGCGCCCAGAAAAAAGACAAACGGGGGGCGAAATCATCCACACTCATTCCGGACCGGATGCCGGTACGTACATATTCGAGGCCATCCGCAAGTGTATAAGCCATTTCCAGATCGGCCGTCGCGCCTGCTTCCTGCATATGATAGCCCGAAATGCTGATGCTGTTAAACTTTGGCATCTCCCTGGCCGTGTATTTGAATATGTCCGCGATGATGCGCATCGAGATTTCAGGCGGGTAAATATAGGTGTTCCGGACCATATATTCCTTGAGAATATCGTTCTGAATCGTTCCGGTCAGAAGTTCATGCTTAACACCCTGTTCTTCTGCGGCAACGATATAAAACGCAAGGACGGGCAGAACGGCGCCGTTCATGGTCATGGAAACGGACATCTTATCCAGCGGAATCCTGTCAAACAGGATTTTCATGTCTTCGATGCTGTCGATTGCCACTCCGGCTTTGCCGACATCGCCCACCACTCGCGGGTGGTCCGAATCGTATCCCCGGTGCGTTGCAAGGTCGAAAGCGACGGAAAGGCCCATCTGTCCCGCCGCGAGATTACGCCTGTAGAACGCGTTGCTTTCCTCGGCCGTGGAGAATCCAGCGTATTGGCGAACCGTCCAGGGTCGCTGAACGTACATGGTGCTGTAGGGGCCTCGCAGAAAAGGCGGAATTCCGGATAAATAATCTAAATGGTCATAACCCGCAATATCCGATTCCGAATAAAGCGGTCTGACGGGAATCTGTTCCATGGTTTGCCACACGGCAGATTCAAACGGCTGGCCGGATTCCTTTTCAAACTGACTTTTCCATTCGGCATATTGCTGATGTGAAAATACTGTCTGGTATTTGATGCTGGTGAAATCAGGTTTCATTATTTCACTCCTGTTTTAAATTGGACGGAGGACAGGATCTGGACCACATCGGCTCCGAGATAAATAAAATTATCCACGCCGGACTGCTTGTGTTGTTCAATCTGATCTTTTGGATAACCCGCGAGTATGACTACGGCATCTTTGATTTTGGTTTTAATTTCTTTGACCAGGGGTGGAACCAGTTCGGGATACGTATCATCCGTCGAACAAATGACAATCACTCTGGATCCGGATTCAATAGCGCTGCTGACGGCATCGGCGGGGGTGGCAAAACCCGACGGGTAGATTACATCGAATCCGCCTGTTTCAAAAAAGCCCTTGGAAAAATCGGCGCGTGCCTTGTACTGTGAAAGAGGGCCCATCGTTGCGAGAAAAACCGAGGGTCGGTAACCCTTGGTTTGCAGGTGATTCTCGGAAGCCTTGCGCAGTTGTTCAAATAATACCGATGCCCGGCGGCTTTCTACCGGCATGATCCTTACAGGTTCCCCGGCCTGTGAGCGCAGAGCCTTGGAAATTTCACCAAGAGTTGCGCCTGCGAGCACCGCTTCAATCCCAAGATTGATGATTTCCTCAGAGTGCAGGTTGGTGATCTGTTCCAGCTTCTGGAGCACGGCCGCATTCGAGGCCTGATTTCCTGATACACGGTATTTCTGGAGGTATTCTCTGCGTTTCTTGTAGATCTGTTCATAATCCGGCACACGCGGCCGGATCATGTCCTCTTTAGGGTTTGTGTATAAATTCGTTCCGACAAGAACCGATTTTCGTCTGTGATAATCTGTCTGCCGCTGTTCAGCGGTTTTTCTGATTTCATCCTGAAAAGCGCCGCTGACGAGTGATTGGGCCATGCCTCCCTGCTTTTCAATGGCCTGAAAAAGGGTCCAGGCGGCGTCAGCAACGGATTCGGTCAGTGATTCGATAAAATACGAACCCCCGGCGGGGTCGATCAGTTCGCGCAGGTGGGTCTCCTCATTCAGGATCGTTTGAGTATTGCGGGCTAGCCTCCTTGAAAACTCGTCAGGAAGGCTGAATACGGCATCGAAAGGCTGCACGCAAATGCTGTCGGCTCCGCCGATCACGGCCGAAAATGCTTCTGTCGTCGTGCGCAGGACATTGACGTAGGGGTCGTATACAGTCTGGTTGTACGAGGAAGTTTCCGAGTGAATGAAAACCCCTGTTTCTTCGGGCGAAACGGAAAATGATTCGGCTATTTTTGTCCACAATATCCTTGCGGCGCGGAGTTTGGCGATTTCCATGAAATAAAAGGATCCGGTTCCGAATGCAAGCCGTATCCGCCGGAATAGGTCAGCGGTCTTTAAACCCCGGCTTGTCAGCTGATGGATGTATTCCACGGCGGTAGCCATAACTGCGGTGAGTTCCTGTACAGCGGAAGCCCCGGCGTTATGATAGGGCAGCCCGCTTACCCCGATTGTGCGGAGTTCTGACCCGTTGCGGCTGACCCAATCGGTTGAAAAAAACACTTCATCGAACACAGTTTTCATGTCCGCAGGTAACTGGCCATGTCCGGCCAGAAAGCCAAGCGGGTCAGAGATGCATCCGCCCGACAGGGATTTGAAATCAAAGTTGTTCTTTTCACAGAAGGCTTTCAGCAGGATCAGGAAGGGCATGCCGGAAAAACCCGCTTCTATGAAAACCGGGTGTCGCTTCAGGTCAACTTCCTTAAGGGCGCGGGCGATGCTGTTAAGCCCGGATATGGATACGCCATTGTTTCCGACCTCACCGGGCCTTGCGTAATCCGCATCCATTCCCATTTGTGTCGGATAGTCCAGCGGAAGAAAAATACAGTTCATCCCACGTTGAAGATCATGACGGAGCGCTTCATTGTATTCCTCGGCCAGTCCATAGGGCAGGTCCTGGCAAACAAGCCAGGGATGGCACAAATAACCGGTTACCCGGGAGCCCCTGCGAAAGGGCAACATGCCGGGCCAGGAAGAATCTGTTTTTTTTCCATCTGAACCGGCGGAGGTGTAAATCGGCTGAAGGTCGATACCCTCATATGTTTTTGATACTAATTTTTTTTCAAAGGGAACGCCCTTCAGGTCGTTTTCGACTACTTTTCGCCAGTCTTCATAAGTTGGCGGTGAAAACAATTCCTTCAGATGAAGGTCTTTGTCCGGAAGAATTTCTTGTCCAGCCATTGTAGGAAACTCCATAATGATTGTATCGGTTCCAAAAGCGGAATAAATTACAATCAATTAAAGGAAATCGCAAATAAATTTTCAGAAATGATATTTTTTCAGGTCACCGGATTCGACTTTTTTATGCGGCCGTTGCCGGGCAATTGATAATAATACAAAACAGAATATATTATTATGAAAGTAAATTAACGCAGGTTTCATGAAAATTTTCATAGGTTGTAATAAGTTCCTTTTGCCTCTGATCTTCTTTTCATAGCCGCCGATTTCCGGGTGATCTCTGTATACAAAGATTTTTTCCGGAAAGGCAATGTAGATGCATTGCTGATGATTCTGTTTTAGTTTTTTTTCTGTATACCTTCCAGATTCGGCTTTGTCACCGATGTCCGCTGTTACTGGTGAACCAGAAAGAACTTGATGCAAAAATTCCGAACCTGCTTTTCTGGCTGAAACTCGGGCATGTATTCGTTTTTATATATATCCCGTTTGGACTTATGGTGTTTTTCTCCGCAGTCGCCGGTGTGTACAAGGGAAACGGCGAACTTATGCTCTAGGTGGTTCTGCTGATGCCCTTGACTCCGTTCCTCATCGGTTGGGGGATGAGTTCTGACCAGCTCCCGGCCGGGAGAGCGGATGCCCGGAATATGAATGGATTATGCTCGTTTCTGCTGAACTCCGGCTTTAATGTCGTATTCGCGTTTACCGATGTCACTTTCACAAGCCTGGGCGACTGGATTTGAATGAGTTAACCCGTGAAATCACCGGTGATTGTCACGCTGAAGTCAAACTCCTGTTCCTTCTGAATCTTATTTATCAGGTACTGTTTATCTGGTTTGTGTATATTCCGGTCATGTGGTCGCTGATACCTGCTTACAAGGAAAAAATCAGGATTGCAGGATTCATGATATCCATATTGATTCTGTTGTTGAATGGAATCGCCTATTGAAACCCGGAATGTGCCGAACCGCAGGTGAAGGATCAGCGAACATTCCAGGCCGTTACAGCTGAAGAATGCTGTTATTTAGAAATAATCAGGTTATCGAATGCCGCTGTGGTATTTGCATCGACGTAGATGCCGATGGAACGGTCGATTGCGTTGTTATCCTTAAAGGATGCGATTCTCTGGTTGTTGACATAAAAACTGATGAGGTTGTTTTTGCATTCGATTTTAACCGTGTTCCAGTCCTTTAGTTTAATGGCCTTATGAGGCATATAATTTCTTGAAAAAGCCTCTCCGCTCAGCGCCTCGTTGTGGGCTTCATAGCCGTCTCCCGTAATTGCGAGCGAATACACTTTTCCCAGAGGAGATGACGATACGTCCAGGCTGAAGCCCATGGAAACGTCACCGCCTGTCCATTTTGTCTGTAGCGTCAATGTGAAATCGTTGTACACATCGGGCAGCCATACGGGCATCTCCGAATTTCCGTCAACAAGGTAATATCCGTTCCTGACAACTGTGCTTTTGTCTTCCTTCCAGGACCGCGTATTCCTGGTAAAATCCTCCGTGTAAAATTTTTTGTTTTTCCCGACATACGGGTCAACAAATTCGATCTTTACCTGCTGGCCTGAATTTTTAAAAAATTCCGCTTCCTTTTTTGCCAGAGCCCGGTTGAAATTTTTTGATAGGTTAAGATAATCCACCTCAAAAATTCCGTCATAATTGTCGTCGACCCAGCCGATTTGCCCGGCTGAGAATTCGCAGAGCTGAACGTCATTTGCTTTCATGATGCATTTTTTCTTTACAATTCCGCCTTCCTCGGCGTTTCCGTTAATGACATTCAGAAGTCCGTGTCGTTCATTTCCGTTGGAAGCTCCTTTGTATTCATCGAGCGCGTTGAAAATGTGTCCGGTTTCATGGGTGACGACTTCCCATACTTTGGTTTCACCCCAGTTTGCACAGCGGTTATTGATGACCATCAGCGGACCGCCCAAATTCGCCCAGGCAACCGCTCCGTTTCCTTTCCAGTCACCGTCCTCGTCATTGGTCGCGGGTACCACAAAAATGACAAATGCCCAGTTGGTCTGGTTCTTATCCCGCAACGCGTTGGCGTAGTTTCGGTTGATGTCGTATATGTTTCCGCCGCCGTAGCCCAGTTTCACGGAAACATCTTTTGTCCATTCATCAGCGTCATCTGAAGAATGCTGTATCGGTTCGTACTTGGTCCTGACGGTTTTGAATTCATAGGTCCATGTCAGACTGGCCCTGTATCCGCCTTTTTCGGTCCACCATTCCAGGCCTTTCTGGATCTGATGAAAAACGTCCTCCTTGTCCTCCTGGGTCCAGGATTCGGTTTTTTTATCAAGGGTTCCGTCACTTTCGATAAAAACGACACCGACAGACACGCTTCCGATCATGTATTCGCTGGTTTCATTCCGGTCGGCTTTTCCGACGGGTTTATCCTTGTTTCCGGCACGGTCATCCTCGCCGCGCATAGCCAGGCTTTGAATGAACCATTTGTTCCAAGAGTTGATGATGAACTGATCTTTTTTCTTGAGGCCCGCTGTATTCGGGTCGAAATGTCCGTTCACAATGTGGCTGACCCATCCGGTCTTTTCAATCTCGGTCTTCGCTTTTTCCGTGAGATAACCCTGCCAAATTCTGGGCGCAAAGCCATGTATCATGTGCCCTTCATTTTCTGTAATGATTTTTTTTATTCCAGTGAATGACGCAGTGTCCCTTGTGTTAAGAATGATCATGGATTTTTTGCCAAGAAACAGGGATTGACCTGAAGAGAAATCCGTGAAGGTTAATCCGAACATAATGAGAAGGATGATCTTGTTAAGCATATTTTCTCCTGAAAATTTGAAGCAATATAAATATTTCAGGGCATGAAATCAATCAAAGATAAAGATAATTTTCAGATCATTTTTGTAAAAACGAATGTTACGTATTATGCTTAATTTCGGCCTCTGCGGAAAATAATTAATTTACTTTAACTGCTTTTTTATTTAATTTACCGGACATGATATTCATGGAAAGAGGATCATGAAAAAAAGTACGGGTTCTTTCATTCAACCATGGGTTCTGGTCGCATTGATTTCAGGGATCCTATCCGGATGCGCCGAACTCATTGAACCGGACGATTCGGTTGACGGAAATGATACTTTCGATACGGCCCAGATCATCGAATCGGCTACGGCATCGATACAGGCGTTCGTTGAAACCCCCTTAGATACTGACTATTACAGGATCGTCGTCGATTCGGCCCGGATCATTACCGTTTCGTTATCTGTACCCTCATTACGGAATTATGATATTGAACTTATCAGCCAATCCCGGATGATTCTCAGTCGATCGGCTAAACCCGCGGGCCAGACCGAATGGATAGATATGAAACTGACTGCTGCGGGGCATGTATTCGTAAAGATCTGGGGCGAGGGCGGCTCTTTCGATGCCAGGCAGCCCTATTTACTGACGATGGCGCTGTCGGATACGGCAGCGGGTGTTTACAGCGTTCATATGATCACAGGGAATCCCAGCCAGGCTGAAAACAATGTGAATATGCCGGAGAATTTCCTGATGGTCAGGCCCCAGTACGCGCTGTCGTATAATAATGCGCTGGGCACCTGCAACTGGGTGAGCTGGCAGCTAAACAGCTCATGGCTGGGTTCGGTTACCCGTCAGGATGATTTTCGTGCAGATCCGGATCTGCCGTCCGGCTGGAAGGTGGTCAATCAGAATGAATACAGCGGTTCAGGCTATGATCGCGGGCACATGTGTCCTTCGGGAGACAGGACGCTCACCAAGTATGATAATTCATCTACATTCCTTATGACGAATATGATTCCGCAGGCGCCTGAAAACAATCAGGGGCCCTGGGCAGACCTGGAAAGCTATTGTCGAACCCTGGTATCGCAGGGCAGGGAATTGTATGTGATTTCAGGCGGGTACGGCTCGGAGGGTTTCATTTCCAACGGACGGATTAATGTTCCCGCCCATACATGGAAAATCATTGTGGTCATGGATGTCCCCGGTATCGGTACGCGGGGCATCAACGCCAATACAAGAATCATATCCGTGATTTTACCCAATCAGAAAAGCATAGCCTACAGTGACTGGCGGACGTACCGCGTATCCGTTGATGAAATCGAAGAAGCAACCGGATTCGATTTTATGTCTGTCATATCAGGGGACTTACAGGATGTTCTGGAAAGCCGGGTGGACAACCTTCCATGATCTGATCAGAGGATACGTCCCAGTCGGCCCGAAAATCCAAGATAGGCGGCGAGGAACAATACATTAGCTAGAACAAAAAGCCCTTTCATCGCCGCGGACATTTCAATACGCGTGACAAAACCCTCTATGATTCCGGCGATGACGAGCAGTACGGCGGTTCCCAGAATCAGTTTCACGGCCAGTAAACCATGGATCTGCAGGGCTTCCCTGCGCGTGTAACTTCCCGGGAAAACGAGTGCTTTGCCGATGAGCAACCCCGCGCCGCCCGCGATGAAGATTCCGGTCAGTTCGATTGTACCGTGCATCATTACGGTCAGTACGGACTCCAGGAGCAGTTGATTTTGAAAGAAAATGAAAAAGAAGACGCCCATGACCAGGCCGTTATAGAATAAAACGTATATTGTCCCTATCCCTGCGAAAACGCCCATTCCGAAAGCAAAAAAAGTGACTTTAATGTTGTTGGTCATGATGAAGCTGGACATGACAGGGCTGTTTTCCTGTTTGTACACAGCGAACGGGTCATTTTTTTGTATATTCGTCTGTGTCATGTCCACGTATTGGCTTCCAATCAGCAGTTTCGGAAGATCCGGGTTACTGAACGAACCGATAAACGAAAGCAATAGGGCCGTCACGAAAATCAAAGCGCTGATGACCGGAAACCGTAGGTTCCGCCGGAATGTCTCCGGAAAATCGAACAGAATGAACCGGAAAACGATGTTAAAAGAAAACGGTTTCGACCCGTAAATGATTTTATGCGCCCTGCCGATAAGCGTGTTAAGGTCAACCACAACACGTTCATACGGGAAGTTCGACTTTGCGTAGGCATAATCGGAACATGAGGACCGGTAAAGTCGGACCATTTCCGCCAGATCACGGGGGTCTATTTTTTTTGAGTTCTGGTATTGATGGACAAACGATTCGAGCCGGTACCAGCCGGATTTTTTGCTTCGGATGAAGACATCAAATTTCATAATCCGGAATCCATGTTCCTGATGGTGCGGAATAATTTCTCCGCCGATGTGACGATCTCATCCGGTGATTCGGATGAAAGGCCGGAATCGAGCGACCACATTTCCGCGCGCTGCATGGATTTCAGGTATTGAACCGGTTTCTTTGCTTTCGGCAGATATCCTTTTTGCGTGATGGGCCAGCGCGCCTGTACAGTCATCATGTCGAGCTGACGGGCGGGAATAATATCCTCATTCAGGCGGTATCCGACCATGAGGCAGCGTTCGAAACTGCTTCCCGCCTTGTTGACGGCCCATTCGAACATTCTTTTTCTTGGTTTGCTGGTTTTTACGATACCGCTGATGGCATGGATCCGGAAAAGAGGGAGCAGTCGCTTTTTTTCAAGATACACCAGGATGTCCCGGGGCTGGTCTGCGATCAGGCCAAGTGAATAATGAACCGACAACTGCCTGAGGGCATCTTCCACGCCGGGAATGATGATCAGGTCGTTCAGCATCCGTTCGCGGTAAAAATCATGCACCTGCCTGTGCCATGCCTGATAATCGGTCCTGGACAGGTACATCCGAGCGATCGTCAGGAACGGGGCCTCGTCATCATGACCGAGAATCAGGTCTTCCCGGCTGGCGAGAATTTCCTCGAACGAGAGCTGGATGCCATGTACATGAAGAAACCTCTGAAGGTGCTGGTAGACATTAAAGGACAGTTTGTCGGGGTTAATTAAAACCTGTTGGATTCCGAAAAAAATCCATTCGAGCTTCTTTTCCGGTTTGTTTTCTTTCATGGAGGTTTACCTCGTTTAGGTTTTCCGGATGGCTGAACATAATATAAAGTTTAACACTCATAATTCAAAGAAAAATTGGCGAAGAGCCGTCGTTCATCCCGGACGGGAAAAACGAAAATATTTGGAAAAAAAAGTGAAAAGGATTACATTCACGCAAAAGCCGGAAACGAAAAAAGAAAGATAATTCCATGACAGCCGTTGAGTCCGAAATGGTTGATTTTATCGTGATCGGTTCAGGGCCGGCAGGATTTGCTGCGGCGACAGAGGCGGCGCAGCATGGCAAAAAGGTGATCATCATCGAAAAAGAGGAAGATGTGGGAGGAGTATGCATCAATACGGGCACATTTCCGAGCAAAACCCTGAGGGAAGCGGTTTTACAGCTTACCGGTTTCTACCCGAAACAGATTTACCGGCATGTCTGGTCCGACCCGCCGATCGTTTCGATGGACCAACTCCGCGAACGCCTTAATTTTGTGCGTCTTCAGGAGCATCGGATCATCCGGAATCAGCTTGCGAAAAACCATGTCCGGCTGATCGGCGGCAAAGCGTCCTTTATCAGTCATAACCGGATCAGGATCATCGATCATAGCGGAAATGAGACGACGGCTGAAGGCCGCTATATTATCGTCGCGACGGGTTCGGTGGCCCGGCGTCCGTCGGATATCGTGTTTGACGACGAGTACATACTGGATTCGAAAAGCCTGCTTGATCTCCGCGAAATCCCCAGATCCTTAACGATTGTCGGGGGCGGAGTGATCGGTTCGGAATATGCCACGATTTTTGCGGCGCTCGGAGTGAAAGTCATCCTGCTGGATAAGGGGGACCGGCTTCTGAAATTCCTGGATGAGGAGATATCCGGGCACCTGAAGAAGCATTTTCCCTATTCGAAAGTACAGTACATTCCAGGCACAGGTTTTGGACAAATCACCAGAAAAAACGGGGAGGTCATCGTCACACTGGATAACGGAATGACGCTGTCCAGTGACCGGTTATTGTTTGCGCTCGGACGCCAGTCCAACACGGATGGGCTCGGGCTGGACAAGGTAGGGATTCCCCTGAATGAGTACACCTACATTCCCGTAAATGAACTTTTCCAGACAACCTCACCGAATATTTACGCGGTCGGTGATGTGATCGGCTGGCCGAGCCTTGCGGCTACCTCGATCACGCAGGGGCGACTGGCGGTGCTTCACGCTCTCAAAAAGAAAACATCGCATTTTCCGGACCGGTTTCCGTTCGGCATTTACACCATCCCCGAGATTTCCTATATCGGTCTGACCGAGGAGCAGGCGGCCGAGGAAAAAATGAGTTATATCGTGGGACGATCGGATTATTCCGAACTTCCCCGCGGGCAAATTTCCGGTGATACATCGGGAATCCTGAAGCTCATTGTACATGGTGAGACCCGTGAGATCCTCGGCGCCCATATCATAGGACCTGCGGCAACAGAAATTATCCATATTGCCCAGATGGCCATGCAGCATAACGGGAAGATCGAGATGTTTACGGAAAATATATTCAATTATCCTACATATTCCGAGTCATTCAAATATGCCGCTCTGGACGCCCTGAACAAAATCAACCTGAAAAAATCGGGCTTGAAAATATGACCCCAAAACGATTAAATTAATTGTATATTCTAATCAAGGGAGGTTTGTATGAAACTCATGTTTAATGTCCTGTGCGGAATGGGATTTCTGCTGAATTCATTCGCTTCCGGGCAAACCGAAAGCGCATGCGTGAGCGGGGACTGTGAGAATGGTTTTGGTGTTTACATATGGGGGAGCAACACTCAGTGGGCAGGCGACCGGTATGAAGGGAATTGGTCCGGAGGAAACCGTCACGGGCAGGGAACCTATTTTTATAGCAACGGATCCCGGTACAGCGGTGATTTTCAAAATAACACAAAACACGGATACGGTACATTTTATTTCACCAGCGGGGATATGTACGAGGGACAATGGGTGAACGACAACCGGGAAGGATATGGAACCTATACCTGGGCAGACGGTGAGAAATATATCGGTCAGTTTCAGGGCAGTAAACGGAACGGATACGGCACGTACTATTACAAAGATGGTGCGACAGAAAGCGGGAACTGGGTTGAAGGGGAATGTTCCGGCTGCCAGAAAGTGTACGGACAATCTGCGCGGGGAGGTTCTTCAACGGGTTGCATTTCAGGTAATTGCGATAACGGGTGGGGAACATATATATGGTCGAATGGTGACCAGTACGAAGGGAACTGGACAGGCGGAAAGAGGACTGGTCAGGGAACATACAGATATCCAGACGGAAAAAGCTATGTGGGTGAATACAAGGACGACACCAGGCACGGGTATGGGGTCTTCACATGGGATAACGGCGAACGATACGAAGGATACTGGGCGCAGGGGAACCAGCACGGGCAGGGAACCCTTTACAAGGCTGACGGAACGGTTAAGTCTGGGACATGGGAAAACGGCTCATTTACAGGATCTTCTTCAACGGCGAATGCAACAACCGGTTGCATTAACGGGGACTGCAATAACGGTTACGGTGTATATCTCTTCGAAGGCGGAGACCGCTATGAGGGAACATTCGCATACGGATCAAAACAGGGTCAGGGAGTATATGTCTGGGCGAACGGCGACCGTTATGACGGGAACTGGGAAAGCGGTAAAATGAGCGGGTACGGAACGTACACTTTTGCTACCGGCCGCCGGTATGTGGGCGAATGGTCAGAAAATAAATATAACGGGCACGGAACGATGTTCTATACCGACGGAACGCAGAAATCAGGACGCTGGAGCAACGGCGAGTATGTCGGAAATTGATAAAAAAAAACCGCATTCAGATGCGGTTTTTTTTATGCCTGAAATTATACGGGTGACGAACTCAGCTTTGCCCTTTACAGGTCAGGAATCGTGCCCGGAACATGCAAGTTTTGCTATTTCTTTAATATCATCTCATCAAGTCGTGAATCCACAAAAGAGGACGTCTGTCCGGCCAGATCAGCGGCTTCAGCCAGAAGCTGGCCGCATTTTTTTTGCATATCCGATATGTAGGCTTCATCCCGGATATCCTTGAGATTGATCATCACATTCCAAATTCCTCCGCGTACTCCGGCGTAACCCATTTGAGTTCCCACAGCGGCATCGGTGACGGAGTTGGGGTTTCCGATACGGGTTACTTCTGAAGCAAGTTTCATGGCTTCAAAACTGGCGGTGGCAGTGCGCCAGGGTACGTCGATGGCAATCTTGATCCCTTCCTGCATTTTTTGCAGCCGGTGTTCTTTTTCACCGGGAGTGTTTTGAGGCAACCGGCGTGCTTCCATAAACGCGTTAAATGCGTTGGTGTCGTCGTCGATGGCGGCAAGGAGCCGGTCTTTGATTATCTGAGCCTTTTCGGCGACAACGCACAGGGCTTCGTCCTTGCTCTCGGATCCCGCTTTTCCGTGCGTTAGGTTAGCCACCATGGCCGCAAGGGATGCTCCTAGGGCTCCGGCAAGCGCTGCGATGGAACCGCCTCCGGGGGCGGGTGTATCCCGGGAAACCTCATCGGCAAATTCATGGACCCTGAGGCTGGCCAGGGCCTTCGGATCGAACACGGGGAGGCCCAGTACCTTTTTCTCGACCTCAAACGGAGCCACATCATTCAGGCCCATTGAGAATTGGGCAATACGCAGCACATCAGATACGGGAATGCCCGTACTGCGGCCCTGTATACGGAGATAATGCCTGCCCGCTTCGAAAAGCGTCTGGAAGGGAACCAAACCCACAATCTCACTTCCGGTGACAACGAGTCCGCGTTCGACGGCGAGCCTGCGGGCTTCATCGTATACGGCCTGCGGCGGGGTCACTTTATAATTTGTGAGATTGACGGAAATCTGTGCGCGCTTGTATTCGTCCACATACCAGCCGATGGCTTTGCAGAAACTGAACTTCCCCGGTATGTACACTTTTTGTCCGACGAGACGGGAAGGGTCGACATCGTTGGCCCTGAGCAGAGCGGCCAGATCGTAACCATGGGCATGCTTGCAGTGGTCAAATATTTCTTTCTGGGTTGTGCTTATGTAATCGCAGGTGCCGCACGGATAGGCCCCATCTTTGTATAGAAGGACTTCTCCCTTGTTGTAATAAGGCCTGATGTTTCCGGTTCTGGCCACCCGCCCTTTTTCCCGGAGCGAAAAGGCAATGTCGGTGGCATGGTTTTTATCGGATGAATTGAGCGTGATGTTATAGGCCACCAGAAATTCCCGGGCGCCGATGATGGTTGCGCCCGAACGGGCGTTGAAAAGAGCAGGGCCGAAATCGGGTTTCCAGTTGGGATCCTGTAGTTTCTTTTCCAGTCCTTCGTATTCCCCGCGGCGAACGTCCGCCAGGTTCCTGCGGTCGGGCGTTGAGGCCGCTTCTTCGTACAGGTACACCGGAATCCGGAGTTCGGTGCCTATACGTTCGCCCAGTCTGCGGGCCAGGCCGGCGCATTCTTCCATGGTGATGTTTTCTACCGGCACAAAAGGTACGACATCGGAAGCCCCGATCCGGGGATGAGCGCCTTTCTGGGTGGTCATGTCAATGACCTGGGAAGCCTTTTCGATAGCCCGGAAAGCGGCCTCTAGCACGGAATCGGGGTCGCCGATAAACGTAACCACAGTACGGTTGGTGTCTGCGCCGGGATCGACATTCAGGAGCGTCACTCCGGATACGGTTTCGATGGCGTCTGTGATAATTTTGATCTTTTGGGGATCGCGGCCCTCGGAAAAATTGGGCACGCATTCAACAATCGGTTTCATGTATTCCTTTCCGTCGGGTTAGGGGGTCTTTTTCTCAAACGACTTGTAAAAGCGCATGTATTCCTCCGGTGTCATGTATTCCATTTTTTCCAGGTTCCCGAAATTCTTTTTATAACGCTTCGCGTTCCAGGATATCACGACCCGGATGTCTCGCTGGCGGGCCGTCGTGAAAATCATGCCTTCGGCCGTGTTACCCGTGTACTGCATGGTCAGCAGGACTTCGCTGAAAAAATGATCCAAAAAATACTCTGTGGACAGATCATAATGCAGCGGGTACACGATGTCGATGTTGTACGTACGGTCGAAGTTCTCGAAAAACCCGAGCAGTTCCTCTTCGCCGCAATGGGGAGCGATCAGGCTGCAGACTTCCAGCAGATTGAATATCGTGGTGCATTTTTTCGTGTTCTGCACCCGGTGCAGGAAGAGGTTGTTGGGTTCATACCGCGGATCGTTTTTGTAGAAATTATCGAGGATGAAAATATCGCTGTCAATCATGATCATGGGAATACCTCCTTAAGCTGGCGGTCGCGGCATCAAGGTTTTCGAATGGTATCTTATTCTCGATATTTGCGACAACCTGTTTGAGCTTTTCCCTTGACGAGATCTGCTGTTCGGTGGAAATATCCATAGTGCTCCGGCGCCGGATCTTCTCCATGGCCGATATACCCGGAACATGGGTTGCCACCTGATCGTGGATTTTTTCATCCGTAATGATGATCAGCAGTTTCGTGTTGTTCTCCAGGTCAAGGTCTTCCAGCGGTTCAATCTTTCCGTTTCGGAAAACGCCGTTGACGGTGCGCATAATTTCCTTTGCGGTGTAAAGTTAGGGATTAATGGGCCTTCAATTCGGCTTCGTTGATTTTTACCGACGGGTATTTCCGGAGTCTGGTGACAATCTCGTTCATGATGAATTTCAGGCGTTCCTCTGTTTTGGCCTCAAACCGGATCACCAGAACCGGCTGGGTATTCGAGGCGCGGACGAGTCCCCATCCGTCCCCGTACAGCACGCGTACGCCGTCGACGTCGATGACGTCGTATTTCTTCCGGAAATATTCCCGGACCTCATGGACGATTTTGAATTTTTCTTCGTCCGTGGTATCGACCCTGATTTCAGGCGTGGAAACGAATTTCGGGATGCTGTCGGACATTTCGGCCAGTGTCTGGTGGCTCCGGGAGAGCATCTGTACGAGGCGGCATGCGACATAGAACGCGTCGTCGAATCCCCAGAAATCATCCGCGAAAAAGATGTGTCCGCTCATTTCGCCGGCAAGGGGGTTGTGAAGTTCCTTCATTTTCGCTTTCAGCAGGGAATGCCCGGTTTTCCACATGACCGGTTCCCCGCCGTGATTCCTGATATCCTCAATCAGCGCCTGGGAGCACTTCACGTCGAACAGGATTTTCGAACCCGGAGTTTTTTTGTTGATCTCGCGCGCAAACAGGGCCATCAGTTTGTCAGCCCACACGATGCGCCCTTTCTCATCGATTGCCCCGACACGGTCCGAGTCTCCGTCAAATCCGAGTCCGAGATCGGCTTTGTTTTCGATCACCAGTTTCTGCAGATCGGCAACGTATTCCAGTTTTGTCGGATCCGGAAGGTGATTCGGAAAAGTGCCGTCGGGTTCGCAGTATAGTTCGATCACCTCGCATCCGAGACAGCGGAACAGGTGCGGAGCGATGGGACCGGCCGTCCCGTTGCCCGCATCGATGACAATCTTGAATTTCTTTTCCAGATGGATCTTCTTGAGTATCATATCGACGTATGCTGGAAGGATTTCTTCCTTGTACTGGTTTCCGGAGCCCGTTTTAAAGGCTTTCTTGTCGATCATCACCCGTAATTTCTGTATTTCCTCGCCGTATACGGGAGCCAGGCCGAGGCACATCTTGAAGCCGTTGTATTCGCGGGGATTATGGCTTCCGGTGATCATGATGCCTCCATCGGTCTTGAAATGAACGATGGAATAGTACAAAACCGGAGTCGGCACGATGCCGATATCGATGACGTCTAGGCCTGTGGAGAGCATGCCGCGGGCGAACGCTTCTTTCAGTGACGGCGAAGTGGTGCGGACGTCACGGCCGATGGTGACAATTTTCGCCCCGTGCTCGATCATGTACGTGCCGTAGGCTTTTCCGAGAAGCTCTACGACAGGTAACTGCAGGTCTTCCCTGACAACGCCGCGGATATCATATTCCCTGAAAATATGGGGATTCACGTGCACCCCTTTGCCTTTAACGGATTTGGCTTTTATGCCGGGGGCCTTTTTCTTCGGAGAAGTTCTGGAGATTTGTTTTTTAGGGGCGGTTTTAGCTTTTTTTAAGGAAACCTGTTTCTTTGGCGCTGTTTTTTTTGCAGACGTTTTTTTAGCAACTGCTTTTCTGAGGATCTTGCTGGTTTTGGATTTGGCTTTTGGCTTGACAGTCTTCTTCACGGCAGTCTTCTTTTTCGGAGTGGTTTTCTTCCGGGCTGTTTTTTTGGTTGTTTTTTTGGTAGCCATGTTGCATCTCCATGATTATCTGAATAAAGTGTAATGGTGTTCAATGGTTTGCTGCGTTCCGGTGATTTTCGGGTAAAGGTAATTTTAAAAAAAAAATTATGCAAGGATAAAATTCAATGTCGAAGGAAAGTAAAAAAGAACCGAAAAAAGAAAATTACAAAATTAAATTAAGTTTTTCATGATTTCACTTGCTTAAGTGAAAATGATTCAATATCTTACGGCCGATTGATTAATAGAATCCGTTAATGGAAAAAATGAAAAACAAACATCCCTTAAAAAAAACTCCCGGCATAAGTCCTGAACAAATCCGCAAATATCACTTTATAACGCGAGACCCTGAATAACTTCATATTCAGGGTTTTTTAATTTTAAGGAAGGTCATGAAAACACAGGAACTGGTAAAACAACTGCTGATCAATTACGGAGAAAACCCGGACCGGAAGGGTTTGTCGGAAACTCCCGAACGGGTCGAAAACAGCTATGATTTCTTATTGAGCGGTTACAGGGAAGATCCGGAAAAGGTCATTAAAGCGGCGGTATTTGAAGAGGATTTCAATGAAATGGTTCTTGTGAAAGATATTGAGGTGTATTCCTTGTGCGAACACCACATACTTCCATTTTTCGGCAAATGCCATATCGCTTACATTCCGAACGGCAAAATTATCGGTCTCAGCAAATTACCCAGGATTGTGGATATGTTCAGCCGGAGGTTGCAGGTCCAGGAACGCCTGACCCAGCAGATAGCGATGTGTATCTTTGATGCCCTGAATCCGGACGGTGTGGGTGTTGTGATGGAAGCCCAGCACCTGTGCATGATGATGAGGGGCGTGGAAAAACAAAGGAGTCTGACCACGACCAGCTGCATGCTCGGCTCTTTTAAGGAAGATCACCGGACCCGTTACGAATTTCTGAATCTGATCCGTTCACATGCGCAGATTCTGTGATATCCATGAATACAATCCCGATCACATCTCGGTGTGATGTTGAACGCGGGATTCTGTAACAAACAGGACTTTGAATAGGAACAATATCCTCTGCAATTTTCAGTTATGAATTATAAAATAATATAGATGTAAGGAGACCGCCTTGAAAAAAAATATAGACAGCCTGATCCTGCTCCAGGTGATTGACAAAAAACTTTATGACATCGAACAACTGCGCGGCGACCTACCCAGACAGGTTGATCAACTGAGCCGGGAAATGACTGACCTGGAAGAGGATATACGGACCGATGAAACTTCCGTCAAGGATTTTAAAGCCGAAACTGCGACCCTGGAGGATGAATTGTCAGGGAACAGCGAAAAAATCAAGAAATATAATGCTCAGCTGCTGAAGGTAACCTCTAATAAGGAATATGAGGCCACTTCAACCCAGATCGAATACTGCGAACAGGAAATCAAGCGTATCCGGGGAAGAATCAGTGAGATCGAATACAAACAGCTGGAACTTGAAGAAGCACTGAAACCCAAGAATGAGCGCCTGCAGTCGATTCGTGACGATTTTGCCCAGCGGGAAACGGAACTCAAACTGAAGACGGAGGAAACATCCAAGGAAGAACAGGAACTTCACAAACAAAGGAGTTCCATCCTTCCGGGCATCCGGAAAGATATCTATAACAAGTATGAGCGGATACGGAAGGCCAAGCAGGGCATCGCTGTTGTTCCGATCAACAAATCCTCCTGCGGGGGTTGTTTCAACCAGGTACCGCCACAGATTATCATTGAACTGAGGAAAAAAGATATGATCCGCACCTGCGAATACTGCGGCCGGATCCTGTATGTCCATGAAGCCATGGATGTAACGGCTAACGCCGTATCATGAATATGAATGCACCCTTTCAGGCAAACGAACGGAGTGTAATATGAGAAAATATTCGGGAACATGTCTGGGACTGGCCTTTTTGATTCTATCGTCGGGGGTTCTTCCGGTTTTTCCGCAGAAAATCATATCGAATATCAAAATCGTACGGGATAAATTGCAGGGTCGCAATCTGGATCTTTTCGAGGGTATGGAACAAAAGTTACAGGGATACATCAATGATTATGACTGGTCAAAGAATGACGATAAAACCCCTCTCAATATTGACGTTCAGCTGAGCCTCGACAAGGTCGCCGACGATGCCGGGCAGAAAAGGATTAACGCCACGCTGTTCATTTCCAACGGAAAGGAAATCCAGTACCTGGACAATAATTGCGTATTCACCATGAACAAGGGATATTCATACTATCATGAAGAGAATCCCACTGATCCTTTCCTGTCAATCATTGATTTTTATTTGTATATCATGCTGGGTGATGAACTGGATGCGGTAAGCCGTTTCAGGGGCACTCCGTTCTTTCAGCGGGCCAAGAATATTGCAGCCCAGGCCAAGCTGACCATTGCCATCAACGCGAAGGGTTGGGAAGACCGGCAGATCAAAGCCGACCTGTTCCTTGATCCGCGTTATCAGGACTACCGCATCATGAAAGATCATTACTATGAGGGGCTGGCTCAGTACGAGGAAGGGGAAGTGCAGACCGCCAGAAAGAACATACTTCATGCGATCGGGATGATGGAAACGCTCAATAATACTGTTTTTACGAGAAACCATACGGAGCGTTTCATCCAGGGGCATTATCTGGAAATATGCAGGATTTTTGAAACCTCCCAGGATAAATCGGTTTTTGACCGCCTGATCCTTCTCAGCCCGAAAAACAAAGATACGATCCTGCGCTTTAAAGACAGCCGCTGACAGCCGATCATGACACGACAAGAGCCAATCCGGATTCTGATCATCGAAGACAACGATACGATGCGGGAGGGGATTGCGGAAGTCCTTTCCAGCGAGGGTTTTGCCGTTCACAGCGCCTCCAACGGGCAGGCAGGCCTTGCTGCGTTCAGCCAGGAGCCTTTTGACATCGTTATCACCGACTACAAAATGAATCCGATTGACGGGATGGCCGTATTGAAAAGGGTAAGGGAGCTTTTTCTCGATACCGAAGTAATCATGATTACGGCTTTCGGATCGGTGGAGATTGCGGTCGAAGCGATGAAAAACGGAGCCTCGGATTTTATCACAAAACCCTTTTCCCCCGACGAACTGGTAATCAAGATCCGGAAAATCATCCAGGTTTGCATGGAGCGAAAACAGTTCGTGAAAACGAACGAGGAAAACCAGTATTTACGGAGTGAAATTGAGGATCGTTTTAATTTCGGCGAGATTATCGGACGCTCCCTGCGGATGCAGGAGGTTTATGAGTTGGTCCGGAAAAGCTCCGAAGCCGACAGTTCGGTTCTGATTTACGGCGAAAGCGGCACGGGAAAGGAGCTGATCGCCCGCGCGATCCATGCCAACAGCGGCCGGAAAGACAAGCCGTTCATCAGGGTCAATTGCGCGGCTCTGACGGAAACCCTTCTGGAAAGCGAGCTGTTCGGCCATGAAAAGGGAGCCTTTACGGGCGCGATCAAGTCCAAAAAAGGACGATTCGAACTGGCCGATACCGGAACGATCTTTCTTGATGAAATCGGGGATATATCGCTGAACCTGCAGGTAAAGCTGCTGCGGGTACTTCAGGAACGGGAATTCGAGCGCGTCGGCGGGGAGGTTACGCTTGCGGTCGATACCCGGATCATCACCGCTACCAACCGGAACCTTCAGCAGGCAATAAAAAGCGGCACTTTCCGGGAGGACCTGTATTACAGGCTGCATATCATACCGATTCTTCTTCCGCCCCTGAGGGAACGGAAAGACGATATTCCGATGCTGGTCGATTTTTTCATCCGGCGGTTTGAAAAAGAACTCGCGAAAGACCGGTTTTCCGTAAGTCCGGAAGCGCTGGATATTCTGCTCCGGTATGACTGGCCCGGGAATGTTCGCGAACTTGAAAACGTGATTGAAAGGGCCGTGGTACTGTCGAACTCCCCTGAACTTACCGCCGCGGATTTTTCCATGCTCGACAACATTTCCGGTTCCTTCTATTTTCCCCTTGAGGACATCGAAAAAACGGGATTAGATTCAGCGCTGGAACGGATAGAAAAGACACTGATCGAACAGGCTCTTCAGAAATCACAGGGAAACAAAAGCGAAGCGGCCCGTATTCTGGGCGTTAAAACCAGTGCGTTTTTTTACAAAATGGAAAAATACGGATTGACGTAGTATCTGTGCAGGGTCTGAACGGGAGCCATCACCGGAAAATAACTACTTGACAAGAACCATTTTCCGGGTCAGTACCCACTGGTTGAATTCAAGACGAATCATATAGATGCCGCTGGGAACAGGCTTTTCGTGCGAATCGGTTCCGTTCCAGAAAAACTCGTAGAATCCTGCCGTCTGTTCGCCCTCGAAGAGAATGGTTACGCGATTGCCCAGAAGATCATAGATTTTTAAGGTAACCAGTCCTTCTTTTTTCAGGCTGTAGGATATTTTCGTGGAAGCGTTGAAAGGGTTCGGATAGTTCTGATTCAATTCAAACGGCAGTTCCGCAATCCGGCGGTTCTTTCTTGAAAAAAGGGTTTCCCTGGAAGATATGATTTTCCGGATATTTTCAAATACGGTGTCAAAGCCTGCGAAAAACCGGAAACCGTCGATCCTGGCCTTTAAAAAATCAGGCTGAGGATTGCGGATTGCGCCGCCGATGGATGTAAATCCTCCCGTTACAACCTGAGATACGATCGTAAAAGGCTTGGTCTGAACCGGGGAACCATTGAGATAGAAAGACATGCTGTCTCCCGCACCGTCGCATATGAATCCGATATGCATCCAGTCGGATTCATTTAACAGACTGTCAAGAGTGAATATTTCTTTCTTTTCTTCCCGGATCTCAAGTTTCAGCTGCCTGTCTTCCAAGTACAAACGGTAACCGGAGATGAAGCCGTTATCGGAATTGACGATATCGCCATGCCGGACCGAGGTTTCCGCCTGTATCCACATCGATACGGAGAAGGCGAGGTTCCCTGTCATCTGTATGTCGGCTGCGGCCGGAAGCATGATGTACTGATCGATGCCGTTGAGTTCAAGGCAATGGCCGCCGGACGGGCTTGCGTGAGGGGGTATAGTGATCAGGTAATTTCCGTGCGTGATCAGCTGGTTGGTGAAACCGGATACGGAAAGGGATGAACCAACCGATTTTTTTGTGGCTATGAAATTGTCTTCCTCTCCGAAATTAAGTTCCATTTTTAACTGGGCATAGGAATTACTGACAAGCAGAATTGCGAAAATTATCGATACGATCATGATTTGTTTTTTAAAGACAGCTTTTGTAACAATGAGCATTCATACCTCGTACTTAAACCTGCCTTAACGAATCGGAATCACTCCGTTCCTGCACTATTCATTCCTGATAAGCAAGTTACCTGAAATAATTTCAAAATCCAAGTTTTTTCACAATTTTTTTGGTATTACGATACCGGAAAGAGGAACAATTCCAATGTTTAAAAAATGTTTATTATCTCGCATAAATTATATATATTCGCATGGTGCAGGGTAAGGAAGCCCGATAAGGTGATGAGTTACACTTTACTATTTGTGATGAGGATTTCATGAAGCCGTCATTTAATTCCGTTCAGAGTACTTTACTTTCCGTATCCGCAATTTGTATACTAATGTTTTTCTTCTCAGGGATTGGCATCAGGGCACAGGAACAAACCATAGAATTAAAACAATCGGTGGTCAGGACAGCCAAGGCTGAGGTTGGCCGCTATCTGATGATCGATTCCCTGGAAACCCAGTTTCAGTCGGAACTGCCCCAGAGCCTTAACCGTGCAATCGGTCAGAAAATGATCCTGCCTCCGGATATGCGAATGCTGGAATGGATTCTGACTGATGGATTAAGTGTGGAGATCGACCTGAACATGGGGATATCGGTGTTCTGGAGCGGTGATTTGTTAACCAGGAAAAAAATGACAGACGATCCGTACCAGGTTTTCCGGGCCGGGGGGCTGACATTTGAAATTGCAGAGCAGTCCATTCGTCTGAAAAATACGTTTGAAATCATGCAGGTTTTTGAACGGTTCTGGAAATACTCCAAAAACAATATCCGCGTGTTCAGGTATCATTTTCAGGATACAAAGAAAAAGGGGAAATCAGCCTGGTTCATAGCAATCCGGGAGGAATCAGGCGCGGGCACCGGATATCATTTCGTGGCGCTGGGGCCGGGAATGCCCAAACCAGCGGAGTTTTCCGTGACTTATAAGAACCTGTTCATTGAAAATGGAAGTGAAAAAGCGCCGCAGAATACATTCGGTATCGAACTGGGCATGTGGAACGAGCAATATGAGATCAGCGGTGCGAATTATACGGATATTCTCATCTCCGCATCGGCAGAACAGGCCGACAATGGTCTGCTGATGGTTCTCCGTTACCAGGAACAGGAATTTCTGGGACACGGCCTGTTCAATTACCTCGAAACGGCATCAAAATAAACTTGTATGCAGTCCTTCGCTTTTCTGCACGGAGTCCCTTTTGGCACACTTCATTTTCGGGGACAATTTTAAAATCCAGCCAATAGAGAAAAGAGATCACATGAATACCCTATCCGAACGCTACATCAAATTGATATTAAAAACGGGCTTGTTTGATCCGGACTATGTAGACGCGTATTACGGACCTTCTGCATTGAAAAACGAATCGGAAAAAGCCAGAGGCACACTGAATATCGGTTTGCTGAAAGAGGAGGCCGGAGAATTGATTCATTCGGTCCGTCAGTCAGATTTTTACGGACCGAAAAGTGATTGCCGAAGGCTGTATCTCATCAAACAGGTTCATTCATGCTTCTTCAGGTTGAGGATGCTGGACGGTGAATCATTCAGTTTTGACGAGGAATCGATGAACTTATATGACGCCGTGGCTCCGACTTACGGAGCATCCTATTTTGAAGGATTGCTGAAAGAACTGGATTCGGTTCTGCCCGGTAAGGGTTCTGTATCCTCACGGGTCACTGAGTACAGGAAAGATTATATTATTCCCAAGCCTTTGCTGGATTCGGTTTTTCATCTGGCCATTGGAGAATGCCGGGATCGATCCCGGAAATATCTTCAACTTCCGGAAGGGGAGAAATTTATCATCGAATATGTTTCGGACAAACCATGGAGCGGTTACAACTGGTATAGGGGTGATTTTTTCAGCCTGATACAGATTAATACCGATTTGCCGGTATATATTGACCGGGCCATTGATTTGGCCTGTCATGAAGGCTATCCGGGGCATCATGTGTACAATGCCCTGATCGAGTCTGAACTAGTGAGGAAACTGGACTGGAAGGAATGTACCATTTATCCGCTGTTCAGTCCGCAATCCCTGATTGCAGAGGGAACGGCGAATTTCGGGATTGAGCTGACCTTTCCCGGAAAAGAACGCGTTATGTTTGAATCGGATTGCCTGTTCCCGGCATGCGGTTTTGATCCCGCCGGGGCGGAACAGTACTACCGGGTTCATGAATTGACGCAGCGGCTGGCATATGCAGGGAATGAGGCCGCAAGAGGCTATTTGGACAAAACGATGAAATATGAGGATGCGGTGCAATGGCTGGTGGAATACGGGTTGTTTTCACCGGAGCGAGCCGCTCAGCGAATTAAATTTTTTGATGCGTACCGGAGTTATGTGATCAATTATAATCTCGGGCTGGACCTGGTCAGGTCGTATATCAATCACAAAACTCTGGGCGCAAGCGATCCGCTCAGCCGGTGGTCAATGTTTCATCAGATGCTGACGGAACCCATAATGCCTTCACAATTAACACAAATATCGAACGGGAAAATATGAAACCGATACGATGGGCTGTGCTGAGTGCCGGACTATTTTTATATGTTTCCTGTACTCAAAAAATCCTGGATACAGCGTATCCTACGCTTCGGGACGGACGGTTCGACAGTGAGTTCCCCTACAGGGACTGCTCGGTTCAACTTCGGGATGTTGGCGAGACCATACGGATGCTGTATTCGACGGCATATTATAAGACCTTTACTTTTGGTGAGCATCAGAAAATCACCGTTTCCGATCTTGCCGATATTCTGGCTCTGAAAAAAGGGAAAGAGTCTTTTTCGCATAACTCGGTTGTCGGTACGGCGACAACGATTTTTTTTGACGGTCAGCGCGTCGCGCTGCTGACCTGTTCGCATATCGTCGATTTTCCGGATTCGATCACGTATCTGTATCCCGGCAACCAGTACGTTAAAAGTTATACCCTTAAGGAAAAACAAATCAATTTCATCAGGGATTTTCCCGAAAGCGGCGAGCTGGAGGTGATCGCCCGTGATCCTCAGGTGGATATCGCGATTATCGGGAAAAAGTTCAGTTCAACAAATATCATGATGCCCGTTTTTAAATACCCGATCGGGCGTTCCAAAGATCTTGAATGGGGGACATTTATATACATCATGGGATTTCCGATGGGGCATAAGATGATCACGAAAGGAATTGTCAGCAGTCCGAACAAGGATAAAAAAGGATCGTTCCTGACCGATGCGCCGTTTAACCGCGGATTCAGCGGCGGAGCCGTTCTGGCTATTCGCGACGGTGTGCCTAATTTTGAACTGGTGGGCCTGGCAAAATCCGTTTCGGCAATCTCCAGTTATGTCCTTACGCCTTCAAAAGAATATGATCAGTCGTTGTATGATCCCGGTACGCCTTATTCGGGTGATATATTCGTGGATCAGAAAACCGACATCCGTTACGGAATCACCAGCGTCATTTCCACGGAAACCATAAAGGATTTTTTCGACCGCAATGAACAGGTCTTTAAGGACAAAGGTTACGATTTTAAATATTTATTCGGGAAATAGATTTCGTCACAAAGGCATTGAGACACGAAGTATGTCAGTCTTTATGGTCGATGTCTAAACATGTTGCATTGTGTTTCTATAAGGGGTCATGTTTTTTGGGCGGGTTGAGTTATTTTGGATTTTCTTTATCTTTGTGTTCTAGATCGTCTCTGGAGGATTCGTGGCAAGGTGTATTTTAAATATTTATGTTTAACGCAAAGTATTACTTAGGCATTCTTTTTCTCCGTGACTCTCTGCGCATCCTCTGTGGAACTCTGAGTTAAGTTTTTTCTTCGTGGCGAAGGATTTCAATTCGTAATCGTAATCGTCCATGTTGTTTCAAGGACATCATCAGGAAAACTTCCGGGAAGCGGGTCGAGAGGAAATGAATTCAGTACCGACGCGTAGGCCGGCGATACAAACGAACGGTCGCAATTATATTCAAGAATCCTGGAATCGATCAGTCTTCCTTTACGGTCGAGTTTAACGTAAATTTTCATACTGCCGAGTGGAGCAAAAGGATTAAAATTGATCCGGGATGTGATTTTGTACCAATGGCCGGTCATCCGGTCCTTCCATTTAAGCATATAGGGCGCAAAATCCCACTGATAGGTGTTGAGCTCATAGGTTTGTCCACTCCAGCCCCGCTGGCCCTCGCCGGAATTCGTAATACTTTCCAGTACCGACTGCCGCTGTTTATTGATGAACGGGATCACGTTTTCATTGTTCCGGAATTCGTTTTCGTTGTCGGTTTTTTCGGTTTCATCCTTTTCAATATTATGAGTTTTATTTCCGTCTTCTCCCGGATTCAGCGTCATGTCTTTTGGAACAGTTTCAATATTCGATTTGGAGTTGACATCTGAAAGAATATTCGCGCGGTTTGGTTTGATGCGGTTAGCCCTGGGATTTTCAAACAGTTCTTTCGCTTTCTTGATTTCCTCTTCCTCGTTCAGGTTCATGACAACCATTTTATTGGGATCAAGAAAAGCCTTATAATCGGGATGAACTACGCCGATGATTTTGATCAGCGCGATAAGAAACCCGTTTATAATCAGCGATAATATAACCGCGAGCAGCATTTTACGCTGAGGAGGCGTCAGGTCCGGCAGGGGAATGACCAGCAGAAATTCACCTATGCTTACGCGGATTTTCATTGTAAGTCCATTCTTTTCATAGTTGTGCAGAATAATGGTTTTTATTCAATTAATCAATATTTTGAAATGTTTAAACAGATTTATCCCGTTGTTACGCCGGTTTATCGGAATAAATACAAACCATTATACGTTTTATGTATCGAAAGGTTTAATGATATTAGGGTTGAGTTTGATAATTATTCAATTATATTCTCACTCTGTAAACGAAAGGAAAAAAGGTAAGGTGAATGTATGAACACGATTAAAACATTTTTTCTCTTAACCGGTTTGACGGTGCTGCTGGTCTTTGTCGGCAAATGGATCGGAGGACAAGGTGGCATGGTGATCGCTTTTATGATCGCGATGGTCATGAACTTTGTGAGTTACTGGTTCAGTGATAAGATTGTCCTTAAAATGTACGGTGCTAAGGAAGTTCAGTACGGCGACGCACCGGAATTGGTTTCGATGGTGCAGGAACTCGCGGTTAAAGCCGAACTGCCCATGCCGAAAGTTTATATTATCGAGGGCGATCAGCCGAATGCATTCGCGACGGGACGCAATCCGGAGCATGGAGCTGTGGCGGTGACGAGAGGCATTATGAAAATTCTTAACCGGCAGGAACTGGCCGGTGTGATCGCGCATGAGCTTGGGCATATCAAGAACCGGGATATCCTGATCGGAACAGTGGCGGCGACGATCGCGGGAGCGATCAGCATGATCGCGAACATGGCGCAATGGGCGATGATATTCGGCGGCCGCAGTTCAGATGATGAAGAAGGCGGCAATCCCATCGGCGCGTTGCTGATGATTATACTCGCTCCCATCGCGGCGATGCTGATTCAGATGGCGATTTCGCGGTCAAGGGAGTATTTAGCTGATGAGAGCGGCGCGCGGATCAGCGGGAACCCCGACTATCTCGCGGGCGCGTTGAAGAAGTTAGAGATGGCTTCTCAGCGGATTCCCATGGACGCCAAACCTTCCACGGCGCATATGTTTATTGTGAATCCCTTATCCGGAAGCGCGATCGCGAATCTTTTCAGCACGCATCCGCCTATTGAACGGCGTATTGAACGGCTCCGGCAGATGAATTTGCTGGGAGTTTAATGAAATAAATTTAGGCCCGTTTTTAAACCCTTATCTGTATGGTAGGGGTTTATTATTTTGGATCGTCGCAAATCTTATTGCTAAATTAATTCTTGAAACATATATTTGCTTATCAATTCAATCATTAGGTGATAAGCGATATGTATAAGAAATACTGAAATCCGCTTTGATATAAAGCTGGAAGTGCAATTCTTGTATATTGGATATAATCAAATTGAAATAAAATCATATGAATTTGACAGAATTAGAACGATACTTTGAAGAAATTCTTATAGCCGATATTAAAGCCATACCTCAAAAGGTAACAACTCTTTTTGATATTGCAGGTTTTCCTCACCGCGAAACGGTAATGAGTAATTTTTATGCTTTCTACTTAGATCCTAATGGACAACACCAATTTGGCGACCTTTTTTTAACCGCGCTTTCAGAAATTATCTACCAAAAAAAAGAATTAAAAAATGAATTATCAGTTATAAATAATTTCGACATTTGTAAAATTGAAAGGGAAGTGCTCACGAACAAAGGTAACTATATTGACATTGTTATCACTGAGCCATCGGATAATTTCAACGAAGCGGAAAACGCAATCATAATAGAAAATAAAATATACGCGGATGTATATAACGATCTCTCAGATTATTTTAACTCAGTTAAAGTAAAGAAAAAAAAGATTGGCATTGTGCTGTCTTTAAGAGTTGAGCAAGGTTTATCTAAAGATAAAGATTTCATAAACATTACTCATGATGAGTTACTAAGCCAGGTTGAGCAATCATGTGGTTCATATTTTTTAAACGCTGATATTAAACAAATAATAATTCTCAAAGAATTCATTCAAAACATTAAATCTATGACGCAAACAAACAACCTAAATGAGCAGTATGAATTTATTTTCAAGCATCAGGAAAAAATAAAAAAAATAAGTGAACTGTATTCAACAATCAAGGCGGACATGTTTAGACAAGTGAATGACGTATGTGATAAGTTAGGCCTTGAGTTAACATTGCAATCGAAATTAAATTCACAATATCGAATTTTCTTATCAAAATGTGGTATGGTGTATTTTACTGTATGGCTTGAAAATTACTTTAATAAAGACGGTAAAGTATACATTTCTGTTCAGCTAAATGGAAAAGGTATTGAATCAATTAGTAAAATTAATGAAATCCAATTTGATGAA
Organism: uncultured Bacteroidota bacterium; assembly: GCA_964410965.1. Lineage (GTDB taxonomy): Bacteria > CLD3 > CLD3 > SB21 > JBBIRG01 > JBBIRG01. Next base: position 322 of record CAYPIY010000009.1, on the reverse strand, counting down.
GAAGAAAAAAAAATCATGCGTAAACTTGAAACCAACAGAAAGGATTATTTTATTTGTGCTGAAATAGCAGATAAGCCGAAAATTGAGGATATAAAAAATTTTACAGACTATGTATACAATAAAATCACACAAACACCTCTCATAAAAATATTTAAAAAAATTGAAGGAATATTAAGCAATGGAGATCAGAAAAACCATCGTTAAGAGAGATTGCATGAATTCGACATAAGGAAGGAAGAAATGAATAAAATTATTGAACGCATTTTCAAATTGGGAGAGAACAAAAAACTAACAAATTTGGTCAAAAATGCTTTTGGCAGCA
>CAYPIY010000008.1:241118-275854 GCA_964410965.1 uncultured Bacteroidota bacterium | reverse complement strand
TAATGAAACTGAACTTTCAAGGGACTGAATAATTTTCAGTCCCTTTTTTTGTTCAGACCCAAATCAATCGAGGAAAAAGCTGACTGAATGAGGATTTTGCAGCCTTGATTATTTTCAAAAAGAAATCATTTTGAATACAGATTGATCACCCTGCTGATCGCTTCCTGGCAAACCTTGCAGAATGGAACATCGTTCCTTGTGAACATGATGCAGTCCAGTTCTGCCCGATATAACCCTTTGGATTCGTACCCGGCGCCCTCGAACAATCCGGCTTTTCCGTAGTAATCGTTGCTTTTGAGGATCACCGTGGATGAATCCTTGACTTCCTTGAACAGGGCTTCCAGTGCTCTTTCTTCTGAGCCCGCGGCGATCAGCGACGCACGCTTTTTCTGACGCTGGAGTTCAAACCGGTCGTAAATATCTTTGTTCCAGGGAGTCGGGAGCGGAGTACCGGCGGGGATAAGATGTTTCCATTTTAAATTGCCGGGCTCAAGAAAAGCCGTAACATTCGGGTCCCACGGTTCAATACCTTGCGGTACAAAATCCTCATACGATGTCGGGGAAGTATAATATTCATCTCCCAGGCCTGCAAAGGAATGTCCGAATTCATGAACGAAAATATACTCTGAGGGCTCGGTTCCCGCCGATACCGTAGACCACAGGTTGAAAATTCCGCCCCCGCCGTATTTCCGGTCGTTGAAGACAATGTAAAGTGCGTCGTAGGGAGCCTGGGCGGCCACCTCGCGAATCCGCTTGTTTTCGTTCGTCAGCACATACCGGTCTGAATCAAACGAATTGAAACTCAGTCCCAGCGCCGATTTTTTCCAGATGTTTTTCCGCGGATTGCTCAGTCCGGATTCCGCAGAAGCGAGATCCATGGCGCGAACGTTGAAATCATTTCTTCGGGACTTGAACGGTTCTTTTTCAAAAAGCGCCTTTACAAGCCTCTGTACATCTTTATGAAACTGATCTGTTTCTTTCGACGTGTAGCCATCGCTGAGAATCAGGATGTCAACTTTGTTGAATGGTTTTCCGTTTTCAAAAACCGTCCATACCGTTCCTTCGGGCGTCAGGGCCGAACGGTTGATAAATCGGCTATTCGGGTCTATCGTAGCCGTATAAATCTGTGAAAACGAATTGTCCCCAAGCCTTTTTTTAAGGACCAGCTGGCATTTGTTTTTCGGTTCCGGAAACCGCTGGGATTCATGGAATGTTTTCCATATCCCTTTGCCCGCTTCAGCCGTGGTTTCCCATTCCCCGTAAATACTGCAGAACCCGCGCGAATAAATGACCTGGTTGGAATGAAGGTCGATCACCTCAAACAGGTATTTTCCAAGGTTTGTGCGGTCGATCAGCTGGGTGCGGCTGCCGGACCAGGAGCCCTCGAGGCGGATTTCATCCAGGCTGATATGTTCTTCCGATGCCACGCCGCTGTGATAATAATCAAAACGGAAAGTGTTGCCGGTGAAATTGGCGTCGAAATCATCGGTTTGAAAAACCGACATGAGGATGCAGACCATATTCAGGAAAATCATGGATTCGTCCTTTCGGAATGAATGAAAAATTTCAACTGCAATTTGTATATGACCGCTGACAAAGGCAAGTAATTTTCACGGACCTAGCTATTTTCTTGATTATCCGGTTGTGCCTGTATATATTTATTGTTGGTTGATTGTAACCGTTTTCAAAATCCGGAGACGTCCATCGAACCGTTACCTCATAAAAGATCTTTTCTGAAACGCTGGTCCGTTATGTTTCGCCGGTTTGTCCGGCAGCAGAATTACCTGTTTCTCCGGCTGCTGATTCTTTTCACGCTGATCCTGATACCGGTGCTTTTGTTTCCGGATACCGAATTTACCCGGTATTCAGAATACAAGGTAGGCGCAATATCACCCAGTGAAGTGCGGGCGCCGTTTACGTTTCCTGTTTACAAAAGCGAGACGCAGCTGAACAATGAACGCAGAGAGGCCGAAAACCTTATTGCTCCTGTCTTTGATCAGGTTGACGATATATCCCGGTCACAGGTCGCCAATCTCGATGAGTTCATGTCGCTGATCGCGGAACTCCGGTTTGCTCCGAAGCCGATTCAGTATTCGGACAATGAGGGCAAGACCCAGACATTCATCCCGCAGAGGTTTGATTCGCTTAAGAACACCATCAGCAAGAATTACGGGCTGAACATTGTCGAGAGCCGCTGGCAGCTGCTGATCGGTGATGAAAACATCAAGCCTTCCAAGACCGTCAAACTGACAAAAAAAGATTCGGCGGACCGGAAACTGCGCAAAACGGAAATCGGCCGTTATCTCACGAACGCACAGTACGACGAATTCACTCAGGACCTGATCACAACACTGAATGACCAGATGGCGTATGGCATCATCAACATGGACAAAAACCAGTTCAAAAGTCCTATATCTCCGATTACCGTACGGCATGACCTGCACGAAACTACCGAGTTCATTAAGAATGAAAACGATATCGATGAAGCTCGCTACCGCATCCAGGATATGCTGAAATCCTACTATAGGGATCAGCGTCTGGTCAAGATCGGTTATGAGATCCTATCCCTTTTTACCACGCCGAATATCGTGTACAATGAAAAAGAAACCAAGCGCCGGAAGGAAGACGCGTTCAACAGCGTGCCGCAGACGTACGGTTTTGTGCTCGCAGGAGACCTGATTGTCCAGAAAGGGGAAACCATCACTCCCATCATCCATCAGCAGCTCCTGTCGCTTGAGGGCGCGTGGTCGGAAAAGCGGGCGATGCAGGGCGGGATGTCCTGGCTGGTGCCCTACATCGGACGCGGGCTCCTGGTTTTCGCCCTGATGTTTTTCCTTCTGGGCTACTTGTATCTTTTTCGCCGCGATATTTTTGACAGCGTGACGATGCTCACGCTGGTGGTCTCACTGATCATAATCGAGCTGATCTTTTACTATATTTTCATCTACATTTACAGCTTCCCGGTACTCGTTGTGCCTATCGTCCTGAGCTCAGTGCTTCTGACGACACTGTTTGACATCCGCGTGGGGATGATCGCGACGATATCCATCGCGTTCCTGATCGGCGCCATGCAGGGTAATGAGTTTACGAGCACCATGGTCCTGAGTTTTGTCGGCTCGGTCGCTTGTTTTTCCGTCAATAAGTTCAGCCGAAGACGCCACGTGTTCAGTTCCATACTCTGGGTTTCACTTTCGTACGCGTTTATCATCATGACCATGAGTTTCATCCAGTACACTGACCTGTCGGTGGTGCTTCGCAACCAGCTCCCGTACGCGCTGATCAGCGGCGTGCTTTCCATGCTGGTGGCGTTCGGTTGTCTCGTTCTTTTTGAGTCCATCTTTGACGTCTGCACGACATTCACCCTGCTTGAGCTGTCCGATTCCAACCATCCCCTTCTCCAGCAGCTGGCCATGAAGGCGCCGGGGACTTATCACCACAGTATCATCGTCGGGAATCTCGCCAAGGCCGCGGCGGAAGCGATCGGCGCAAACCCTTTGCTGGCAAGGGTCGGTGCGCTGTATCATGATATCGGAAAAATCGACATGTCCGAGTACTTCGTGGAAAACCAGACCGGCGGGGTGAACAAGCACGACAACCTCGCTCCGAGGATGAGCGCGCTGATCCTGACGTCCCATATCAAGGTCGGGCTGGAACTGGCCGATAAATATCGGCTCCCGAAAATCGTCCGGACGTATATCCCGGAACATCACGGAAACCAGCTGATGGCATTCTTTTACCACAGGGCCGAGGAAACCAAATCGGAATCCGAAAAGGTATCCCAGTGGGATTTCCGCTATCCCGGGCCCAAGCCTCACACCAAGGAATCCGGAATCATTATGCTGGCGGACGGCGTGGAAGCGGCGACGCACTCCATCAAAGAACCCACAGCCAACCGCATACGCGCGATGGTTTATTCCATTGTTGAAAACCGCCTGCAGGACGGCGAACTGGACGAGTGCGAGCTGACGATCGGGGAAATGAAAAAAATCGCCGAAGCGTTCATTCCCATTCTGATGAGCATCTATCACGTCAGGCCGGAATATCCGGGCCAGGAACAGCGCCTGGCGGAGGACAATTTAATTACGGAAAGCATCACCAACTGATGACCGACATCACCGTTACCCACAGCCACCCGACCCGCCGCGTAAGGAAAAACGCCCTGTTGATGCTGGTCAGGGAAATCATCAGGAATGAGAAGGTTTCACGGAACGTGCACTTTGATTACATTCTGGTGGATGACCGGTTCATGCGTTCGCTCAACCGGAAGTATTTCCGGAAACGCACGACGACCGACGTGATCGCCTTCGATTTGTCCGGCGAATCAGCCCGGGAAATTGAGGGGGAAATCTACATCAACCTTGACCAGGCCGCGAAACAGGCGGGTGAAAACGGCGTTTCTTTTTCCGATGAGATTTTCCGGCTGGCAGCTCACGGATGCCTTCATTTTCTGGGTTATGACGATCACGGCGCGGCGGACAGAAAAAAAATGCTGGACCGCGGGGAGTATTACCTGAAACGGATAAACCTTTCATGATCCCTCGTTTTGAAATATCCGGAACCCTGCGCGATCTGCTTCGCCATGCGCTGGAAGAGGATGTGCAAAGCGGGGACATCACCTCTGAGGCCACGGTCGGAGCCGCACAGGAGGGTGTTGCGCGGTTATTCGCCAAGGCGAAAGGAATCCTCGCCGGTCAGGCGGTATTTCATGAGGTATTTCAGATTGCCGGTTCCCCTGTCCGGTGTACATGGTTCGTGAAAGACGGCGATGAGATAAAACCGAAGGATGTCTGCGCGGAGCTTCACGGGAACATGATGGCCATTCTGGCCGGTGAACGGACCGCGCTGAATTTCATCCAGCGCATGAGCGGGACGGCGACCCTGACGGGTCAGTTTGCGGAACGGATCCGTCATACGCACGCGAAGATCGTCGATACCCGCAAAACCACTCCGTTGTGGAGGAGCCTTGAGAAATACGCGGTTACCGCAGGCGGCGGAGCCAATCACCGCATGGGTTTATACGACATGTTCCTGATCAAGGACAATCACATTGCCGCCGCGGGAGGTGTCGGACCGGCGGTCCGGAAAGTGATCGAGTACAACCGTGCATTGCAGGTTCCGCGGGCGATTGAGGTAGAAACAAAAAATATGTCTGAGGTGCGGGAAGCACTGGAATTTCCGGTGCATCGGATTATGCTTGATAATATGTCGGTCCGAGAAATGACCGAAGCGGTACAACTGATCCATCACCGTTGTGAGACGGAAGCGTCCGGCGGAGTTACGCTGGATACGGTCGCGGAGATCGCGGAAACCGGAGTTGATTTCATTTCGGTCGGAGCGCTGACGCATTCCGCTCCCGCGCTTGATTTATCCCTGTTAGTTGAATCAGCCAACATTTAATCGCGAGGCAGTATGGGCAAGACACTGATCACGGAGAAAACAGTCAAGGAAGCGGCAAAATCGGGAAAAATCATGAATGTTCCCGAAAAAGCCATTATTACCGCGTTGGCGCGCGATCTCGCGAAAAAACTGGGCATAACATTCCATATGCAGAAACCCCTCCCCGCGCGGACGGCCGAAAACGCTCAGCTTCATCTGAACCATTCGCTGATCGCGGTAGGTTGTGATCACGGCGGGTATGATATGAAAATAAAGCTGATTCAGCTCATCAAAACGCTCAATTTCCAAATCGTGGATGTCGGAACGAATTCATCCGAAGCTGTGGATTATCCGGACTTCGCCGCGGCTGTTGCCCGGAAAGTATCCTCAGGCGAATGCGGACGGGGCATCATGATTGACGGCGCGGGCATCGGCTCATGCATGGTGGTGAACAAGTTTAAAGGGGTGCGCGGGGCAATGTGTTATGATGTTTCTTCCGCGGTCAACAGCCGGGAACATAACGACGCCAATGTCCTGACGCTCGGGGCCAAAATGATCGGTGACCTGGTCGCGGAGCAAATCGTCAAAACGTGGCTCAAGACAGATTTCGCCGGAGGACGGCATCAGCAAAGGATTGATAAAATCATCGACGTTGACAAATCAAATCTGAGATAAATTATGACCGGCCGGCATTAATCGTTCATCGGCGAACGAATCTCAGCAGTTTTTCCGAAGAGTATCGCCGTTCATCATGAAACAGCGTTTGCGTCCGGAAAATATTTTACCGATAGCCCGCGGTTTCAAGATCCTTCACCGATTTGAACTGAAACGGGGGCTTGAGATAGCCGGCGAGGAATTTGTAAATTTTAAGACGGATTTCTTTTGATGTTTTTGTGTCGATCCGGTCGAAGCTGTGTCCGCCGGGGATGTCTTTGAAAATTTCGTAATCAAATTTTTTCCCGTTCGCCTTCAGGGCATGGATGAGGTTTTCGACTTCCAGCGAATAGACGTCGTCGTCATTGGTGTTGGTGTGGATCAGGAGAGGCGTCTTGAGTTTATCGGCGTGGTAGATCGGGGAGCGGCGCCGGTATTCGTCGACGTTTTCATTCGCGGTCTGCCCGATGTGGAATTCCGCGGAGAATTCCTTGCGGTAATCATCGTCATAGTATCCCATGCGCGAGACAAGATCGCTGACCGGAACGCCGGCAAACGCGGCTTTATAGTCATCCGGAAACCGGAAAATTTCCATCAGTGCGATAAGCCCGCCATGACTCCATCCGATCAGCCCGACCCGGTTTTTGTCGATGAAATCGTAATTCTCAAGCATATGTTCCTTGCAGGCGTGGATATCGTCGATTTCGAGTCCGCCGTAATCGATCTGCTCGTAAAATGACTTTCCGTACCCCGTACTGCCGCGGTATTCAGGCGCTGCGACGATGTAACCCTGCGCCATCAGCTCCCGGATGATGTGTGTGTGATAAGTTGTGAAATTGGCGTGTACGCCTCCGTGCGGAAGTATGAGAAGAGGATAGGATTTATTCCGGTCAATGTTTTTCGGAATAAAAATATACGACCAGAATTTAAGCGGGTTCTTGGCGCCTCTCGCGTTCGGATTTTTAATCTTTGCCGGGGGAGGCCCGACAATGAATACTTTGTCGATCAGCGCCACATCGCCGGTTTTCTGATACCAAAGCAGGTCGTCCACGGCTTTTTCCAGCTGATCCATGCGGTGTTTCATGGACTGGAATTGGTCCCGGATCAGCCGGCCGGTCGTACTTTCTTTGCCGGTTTGATCCTGTGCCTTCAGGGAGCATGAAAAGACAAGCCCCGTGAGAATCATATGAATCGGGATCAGGCGAGTTTTCATTTCTTTTCTCCGTACATTTATTCGTTAACTGGGTGTTTGCGGTGTTTCGAAGCCGAGTGCTGAAAACTGATTAATCCATTCGTGATTTTTCTTGTTCGGTTCAGAAAAATCATGTATCATCCTGTACAGACAAAACGGATTGTTATGCCCCGGATACTGGAAATCATCTTGTTGCTTGCGGTTTGCGGTGCGGATGAACTCTGCGCCCAGGCAACAAACCGGGCGGGAGATTCTGTTTATGCCGGGAGGAGGCTTTCCATAGATTCCTACCTTCGATTAAGCAATCAGCGGCTGGCAGATTTTTCGGAAAGGGATTTTTTCCTGGAATGGTCGTCGTCCCGTTACCGGAGCGGGCTGTACAGTACGTTTAACCGGAACAGCGATTTTATGCGTTCCTGTGAGTACCGGTTTTCAGAATCAGAAAGAACCTTGTTTCTCAGGGAATCCCTGATGCGTTATAAACTCCTCAATTCACAGATCCTGATCGAGCACGGAACCGGGATGAAATACAGTCCTGTTTTTATCAGGATCCGTTGATACCGGGCCGATTCATTTTCATCCGTCAGTCGGTATCCGGCCATTTGCACTTATTTAGCCAGTATCGCGACGGGTTTCAAGAAAACGGATCGTCCTGAAGGCTTTTCGGATGATTTCCGGCTGGGTGGGGATCGATACTTTGAGTTTCTCAAATTCATGTTCGGATATCCATCTGAACGAATAACCCCGCATGTCGTCGGACGGGATAATTTTCCTTCCAGATAAAGAACCAGATACCATACGCTGATAAGCCGGGTCCCGCGGTGACGGCAAGAATGCGCGTCCATGGTTTCCGTGATGCGAAAGCGCATGGATCGGGTTTCCTCGGTGATCTCGCGCGCCATAGCGCCGGTAAGGGTTTCATTGCCAACCCAACCGCTGAGGCAGCGCCAGACGCCTGAATCCGGTTTTGTAAACATCAGGAGCTCAATCCGGCGGTTGTAAATGATTGCCGAAACGGATGCGGGTAACGCAGTCTTTTTCATGTTATCTGTTAATGCCTGAGAAATACTTCATACTGGTAATTGATTTTGCCGGTTTCCCCGGGCTTGATGCGGGTTTCCCATTCGATCAGGTTATCGGCGTTGATGACATCCCGGGCTCCGGGTATCTGTTTGATCTTTGCTCCCGTTCCGGCATCGAGGATTTTACCCGAAACGGATTTCGTGATCATAAGAGTGACCGGCTGGTCCTTGTAATTCCGGACAAGGATTTCGCCTTCAATTTTCACCAAATCATAGTAATAACCGGATTTTTTCCGGTAATCTTGTTTTCGTTCAATTTCTTTTTCATCGTCGGAAACCTGGATGTCGGGAGAGGCCGTGATCTTCAGTTTTCCGCTTGAGCCTTTCGGAGTGTATTTCAGTATATCCATACCGAGCGCTTTTCCGTTGCGGAGCGTCATTCCGCTTCCCGTGGTCCATGGATTGGCGGTTTTGTTTTCCAGTTTGACGGAATGCCATACCTGCGGGGCTTCCTCACGGGAATATTTATCGTGGTTGAGGTGATTCGGCAGGCTGACTTCATAGATATGGGCATACGGCACAGTGGCTGAAAAAATCTGGTAAATTCCCCGTTCGCCTTTTTTCAGCGTGATTTTCGGGGCAGGGTAAAAAAACAGGTCTTCTTCTGATATACCCTCCTGCGTGCCCGATTCGGAATAATTAAATTCCGTCCGGTCGTCGCTGTCATAGGCTACGAACGATTGCGCGGCTATATTGCTCAGGGACTGATAGGATGGACGGCGTTCAGCTCCGGACAGGGAGCGCATGAAGTCGTTGATGGCGGCTTTATTGGACAGCGGGGATTCCACATTATGATAAATGAAATTCGGGAACCCGACCACGAAATTCAGTTCAACGTTCTCCATGTCGGCCGCGTCGTTGATGAGCGTGGCTGTCAGAACGATCTGAGCGCTCTTATCATCGGTCAGGTCGACATAGTAACTCGGCACCCAGCCCAGCTGGTTCATAAAATACATCAGGTTCATTCTTTGATTGGAATGGCCCGAATTCGTTCGGATCTTCAGGACCTGGGATTCCAGCGTATCCGTGGTCATGTCGTTCATTCCTCCCGGGAATTCGAAATGGGCGTTGTACCAGTAGGCCGAAAGGGCGAGCGTTTGCTGATTGCTTTTCATCGTAAGGATAAACCGGTCATCCGTGCCGGAAACAGCCTGAAGAATTCCCTGGATAGCGTTCTTACGGTCATCCGAGCGGTTAAATATTATGTTTTTGCCCAGGTTGGAAGTGAGGATTTCTGTCATCGTGCTGCATTTCCTGGAAAAAACATTTTTCCGTTGAATGACTTTCAGGTCGGTGACCGTGACCTGTTTATCCGGTGAATACACCCAAAGAGTGCCGAACATGGCTTTCGGGATGAAGGACAATGTCGCCTCGGACTGATCGAAATTCAGGGTGCCTTCGGCCGTGATAAAAGCCGAGCCGTTTTTGTATACGTCGGCTTTTTTAATGCTCAGTGTCTGTTCCTGCGGGAACAGGGCCGGCGCGATCCAGAGCATGATGATAAGGATCCGGGTCTTCATGTGTCATTTCTCCTTAAAATTTATAACTTTAATTCTGTTGTGATTCATCCTTGTAATGCTTTACCCTGCAATCGGGGCAGATCGTATGCGTGAAATCGACCGTGGAATGTTCGGATATGTAATCCTCCAGGATTTTCCAGTTTCCCTCTCCCTTGCCGGTATTGCGGTCGTCGCGGATGTTCTTGCAGAGGCTGCAGATCGGCAGCAGGCCCTCAAGTTTTTTGATGTGATCGACCTGGCGCAGCATCATCTGTTTCAGCATGTGGTTTTGTCTGTGCCGGTAATAAAAAAGGGACAGGAGGCTTACGACGACGAAGAGGCAGGCGCCGGCCAAGATGGTATTGAACAATAACTGATCCAGGTCGCGGAGGATGAGCGATCCCTTCCGGTCCACCCCGACCAGCGCGACGGACTGTCCCGCTGAATTCCGTACCGGTGCATACGCTGAAAGAAAAGATCCCCACTGGTCCTGGCTGATGTTTTCATCAACATCCGGACGTTCAAAAGCGGTAATCATTTGCGGATAATCCGAAACATCATAGGTGTCGCCGCTGTGGGACATGTCCAGGGGATTTTCCTCGGCATCCACCACAAACCGCCACAGATTCGGATTGGATGGATCATTGTTCCTGATCATGGTATAGATGAACCGGATGTCAGGTACCGCGTCCCGGACATGTTTGAGCTGGCGCTTGATCCTGGCATAGGCATCGGTTTGCTCGTCCCCGCGTTCGCCGCGGAGTGTCGCGTGAAGATCGCCGTCAATCTGGCTTGCGGTGACTTTGATCAGATTCAGCAGTTCCGTCCGGTGCATTTCCCATATATGCAGGGATGAATTCCAGTAAAAAACTCCGATGATGCCCGCCGTGATGAACAGGCTGGTTATCCACTGGATAAGGGCGTTTCGCCTGAGAACCCTGTAATCGATTTCCATCTTATGCTCCTCAAGGATTGGGATGCATCAATGTAATCATCCGGATTATGAATTACAAGAAAAGTTATCAAAATCCCAAATCCGGAATATACAGGAATATCTTAAATTCCGATAGATTTTCATCCGGAATTAACGTATTCTATCAGGAAAAACCATACCTGAAACATGAACGACACGAATTCGATCCGGATTGAACAATTCTCCAACACAACGCGGCAGGACTGGCGGCGGCTGAAACAATTCATTCAGTATCACTGGGATCATTACAAAGACGAGCCGCAATTCATACCCCTGCTGAATTATGAGTATCTCGGTTTCGGCATGCTCGGCATCATCGGGTGGCTGGATTCACGTCACGTTTTTTTTAAACATGCAGAAGCCTCTTTTTTTCTGGCATATGAAAACGGCGACATCGCCGGACGCATCATGGCTTACACGAACGAAAACCATAACCGTCACGCGGGCGACAAGACGGGATTCTTTTGTTTTTATGAATCGGTAAATCATCCCGCGGTCGCAAAGACGCTGGTCTCGGCGGCATCGGAATGGCTGAAAAGCAAAGGAATGACGCATATCCGCGGACCCCAGAATCTTCCCGTGAATGACGCGACGCCTGGCGTTCTGATTTCGGGTTATGACACAAAACCTTACATCTATTACCATTACAATTACCCGTATTATGCGTCGTTGTTCGAACAATGCGGCATGAACGTTGTCAAGCGTTTCGTCGGCATGGATGTTCCGGTGCAGACACCGATCGAAGAACGGCTTCTTCGCGTGACCGAGTTGACCAAGAAACGGTACAAAATAACGCTGGAAACATTCACGAACAAGCGATATAACGTCCTTCGTGATATGATGTTCAGCATATATAATGAAGCCTGGCATGATAACTGGGGTTTTGTCCCGATGACGCGGGAGGAGTTTAACGAGAATCTTCATTCCATCAAACTGATCTGGGATCCGAAGATGTTCATTTTCGCGTATGTGGAAGGAGAGCCCGCGGCGTTTTTCGGATGCGTACCCAATATTCTGGAAGTGCTGAGACCGATACCCGGATTGAAAAAACTGGAAATTCTCCGTGCGCTGAAAATGCTGCTGGGCAAAGGCCTGATTAAAAGCTTCCGGCAGGGATATTTCGGCATTCGCCCGAAGTTCCGCAAAATAGGGCTTGACGCGATACTGGTTTCTGAGGCGAAGCGTTACACACAGACGCACGGATACACAGCCTGCGACATTGGATGGGTGCTGGAAGATAACGAATTAGTCATCCGCATGGCCGATTTTATGGGCGGGAAACTCAGCCGTACATACGCGCTTTATGAAAAAGTGATTGAATAAATCTTTCCGCCACCAATTCACCAAGGCACAACTAATTAGATTTATAAATACTTCGTGCCTTTGCGTCTTAGAGGCCTTGTTTGATAAGGATTAACCATGGAAGCCATAGAAGCGATCATCACGCGAAGGAGCATCAGGAAATTTACCGGAAAACCCGTACCGGATGATCTGATTAAAATGTTACTTGAAGCCGCGATGATGGCTCCTTCCGCCGGAAATCAGCAGCCGTGGCATTTTATCGTCGTTCGTGACAAGAAGATATTGCTCGCCATAGCGGACTATCATCCGTACGCGCAGATGCTGCGCGAAGCGCCGCTCGCGGTTGTGGTCTGCGGAGACCGGAGGCTGGAGAAACACAAGGATTACTGGATTCAGGACTGCTCGGCGGCGACGCAGAACCTGTTGCTGGCGGTTCACGCGAAAGGGCTCGGCGCGGTCTGGCTCGGTGTGCATCCGCGCGAAGAGCGGATCCTGCCTACAAGGCAACTGTTTGAACTTCCCGATGAAGTCATGCCGCTGGCTATCATAGCGGTCGGTTATCCTGCGGAAACGAAAACACAGCCCGACCGGTACGATCAGGGAAAAGTGCATTACGATACATGGTGACGGGCCATTCCGGCTGTGTTACACAGTCCGGCTTGAAGAAGATTATTCCTCCGATTCCATTTTATTCAGTTTCATGTAGAGCGTGGATTTTTTGAGTCCCAGTTGGCGTGCGGCTTCCGCTTTGTTGCCGTTGCATTTTTTAATGATCGTTTCGATATATTCTTTTTCCATTTCTTCCAGTGTCCGGACTGCGGTATCCTGTTCACTCCGGGCCGTTAACGGGGTTTTGGGTATGAATTCAGCCGGTATCTCCCCGGTTGTCAATTGATCGCGGCTGGCCATGACCATCATGCGGTGAATGGCATTTTTCAGTTCGCGTACGTTGCCCGGCCATGACTGCGAGGTCAGGATTTTCATTGCATCGGGCGTGACGGACCGGACGTTTTTTTGAAGTTCGTTATTGAACAATTGCACAAAATGCCGGATCAGGATCGGGAGGTCGGCCATCCGGTCGCGGAGCGGGGGGACGTGAATCGGAAAGACATTCAACCGGTAGAACAAATCCTCCCGGAAGCGGCCCGCTTCGACTTCGCTTTTCAGGTTTTTATTGGTGGCCGCGATGACGCGAGTATCGATTTTCCGGTCTGCGGTTTCACCGATGCGGCGTATGGTTTGAGTTTCAAGTACCCGCAGAAGCCTGATCTGTATGGCCGGCGTGGTTTCGCCGATTTCATCAAGAAAGATCGTGCTGCCGCTTGCGGCCTCGAACAAACCGGTCTTGTTTTCGACCGCGCCCGTGAACGCCCCTTTTTTGTGCCCGAACAGCTCGGATTCCAGAAGGGATTCGGTCAGGGCTCCGCAGTTGACCGCGACGAACGGTTTGTCTTTTCTCCCGCTGTTGTAATGAATAGCGCGCGCGACCATTTCTTTGCCTGAACCCGTTTCCCCCGTGATCAGGACCGTGACGGAATTATCGAGCACACGCTGAACCAGCTCGCACACGTTTTTCATTTCGGGGCTTTCGTGAACCAGTTCAGGGAACGGCGACAGCCCGCGAAGTTCCTTGTGCATCAGGATATTTTCTGTTTTTAACTGCTGGAACATCTTCGCGTTGTCGATCGCGATGGCGGCCTGCGAGGCGAAAGCCTCGAACAGCTGAAGTTCGCTCTTTGAAAACGCATGTTCCGAACGGTTTGTGTCAACGTATATAACGCCGATGGTTTTGTCATGACAAATCAGCGGGACGCACATCACGGCCTTCAGCTTAAGCGCCACCACGCTCGGCTTGTTTTTATAATCACCGTCCAGTATAATGTTCTCGATGAGTTTGCTTTTCCTCGATTTCAGCACATCTTTTACGATCGAATCGCTGATTTCGAATTCCTTGCTGTTTAATTCAGTTTCGGATAAACCGACCGCGTATGCAATTTTCGGTTCTTCTCCTTCGTCTGTCAGCGCGAGAACACCCCGCTGACCTTTGGTGATTTCCACGACCGAATTCATGATCATTTCCAGCGACTCCGACAGGTTCAGCGTGGATATGGTGCGGCTGACCTCAAGTAATTTCTTTAAATAGCGGTTCTCGTCCTTAAGCTCGTTACGCGCCAGCGATTCGGCTTTTTCAAGTGACTGCAGAATATGATCCGTATTCATGGAAGCGTCCTTAATTCATGAGCTGATTCAGTAACTGAATGACCTTGCTGACATTATTGGCTTCCGCATAATACGATTTATCCTGCTCATTTTCAATTAAAAGTATGGATTGCTTGATAAGGGACACTGCGTCCAGGAGCAGAATCCTTGCCTCGCTGATATGGCCCATCCGGTGATGTTCCGACGCTTCCTGAAACAACTTTTTCCATTTTCGGGTGTTGTACTCGATGAGGATTGACTTGTCGCCCGACTGATCGGTTCCTATATTCCCGGCGGTAGCGATACGGCTCAGCGCTTGATTCATATATTGAACGGCTTCATCGCCTTTTCCGGCGGTGGAAAGGACTTTATAATGATTGAAAAACACTTCCGCCTCAATGCTTCCGGGTTCGTTCCGGATATACTCAACCGCCGTCTGCGAAGCTTCCAACGCTTTGGATAATTCGCCTTTCGATAAATACACCATACTCTGACGGGACAGGCTAGCCGGTGAGGGTTTCATTATTATCGGTTCGGCTTGCTTTTCCGAATCGACGCCTTTGACGGCTGTCAGCGCTGTTTTGACCTCGTCAATCGACTGATACCGTTCATCCGGATATTTCTTCAGCATCTTTAACACGATGTCTTTGATCAGTTCCGGAATCTCCACGCCATGCGATTCCATCGGCTTCGGATCGCGGCCGTCCATCACCGCCTGCAGGAGAACCAGATCGTTGTCCGATTCATGAGGCAGATGACCGGTGAGCGCTTCATATAGAACCACTCCGAGTGAATATACATCCGACCGCTGATCCACAGACCTTCCCGATGCCTGTTCGGGCGACATGTACGCGATCGTCCCGATGATGCTCTCCACCTGCGTGATCGTCATCAGTTCTAATGATTTGGCTAATCCGAAGTCCATCAGCCGGACTCGTTCAGGCCAGGTGAATCGCGTCTGGCTGATTTTCGATAACCGTTTGAACCGGCTCTTCGATTTCGACTGCGGCTGTAATATAAATATATTTTCCGATTTGATATCGCGGTGGATCACGCCCTGCTGATGGATGAACGACAATGCTTCACAGGCCGCCAGCGTAATGTCCACGGCGATTGATGAGGATAGATAGCCGGACTTTTTGATGAACTCCGACAGCGTCATGCCCTCCAGTAACTCCATGCTGATGTATCCGCGTCCTGCGGCTTCGCCCGTTTCGTATATTTTGACGATATTCGGATGCTGGAGATCGCTCATCAGTTTAGCCTCGCGCAGGAACCTCGTCTTGTTTGATTCTTCGGCAGTAAGTTTAGGATGCAGCAGTTTCAGCGCTACAGAATCGCCGGTAATGAAGTTCTTCGCCTGATAGACTTCGCCCATGCCGCCTTCGCCGAGCTTGCGGACAATCTTGAAATGACTGATATATCGGAGCCGCCGGTATTCCTTATAATACTTCCGCCATTGGACAGCGAATACCACAACCAGGCCGGCGAATATGACCATCAGCGTGCGAAACCACCAGGTCTGGTAATAGGGGGGTGTAATGATAACCTTTAATGATGTGCCTTCCTCATTCCAGACTCCGTCATGGTTCGTTCCTTTAACACGAAAAACATATTCCCCCGGATCAAGATTGGTGTAGTTCACGAAGGTTCTTGTACCGGAATAAATCCATTCTTCGTCAAATCCATCCATCTTATAGGCGTATTGGTTTTTCTGGGGTATCAGGTAATCCAGCGACGCAAATTCAAACGAAAAGACATAATCCCTGTGGGTAAGATACAAAACTTTTTTGTGTGAGATATTCGAATCCAGTTTCACTTCCTGATTAAATTTTTTAAACTTAGTGATATAAACCGGAGGAATGAAGTCGGAATCTTTTATGCTGTCCGGGTGGAATACATTAAGACCCTTTTTTCCCCCGAAATACAATTCGCCCCTTTTATTCTTAAAATATCCGATGAGGAAGTTATTATTCAAAAGGCCGTCTTCAGAATAATAATTTCTGAATTGCTCCGTCCGGGGATTGAATCTGGATAATCCGTTATTGGTGGAAATCCATAAGTCGCCACGATCGTCCTGTACAATGTTCAGCGCAAAGTCATTGCATAAACCTTTTTTCTCATTGTACACGCTGTATGTATTGTTTGACATGTCAAATCGCATGATGCCGCTGCCGTAGGTTCCGAGCCATAAGACGTACGAAGAATCGAACCGGTCTTTGCAAATGCCCCGGACCTGGTTATTGCTCAAGGGATGCAGCAATTTAGGATAAAACCGTTTGCAGGTTTCCTTTTTCTTATCAAACCGATTCAGTCCGTTTACGGTTCCGATCCATAAGTATCCGTCGTTGAAGTCCTTTATAGAGATCACGAGGTTACTGCTCAGCGTGGATGTATCCTTTGCCCCGGACTGGAAGAAACGGGCAGTTTTCATGTTTTTGTCGAATCGGGTGATGCCCTTTGTAGTGCCCAGCCATAAAATTTCCGGTTGTTCCGAATCCTGTTCGATGGCATTGACCTGATTGTCATTCAGCACGCGGTCTTTTTTCTGATAACTGCCCCAGTTTTCGAAAGATTCTGATTGGACGTCCATTCGGTTCAAACCGCCGCCGTTGGTCCCGATCCATAGTATGCCGCCGGGTTCGGAGTGAAGACAGTATATTTTATCGCTGTTAATGGATTTGATCTTTTTATCCGGCCTGAAGACGCGGTACTGTTGGCGTAATTTGTCAAACCGGTATAAACCATCATTGGTCCCAAACCAGACAAATTGTTTGTTATCATCGACGATTGATATGATATTCAGATGGCTGACCGGAAGTACGTTGATCTTAGTATTCAGAGGATTTGCGAATTTATTGACTCCGGGATTCAGGATTCTTAGTCCATCGCGGTTTGAACTGACCCATAAGGTGCCACATGTATCGAGATGAATGCTGTTAATGAAATTGGGTAATGTATCATTTAGCCGGCCGGTTTGTATCAGAGTATAAGATAGCTGTGTTTTGTCAAATGCAAAAACTCCGTCCCAGGTCGCGACAAGGAATTCATGTTCTTTGAAACTTATCATTTCCTTCATGATATCCTGGCTATTGAATTGTTTTTCGGGTTTTGTGCGGAAAGACATGAATTCTTTCTTATCCGGATCAAAACGATGGATTCCGTTTTGTGTAGCCAGCCAGAATAATCCGTCCCGGTCTTCCGAAATACAGTATATTCGGTTGCTTTTCAGCGCCCCGGGGTCTTTGTTGTTTCTGAGAAATTGAAAAAGAGGTTTTCGATTTTCAGATAATTTGATGAGTCCCTTGTCATAAGTCCCGATCCACAAACCGGATTGTTTGTCTTCATGGACTGATAGGGCATACATTTGTATAACCCGCCGCATGGTTTTTGTCGGTATATGATAAGCGTTCAGTCCTTTGGAAGTGCAGATATAAATATTGTCTCTGATCAGATATAACCGGATGATCTCGTTGCCGAATAAGCTGTTTGAATCGTTTTCGGTATGAAAAAACCTGACAAACTGATCTGTGCGGGGGTCGAATTTGTTCAGGCCCTGCGAAGTACCGACCCACAGGAAACCATCCGGGTCTGAAATGATGGAAGTGACGATATTGCTGGAAAGCGATAAAGAATCCAACGGATGGGTTTGATAAACGGTAAAATCCAGCCCGTCATATCGCACTAAGCCCGAACTTGTACCGAACCAGAAAAAACCCTCTGAGTCCCGGCAAATGGCAAGTACCGAACTTGATATTTTCTTTTCCCTGAAATATACGTCTGAAAATTCGCCGTTATCGGTTTGGGAAAAAACTGATCCGATGAGAAAAAAAGTTAATAGACATATCCAGCGGGTGAATTTAAAATTAGGGAATCTAAGGATCATGCAATAAATTAGAAAAATTTAAATAAAAAAAAAGCAACAAGTTAATCTTGTTGCTTTTTTATATGCCGATAAACTTAAAAGTATTATCTTTCAAAATTTCCGTTTTCTCTCACGATGTGCAAATAAAACTTGAAATTGCGGGTCCATGATTCAGTATTCGCAGATTTTTTCATACGTATACTCTCCGGTTCCAGATTAACGTTATTATCCATTGTATATGAACAATCGATTCTTGGTAGTGATGTCATTCCCTGAGAAAGATTTGTAAAATAATTAGTTGAGAAATTGAGGGCGACCTGGTGGTTTGATCCGTTGATCGTTGCATTGTTTACTGACCATGTTACAGAAACAATTCCGTATTTTTCCGGGGTAACGGGTACCAGTGTAGCAGTATGATTCAAATTCGGGTATTGGCTCAGAAGCATATAACCCCAACCCAGCACAGAATCACCAATCATAAAATTGACCTCAGTGATATTCACTAAATTTCCGTACTGATCACGAGAAGTGAAAATTATTTTCGCTCCGTCTTCGGGCACAATCACTTCTCCGCCGTTTCCGCCGACAACAATTTCATCTTCAGTAAAATGGCCGGGGCCTTTTACGGCGTTTCCGTTCAGTTTTTCCATGGAACCGGAACTGTTCGTAATCGTGTTTTCGTCCATGCTGCAGGAAACAAATATAAATCCGGCTGCAAAAAAAGCTACCAACATCATTACGCTGCTCTTCATACTCTTCTAACTCCTTGTTTGTTAATAAATTAGTTTATGATTACTTTGTGATAAAAAATGCAAAAAATTAACATTAGCTTTTAGTATAAGAGATAGTGAATGCGTTGTCAAGTTTTTTTTATTTTTTTATACTTTGTATTAACATTTTAGGTTTAATATCAGGATTCTACAAAAGGTAAACGGGAAAAATTTAAAAATACTGAAATGAATATACCCACGAGTCGCAAAGACGAAGGAATTATTGGAACAAACCATCAGCCCGCCAAATCTCCCGGCTTCCCCTTCGTTACACTCGGGTAAAGCGCGAATCATGCGAAAACGAATCCATGGTAATGAATTTCTTTTTTCGTCTATCCAGCATGTTTCACAGGTAAAGATATTCGTATGATTTTATAATCCGGTTTTCGATTTTTTTTCGTTTCATTCGTTTGATTCGCGGGGAAATTCGTCCTCTGCGTTTAAGCGGTCATTACCGCCACGGCACGAAGCAAAAAAAGAAAAAAACCTATAGAAGCCCAAATATATTCTCTTATAACAATCTTCGTGCCTCGAGATGAAATTATATAAAAAAAACCGCTCCCCTTCGGGAACGGCTCTTGTCTTTATTATTCACAACGCACCAGCTTCAACCTTTTTCAATCGACTGCAGAATATGATCCGTATTCATGGAAGCGTACTTAATTCATGAGTTGATTCAGTAACTGAATGACCTCACTTACGTTGTTGGCTTCCGCATAATACGATTTTTCCTGAGCATTTTCAATTAAAAGTATGGATTGTTTGATCAGGGCAATTGCGTCCAGCAGGAGAATCCTCGCCTCGCTGATATTGCCCTTCCGGTGCTGTTCCGACGCTTCCTGAAATAATTTTTTCCATTTTCGAGTGTTGTACTCGATGAGGATTGACCTGTCGCCCGACTGAGCGCTTGCGATATCGCCGGCGGCAGCGATACGGCTCAGCGCTTTATTCATATATTGTCCTGCTTCATCGCTTTTTCCGGCGGTGGATAGAACCTTATAATGATTGAAATATAATTCCGCTTCTTCACTGCCGGAAACATCCTTGATATTATCAATCGCCGTTTTCGAGACTTCCATCGCTTTGGATAAGTCACCTTTGGACAAATACACCAAACTCTGCCGCGACAGGCTCGCCGGTGAGGGTTTCATGATTACCGGTCCGGCTTGCTTTCCTGAATCGACGCCTTTGACGGCTGTCAGCGCTGTTTTAACCTCATCAATTGATTGATACCGCTCATCCGGGTATTTCTTCAGCATCTTTAACACGATGTCTTTGATCAGTTCCGGAATCTCCACGCCATGCGATTCCATCGGCTTCGGATCGCGGCCGTCCATCACCGCCTGCAGGAGAACCAGTTCGTTGTCCGATTCATGAGGCAGATGACCGGTGAGCGCTTCATATAACACCACGCCGAGTGAATACACGTCCGAGCGTTGATCCACCGCACGTCCGGACGCCTGTTCCGGCGACATGTACGCGATCGTCCCGATAATGCTCTCGACTTGAGTGATCGTCATCAGTTCCAGCGACTTGGCTAATCCGAAGTCCATGAGCCGGACCCGTTCCGGCCAGGTGAGGCGCGTCTGGCTGATCTTCGATAACCGCTTGAACCGGCTTTTCGATTTAGACTGCGGCTGAAATATGAATACATTCTCCGATTTAATATCTCTGTGAATCACGCCCTGTTTATGTATGAATGACAACGCCTCGCAGGTTGCCAGCACGATCTCCACGGCGATGGGGGCCGCCAGATAACCGGATGCTTTGATGAACTCGGATAACGTCATGCCTTCGAGAAGTTCCATGCTGATGTATCCGCGTCCGGCAGCTTCACCGGTCTCGAATATTTTCACAATATTCGGGTGCTGGAGATCGCTCATCAGTTTGGCTTCGCGTAAGAACCGCGTCTTGTTGGATTCTTCAGCGGTGAGTTTGGGATGCAGCAACTTCAGCGCGACCGAATCTCCGGTGATGAAGTTCTTCGCCTGATAGACCTCGCCCATGCCGCCTTCGCCGATTTTACGGACGATCTTAAAATGGCTGATATATCTCAGCTTCCGGTATTCCTTGTAATACTTCTGCCACTGTACTATAAACACAACCACCAGTCCGGCGAATATGATCATCAACGTACGAAACCACCAGGTCTGGTAATAGGGGGGAGTGATGTAAATTTTAAGTGATTTTCCGGTTTCATTCCAGACGCCGTCGTTATTGGAGCCTTTCACATGAAAAATATAGTTCCCCGGATCAAGATTGGTATAGCTCACATACCGCCGGGTGCCGCAGTAAGTCCAGTCTTTTTCGAAGCCTTCCATCCAGTAGGCGTATTGATTTTTTTCGGAAGCGAGATAATTCAACGCGGCGTACTCAAATGAAAAAACGTAATCGTCGTAATTTAAAACAAGTTCATCGAGGAAATTAATGTCATTTTCCAGTTTGACTTCCCGGTTGAATAATTTGAATGAAGTCAGAACAATGGGCGGAATATGCGGATTATCTTTGATACTGTCGGGATGAAAGATAACAAATCCCTTGTGACATCCAAACAAGAATTCTCCCTTTCGATTTTTAAATTTAGCGTTATTGAATTCATTTGATGACAAGCCATCTGATACATCGTAGTTTTTAAAATTTTCTGTTGCAATATTAAATTTCGATAATCCATTATTAGTGCTCATCCAAAGATTATTATTTTGATCAGATAAGATTTCATATACTAAATTATTTGCCAATCCTTCTTTTTCTGTATAGTGAGTGAACAATTGCCGTTGAGTATCGAACCGGTTTAAGCCTCCGCCGTAAGTACCCAACCACAAAACCTGGCTTGTGTCAGTTTCATGAATGTTTATTGTAAAAACGCTGTTGTTATTAAGACTGTTTTTATTGTTAGGATCATGAAAATGCCGGATAAACTTGGACTCTTTTTTATCTAAACGATTGAGTCCATAATATGTTCCAATCCAAAGAATGTTGTTTCTGTCTTCAGTGATACATAAAATATAGTTGTTGCTGATCGAATGGCTATCGTTTTTTTCAAATTTATAATGAATAAATGTATCATAATTGGGAGTAAATTTATAAAGACCATTCATCGTACCTATCCAAATATTACTTTCTCTGTCTTCGTAAAGTGACAATACGGTCCAGTCTTTTTGCAGGTTCGATTTTTTATCTTCATTGATATAATGTACAAATTTGTCATTTATTTGGTTCCATATATTTAGTCCGCCCCCGTTTGTTCCGATCAGAAGATTCTTGTTTTTGTCTTCAAATAATGACAGGATTCGGTTGTGATTGAGACCGTTTTTGTTATTAACTGTTTTTATTGAATGATCTTTTTTATTGAAGATATACAGTCCTGTCAGAGTGCCGGCGATGATATTATCGAAACTATCCTCTATGATAGATGTAACAGATTGCTTCAGTACTAAATTCAGTTTGTTTTCAATTTTGTATTCCATATCGAATTTAATATTCGGATGGGCTAAATACATAATGCTGTTATCTGAACCCAGCCAAACATTACCTTCTTTGTCCTTGTACATACAGTAAAATCGTCTGGATAAATCAATGTTTTCTTTCCTCACTCTTGAGAACGTTTTGTTATTGGGATCAAAGAAATTCAGTCCTCCCGTCAGGGTACCAATTAAGAAAAGACCATCGGAAAATGGTTGAATGCTCAACACATTATTGTTACTGATGGTATTTGTGTCTTTCGGATTATTCAGGTATGAATCAATGGATTTGTTTTTAAGATTCATGACAGATAATCCGACCGAAGTTCCGATTAAAAGATTACCTTGATTGTCAAAACTCAGATTGGTCACGATATTGCTGACCAAGGAGTTTTTATTTATGGGGTCATTCATGTACACATCAAACTGATTATTGTTGATATGATACTGATACAATCCGTAATATGTACCGATCCAAAGGGTGTAATTATTTTCTAGTAGTACGGACAGTATCCGGTTATCACGAAGACCGCCGGAAACGAAATTTACTTTTTTAAAAATCCTGAATTCCTGTTTTTTGAAATCAAAGTAATTCAGGCCGTTGAATGTGCCGATCCAGAGTCCGTTGGAATCCCCTGTGATACATCTGACATCGTTATGACTGAGTGTGTTGGGCTGGTCCAGTCTGGACTTATAATTTATGAATATATGGTTTATCGGGTCAAATTTTGAAAGCCCCGATTTGGAACCAATCCATAAGTTGTGATAGGGATCGATATATAATGTTTGGAGATAATTTGCAGGTAAGCTGTTCGAATCAAATGGTGTATACTGGTATAAAATATAATCTAAACCGTTATACTGATATAAACCGTTGGAAGTTGCAAGCCATATGTATCCCTGTTCATCCTGTATGATTTTTGATATGTTACTTTGTACAGCGGACTTGTCAAATCGGGTATCAGTGAATTTGATTCTATGGTTTTGGGCGGGTATATCTTTTAAAATTAAAAAAAATAAAACTGAAATTATACTGATAGACTTCATAAGGTGCTGATTTTGATTGGACCTAATTTTGATAAAATCAGGCATAATAAAAAAGGGGCTGTAAAAGCCCCTTACTATGTTTTTTTTAAATTATTTTATTCTGGTTCCACGGGAGCTATATGGGGATCATTAAGAAAAATATATGCATCATACGTGGCTTTTCTGAAATTTTCTTCACGTACAACCAGTCGAATTTTTGTTAGGTCCCACAAACTGGAAGGTAAGGGATTGGAGTATCCATTTGTAGTAAAAGATAAAGTATAGGTCGGGGTGCCTGTAATTACCTGGGCAGAGGTTATTCCGGCTTGGGGTATGGACCATTCCCAGTAAATATCACCAGCAGTTTGTTGACCTCCGGTATTTAACTCAGCAGTAATCGTATGAGTGATAGAATTTGCAAAAGATGATATTTCATACCCATACCCTCTTATGACATTTTCATCTTCGGGATCCCTAAAAGTCATATCCGATATGTTACCTGATGAAGCCCCGTAGGAAAAATTGACTGAATAGGGCCAGTTATAAGTCGCATTACTATTTGGATTAGGAGGCATTGCACATGGAGGCACACAACCACCGCCAATAACCAGGCCTGGTTCAATAATTTTGCTTAGAGAAGTGTTATTAATATTTCCTGTAACTCCATTTGATTCCTCTGAACACGAAACCATGATGATGCTTGTTACGAAAACGAAACCCAATAAAAACGCAACCATACTCTTCTTCATACTCTTATAACTCCTTGTTTGTTAATAAATTAGTTTATGATTACTTTGTGATAAAAAATGCAAAAAATTAACATTAGCTATTAATATAAGTGATAGAGAAAGTTTTGTCAAGTGTTTTTTATTAATTTTTTTTCTTTGTATGAACATTTCAGATTTAATATCAGGATTCTACAAAAGGTAAACGGGAAAAATAAAAAAAGCCGTCCCGATTTCTCGGAACGGCTTTAAAAACCACGATTCTACTTCCTGCTCAAAGCTACTTCATCAGCATCATCTTATTCGACTTTACGAATGAGCTGCCTGCCACGAGGCGATAGATATAAACTCCGGATGGTACGGCCGAACCCTTATTGTTCTTGCCGTCCCACATGATTTCCCTGAATCCAGCGTTCTGGTGTTCATTCACCAAAGTGCGCACTTCCTGACCGAGAGCGTTGTAGATTTTCAGGTTGACCTTTGCATCTTCTTTCAGCGCGTATTTGATGGTGGTCGTCGGGTTGAATGGATTCGGATAATTCTGATCCAGCGCAAAGCTCTGAGGAATTTCTGCCTTTACGTCTGATTCCTCGTCGGCTTTATCCCGGGCTTTAGTGAGAGTTCCTGCCGTATGAGGAAAATCACCCTCTTGCCATAAGACATTTCCGACAAAGGCGCCTTGGCTGTTATGACCAGCAATATCGTTGATTACATTACCGGAACCTTCATCCGTCTGATAATAGGCGGCTAAACCGGATTCCTGACCTGTTAAAAGATTATGCATGTTGCTCTGAATCTCTTGCTGAGTTCTTGCCGTACCCCAAATGCGAATTTCATCCATGTCACCGAAGAATCCGCTGTTTCGGTCCTGAACGCCGCCTATGGTTAAAGGCCTGGGACTTATGCCGAATGTAGTGACTGAACTTATCGGTTGCGAATAAGTAACATTTCCGTCAACGTATAGTTTAAAATATGATTCTGCCCAAACAAATGCGATATGATGCCATTTATGATCGGATGGCGCAGGTAAATAAGAATTGCTGAATCTTTTTGACTGAATACTAAATTGATAATTACCAGAATTTGGAAATAATATTATATAATATCCCGGGTTTCCACCAGTAGTAGACCATCTCTCAATGACTGTTTGCCCGCCAATATTTGAAGGTGATGTTTTCATCCATAGCTCAACGGTCATTGTTTTGTCGAAATTTAAACTTGGATCGTTATCGCAAACAATATAATCGTATAATCCGTTGAAATGCAGCGAATATGACTTCTTGGTTATTAAGTATGGGTCACTCAACAGTGTATAATCGATAACATTTGCCATTATAGCTAAAGAACCGGTACTGAACGGTTTATACCCATAATCATTTGTCGGATGATTCGTGAACTGATACTCACCAGGAAACACGTTGATGGAAATGGTTCCGTTCGTATCCAGAGTGACGATCTGTGAATCAATAACCGGCGAGATTTGCCTGAGCATAAGCTGAATGGCTCCCACTGGCTGACCGGTCGTGTTGCAGAGGAACTTCGCCTTGATGATACCCTTTGTTAAATCCAACTGAACCGGAGTGTTAAACAATACTTCATTGGTTGCGTTCGCAGTGATCGTAACAGCGGTCGTCTGAAAAGGCTGATAATCGCTTCGGGAGGGTAAATTAGTGAAGTAATAATTACCAATCTGCACCGGTTGATTGAATACACCATTTGAATCTAATGTTACAACCTGAGAATCCACAAACGGGGATGTGTGTTTGAGCATTACCCGAATCGGTCCGGCGGGAAGGCTGTCGATGCTTCGGACGAATTTCGTTTTGAGGATACCGGTAATCGGATCGATCAGCACCGGATTGTCAAAAAAGTACTTATTCGTATCACCGGCAGTTAAATAGAACACCGGAGAAGTCCATCCATGATAGCTATAAGTATACAGCTTGACTTTATAGCCCCCGGCTGTTAATTTTTGCAGATATACACCTTCAGTATTGGGTTTGACTTGAGAAATATAGGTTCCGTCTTCTTTGTATAAACGAATCCAGTCGGTATACGGCCAAGAGTCTGTGCTTCTCAGGAATTTAGCTAAGAAGATACCCCGCGGCGTTACATATACGGGATTGTCGATATAATAATTGTTCGTTTCCCCGGATACGATGGTCAGATTAGTGGAGGACCATGGATCGAAATTACCGGAATATAAACGAATGTTATAGCTTCCAGCTTTCAGATTGTATTGAAGAATACCCTGAGCATTACAAGTGGGCTGGGCAATGTACGTTCCGCTGCTGGTATAAATCCGTACTGATTCCGTATAGGGCAATCCGGTAACGCTGTTGATAAATTGTGCGCGTAATTTTCCAAAAGGAGTAAGGTATACAGGATTGTTCAGGTAGTAAATATTCGTGTCGCCGGAGGTGATTGTCAGGATTTCGGATGTCCAAGGTTCAATGTTGCTGGAATAAGATTTGATTTTATAGCTTCCCGCTTTCAGATTGTATTGAAGAATACCCTGAGCATTACAAGAGGGCTGGGCAATGTATGTTCCGTTGCTGGTATAAATCCGGACTGCTTCGTTATAGGGCAATCCTGTAATGGAATTGATAAACTGGGCTTTTACGACACCAAGCCTTGTAACATAAACCGGATTGTCAAAGTAATATTTATTTGTGTCGCCTGATGAGATTTCCAGAATCTCCGAAGTCCATGGCTCATAGTTACCTGTGTACAAAATAATCTTGTAACTTCCAGGAGCAAGATTATACTGTAAGATGCCTGTAGTATCAACATGACGTTGGGCAACATAAACACCGGTTGCCGTATAGATTTGCACTTGTTCTTTGTAGGGCAATCCATCCGTACTCCGTATAAATTTGGCTTTCAGCGTTCCGTTTTGGGCAAAAGCGGAACCGGTTGTGATGATCAAGAGGAGAGTGATCAGTAAGAGCAGTTTTTTCATTGGTGTTTTTCCTTTACATTAGGTTAAAAAAATGATTTTAGCTAATGTTGATGATATCAAATACAATGCCAAAGCTGAAAACCTGCTTATGTGTAATGCAAATAAATACTTATTGTTATCAGTGATCTTCATGAAGGTCAAAAAATTGACCTTTTTAAGGTTAATGAGGTCAAATATTTGAACTTTGTAAAGAGCATTGGTATGGTAAAAATAAAAAAAGCCGCCCCCTTTCGGGAACGGCTTTTATAACCACGATTCTACTTCCTGCTCTAAGCTACTTCATCAGCATCATTTTATTCGACTTTACGAAATTGCTGCCCGCTACGAGGCGATAGATATAAACTCCGGACGGCACGGCCGAGCCCTTATTGTTCTTTCCGTCCCACATAATTTCCCTGAATCCAGCGTTCTGGTGTTCATTCACCAAAGTGCGCACTTCCTGACCGAGAGCGTTGTAGATTTTCAGGCTGACCTTCACGTCTTCCTTCAGAGCGTATTTGATGGTTGTCGTCGGGTTGAAGGGATTGGGATAGTTCTGGGATAAGGAAAAACTCAAGGGTTTTGAAATATCCTCAACTTGAGTTTTACTGAATTGATTTTCCTCATTTATCTTTTCATTAGTGCCATTTGCCGGGATGGTTTTTTGAACTGTTTTGTTCAAATTTGCTGTGTTTCCGCCATTATATACAGGCATAAAACCAGGCCAAGTGTCTATATCGCAGGTTGCGAGTAAAGAACTGC
Source organism: uncultured Bacteroidota bacterium (assembly GCA_964410965.1). GTDB lineage: Bacteria > CLD3 > CLD3 > SB21 > JBBIRG01 > JBBIRG01. The sequence continues at coordinate 248,027 of CAYPIY010000008.1, read as the reverse complement.
CCGAGGCTGCGTGAAAACCGGGCTTAAGAGTTATTCTGTTCATAGCCGCCAGATTCAGTGATTGGCCGGAAGAAACAGTAGTAGCCTGATTTTCCAGGGATTGAATAGTATTTAATGCTTTTACTTTTCCTGAAACGGGTCCAACGATTTCTTTATCTTTATTATAAGATATGTCACATAAAATATTCCCGCTTCTAATATTTATAAGAGTGTTAACTGAGATATCAGAAAACAACCATTTGGTCTGGTTGATAATACTGTTTAAATAATCATCGCCTGAGATTGAAACAGGGAAAATATCATTAAATAGTTTTTGTGTAATAGAGGCATAAGAATCCGTAATGATTTGTCCGTCGCTATTAAATGATACATGAATATCTTGTAATATACTCTCGATGAAAATTATAATTGGTCCTAACAATATGTCCAATATATCCCATCCAAAATCAATATCCACATGATCAACGACCAAACTCACATTTGCAGAATATGTGTTATCATTGAAGTTATAACTGGCTGTAACATTCGGATCGTCAATATATACCTTTACATAAAAATCCGGTATGTAACATTCATCAGCATGCATTAAAAATTTGGTCTTGGTATTAGGCAAATACGCACCGCAATTCATAACGCCGCTGCTTAAAAAATTGAAGTTCAGTGAAGAATAGTCACTTTCAAACGTAAATTTTGCGCACATCGGATCATAAGGTCCAATTTCGCCAATTTGATTAATTTGGGTTTCTATCTTTTCCTTGGCCTGGTTTTGAAGGCTGTTCATGATGGATGTACTTGAAAAATAATTCTTAGCGTTTAATGGAAGAATGTTTTTCAGTTGATTGTTCACACGTAAGATTAAAACCGGATTTGCAACTTTTATAGTAGTCGAAACATTAGTACCCCCTCCCTGTTGCAATGTAAACTTGGTAGTTCCGCTTGCTTTATAATAGCGGTTATCGGGTACACTGATTTGCAGAATATGCGGATAATAAATGGTAGGATGGCCGAAACTTCCGCCAGAAATTACATACCAATTGGCACTCAAATTCAATGTGCATATACCTGTCGGGGAGGTTGTACCGGTAATTTCTTTATAATAGGAGTTTCCGGAACATTCAAGCCAGTCAGGCGCATGTATTAATCGTAATTTAACTTCAACCCCGTTAAGCACATTGTCCGATTGGTCTTTAACGGTGATAATGACACGGTGATTTGTACTTTCAGTGAATACATTTTCTTTGGTTGATTCAATTTTTAAATATTCTTCCTTTGACATCACCTGAAAATTACTTTGCAGGGACTGGCTGGAATAAGTCGTATCACCAGCGTTAGCTACTGCACAATAGACCGAATCCTCAACACGTGAGATCATGAAGACCGATTGAGTATCATTAGGAATATAACTCTCTGCAGCCAAATCCAACCGGCAATACCCGCTTCTATCTGTAAAACCATAGATTTTCTCGAAATCCGCTACAGAGTCATCATTGAATTTATAAATTGTAAGCGAAACTTTTACATTTTCCACCGGGATATTGTTCATATCCAGTACATTCATTTCCGCGTTATGTGTGGATTCTTTATGAATCTTGCCTTTTTGTCCGAAGGTTATCCCAAAAATCCCCGAAAGCGGTATCATAAGCAACCACATCATCAGCGTGTTTATGATTTTTGTTTTCATTGTTTTCTCCAAAATCAACTTTTGTTTTGTGATTGTTACTTGGTTAACTGATCCATTTGTTTCTTCAGTTGATCATTTTCTTTCTTCAGATCAATCACATACAAGGTTAATTCTTCGACTTTCTGGAGGAGTTTGGCCTGCATTTCGCCGAGGCTGACGCCGTTAGCGAGCACTTCTTTTTCAGTAGGAATGCCGGGCAGGTGTTTGTTCGCTTTGATTGATTTTTCCAGTTCATTCAGCGGCATGAGTTTGTAGTTGTTTTCGAATACGAAATCTGCCCAGGCACCGGTTTGAACGACGATTTCCCGTGCACCGATTTTGCCTTCGACGGCTAATTTGAAGCTTCCTACAGATGAAGTTCCTATACCCATCGAACCGTCCAAAAATATGTTGCGAGCACTGATATCAGCGCTATGACCTTCGCTGCTCCAGAAATAGAATCCGGGTTTATTGGTAATAAATGAAGCTGCGGTATTATCGGCACTTGCGTTAATGATAAGAGCGTCCCTGCCCGCAGAACTGGTTTTGCTGGTAAGATCAATCGTCAAATTATTGCTGATTCCAAGATTACCCCATTGGGATAAAGACATATACCGAATAACACTACCGGGTGCAGTCTGATGTTCGAATAATAATCCGTTCGGGGATTGACTGTCGGTGCTGTTTAATTGGATCATTCTCCATGCTTTATTATTGGTTGTGTTCATCAGTGCAAATGAATGGTTAGCGTCATTTGCTGAGGACTGGATATTACCCGCGACGTGCAGTTTTTCACTGATCGTTGTCGTTCCAATACCAACATTTCCTGTGTTAAAATAAATATTGCCGCTAGCCGTAGTCCACTGGCTGCTGACAATCGGTGTGCCATTCTGGTAAATGGAATTGGCGTTAAATGTTCCGTTAACATGAAGTTTGTAACCGGGAATTGTGGTACCAATTCCAAAATTATTATTTGACGCCTGATACAAGCCCGATGAAACAATGCTATAAGGACCGGTAAACTTAGATAAGTAACCGGACTGACCCCAGCCGGAAATTACATCAGGATCATCCTGACCGACTTGAGGATACAGATTAAAAGTAAATCCACTCATTATTGCTAAAAATAAAGCGAAAGATGCTAACGTTTTCATTTTCTTTTTTCCTTTTTTAGTTTTTCTTGTTTAGTTTAGTTTTAAATTTCAATTTCATTTTAGTGTCTGATTTGTCGTTTAATTTCTCCTTTCTTTTTTATCCAAACACCTTTGTTTAAAGTTCAGTTAGTTTATGTTCATGCAAATAATATATTACAAACACTGTGCCAATTGAGTATGTCAATATAAATTAATTGGTTATAAAAAATGCTGTGTTATGAAAGGTCAATATTTTGATCTTTTGAGCGTCAAGAGGGTCAAGTATTTGACCTTTTTTTACGTTTTTTTTTTTTTTTGCCACAAAGACACAAAGGCACGAAGGAATTTTATATTATAATTATTAGCGTTTTTCTGTGTATCTCTGTGCTGATTACTCCGTGTCACTCTGTGAAAAAAAACTTACACGGAGTTTCACAGAGGTTCACGGAGGGACACAGAGTACAGAAATAGAAGAGTATAATTAAAAGAGCTTTGAGTCCGGTTTTGTTTATCGATCAGCCAATTCCCCTGGTTCCCGTACATAAATATTTTCAACAAAACATTTGAAAAATGATTTTTTATATTATATATTGCGCCCATTGTTACTTTGGAGACGTGTACCTGTTGATAACCATATTCCGAACGACCCATACGCTATGACTTGGAGGATCTTATCATGAATCTGCATGAATACCAGGCAAAAGAAATCCTGAAACAATTCGGCGTTCCCGTCCCGAACGGCATTCCGGCTTCCACCGTTCCCGAAGCGGTCACCGCGGCTCACAGGCTGAAAGAACTCGGAGCGAAATGCTGGGTCGTGAAAGCGCAGATCCACGCCGGAGGCCGCGGCAAAGGCACCATCTACGACTGCGATGCCACCAACGAAGTCATACTCCACGGCGGCGTGAAATCCACCACCGATATCGAAAAAGTGAAAGAATACGCCGATAAAATGCTCGGCAACATTCTCGTCACGCACCAGACCGGACAGAGCGGTAAGCTGATCAAGAAAGTTTATATCAATGAAGGCGTGGACGTCGCTAAAGAACTGTATCTCGGCATCGTGCTCGACCGTGCCCAGTCCCGTTACGTCGTCATGGCCTCCACCGAAGGCGGCGTGGAAATCGAGAAAGTCGCCGCGGAACACCCGGAAAAAATCATCAGGGAAACCATCGACCCCAAAATCGGGTTTCGCTCGTTCCAGGCCAGCCGCATGGGTATAAAACTCGGACTCGAAGGCGATATCCTGAAGCAGTTCGTCAAATTCTCGGTTTTGCTGGCCAAAGCCTTCGAAGCGACCGATGCTTCCATATTCGAGATCAATCCGCTGGTGATCACCAAAGACAATAAAATTTTAGCGCTGGACTGCAAGATCAACCTCGACGATAACGCGATGTTCCGACACCCGGATCTCGAGACGCTTCGCGACAAGGATGAAGAGGACCCTCTGGAGGTCCAGGCCGCGCAGTATCACCTGAATTACGTCAAACTGAACGGGAACGTCGGCTGCATGGTCAACGGCGCAGGGCTCGCGATGGCCACGATGGACATCATCAAACTCGCGGGAGCGGAACCGGCGAATTTCCTCGATGTCGGCGGCGGGGCAAACCCGGTTACCGTGGAGAACGGATTTAAAATCATCCTGACCGACAAAAATGTGCGCGCGATACTCATCAATATTTTCGGCGGCATCGTCCGGTGCGACCGAATCGCGAACGGCGTCGTGCAGGCGGCAAAGAACATCAAAATCCACGTTCCGCTTGTCGTCCGGCTGCAAGGCACCAACGCGGAACAGGCCAAGGAAATCCTGAAAAAATCAGGCATCCCGATGAAAGTCGCCACCAGCATAGACGAAGCCGCAGCCATGGTCGTCGAATCGATGAAGATCAAAATTTAGAACCGGATCACATTTCCGTTGTATTCCAAGAAAGGGATCGCCATGAGCGATAACAATCATATCGAACAATCGAAACAGCAGCTCAATTCCATCGAAGTCACGGAGGAACTCATCCGGAAACTGCCGAAAACCGACCTGCACTGCCACCTCGACGGGAGCTGCCGCGTGGAAACCCTGCTGGAACTGGCCCAGGAACAGAAAGTACACCTGCCGTTCAGCGACCTGGAAAAGCTCCGCGAACATCTTGAAGTCGGCGACAAGGCGAAAAACCTGGGCGACTATCTCAAAGGTTTCGCGGTGACACTCGCCGTGATGCAGGAACCGTACGCGATCGAGCGCGTGGCTTATGAACTCGCGGAAGACGCCGCGAAAGAGAACGTGCGCTATCTCGAGGTCCGGTTCTCACCGATCCTGCATATCAACAAGGGCAAACGGATGACGGAAATCCTCGATTCGGTGATCCGGGGGCTGATCCGCGCCGAAGCGAAGTATAACATCAAAACCGGCGTCATCATCTGCGGCATGCGCAGCATCAGCCCGGAAACGTCGGTGCGCCTGGCGGAACTGACCGTCGCGTACAAGAATAAGAAAGTGCTCGCGTTCGACCTCGCCGGTCAGGAAGACAGTTACCCCGCGAAAGAACACCGCGAGGCATTCGAACTGATTCTGAAAAACAACATCAACACCACAGCGCACGCCGGCGAAGCGTACGGGCCGAACAGCGTCAAACAGGCGATCCACGACTGCGGAGCACACCGCATCGGCCACGGCACCCGGCTGATCGAGGACGGGGATCTGCTGAATTACGTGAACGACCACCGAATTCCGCTGGAAATATGCCTCTCCAGCAACGTGCAAACAAAAGCCGTAAAGGATTTCCTGTCGCATCCGCTGAGAATTTATTACGATTTCGGCCTTCGTGTCACCCTCAATACCGACAACCGGCTGATGTCTGCCACAACGGTCACGAAAGAGATGTATCTCGCCGCGAAAACATTTAAATTTACGTTCGATGATGTCTGCAACCTGATCGTGAACGGATTCAAGAGCGTGTTTCTGCCGTACCGCGAACGCGTCGTCCTGCTGAATCAGGCGCTGCAGGAACTTCACCAGTCCGGCTTCGGATCGAATTATTTCGACAATAAAGCGGCTTCGTCGTAATCGTGTAAAATTTTTTAACCGCAGAGCCCGACAGAAATTTTATGTTTGTGTTATGCTTACTTTGCGGTCACCCGATTGTAACCCTCATTCGCAGTTCTTGAATCATCTCGTCGAACAATTCCTAGATCATTTATCCGTAGAAAAGAATCTTTCCGGTAATACGATCGACGCCTACCGTCACGATATCGAAAGGTACGCTGCGTACCTGACCCGGCACGGCTGTCAGGGCATGACGGATGTGAATTCACGGCATGTATCGGAATTTGTTCAGCAGCTCGACGCGCTGGGACTGGAAGCGAAAAGCATCGCCAGGAACCTGTCTGCGGTCCGCACTTTTCACAAATTTCTGATCAACGAGGAAATCATGGAAACGGATCCCGCGGAACATTTCGAAATGCCCAAGCTTCCGAAAACGCTTCCGGCGGTGCTGACCGCGGATGAAGTGGCCAGGGTCCTGGAACAGCCGGATACGCTGACCTTTCTCGGAATCCGGGACCGCGCGATGACGGAACTCCTGTATGCCTGCGGGCTCCGGATATCGGAACTGCTGTCGATGAAAACGAACCAGCTCATGCAGGACGCTGAAATCGTCCGGGTATTCGGGAAAGGTTCGAAGGAACGGATCGTACCGGTCGGGAAGATCGCGCTGGAATGGGCCGCCCATTACCTTGAAAAAGCGCGTCCTCAGCTGATCCGGTCCGGTTCCTCCGCCGATGAACTGTTTCTCAATGCAAACGGAAGGAAGATGTCGCGCATGGGATTCTGGAAAATCCTTAAAAAATATGTCGCGATGGCGGGAATCGAAAAGGAAGTCACCCCCCACACCTTCCGCCATTCCTTCGCGACGCATTTACTGGAGGGCGGCGCCGATCTTCGCGTGGTGCAGGAACTGCTCGGACACGCAGATATTTCAACCACTCAGATTTATACCCATATCGACCGCGAATACCTCAAAGAGGTACACAGAACATATCATCCGAGAGGGTGAAAACCACAGAACACAGATGACACGGATGAACACAGATTTACACGGATAAGAAAAAGGCAAAAGATTTAAT
>CAYPIY010000008.1:0-241018 GCA_964410965.1 uncultured Bacteroidota bacterium | reverse complement strand
GTTCGGAATTTATAGTACAAGGATGACACGGATGAACACAGATTTACACGGATAAGAAAAAGGCAAAAGATTTAATCCGTGGCATTCCGTCCAATCCGAAAAATCAGTGTTCGGAATTTATAGTACAAGGATGACACGGATGAACACAGATTTACACGGATAAAACAAAAACCATGTTTATAATCCGTGAGAATCCGTTTAATCTGCAAAATCGATATTCGGATTTTATAGAACACAAAATACTGAAAAGTAAAAAAAACTCACTTTTTTCTTGATTTTTTGAAACAATTTAGCTTTTATTGCGTTAATATTGACTGACTGGTCAGTAAAAAAGATGTAAATAAACAACGTTAATTTAAAATATATTTATAATAAACAGAGTATAATACATTTCATGTCAACTCAGAAGTCAGAAGAAAAAAAAGAGCATATCCTGAAAGCGGCGTTAAACTGTTTCTCTAAAAACCGGATCGATTCTGTAACCATGGAAGAAATTGCAAAGGAAGCCGGGATCAGTAAAGGGCTGATCTACTTTTATTATAAAAGCAAAGATGAACTCATTTATGAATTATGTGAAGGCTGGTGTAAAGAAAACGATGAAGCATTATTCAAAATGGCTGTCGAATGCGACTTAAAGGATCTCATTTATGAATATCCGAAGTTCTTGTTCGAGCACACCATGATCAATACGCATCATCAGTTTTTTCTGCAGCTCTGGTCGCAATCCATTAAGGATGCCCAGCTTTGGAACCGGCTTGCGAAAATGCACAAAGACCATCACCGCAAACACGTCGAATTTCTGAAAACGGCGGTAAAAAAACAGTTCCTGAAACAGGATACCGATGTGGAATCGCTGGCGACGCTGTTTCATGCGGTGTTCGACGGTCTGATGATCCAGTGGCATTTTGATCCTTCGATTGACCTGATCGGGCACTGGAAAAAATCGATGGACTACCTGCTCCAGGGCGTCGGGCTCGTCGATACGCGCGTAAAAATCGAAATGAAAGACTGAATCTGACAGGATGGAAACCGAATTCTCAAACTGAAAGGACACGAAACGGATGAAAGAATTCAGAAACAAGGGAACGGGTTTACACGCAAACGGTTTGTGGATATGGCTAGTATTTATCATTACGCTGTCCGCAAACCACCAGCTGACCGGACAGGGAAAGAAAGCTTACTCGATTGATGAAGCCATACAGACCGCTGTGGAGAAGAATGCGGAACTGCAGATTGCCCGGCTCGAGATGGATAAAGCCGGCGCGCAGGTGCGGGAAGCATACGGATACGCGATGCCGTCAGTTACATTCGACGCGAATTACCGCAAACCCCTGAAAAAACAGGTCACCTTTCTTCCCGGAATATTTTTCGGAATGGGGCCTGACCTGGTTCCCGTATCCTTTGAGGCCCTGAATACATTTAACATGGGTTTTACCGCGACGCAGGTACTGTTCAATTCAGCGGTCTTTACAGGCATGGGAACGGCAAAAGTGTATCAGCGTATTACGAAAGAACTGTACCGTTCGTCGTATAATAAAACCGTCGCCGGAGTAAGGAAAGCGTTTTACGGTGCCCTTCTTACCAAACAAGTCGTCGAAACGACGAAAGCCAGCCTGCAGAACGCGGAGGACAACCTGAAGAACGTCAAAATCATGAACCAGAACGGCATCGTATCCGATTACGATATGATTCGCGCGGAAGTGCAGGTCGAGAATGTACGGCCCATGGTCATCGAAGCGGAACGCAACATGACCCTCGCGCTCAACGGGTTGAAGCTCGCGATGAACCTCGAGTCTGCCGAAGAAATCGAAATCACAGGTCTCCTTGATTTCAGTCCCGCCGATTCCAGCCTGATCGATGAATCGCTGCTGACATCAAGAAACGCCTCGCTTCAGGCGCTGAAACATCAGAAAGATTTCAATCAGGAAATCATCACGCTTCAGCGGTCTGAATATCTTCCCAGTCTCGCTGCGTTCGGAACGTACAACTGGCAGTCGCAGAGCAACCAGTTCGGCAAAACGTGGGATAAGCTGTACAACAGCTCGCATATCGGTCTTACGATGACGGTGAATCTTTTCAACGGGTTCCGCACCACCGCCAAAGTCGCGCAGGCGAAAAAAGACACTCGAAAAATCGAAGAACAGCTTTATTCGGCGCGCGAAGGACTCCGGACACAGATGCAGAACATCAAATACCGGCTCGAGGAATCCCGGAAGCGCATCCAAAGCCAGGGACGCACCGTGGAACTCGCCGAAAAAGGATACAAAATCGCAAAAACCCGCTACCAGACCGGTTCAGGAACTCAGCTTGAAGTCAATGATGCCGATGTTTCTTTGCTCCGGGCCCGCCTGAACCGTGTGCAGGCAATCTACGATTATCTGATCGCGAAAACCGATCTCGAGGAAATAGTTTGTTTATATAAAACCGAATCCATTAACTAATCCGGGCGAATGAATCCAATGAAAACCATGAAGCCATATTTAATCGCAACCATGCTGATCGCTGTTCTTTCCGCAGGGATCCATGGATGCAAAAACTCAAACGCCGAATCGGAGAAAAAAACATCCGATAAATCCGATCCGGTCATGTACGTGAAAACGCAGAAGATCGCGCTGAGCCGGTTCACGAAGACCGTTCAGATGACGGGCAGTATCCTGTCGGTGAACGACATCACGGTTCCCGCGGAAGAAAGCGGGCGGATCACGGACTGGTACATCGCGAAAGGATCGTACGTGAAGAAAGGCCAGTGGATAGGCCAGATCGATTCGGTCCGTCAGCGAGCCGCGTTTGACGCGGCCTTTGCGGCTTTCCGCATTGCGGATATCAATTATGAGAAACAGAAAAAAGCGTACGAGGAACAGGCCATATCCGAACTTCAGCTGAAAACGCTGGAATACCAGCGCGACGCCGCTCAGGCGCAGATGAACATGGCGTTCCGGCAACTGGAAAAAACAAAAATCACATCGCCCGTCAGCGGATTCGTAAATGACCGCTTCGCGGACGCCGGAGAAATGATCGCCGCGGGCATGCCGGTCATCCAGGTCGTGGACGTGCACCAGCTTAAGATCCTCGCCGGAGTGCCCGAGCGTTACGCCGCCGATCTCGTGATGGGAGCGCCCGTGGACTTCAGTGTCGACGCCTATCCTGATGAGGTGTTTAACGGAAAAATCGGATTCATCGCCGCGTCGGTTACTTCCGATAACAGGTCGATACCGGTCGAGATCTATTTCAGCAATCCGTCCGGGAAACTGAAGCCGCTGATGATCGCGAAAGTCCGGCTCAGACTCCGTGCCGACGACAAGTCGGTTGTCATTCCCCAGGATATCGTCCAGCTGGTGGATTTGAACCGCCTGGTGGTCTTTGTCGCCAGTAACGGCCGAGCGGAAGAACGGGTCGTCAATGTGGACGGCACCGACGGGAAAAATATCCGGATCATCAACGGGCTCAGCGCCGGCGATGACCTGATTACCGTCGGATATCAGAACCTCATTCACAACCAGAAGGTAATCATTCAGGAATAATTCCCGCCTCGAAAAATAAGTAATATTATGCATAATATAAAACTGCCCGCGAAATCCCGATGTACCTGGAAAATCAACGAAATGACAATGAATAAGAATTTTCCTAAAAACATACCGATCGGTTTTTTGATTTCATTTTTCGTGCTATTTCCCGACACGTCGGGATTTCCCGGGGAAGTCATAAACTCATAGAACGAGATTTTATACAGGATTCATAATGAAACTTTCCAATTTAGCCATCGATAACCGGGTTACCGTTTACATCCTGATCGCCATCATCGTGCTGATCGGCCTGAGTTCCTACGGATCGCTTCCCCGTGAAGCCGCTCCGGATATCAGCATTCCGTACGTTATCGTGAACGTGCCGTATGTCGGAGTGAGCCCGTCCGATATGGAGGGCCTGATCACCCAGCCGCTGGAAAAAGAACTGAAATCGCTGCGCGACATCAAGCACATCACCTCATCCTCCAAAGAGGGGTTATCCTCGATTTTTGTCGAATTCGAATCGGAGGTGGACATCGACGATGCCGTTCGGCGTGTCCGGGATAAGGTTAACGAGACCCGGCCGTCGCTGCCCTCGGATATTCTTGATCCGATCGTCAGCGAGATCAACATCAGCGAATTTCCGATCATGTACGTCACGCTCGGCGGCAATCTCGGCCTGGCGCGGCTGAAGAAAATCGCGGATGACCTCCAGGACAAATTCGAGGCGATCCCCGGCATGCTCAGCGCCGATATTACGGGCAATCTCGAACCGGAAGTCCAGGTGCATTGCGACGTCAGCCGCCTCAAGGGTTACAGCATCGGATTTAATGACGTCGTGACGGCGATTCAACGTGAAAATCTCACGATACCCGGCGGATCCATCGACAACGGCGTCACGGATTTTTCCGTGCGCGTGCCCGGGGAATACAAAACAACCAAACCGATCGAGGATATCCTCATCAAAATGCGTTCCGGAAAACCGATCTATCTCCGCGACGTCGCCGAGGTCAATTTCTCGTTCGAAGACCGCAAAACCTACAGCCGCCTGAACGATCAGCCGGTCGTGACGCTGGCCATCAAGAAACGCGCGGGCGAGAACCTGATCCGGATCGCCGACCAGGTGAAACTCATCATCGAAAACGAACAGAAAAATTTTCCCGCCGGGCTTGAGGTCAACATCACCAATGACGTTTCGAAAAACATTAAAACGACCGTGTTTGAGATGGAAAACAGCATCATGACCGGCATCTTTCTCGTCATTATGATCCTGTTCATGTTTTTCGGTTTCAAGAACTCTCTGCTGATCAGCACGGCGATTCCGCTCTCGATGTTTATCGGTTTTATCGTTCTGGCTTCGATGGACATCACGCTCAACTTCGTGGTTCTGTTTACGCTGATACTTGTCCTTGGCATTCTCGTGGACGACGCGATCGTGGTTATCGAGAACATTTACCGTCACCAGCATGAGTACGGCAAAGACCCGGTTACCGCGGCGAAAGACGGCGTGAAGGAAGTCACGATACCCGTAACCACGTCGACGATCACCACGATTTCGGGGTTCATTCCGCTGCTGTTCTGGCCGGGGATTATCGGCGATTTCATGTGGTTCCTTCCCATGACACTGATCATCACCATGACGGCGTCGCTGTTCACGGCGTTCGTGATCAGTCCCGTGCAGGCCGCGCAGTTTATCGATTATCAGAAAGAAATCGCGAAAGTCAAGCATACCGTCAAGCACGGCAAGCACTGGGAAAAATACAATCCGTTTACGTTTTTGTATCACTGGGTGGATGAACGCTTTTTTCCCGGAGCCCAGAGAAAATACGTGAACGCTGTCCGCTGGACGATGAAGCACAAACGCACGACGATTTACGGATCGGTGGCCCTGCTGGTCCTGATTACGATTCTTTTCGGCAGGTTCAATAACGGAATCGAATTTTTCCCTACCACCGAACCCAACGTCATGAGCGTCCAGGTGACCATGCCTCCGGGAACGCCACTGGAAATCACCGATCAGGTCACGATGCTGATTGAAAAAAAGATCAATGCGATACCGCAGAGAAAAGACATTGAATTCATCACGGCGAACGTCGGGTCGTCGACCGATAAATTTGACTTCGGCGGGCAGGGGACGTCGAATAAATCGACGGTGGCGATCAATATGCACGAGCGCAAGGATCGTGAGTTCGATTCCTTCGAGGCCCTGGCAAGTATCCGGGAGGCGGTGTCAGGCATTCCCGGCGCGATTATAAAAGTGGACGTTCAGAAAAACGGCCCTCCTGTAGGAGCGCCGGTTAGTATAGAGATTGCCGGCGACGATTTCAAAATGCTTGCCCAGTTGTCTGACCAGATACAAACACAGATTAAAAGCATTGAGGGTTTAGTCGATCTTAAAGATGATTATGACGAAGGCAAACCCGAGATCCAGGTGATCGTGGACCGGGAGAAGGCCGGTCTTCTCGAGATGAGCACAGGCCAGATCGGTTCGTCCGTCCGGACCGCGATCAGCGGGACGGAAGCGTCCAAGTTTCGCGTCGGGGAAGATGAATACAAGATCATGGTGCGTCTCCGTGAGGATCAGCGCCAGTCGCCGAACGACCTTGAAAATCTCAACATCACGTTCATGAATCAGCGCGGACAATTATTATCAGTGCCGCTGGTTTCCGTCGCGTCGGTAATCCGCAGCCAGGGACTATCCAGCATCCGTCGAAAGGACCTCAAGCGCATGGTGACGATCACCGGCGATGTGCAGGGAAAACTCGTGAATGACGTGCTGAAAGAAATCCAGGACAAGCTGAAGAGCCTGTCGCTTCCCCAGGGCTATACGATCAAATTCACCGGCGAGACGGAGGAACAGGATAAGGCGGCCGCATTTCTTGCGAGAGCGCTGATGATCACCATTCTGCTGATTTTCATGATCATGGTGACGGAATTCAATTCCGTCAAGGTTCCGCTGGTGATCATGCTCAGCGTGCCGCTGTCGCTGATCGGCGTGTTTATCGGCCTGCTGGTGACGGGGACGCCGTTCAGCATCCTGATGACAGGCGTGGGTGTGATCGCGCTGGCGGGAATCGTCGTCAGAAACGCGATCATTCTTCTCGATTTCATGAAACATCTGAAAGGCACCGGGCTTTCGCTGGATGAATCGCTGGTGGAAGCCGGACGGACTCGTCTCCGGCCCGTGGTGCTGACCGCGATCGCGACCATTCTCGGCGTGACGCCGCTCGCAACCGGCATCGATTTCGACTGGAGGAATTTTCATCTCGTGGTCGGCGCCGAGAGCAGTGATTTCTGGCGGCCGCTCGGCGTGGCGATCATCTTCGGGTTGTCGGTCTCGACGTTCCTGACGCTGGTCATCATTCCGACGGTATATTCCTATATCGAGGATGTGTCGGCCAGGATTACGCGCATGTACCGGAAAATAACCGGCAGGGAAATTGTCGCCGAGTCCGCTGAATAAAACCTAAAAAATCGATTCGCCGGGGCCGTCCGAGGAATTCGGGCGGCCTTTTTTTATCCCCTCGACATCCGGAAACTGTTGTATTTTGAGGACGAAAGCATTATCATTCCAGTCATGAAGCGTTATTCAGCCGGCATAATCATGGCAGGGTTCCTGTTCCGGGCGTTATGTTTGCATGCCCAGGACAATTCACAGATCAAGGCGTTATGGATTGTCCGGGACGCGATGAAATCAAAAGCCTCTGTCGACCGCGCGGTCGGAGCGATCGGGCAGGCCGGCCTGACGGATGTGTTCGTTCAGGTCCGGGGCCGGGGCGATGCCTTTTATGAAAGCGATTTTGTTCCCAGGGCCGGGGGCATTGAGGAATCGTTCGACCCGCTCGCGTATTTTTTGGAAGCGGTCCGGCCCCTTCCCGTACGGGTTCATCTCTGGCTGAATGTCTTTCTGATATGGTCGGCGGATGAAAAGCCCTCATCGGGAAAGCACATATACAATGTGTATCCGGAATGGAGCGTGGTTTCGGCCGACAATAATACGATGGCAGAAATGGGCACAAAACGGGCCCGCCAGATGAAGCATGAAGGCGTGTTTTATTCCCCTTCAGTGGAGGATTTTCAGGATCATTTTGTGCGCGTGGTCAGGGAGCTTGTCATGAAATACGATTTCGCAGGAATCCATCTGGATTATATCCGGTACCCGGGGGATGAGTATGATTATTCCCTCGCCGCAAGAAGCCGGTTCATGTTGAGATTTCATACGGATCCTTTCGCATTCCGCCGGATAGGCCATGATACTCTTAATGAAAAGCAAAGAGAATGGGTTCAGTCGGCCTGGGAGCGTTTCCGCAGAGAAGAGGTCACAAGGTTTGTCAGGGCGGTCCGGGACAGCATACGATCGATCCGCCCGGGAATTGCCTTAACCGCGGCGGTGTTTGCGGACCTGAATGTTGCCAGGAACAGGGTTTTTCAGGACTGGCCGCAATGGCTGAGGGACAGGATCATCGATCAGGCGGTGGTCATGAATTACGCGACGGATGACGGGACCTACAGGGAAAGGCTTGTTGTGATGCAGGCTGAACTGGGTTCGGACATGTTTTATTCGAAGATCATTCATGGAATTTCCCTGTACAATCAGAGCGAGTACGGGGTAAAAAACAAGATAAAGGTTTGCGGCGAATTTAAAGTCAGGAAATGGAGTTTTTTTTCCTATGAAAGCGTCAGGACGAAAAAAACGTATTTGACCCTCATACAGTCGCTGAAATAGAGGGCCTGTAAAAAAGCAAAAGGGCACCCGCTGATATGCGGTTGCCCTTTTTTTATCCCAGCATAGAGAATTAACCGGTCTTTTTCATGAAGTTGTGCCGTGTAACCGGGTGATACGGACGACGACCGAGAACAGGATTGGAATACATGTAAATATTCTGGATCATGTACAGCGAGAACGACTGTTCCAGGTGCTTCAGGTCGGCAGGGAAATCCAGTTCGCCGTACTGGTATTCGGTGACATCGGTATATCCTACATGATGGCCTTTATCGATCATGATCTGGATGGCTTCGACAAAGAAGGATCTGCGTGCGTTGGGTCTGGACATCGCTTCATCCATGGCTTCCTTGAAGGCCATAACTCCGCCCTGACGGAAAATACGAAGGCCTATGGATTCCCCGCTGGCCAGGTTGTTGTCGATCCGTTTGCTGATTTCGATGACATGCGACCCGGTGATACGGACTTTCATGTCTTCGTTGTCGTAACTGGCGCTTTTGTGGATGGCGACGACGGCATGGGCGTCATTCTGCCGTAGTGTCTTGAGCAGGGATTCGCGTTCGAAAACGTTGTCACCGTTGATGACGGCAAAATCACCGTTGATTTCGCCGCGGGCGAGCCAAAGCGAATACAGGTTATTGGTGCAGTCATATTCGGGATTAACAATGATTTTTACCCGGATGTCGAGATTGTGTGCGATCACGTATCGTTTGACGGCTTCCTTGATTTTGTCGGCCCTGAAACCTGCGATAATCACAATGTCCTTGATGTTTGAACTGGATAAGGTGACAAGCTGATATTCCAGAATGGTCGTCCCGCCGATGCTTACAAGGCATTTAGGCGTGTCATGAGTCAATGGCTCAAGTCTCTTGCCCTGTCCTGCCGCTAATATGAATGCTTTCATGTCAGATCACCTAATAATTAGTTCAAACAAGTAATAAGGCAAAAATTGTGCCTTGATAATGATTTGATTACCAAAAAAACAGTCTTGATATTATTTAATTTAAGTAAAAATGTTAAATAAATATTACAAATTTGTTAAAATTATTGCCATTTGATGAAATAATATTATTGCGGGTGCAATAAAAATATTGCACTTATTAGTTTATAAGCCCGATGGTTCCGATAGAACGATGATTTCGTCAGGGATAAAAGTTATGAAAAATCAATCCTGATTATGTTCTTGATGCCTGATTTCGTCTGATTTCAATGAAGCTGTTTCAGAAAGGCGATAATTTTTTTTGCGTCGAGTATGGGATTGAAAGTAAATTCGGGTGAAAGCCGGTCCCGTACGTTTTTCGTCAGCCTGGCTGCGGCCTGGCGGATGGGCAAAGGAACATCGTCCCTCCTTGAAAAAAGGGTAAGGAGTCCGGTCGCGTGTATGGGATTCTGCTGAACGTAATCCCGGCGGTATGTTCGTAAAGCTTCGCCGACAGCCCTTCGGCAGCAAACTCGTGCGCGCCCGTCCAGGCCCTTTTTCCAGGATTCTTCCGCAGCGGACAGTTCGCTGATCCATGCTTCGTCCGCAAGGTTCCCGGGTTTGTTGTCGGCTGAAAAATTCATTTGACTAATTTAAAAACTTTGCTCAAATTGTCCACAGATTTTGTTGTTCTTGATTATAATCATTTCACAAAAGAAGGAGATGGTCATGGAAGGATTTGGGTTTGTATGCCTGCTTTTTACCGGTTTTTTTCTGTTCATTTTGCTGATGTCGTCTTTTTTTATCATCAAACAGCAAACCGGCGGTGTGATCGAGAGGTTCGGAAAATTTTTGCGCATTGTACGTCCCGGTCTGGGAATGAAAATTCCTTTCGCGGATAAGCTGGTCGTCAGGCTGAATATGCGGGTTCAGCAGCTGGACGTCGTGGTGGAGACAAAAACCGCGGATGATGTGTTTGTGCACATTAAGGTGTCGGTACAGTATTTCGTCATTGCCGAAAAAATTTATGAGGCCTATTACAAGCTGACGAACATTCACCAGCAGCTGACCGCGTATGTGTTTGACCTGGTACGGGCCCAGGTTCCGAAGCTTAAACTGGATGATGTATTTGAAAAGAAAGACGAGATCGCCAATGTGGTGAGCAAGGAACTTAAAGATACGATGCATGAGTTCGGGTACGAAATTTTAAAGGCGCTGGTCACGGATATCGATCCGGATTCCAAAGTAAAAGACGCGATGAACGAGATCAATGCAGCCACACGGCTAAGGATGGCGGCGACGGAAAAAGGCGAAGCCGACCGGATCCTGAAAGTGAAATCCGCCGAAGCCGACGCGCAGAGCAAGGCGCTGCAGGGCAAGGGTATCGCGGATCAGCGCAAGGCGATCATCGAGGGATTGCGCGATTCCGTGGAACAGTTCCAGCAGGCCGTCGAAGGCTCCACCGCAAAAGACGTCATGACGCTCGTTCTGATGACGCAGTATTTCGATACGCTGCAGTCGCTCGGAGAGAAATCGAACAACACAACCATCCTGATTCCTCATTCGCCGGGAGCGCTGAGTTCCGTTGCCGACCAGATCCGTGACGCGATGATGACCGCCACACAGGCGACGAAAGAACTGAAATAAAAGTTAAGTCGTTAAATAGAATGAAAACGCCGCGGATTTGTTCGCGGCGTTTTTGTTTATCTTGGGTTGAGAAGGCGCTTTTCGAGGAGTATCGTTTCATCCAGGGCTTCCCGGGGCAGTCCGAGGTTCAGAAGCGTGTCAATGGACATTTCCTCGACGGTAACTGTGAAATGATCCCCGTCCCGGACAATGTTGTATTGCAGGCCTTTGGTGTTATCATAAATGGAAACATTCTCATTTATTTCAAAGCCCTCGAAATTTCGTTCCAGAAGATGGATCTCATTTTTCACAAAATGGTACACGACGTATTCGTTCATGAAAAAAGGGTCGCAGCTCACTTCCAGCGTTTTTGCCCTGAAGGTAAATTTGATCCGGTCGAACATAGGATGTCTCCCTGAATGGAATGAAAATCAATGTGCTTTTTCTCGGGGATAAGGTACCGAAAAATTCCTGAAAAACCAAATAATTTTTCGGCCACATTTGACTTCCCGTAAAGGCACAGTATTTAGGGCAACCGGGAGCCGGACGAAAAAGACGGCTTGAGGAAACGATTTTTTAATTTACCAGGCGTACCGTAATGCCCCATTGGTCGGGCATAGACGGGGGGTCGTCGTTCCATTCGTTGAAATGGTGGGAATCGTCAGAGATATAGGTCACGTCATAGGATCCCGCTTCCAGGAGAATCACGCCGTCGAACATCCTGTTCTTCTTGCCGCCGCCCGCGTGAGTGGATGAATTATAGGTCATCTCCCAGATGGTCTGCCCGGTCTTCGAGTTCTTGATCCATCCGTAATCAAACATTTTCCCGCGTTTTCCTTCGCCGAGGCAGAGGATGCGGACTTTGGAGTCCTTCGGCAGGGTAAACGACTTGGTCATGTATTCATCATCCCGGACTCTTGTGATCTGGGCGAGTACGGATGCGTCATCCGAGGTTTCGCTGATCTTGCCGACGAATTTCGAGTCGTCATTGCTGATCAGGCTGACCGTAAGGCCCCATTTTTTCGGGTTATGCGGAGGATCAGCGTTCCATTCCTCGAAGGAATGGGATCCGTCGGTCGTGTAATGCGCTTTGTATTTCCCGGCGGGAAGCGTGATGATTTCCTCGGACATCCTGTTTTTGTCGGAACCGCCCGCGAAACGGGTTTTGGAGAACGTCATTTCCCAGACGCGCGATCCTGTAGATTCATCGGTGATCCAGCCGTAATCATACATCCGGCCCTCCCGTCCCTCGCCGACGGCCAGGACCAGAAGGCTGACTTTCTTTTTGAGCTCGAAACCGTCGGACCGGTATTGCTGGTCGCCCACGGATGTCAGCGCGACAATCTCCGTTTTGAAGACCTTCTTGTAGTCGCGGATGAAGTCCAGGGATTTTTCATCCCGGACAGAAAGTTCCAGTCCCCAGTATGCCGGGTCATAGGGAGGCTGTGAATTCCATTCCGAGAAAGAATGGGAGTCATCGGTCAGGTAGGTCGCGATGTAGTTGCCCGGTTTCAGCGTAATGACTCCGGAATACAGGCGGTTTTTCTCGGCCCCGCCGCCGGGCCGGGTGTATACAAAATCCATTTCCCAGATACGCTCGGCGGTCTGGTCGTTGGTGATCCATCCGTAATCGTACATCCGGCTGTCAATTCCTTCCCCGTTGCAGTATACATCGACGGGCATTTCTCGCGTCACGGAAAATCCCTTCTCGAGATAATCCCGGTCCCGTGCGCCGGTCAGCGATACAAAGGCCCTATGGTTGGGTTCCCTGGAGGTGTCGGTCTGAAAATGGTTTTTTTGTTCTTCCTTGATCAGGATCCGTAACCGCCACGATTCACGGTTCTCATCCAGCAGCAGGTAATCATCGTCGGTGAACATCTTGACGAAATTTTTAATGAAATGCCCCCACTGGCCGGAGGTTTTGGAAATGCGTATGACCTTCTGGTTGATGGTTGAGTAATAGACCGTATAATTTCCGGGTTTCAGGGTCAGGGCGCCGTTGTAGGATACATTCAGGGAATTCATGTCGCGCGTGACATTATCTTCTTTCATGGACCACACGACTTCGCGCGTGTCGGTATTCAGAATCCATGCGTATGCGATCAGGGGATTCCAGTTTTTCCAGTCCTTGCTTTTGTACATTGCGCCGACGGCGTCAATGTACACCGGTGTATTTTGAGTGACTTTGAACGAACGGCTGATCAGTTCGTCGTTATCCATATCCTTCATTTCAACCACAGCATATTGTGCGGCGACCGGCATGGCAAGCATGAGGATCAGCAGGCTAATTTTAATGGATAAAGTCTTTGTTTTCATGTCTGGATCCTGTTTTAAATCCGCATTTACTTCAATTGTATTTACGGATGCGGTATAAAAAGGTTTCATTAAGATAAATATTTTTATGTGATTAACTAAAAATTCTTTTTCTTGATTTTATTGGTTGCAGAAATTATATTTCCTTTCTCTCAAAACAAATGAATGATGGATAAGATCAACACATTTTTCAGAAAATACAGCAGTCCGGTTATATATGCGATTGTCGTTCTTGTATTCATCGCTGTATTTATCCTGATTGAGTTATTTTTCGATTCTTTTTTTCCTAAGTTTAATGATTATTCGAGGTATTTTTTCAAGGCCCTCGTGTTTGTGATTATTTACGAGCCCCTGCATACTCTTCTTGAAAAGCAATTCAGGAAAATACTGTATAACTATTACTACCAGCGTCAGAAGCAATTGCTTGAACTGGATTCTTTCTTATCGACCAACCTGACCTTCAGGGAGATGTCCGATATCGTGACCCAGCAGCTACGCCAGATCCTGAATGTCCGCGCGGTGACGTTGTATCTGTCGCTGCCGGATAGCATATCCCTTGTCAGTTCGGCGGGGTCCCAGGCGCTGATGACCAAGCGTGTCCGCATGTCCATTATGCAAAAAGAATCCTGGTTCGGACGCAGGGGGGTCTACCAGATTGAAGATATCAAAAAGAAGGCGGACACCGCCGAACAAAACGCTCTTGAGATACTGGTCCGGGAAGGCCACCGGTACATGGTGCCGATCATCAAGAAGGACGGCATCAGCAGCATCGTGGCGTTCGGTGAATTTATCCAGGCGCATGAAGTGCTTACGGACGATGACCAGGAAGTCCTTTTCCGTTCCCTGCAAAGGATCGGAAATACGCTGGAGAACGCCCGCCTGAACGGCCAGCTGAGGAAAAGCCTCCTGGAACGCGAACTGGTGCTGGGCGTAGCCAAGCGTTTCAATTCCATGCTTGACCTGGAAAGACTGCTGGATATCATTCTCGATGTCATCCGTCCGATTGTTCCTTATGACGCGGCCGGCGTGTTTCTTGTGAACTACAAAACGCAGGATATCGAGAGCGCCGTGGTCCGCGGTTACGACGAATACGTTCTTGAACAGCTGAAAATCCAGATCGGCACCGGACTCGTCGGCCATGTCGCCAAGATCGGAAAACCGGTGATCGTGAAGGATGTCAACCTGAATGAGCATTACATAGTCATGCGGGTCAGCACGCAGTCGGAAATCGCTCTGCCGATCCTCGACGGGGATACCGTGATCGGCGTGATGAATCTCGAGAGCGACCAGCTGGGCGCCTATCATGAGGGCAACCTGGACCTGTTAAACGCGCTGGCCGGGGAAGCGGCGATCGCTATCAAGAACGCCCAGCTGAACGAGGAATTGCTGCGTACGAAGGAACTGGAAAAGGAACTTGAGATCGCGGGCCGGCTCCAGCAGTCCATCCTTCCCCAGTCCATGCCGAGAATTCCGGGACTGGACATATCCGCGGTGAGCATCCCGTGCCATTCCGTCGGCGGTGATATTTATGACGTCGTGAAACTGTCGCCGGACAAGATCGCGTTCTGCATCGGAGACGTATCGGGCAAAGGGGTTCCGGGCGCGATCATGATGTCCATGCTTTACACAGGTTACCGGGGGCTGATTCACGAGCATGAATGCACCTGTGATACGGTCGCCGAACTGAACAAGATGATCACGATGAGAAGTTCGCTCGGAACCTACGCGACATTTTTTTTCGGCATACTCGACCACCGGGCCATGAAACTCCATTACACCAACGCCGGACACAATCCGCCTTACCTTTTTAAACGGAACGGACAGTTCACGGAACTGAAAAAAGGAGGCATTGTGCTCGGTTTCATGGCCGAGCAGAAATACGAGGAGGAAGAACTGACCGTTGAACCCGGCGACATCCTGGTGCTGTATACGGACGGTGTCACGGAATCGTTTAACGAACAGGATGAAATGTTCGGGGAGGGAAGGGTGCGCGATATGATCGTGGCCCATCAGGACGAATCCGCCGACCAGCTCAAGGATACGCTGATCCGGCAGGTCCTGGCGTTCGTTCCCGATACCGAGCGGCAGGATGACATCACAGTAATGGTAATCAAAACGGACTTACCCGGAGACCGCCTATGAATGAAAAGATGCAGGAACTGAACGCGAAAATCCGCGAGGAAAGCGCTTTTGTCGAAACACTGGCTCAAGCCGTACATCAGGTGATCATCGGCCAGGAGTATTTGCTGGAACGCCTTCTGGTCGCGCTGTTTGCCCGCGGGCACGTGCTTCTCGAGGGCGTGCCGGGACTGGCCAAGACCCTGATTGTCAAGACCCTGGCCGATGCCGTCCGGACCAAATTTCAGCGGATCCAGTTTACACCGGACCTTCTGCCTGCGGACCTGCTCGGGACGCTGATATACAACCAGAGCACCGCGTCGTTCCACACCCGCAAAGGCCCGATATTCTCCAACCTGATCCTGGCCGACGAGATCAACCGTTCGCCCGCAAAAGTGCAGAGCGCCCTGCTCGAAGCGATGCAGGAAAGGCAGGTAACCATCAGCGACACGACCTACCCGCTGGAAGAGCCGTTCATGGTTCTCGCCACGCAGAATCCGATCGAGCAGGAAGGAACATATCCGCTGCCGGAGGCGCAGGTCGACCGGTTCATGCTGAAGGTACGGATCACGTATCCGAAGCGGGACGAGGAACTGGGCATCATCCGTCGCATGGCGACGACCCGTCCGGAAATACGTGTCCAGCCTGTGATTTCGCAGCAAGACGTCATCCGCGTCCAGGGACTGGTGGATCAGATTTACATCGACGAGAAAATCGAACATTACATCATTGACCTGGTGATGGCGTCAAGAAACCCGGAGGAGTACGGGCTGCCGCAGCTCAAGCCGCTCATCCATTTCGGGGGCTCGCCGAGAGCCTCGATCAATTTGGTGCTCGCGTCAAAAGCCTTTGCTTTTTTGAAAAGAAGAGGTTATGTTATGCCGGAAGACGTGCGCTCGGTTGCGATGGATGTGCTCCGTCACCGGATCATTCTTACGTACGAAGCCGAGGCCGAGGAACTTACCAGCGAGGATATCCTGACCCAGATTCTCAATAGAATTGAAGTACCTTAAATACAATAGAAGCTATTCGAAAGGAGTTCAGTATGGCAATGTTAGGCGACACCCTGGTCAAGACGGGAGCGATTACGCAGCAGCAGCTGGATGAGGCACTGAAAATCCAAAAAGCGAATCCCGGAAAAAAACTGGGAGAAATCCTGATCGAAAAAGGTTTTACGACGCAGGATAAAATAGAAAAAGCGTTATTGGGTTAACGGGCACAACCTGTGCATTAAAAAGGTGGTACATTGTTCGTCCACCTTTTTTTGTTTCAGCCAGCCAGAGTTTCGTATGAGGACTGCCTTCATTCCATTTTCTCTGTTGTTGTTTTTTCTTTGCAGTTCAGATACATTACTGATCTGCCAGGATTCGGTTCCCCGTCCGAGAGTCGGTCTGGCGTTAAGCGGAGGGGGAGCTAAGGGATTCGCTCATATCGGAGTCCTGAAAGTGCTGGAGGAAATCGATTTTCCGGTTGATTGTATCACCGGGACGAGCATGGGCAGTATCGTCGGCGGATTGTACGCGATCGGGTACAGTGCCGGTGAACTGGAAAATATCGTATTGGAAGCCGACTGGGAGGATTTGTTTGACGACCGGGTGGAACGCCGGTCGATGCCGATGGAGGATAAGATCCGGGACGGACGATACCTGGCGTCCATCGATATCGTCGACTGGAAGCCGACGCTTCCGACCGGAATGATCACGGGGCAGAAAATATCGGCCTTCCTGTCGCGGCTGACCTGGCAGTCCCAGCATATCCGCCAGTACCGGGATTTTCCCGTACCGTTTGCCTGTGTCGCGACGGACATCCAGACCGGGGAAGCCGTGGTTCTGGACAGCGGAAACCTAGCGGAATCCTTACGCGCGAGCATGTCAATCCCCACGATCTTCACGCCGGTGAGACAGGGCGGCCGGTTGCTGGTGGACGGGCTGATCTCGCGCAATCTTCCCGCGGAAGACGCCAAACACCTGGGCGCCGATATTGTAATCGGCGTGGACGTCAGCACCGGACTGAAATCGGCCGATGAGCTTAAATCCATGATCGAGATTCTTGATCAGTCGCTGAGTTTTCAGATGGTGGCCTCCACGGCCGTTCAGCGCGGGTTGTGCGATGCACTGATCGAGCCTGATTTCGGAAGGCTGACAGTATCGGATTTTATCCGCGGTGAGGAAATCATCCGTATAGGCGAAGAAGCCGCGCGCCGGGCGCTTCCGCAACTCATCGCCCTGCGTGATTCCCTGAACCGCATCCGGCCGTGGAAGAAAGAAGCCCCGAAACCGGTCAGCGCCGATACCGTGCTGATCACGAAAATAAAAATTGAGGGAGCGAAAAACACTTCCAAAAGGCTGATCCGGACGCATCTCGGGATCCGCCCGCCCGCACGGGTGACCCCGCGGGAACTGGAAGAAGCCGTACTCCGGGTATACGGAACGGGCATTTTTGAGCGTGTAACTTATCATCTTGAGCCGGCATTGAACGGCACCCGGTTGCTGGTCAGGGTCAGCGAAAGACCGGAGCATAAGTTTCAGTTCGGTTTCCGCTACAACACCTACGAAAAAGCCACGGTACTCCTGAATACCACGTTCCGGAACCTACTCCGGCGCGGATCGGTGCTCAGAGCCGACCTGAAACTCAGCACGAACCTTTCCGCCAATGCCGCCTATACGCTTCTGACCGAGATTCCCCCGAGGCTGGGGATGAATGTCACCGCGGATTACGAATATTTCAGGGTAAACCTTTACGAGGACGGGGAGCCCATGGCCAATTTCCGTATGCAGGTTATACGGAGTGAAATGCTTGTAGGATCCATCTTCTCGAAAGAGCTGATCTCCGGCGTCGGAATCAGCCGGCAATGGTATAATGCGGATAAAGTCGTCGGCGCGGCCTTTGCCTATCCGAAAGAAAAAAATTTTCATTCGCTTTTCGGCCTTTTTTTCATTGATACCTACAATAAAACCTATTTTCCGACCCGGGGATTTGTTTGGTTCAACCGATTTGACTGGGCAGGAAAGGCCATACGGAGCAACGCATCTTTCAGGAGGTTTGAGAGCGAGATTTCAGGTGCCGTTCCTGTGCATCGTCTCTGGTCCGTGTCCGGTTCTTACCGGTTCGCCGGGATCACCGCATACGACCTGATTCCGCCGCTTCTTC
This sequence comes from uncultured Bacteroidota bacterium, assembly GCA_964410965.1. Lineage (GTDB taxonomy): Bacteria > CLD3 > CLD3 > SB21 > JBBIRG01 > JBBIRG01. The sequence continues at coordinate 222,666 of CAYPIY010000008.1, read as the reverse complement.
CGCAGTTCGGCGGGCATGACCTGTTTATGGGCCTTTATCCGCGCGAATACACCGGACGGTATATGAAAATGGTACAGGCCTCGCTTCAGCTGGAATGGCTACCCCGGCGGTACTTAGCTGTGACATGGAACATGGGACAGGTAAGTGACCGCTTTACGGCTCTTTACCGTTTTCCAGGAGCAGTCCACGGAGCGGGGATTACTCTGGGGGCGGAAACGCTGATCGGGCCCGTCGAACTCAGCGGCATGACGGGCAAAGGGCATCCGTTCCTGACGTATCTTAATATCGGATATAAATTCTGACCCGGAATTTTTTCCGGAAAATTGAGCGCAATAACCCGATATCCATGGAGATCAGTCATGAGTTTAACCTCTATTCATTTGCAGCTTTCATCCTGTCGTCTCAGGCCCTGGCAGCCGGAAGACGCTGGGTCTCTTGCGAAACACGCCGATAATCCGAGGATCGCGGAACGGCTGCGCGACGGATTCCCCCATCCCTACACTTTTGATGATGCCGTGAAATGGATTCAATCCATGCGGGCACAGGATCAGCAAATCGTCGCCGCAATTGAAATTGGCGGCGAAGCTGTTGGCGGTGTGGGGATCATTCCCCTGACCGATGTCTACCGTTTGACTGCGGAAATTGGTTACTGGCTCAGTGAATCACACTGGAACAAGGGTATTCTGACCGAAATCATACCGGAACTGGCAAATGCCGTTTTTTCCGGGACGGAAATCGTGCGCATCCAGGCAAGGGTTTTTGAGGGCAATGCCGCATCCATGAGGGTTCTTGAAAAATCGGGATTCCGGCTTGAGGCTGTGCACCGCAAAGCCGTTATAAAAAGCGGGAAGATACTGGACGAGTATATGTGGGCCAGAGTAAAGGAATCAGCTGAAAATGAATGACTTCAAATAGAAGCATATTGAATGTTTGAAAACCAGGATCGTAAGTAAGTGAAGAAATCAATGGGACATGATTTCCGGCGGTTGTTTGTTGCCATCAAGAATCGAGACGTTTTGACATAAATTTGAATAAGATTTATTAAGTTACAGCATGACATTGTCAAGTTCAAACGTACCGGGTCTTTGTTCTAAACAGCCAATGGCAAGCGGAAAATATTTCATAAAATTTATTTTGATAAGTTTACAAATTTGCTGAAGATCAAAAAATCGGATAAATATTTAGATAACATAAAAAATACTTAATTCAATTCGCTGTATTTTAAAAAGACACACAAGTATTTAAATATAATAAAAAACAATAAAACTATTGACAAGTCGGCTATAAATAACTATAATTGATAAAATTTTTTGACTGATTAATGTAAAACGTGTACAATAGCTTAAGCATAGTCATGTTTTACAATAACTTTTACTCACAGGCATAAGCAAATAGTAAGTCACTGAAAAAAAGAATAATAAAAAATATAACCCAATAACGGAGTGATTAAATGAAGCCTCTGTACAATGCCCTTATTGTTATCCTTACAGCCGCAAGCTTAGGTTTTGCACAGAAAAAACAGTTCATCGAATCTGAATCCGGTCCGATGGAAAAAATTTACGCTGATACGGTCAAGGTGGCGCCTGCTGTCATTGATCCGACCGGTCCGAGCACTTACATTGACCTGACGAGGGACGATATGCTTCGTACGGATGAGGTGTTCAGGAAAAGCGATCCGACGAAATTTCCCGGTTTTGGTACCGGACACCTTCTGCCGGATCAGGTCAATAACAAATACAAATACCAGCAAGTTCCGACGGATGTCCGCAAGGAGAGGATACGCGGAATCGAGACGCTCAGCACCAAAACCTGGGACGGACTCGGCGATGGCACACTGTGGAGCGACGGCAACAACTGGAATCCCAACGGCGTTCCGGCCAATACGGACAGCGTCGTGATTGACGGAAATGTGATTGTACGCATTAACGGCGTTTCGACCTGCGGCGCGATCACTGTCGTTGTCGGTTCGACGCTGAATATCGCCAGCGGGTCCCTGACGGTCACGCAATCCGGCACAGGCAGCGGCGACATGGCCATCTACGGGTCCGCCAACGTGTACGGTACCCTGGATATCGCCGGCAACCTGCTTGTGGCCGCCGATGTGAACGGCCTCGGCGCGTTTAACGCTTATTCGTCCTCTACCGTTAATTTCAACGGCTCCGGCAACCAGACGATCGCGATGAAAGGCACCGGAAGCCTGTTTAACGTGACTTTCCAGGGAGCCTCCACTACAAAATCGCTTGATACGGCCCTGACGGTCGACGGGAATTTCACCATCAATCCCTCGGTCACTTTCAGCCCCGGAACGAATCCGGTATTCATCGGCGGCAATATGGACAACCAGGGGCACTACAACGGCGTGAATTCAACGTTAACGATGAACAGCAGCGCTGCTGTCAATATGTACGACAGCCGCGGTGCCGCACAGGCAACCCCCGGATTGTTCGATTTCGGAGGCCTGATCGTCAACGGCGGCGGGAAGTGGTGCTATGATTCCATCCGCGTGTATGATTCGCTGGTAATCCAGAGCGGCTCTTATTTTCTCATCGGTGACCGCGTGGACCGCGGCGGTAAAGTCCGCGGCGCGGGAACCAATCCCCGGCTGTCCTCAAACGGAGGGCTTTACATCCGGCGAACCGCGGGAAGCGGCAATGCGAACCAGAATATGTTCCCCGACGGGTTCAATGAAGTCATCATGCAGAACGGAACGACCTATTACGACGCCAATTCACACCAGATCATCCGGACCACGGAAGCGGACGGAGACACGCTCTTTTATTACGGCCTGTACGTAGGCCGGCAGGGCGGCGGTCAGAATTACCGAAAAATCGTGCCGGAATATGAGCTTTTATTCACACGCTGGACCATTACCGTTGGACCCCGTGCGATCATGGACTGCGAAGGCGATGACATCCAGTTGCATATCGGTTTCGGCCAGACTACAACCCATGTCGGACTGAACGTGCAGGATTCGGCTTCAGCCGTCGGCGGAGCGATCCGGTTCTCCTCGAATAACGGCATGATCCGTTTTCTCGCTCCTGCTTACCAGTCCATTTATATTACAAACCAGGATACCGTTGTCGGAGGATCCTCACCGAGGTCGATCTTCAATGATATGTATTTCGAGGGTTCCGGCGGAAAGGATTTTGTCAATACCTATAACGCGTACGTCCGTGTGATGAATGATTTCAGGGCTTTCACGGGCGTCAGTTATGTGAACGTCCGTAATTTTGAAGTGCGAAATACGGGCGCCGGTTCGAGCCGGGTTTTTGAAATCCAGGACGGCATCATACTATATGTCCGGGGCACAGGTCTGAACGGAAACTTTCCGTCCAATTTTTCCACTTATACGCTGGGCGCGAACAGCACCGTGACATATGACGCCGGCTGGCCGAACTACCCGATCCAGACGATATACGGCGGCATCTCTTACGGCAATCTCATCATGGGCGCGGCGGGCGTCAAGATCTTCGGCGCGGCCATCGGCAACGTACGCGGCGATTTCCAGATCAACGGCGGCGATACCGTACGGTCAGGAGGAAACAATATCAATGTTGAAGGTTACTGGACGAACTGGGCCGGGACCGGACGTTTTGAACATGAAAACTGCACCGTAACATTTACCGGCACACAGGAACAGCAGATCCGTACCGGAGGACAAGGAAGCGGAAAAACGTTCTATAATGTCGTGATCAATAAAACCGGCGGAAACGCGACACTGTACGGAGCGATGCTTGTTGAAAACGATCTCTACCTGCAGCAGGGCATTTTCAGCACTTCCACGGTCAACTATGCCGTGCGGGTGAACCGGAACTGGCAGAGAGATGCCGCGGCGACTTACGATTACAATCTTTCCACCACGACTTTAGGAGGATCGGGAGCCCAGAGCGTCATCGGAACCGGCCTGAACGACTTTTACAATCTTACTTTATTAAGGAGCGGCGCGCCTCCGGTGTCTCGCACCATCACTCTCGACAATACGAACAGTGACTCACTGCACGTCGCGGGAAATATCGTAATCGATTCGAGCGTCACATTAGACGGAAACGACGATACGCTCAAGGTCGAGGGGAATTTCGACAACCGGTATACGGGCTTGTTTACCGCGGGAACCGGAAAAGTGATTCTGCTCGGCGGCGCCACACAGGCGGTTTTGCTGGGATATACCGGACAGGGATCCGCTCAGACCGGCAAGATGTTCAATCATCTCCAGCTGAAAAAAGACGCATCCAAAACCGCGACCATCAGCTGGTTCGATCTCTACATCGGCGGAAATCTTACCATCACGTCCGGCCGGCTCGAGTCGAACTGGTATACCGGTACCTACCGGGACGTTTTTCTGGGGGGTGACTGGAATAATTATGAAACATTCGTACCGAATACAGATACCGTTCATTTTATCGGAACCAACCAGGTACTGAGGGGTTCCGGAGCGAATGATTTTTATACGCTGCGGTTCGGCGGAAGCGGTACAAAATCCCTGACCGCCAATATGGACGTGAATTTAGATATTTTAATTGAATCCGGCGCTACAGTGACCATGCCTTCGGCGGCGAATATTTATATCGGCGGGCATTTCTACAATTACGGGAGTTTCCAGGCGAGCAACGGAAGCACCGTGGAGTTGACGGGAACCCGCGATCCGCAATACATTCTCACAAACGGCATCAACAATTATTTCTATAACCTGAAAATCAACAGGATCAACAATGCCCAGGGCGTTGTCCGGATTTACAGGCCTGCAGGATACGACAGCAGTTACGGAAATATCCGCGTGATTAACGACCTGACCATTCAGAAAGGATTGCTGGATCTTTCCCAAAGCGGAGACAACGCGAACCTGTACAGCCTTTTCTTAGGCGGTTCATTCCTGTGCGAATCGGACGGATATTTTTATGTCCGCAACGCCCCGGCTCTGAATTTCGTGAAGTTTGAAGGGAACGGCGTCAATAAAGAAATTAAAATGAACAGTTATATCAGCACTGCAGCCAACCTTTTCAACCGGCTGATTTTTGATGCGCCTTCCTCCAATTACAAACTCAAATCCGATTTAGTCGTCGGAGGGGCTCTGTATCTGTATAACGGTACACTCAATCTCTTTGATTCGACGACATCGTTGGGGTATGACCTGATCTACGGAAATACCAACGGGGATTCACTGACCATTCAGGGAGGTCATCTGATCGTCGGGGAAAACAGCGCGCTGAGGCCTTATACGAACGGCGCGGCAAATAAATCATACATTAATGTTGTGACGGGCCAAATCTCCCTGGTCGGACAGGCGGGAAAAGAAGCTCTGATCAGCCGGCAGGACGGAATCACAGCGGGTTTCTACGGATTTACCGTGCAAGCCGGGGGAACGATTGCCGCCAAAAACGCAGTCTTTGAATTCATGGACAGTATTTATGTCAACAGCGGCACGGTTGACCTGACGAATAACTTCAGTTCCTGTACTTTTACAAACGGCAATAACGCAGCAGGAGCATGTCTGCTGCGGATTGAAAACGCGCAGAATCTGACCGGATCGAATGCGATTACCGGAATTAATTTTCCGACCACGATGACAGCCACGAGCCGTAACATTGTTAAGAGATCCGACGCGGGTAACATTGTTCTGGTTGATCCGCAGGGAACTTTTGCGGATTCAACCCGGGAAATCGATCCCTTTAACCGCATCCAGTGGAATTTCACAACGTTAATCACACGGTGGCTGCATAAAACCGATACCACCAACCTCTGGAGCAATGCCGCCGCGTGGAGCAACGGCGTTCCCGACTCATCCCGGAGAGCGATCATTCCGTTCGGGAACTGGCCTCCGCTTCTTAACGTGACCAACGCTTCCGCGTACAGTATCACATTAAAAGACTCTCTCATTTTAGGTGACGGCTCTTCACGAGGCCGACTGAAGGTTCTTTCCGATCTGAGCATTGACACGACCACAGCAGTTCTTATCGCGAACAGCGCATCCAGCAATGACAGTATCTATTTATTAGGTAATATATCCAAATCCACGACCGGAGCCGCGATACGGCATAACCAGAAACTTACATTCAACGTATCCGGTATTTCTTCCCAGAATATCAATGTAGACTCCCTTTTCAATTTTGTGATTCAGAAAACCGGAACAGCGAACCTGGGTCAGAATATTCTGGTCCGGGGCGATGTCAAGATCCTCAAAGGAACGCTGGATGCCGGTAATTACGACATGACCGTCTGGGGCAACTGGGAAAAATGGGACAATGAAGGCGATTCGGTCGGTGTGTTTAACGCACGCACGAGAACCGTCACCATGAGCGGGACCGGGAAAACCATACGCGGTACCGGCGTAAGCGATTTTTACAACCTGACTATTGCCGGAAGCGACACTCTGGTCAGCAGCATCGATGTGAACCGTACTCTGACTCTTAATTCAGGAAGTTACCTCGATGTCGGCGAGAATAATTCCGGCATCACGCTCAGCGGCGGCGGCGTGACGGTGTTTGCGAATAACGGCGGTACTTTTGTGCCGAGAACGGGAACGGTTCTCGTGGACGGTTCTTCCGGCGACCAGACCATCAATGCCAGCGGAACCGTGTTCAACAACCTGAGTTTTACCGGCATCAGCAACAAATATTTATCTACGAATACCATCGTAACCGGGAACATCGATATTAACCTTAGTTACGCCGGACGCGGTTTACTTATTGACAGTACGCTGATCTGCCGGGGAGCGGCCAATTCTTTCGCTCTGGGCAGCAGCAATTATTTATATCTCAGAGGCCTGAACAGCTTTCCGGACAGCGTGGAGACGGTCAGCTTCAATACGACCAGCCTTGTCCTGTACCAGCGCAATGCCCCGGCTCAGACCGTGACAACCTATCTCCGCAACGGTAACCAGATCACCTATCCGAACCTGTACCTCGGCGGAGCAGCGACCAATGAGAAAAAATATCTCGACAGTAACCTGCTGGTGAACGGCAATCTCCTTGTCTATAACGGGGATTCGCTTTGTCTTTATTCCCAGACCAACCGCCATTTTAACGTAACCATCGGCGGATACCTGTACCTGAATAACGGGCAGGGAACGGCCGGAATCAGCGTGGGCACTCAGCCGACCACTATCACCATGAGCCGAAACGACGGAGTGGAACAATACATTTACGTGTCCCGCAACCAGTCCCCCCAGACATTCTGGAACCTGCGTTTTACCGGACGCGGCGCGAAAATCATCACCAAAGACAGCATCAATTATTATGACCGCAGCATCAACCTGCTCGGCAACCTGACCGTCGATGAAATTGACCCGGGAACAGGATATCTGAATATCCAGAATTTTATCATCCGCGGAATCGGAGCCTCCAATACGATGTCGCTGGGCTCGAATGTGGACTTTTATCTCCGTAACCTGGCCGGGGATGACACCAATACTTTCCCGATCGGATTTGAGACCATCAGTCTGGCCCCCACTAGCCGCGTCTTATACGAGCGCGGAAACCAGTACATCCGTGACACCACGGCTTCGGGAACGCAAATCGCTTACGGCGCCATGTATCTCGGCGATAACGGAAACAATACGAACACCAAATATCTCAACGGTGACGTCAACATACGCGGTACCCTTACCATCGCCGGCTACACGACACTGGATGTGACGGGCAACAATTACACGATCCGCTGCGGAGGAAATTTCAGCAACAATACGACCACCGGAGCGTTCATCCCCCGTCAGGGGCGCGTGATCATGGACGGAAGTTCCACGCAGTACATATACAGCCAGAACCTTGTCCGGCCGTTCTATAAGCTGAATCTCCGGGGAACGGACGTAATCATCAACCAGCGGCTTGACGTATCCGATACTCTCCGCGTCGAAAGCGGCAAGTTCTCCATGGGTGCCCAGTCCGTCTACTGTTACGGAGACTGGATGCGGGATTCGATTGCGGCGATCGTGCCGGGAACAAGCACGGTCTATTTATCTAAGAACGGCCGTCAGTCCATTACAGCCCACGGGGCGGAGGACTTCTATAACCTGGTATTGGATTCCGCGGGCCAGAAGACAGCCCTGACTTCGCTCGATGTCAACGGCAGCCTTACGATCCGCACGAACGACACCCTTTACATGAATGCATCAACAGACACGATTTATCTTGCGGGTTCATGGACGAATGAGGGTGTCTTCACACATAACAATAATACCGTCGTTTCTGACGGAACCGGCGGAGTGACTTACCAGACCAACATGACCGCCCTGAGTCAGGCGCTGACCAAAGGTTTTAATAACCTGACCATATCCAAATCAAACGGTTCCAATCTTACCCTCGGCGCGGGTTCCAGCGACTTGTACATCGGCGGAAACCTTACGATCAACGTCGGAGATCTTGACGTTAATCAGTACGGAACGAACACAGTCTATTGTTACGGAGACTGGAACAATGTCGGCGGCGGATTCTATTCCCGTACCGATACCGTTTACCTGCGCGGAAAAGGCAGCCGGACGCTGCGGGCAGGCTATACGGGTGTCGGCAATTACATCTTCAATCACCTCGTGATCGACAGTTCCGGAACTTATACCATAAACAACTACCAGATCGACGTGCGGGGAATATTGCAGGTCAGCCGCGGCACGCTGAAAACCAACGGATATAACGTCTATTTCAGCACGACCGGGCTGGATTCCATCAATATTGACAACGACGGCGTGTTTGACATCGGCGCCGCCAGCACTTTGTATATTTATCAGAATTCAAGGCTGAATATCGGCGTTTACGGTACGCCCGGAACGTTTAAGATGATCGGTGACAGCGCGAGCGCCGCGCAGGTCACCCGCCGCACAGGGGCCGGTTATTACTGGTTTAACGTTGGGCAGAACGGCACGATCAGCGCCCGTTATTACCGGGTAGAATTCACAAACGCGAACGGCGTCTGGGTCCGCGCGGGAGCGAAGATCGATTCATTCCCGTACAATTTCAGCGACGGTAATTTCTCATATCCCGCGGGACTGGCGAATGCTGCGGCTTTACGAATAGACAGTTTAACCACGAAAATGACGCGTCAAACGAACAACGGAATCTGGCGGACTGTATTCTCCGTCAATCCGGGCGGCGGCGCGTATAATGTGGTTTACAGCGACGGCACCGACTCCTTAGAGTTTGTGGATGCGTCAGGACCGTTCTCCGATTCATTATATGAAAGAGAAACAAGCGCCGGCAAGATCGAATGGGCAAGTTCCGATCCGGTTTCGGTATGGACCGGCGCATCGAGCAATAACTGGTTCAATCCGGCGAACTGGTCGCCCCAGGGCGTTCCCGACGGAACCAAGCGCGTTTCCATACCCAATACCGCCCTCAACGATTGCTGGGTCGATACCACAGGAAACCGGATCGCCGAATGCAGGGAACTGACCATAGGGACGGGTACGCGCAGGCTGATCATGTTCAATGATACGTTAACGGTTCACGGAAATGTCAACATCTACGGACGCATGACATTCATGGATAACCGGGCGCTCCTGAAAGTCAAGGGCAACTGGTACAACCCCGGAACCTTCGACAACGGCGGCGGAAAAGTCAGGTTTGACAGCACCGGTAATCAGGTTCTCGTCAGCGGCGGAATCACGGCTGCAAAACAGTTCGGTACGCTCGAAATCGGCTCCAACAGCATTGTGGTCGTGACTACAAACGCTCTAGAAATCAAGGATACGCTCCGGATCGATTCGCTGGGCGTTCTGGACAACAACAACAACCAGGGCATTTATATAGGCAAAACCTGGAATAACGATAACGGCGGTTACTACCGGGCAGGCGCCAGTACGGTTTATTTTAACGGCACTGCGGCGCAGTATATCTGGACCCGCGATTCGGCGGATTTCTACAGCCTTGTGTTCGAGAACAGCGGACAAAAAACCTTCATGACCAATACTGATATCCGGGGCACCGTGACGATCCGCAATTCAGCGGTCGTCAACGGAAACGAAAAAATCCTCCGCATCCGGGGGAACTGGGATAATTACACGACATTCAATGCCCAGCGAAGCACTGTCATCTTTGAAGGGCCAGGGCAGAATATTTACGGCGGCGGTGCCAGCGGTACCAACAAAACAAGGTTCGCGAGCCTCTGGCTGAACGGAACCGGAACCAAAACCCTCTTCACCGGGATCGAGATTGACAGCGGATTCCTGTATATTAACCGTACACTGAACCTGCAGAACAACACCGTTCAGGCTGTCAGCCTGGAAGACTCCCTTGAGATGACTGCCGGAATGATCCTGTACGTACGGGGATCGAATAATTTCCCGTCAGGGTTTGAGAACATCACCCTCGACAGGACATCGTATGTATACTATGACGTCGACACAAACCAGACGATCAGTACAAAAGATGCCAACGATAACACCTTCTCCTACGGTAACCTGCTGGTCACGAATACGAATAACGGGAATTTAAGCAGCAAGACCCTCGACGGTAACTTAATTACACAAGGATACCTTCAGATCGGTACGGCAGGACGGGATAACCAGGTCACGCTGAATGTGGATACGCTGAATTACAACATATTCGTCGGCGGTTATTTCTACAATTACGGCTATATTCTGGCCGGAACTAACGAAGTGACCAACACAATCACTCTTAACGGCAGTAACGGCCAGCAGAATATGTATCCCGAAGGCCTGGGTACAGGCAAGACATTTTATAATCTTGTTATTTCCAATACAAGTATCTTGCCGAACAATAACGTAGTGCTGGGGGGCATTTATGATCTCCTGATCCGAAATAATCTCACGATCTCGAACGGTAACTTCAACATCAATGGCCGTGACCTTACGGTTCTGGGAAGTTTCAATGCCACGACAGGGGCTTTTATACCGGGTAATGCCACAGTATACCTGAAAGGATCCGGAAAGACCTGGCAGTCCAATACCTCGACTTACAACAATGTGAAAATCACCGGAAGCTATACAATGCAGGATAACGCGACTGTCAACGGGGATTTCACTCTGATGTACGGTTCACTTGATTTCAACGGCGAACAACTGCTGTTCGGAAACGCATCCACCGATAATTTCGTCGTGGACAGTTCCGCCACTCTGGATATGGATGCGGGATCCCAGCTTAAGATATTCAACGGTTCGGCCGTAAATATCAAGAACGGTTCCACAGTGAAAATCATCGGAGCCGATACGAACCAGACGATTGTAACAAGGAACGGAGCCGCTGGTTATTACGGATTCAACGTCAATCCCGGGTCGAAAATATTCGCCAAATACGCGAAGTTCGAATATGTGAACACAAGCGGAGTGGTCGTTGATCAGGCTGAAATCGATACCGGAGCCAGTTTCAGTTACTGTACTTTTGACAACGGACCGACCGACGGTATATTCCTGACCCTGAACAACATCGATCACGCGGAAACGGACACGCTGATCATCAAGGAACCGAATTTCCCGTCCCAGCCCGCGGGCGGTTCATACAACATCAGAAAGAACGGTACAAACGGATATATCATCGTACAGGACGCTACCGGGGCGTTTGAGGGTGAAGCGTTTGATTATGATCTTACCAATACCGTCGAATGGATTTATACCACCAATAACCGTTACTGGACCGGTAAGCAGAATACGAACTGGCATGAAGCCCTGAACTGGAGCCCGAAAGCCGTGCCGAACCGCGAAAATACAGTCATTATCAGTTCAACTTCAGCGAACATGCCCGTTGTATCCGCTGATACTGCGCTCGCGAAGACCCTCCGTGTCAGCAAAGGAACTCTGACATTAAACGGGAAAAATCTGTGGGTTGACGGCAATCTGACCGTGGACAGTACGGGAACCCTGACGGTACAAAACGCTACCGATACGATCTTTGTCAGCGGAAACTGGAGCGTCAGCAACACTTTTAACAACGGAAGCGGCGTTGTAGTGTTCTACGGACTCTCCTCGCAGATCCTGACTACTGGCGGTACCGGATCCGGAAAGAAATTCTATTCCATCGACATCAACAAAGCGACAGGGACGAGCATTACCTTGGGGGCCAATGACCTCCAGGTTGACCGCGATCTGAAAATCCTTTCCGGAACATTTGTCAATAGTTCTGGCCGGACGATCACTGTCAATAATACGTTCAGCAATGCCGGAACCTTCACCGACGCCGGCGGAACCGTGACTTTGGCTACAGGAACAGCTGTTAACTTAACTTCAGGCGGTACTTCATTCAATAATCTGATCATCAACAAATCCTCAGGTTCAGTTACTCTTCAGGATAATCTGACCGTACTGGGAAATTTCACAATAACGGCCGGAAGTTTCTACGCGAACGGACGGATTGTTGAATTCGGAGATGCGGCGGCGGACGCAATGAGCGTTTCCGGCAGCGCCTATTTCAACACCGGCTCGGCGCTGCGCGTGTATGCGGGCGTTGCGAACGGATCTTCTGTTACCGTCAACAGCGGAGGATATGTTGAGTTTGTCGGAATGAGTACACAGAACGTATCTGTAACCCGGCGTACCGGCGGTACGGATTATTACCGGTTCAGTGTTTCTTCCGGCGGAACGATCGGCGCCAAGCATACAACATTTGAGTACATGAACGGAGACGGCTTGTCGATAACCACTAACGGGACCTCCAGCGGCATCAGCGCAACTTATGACTTCGATTCAACCACTTTCACCAACGGAAAATCGGCCGGTACTTTCCTGAAAATGGACGGTAATTTTACAGCGGGTGACGTGACAATGCTTGAAGTGACATTCCCGACCAACCCCGGAGGCGGCGCGAAAAACGTAACCCGGATCAACTGTACAACCGGCGATACCATTATATTTTACGATGCGACCGGAGCGTTTGAAGGCGACGGTTACAGTTCCAGTACAACAACAAACAGGATTTCATGGCGTTATTCCACCGAAAACATCACATTCGACGGAAACGGCATTGGAGACAGCCTGTGGAGCACTCCTGCCAATTGGAATCCTAACGTGGTGCCCAAAGATTCCGGCAAAAACGCGATTATTCCTTCAGGCTTCTATGTGGTGTACGACTCGAATTACACGACGAATAACGTGACGTTAAATGGCGGTACTTTGAATGTAAGAGCACAGAGAAAGATGACGCTGACGGGCAGCTTAAATATCAACAGCGGTACGATGCGTTTAAATCCGTACAGTAACATAACTAACGCAGATACTTTAAATATTAAAAAGAACATAAGTATTGCATCCGGTGCTGCTCTTGTATCAAACAGCGGTTCAACAGCTTCGACGATAGCAAAAATTTATATTGGTGAAAACTGGACATGTCAGGGGACGTTTACCTATAATTTAAGTTGGGTGATTTTTAATGGCGATAGTACAAAAACTCAAACCATAACTTCATCTGGAAAACCCTTTTTTAGCATTTACATAAATAAAACAGGCTCAATCAATTCTGTTAGACTTGGTTCAAATGTTGAAACCACTAATTTTCTCTATATACAAAAAGGGATTTTAGATTTTAACGGGTTCGATCTTACAATCAGAAGAGCTTATCAAAATGATGGAACAATTATTCCCGGAACACGAACTGCAACATTTATAGGTAATGCTACCGGTAATTATTTTGTAACGGGTGGAAGCGGAGTTGGTAAACGTTTCTATAATTTGAATATTAATCATTCAAATTCAAATGTTGTGAACCTATCTCCCTCAGGCGGTGGTGGTAACATCTATGTTGAAAATGATTTGACAATATCTTCCACAAGTTATATTAACACAAATAATAACGATATTTTTGTTGGCGGATCAGTTGATATTAATCGCGCTAGTAATTTTGCATCTGGAGATACTTTATTTCTAATCGGAGAGAACACCGTCAATATGTATGTTAATTCGGTTACTACTTCTGCGTTGAAGGAAGTTGTGATTAACAAGTCGGGCGGTATTGTGAACATTACATCTAATAATTCCATTATCAACGGATCACTTAATGTACGTAATGGAGAGATCAATCTATCTGGTTTTGCTCTCAAGTACGGAGATGCATCGGCGGATACTATTCGCATTGACGGCGGGAACATGCATGTGGACAATGGTTCAACGCTTCAAATGAGATCCGGTTCCGGTATCACTGTCCGTCAGGGAGTGCTTCAGTTGTACAGTTCCAACCCGGCATCACTGTCTACCCTGACGAATCAGGGGTCCGGTGATTATGCGGTCCGTGTTTATCCGACCGGCCAGTTAACGATGGGGAACTCGGTGCTGACCAACTGCAATGATTTACTTGTGAGGGGTCAACTCTACTTCGAACCCGGAACGACTTCCCGGTTTGCCAATGGTACCGTTATAAACATTGACGCATCAGGCAGGATCCGTGCAGTCGGTTCTGACACAACTTCAGCAAACCGGGTCACAATCAAACCGTTAACCGGTAACTACCGTATCGTTTTTGCCAGTAATTCGAGAATGACCATGCAGAATGTGCTTGTCGACTCCGTTGGAGGTTCCGGTCAGTACGGTATCACTGTGCAATCCGGCGCGACGATCGACTCGATGAACAATGTCCTGTTCCGCAGGGGAACCGGAAACGCATACGTTTCGCTGGCCAATGATCAAATCTACACGGCAAACGGACTGCAGTTTGATTCAGCCGGTTCCGGACGCATGGCTTACAACGTTTCCTATACGTCAGGCGGCGGACTTCTTACCCTGAATAATTACAAAGGCAACATGAGCGGCGTGTTCTTTGAACAGGATAACGGAACCGCCCCTTATGGCAGGGCAACCTGGACTCTGAACGAAACGCAGAATGTTCCCAACGCGTCCACAAACGCATTCGGACATAAGGACTTCACCATAAGTTCTGTTGACGGATCCGGTTTGGGAAGTACCAATGTCAGGATGATCAGCGACACCCTGGATATCGCTCTATTCTCGGTTTTACGTTACTTTACAGTACAGCCCACGAATTCTGCATCCGGAACCATCAGGATTCATTATCCGAAACAGGAAGAAAACGGACAGCATTACGCTCAGCTGAATGTTTGGCAGAGAAGGAACGGAGCCTGGAAGATGGTGGATACCATGGCCGGTGTCACCATGACGATGGACTCTGCAGAAACGGTTAACGGGCAGCAGGTTTATTACATTCAGGCTGCGGGATACAATTTCGCAGCCGGTACACGCGATACGATCGTTCTGTCCAGGGCGACTAATGACGCAAGCTTGCCCGTTGTGCTGGCCTATTTCCGCGGACATTCCGATGAAGGCAAAGTCGTTCTCGAATGGAAGACGGAAAGCGAACTTGCGAACGCATACTGGCTTATCCAGAGAAAGGAAATTACCGAAGACGAATTGAACCGGATTTCCTCCGGCGCGATGAAAGCCGAAAACGCCGTTGCGGAATTCATGATGGTCGGACATATTAAAGGCGCAGGATCCAAAACATCGGAAACATTATACGAATACGTCGATTCGGATATCCGTTCCGGGAAACGGTACGCATACCGCATCGCTGATGTTTCTTATGCCGGCCAAATCACCTACCATGAATCCGTTCTGATCAGCGCGGAATTACCCAAGGAATTCGGCTTGTCGCAGAATTTCCCGAATCCGTTCAATCCGACCACAACCATCCGGTACCAGCTGCCGGTTGCCGCCAGAGTAACAGTGAAGATTTACAATGTCCTTGGACAGGAAGTCTATTCTCTGGTCAGCAAGACCATGGATGCGGGATACCATCAGATCATGTGGAACGGCATTAACAGCCGGCAATCGGCGGTTGCTTCCGGTATCTATATTTACCGTATTTCGGCTCAGTCGCTCGACGGCAAGCAGAAATTCAGCAAGTCAAAGAAAATGATGATCCTGAAGTAAAGTCCTGAAAAATACCGATAAAAAGGCGGATCCTGTATCCGCCTTTTTATTTAAAATTTATTGAAATAGTTTGTGTTGATTCAGGTTAAATCATGGTAGAAACAAGTTCTTGAAACTGCGGCTGGTTTGAATTATATTATTATGATGTCAGAAACAAGCATTCATTCACAGAAGGAGAAAAATATGAAAAATTGGTTCACAAAAACAGCGCTGGGCGGAATGATCATGATCCTTTGTTCATGGCAGGGATACGGACAAGCCAACCTTAAGGATGCTATAACAGGCCTGGCCGGTCCTGTTGCAAGAAAGTATACCGCCCCGGTTATTTCCGGATTTGGGTCAGACCTTAATACAGGGTGGTTTCACCGTTCTCCCAAAGCCAAAAAATTCGGGCTGGATCTTGAATTCGGTATGGTATTTGTCGGAACCATGTTTCAGGATGAAGACAAACGTTTTAGCCATACCGGACAGTTTAATCTGACCGAAGAAATGGCCCAGGGAGTGGCATCCAATTATCTGAGCACGCAGACATGGTTTAATGCGCTTGATGAGGGGCAGAGAAATACCGCAGTCAATTCAGTCGTTGATGAGATCATGAACCAGAGTTCCCCATTTGATGTGACCATATCCGGTGCAACATTTATCGGAAAGAGAAAGGACAACCTGATAGTAACCATCGGTTCCAAGCAGTTTACAATTACCGATCCCAATAATAATCAGCAGACGATTACGCTCACCGATACAAAAGACACCTTAGGGATCGGAGGAGTTCTGGAGTCTCCCGTCGTACCGTTGTCAGCGCCCCAGGCCACGATCGGAACCGTGATGGGAACTCAGGTAACTCTAAGATATCTTCCGCCTGTAAAAATATACGGGAAAGTAGGCAAGCTAAATTATTTCGGATGGGGTATACAGCACAATCCCGCCGTCTGGCTTCCCTTCAGCATGCCGATGGATTTTGCCGCCGCATTTTATCAGCAGAACATTAATCAGGGAAAATTATTCGAAGCGCACGCAATCGCCTACGGAGTCACAGTCAGCAAGCAAATCGGATTTGGTTTTTTAAACATTACTCCCTATGCAGGTTATCTGAGAGAATCTTCAAAGATGAAATTCACCTACAGCTATCAGATAGACGCCACTAATTCGATCGATGTGAAATTTTCTGAGAAGGGCATCAATAAAGACAGGATCACCGTAGGATCCAACTTTAAATTTTTACTGATCAACATCAATGCGGATTACAGCTTTGCCAAAAAGCCTGTTTACAGCGCAGGGGTGAATTTCAGCATTTAACCGGATTCTTTAAAATGAAATGGGCTGAAGTGCATTCAGCCCATTTTCCTTTTCATCAAATCTCAAAGGCATTTCATGGGTAAGATTTTTGAACGCGTGAATTATCCGCAGGACCTGAAACCCTTATCCCAGGCGGAACTGATCCAGCTTTCCGCTGAACTGCGCGAACATGTGATCAGGGAAATCACGCGTATCGGCGGGCACCTGGCGGCCAGCCTCGGTGTGGTGGAACTTACTGTCGCGATGCACCATGCTTTCAATACACCTCACGATAAAATCATCTGGGACGTGAGTCATCAGGCTTATATCCACAAACTGCTGACCGGGCGGAAAGACCGTTTTCACACCATCCGCATGACCGACGGGCTGAGCGGATTCTGCAAAACTGAGGAAAGCGAATACGACGCATTCGGGACAGGACACGCAAGCACTTCCATTTCAGCGGCCGTCGGAATGGCGGTGGCCCGTGACCGGCAGAAGCAGAGCCATAAAGTGATCGCCGTCATCGGAGACGGAGCGCTGACCGGCGGCCTGGCCTTCGAGGCGATGAACCATGCCGGCAGCATCAAAACGGACATGATCGTCATCCTGAACGACAATATGATGTCCATTTCCTCAAATGTCGGGGCACTGTCGAAACACCTGACTGACCTGATCTCCAATCCGATGTACAACAAGGTCAAGAAGGAAATATGGGACGCACTGGGACGGTTTCAGAGAATCGGTGATAAAGTCCGCCAGAGAGTTTCCAAGCTTGAAGAAGGGATCAAGACGATTCTCGTACCCGGTCATTTTTTTGAGAGTCTCGGATTCCGGTATTTCGGACCGATTGACGGCCATGACCTCCCAAGGCTGCTGAGACTATTCCAGGATATCAAAACTCTAAAGGGCCCGATCCTGATACATGTTCTTACCCGGAAGGGAAAAGGCATGATCCAGAATGAGCAGGATATCGAAGCCTACAAGAACGACGCAAACAAATACCATGCGGTCAACCCTCCCGTGCGTAAGAATGAGAAATTCGAACCCCATCAGACCACGGTGCCCACGTATACCGAAATTTTCGGACGGTCGCTCGTAGAATTATGCAGAGAAAACAGGCAAATTGTGGGAATTACCGCCGCTATGGCCGACGGAACAGGCTTGAAATACCTTGCGGAGGCCATGCCGGAGCGTTACTATGACGTGGGCATCGCCGAGTCTCATGCGGTTACAATGGCGGCCGGAATGGGTTTGAACGGACTCAAACCGGTGGTCGCGATTTACTCTTCTTTTATGCAGAGGGCGTATGACCAGCTGATCCATGACGTCGCGCTCCAGAAAATCCCTGTGGTTTTCGTACTTGACCGCGCCGGGCTTGTCGGCGCCGACGGACCGACGCATCACGGAACTTTTGATCTGTCGTTCCTGCGCTGCGTTCCTCATCTGGTGGTCATGGCCCCGAGGGATGAGAATGAATTGCGAAATATGCTGTACACGGCTGTACGTTACCAGGCCGGGCCGGTAGTCATCCGTTTTCCGAGAGGTCAGGGAACGGGCGTACCCGTTGACAGGACATTTTCGGAACTGGAAATCGGGAGGGCCGAAATCATCGCACAGGGAAAAGGCGTTGCAATTATTTCCGCCGGAACGATGGCGAATACCGCTCTCAAATCCGCCGAGTTGCTTCAAAAATCCGATATTCTGCCAACGATTGTCAATGCAAGGTTCGTCAAACCGCTGGATGAAGACATGATCTTCCAGCTCGTCCAGAACCATGACCTGATCGTGACGCTTGAGGATAATGTGCTTTCCGGAGGATTCGGAAGCGCGGTCATCGAAACCGTATACAGCCAGGACTTCCTGAACCGGTATCTGGGAAGGGACGATCACCTTAATGAAAAGATCGCCAGGCTGATTATCCGCCGGTTCGGATTGCCGGATCATTTCGTGGAGCACGGTGAGAATCCGATTTTGTATCAGCGCCTGGGACTTGACCCGGAAAGCATCGCCCATGCGGTTGAGGAGACCGTATTCAACCGGCACGGCCTTAAAGCGCTCTTTGATACCTCTTCTTCACCGATGGCCGCAAACGTGATGAACAAATAGACTTTTCGCGTTCATAATACAAAAAAAGCTGATCCGTGATTACGGGCCAGCTTTTTTTATGAAACAGAAAAAGAATCAGGCTTTTAGAGCGCATATCGCGGCGACATTCGCGATATCATCCGCGCTGCAGCCGCGGGATAAATCGTTGATCGGCTTGGCAAGTCCCTGAATGACCGGTCCGACTGCCTGAGCTTTGCCGATCCGTTCGGTGATCTTGTACCCGATGTTTCCGGCGTCCAGGTTCGGGAACACATACACGTTCGCCCTTCCTGCGACAGGACTGTTCGGCGCCTTGCGTTTTCCGATCGATTCGATGAATGCAGCGTCAAACTGCATTTCGCCGTCCGCATTCAGATCGGGTTTGCGCTGCCTGACCAGTTCGAGAGCGCTGACGACTTTGTCCACAGCCTCGTGCTTTGCGCTTCCCTTGGTTGAAAAGGAAAGCATCGCCACGAGCGGAGTTTCCCCGGTCAGCTGCTGATGGGTTTCGGCCGACGCAATCGCGATGTCGGCCAGCTGCGAAGGATCGGGATAGGGATTCACGGCGCAGTCGGCAAACGTGATGTTTCGTCCGTCGGGAAGCACCATAAGGAACATGCTGGACACGGTTTTGATTCCCGGTGCCGTACCGACGCAGAAGATCGCCGCCCGCATAACATCCGCTGTGGTATGCACGGCGCCGCCTACCATCCCGTCCGCATCCCCGCGACGAACCATCATGGAACTGTAATAGATCACTGTCTGCATCAGGTTTTTCGCCTCTTCATACGTCATACCTTTTGCTTTTCTGAGATTGAACAATTCACTCGCGTAATCAGAAACTTTATCCGAGCGTTTCGGATCAATGACAGGGACGGATGACGGAAGTTCGACGGCCAGTTCTTTCGCGCGCTGGCGGATCTTGTCAGGGTCGCCCAGCAGGATGGGTTTGCACAGCTCTCCGGTAAGAATGATTTTTACCGCCTGAAGAGTACGGTCTTCTTCGCCTTCGGGAAGAACGATCCGTTTCTTTTTTTCTTTCGCTTTCATGCGTATCGATTCAACTATCGTCATGGGATAACCTCGCAATTGATGGGTGATGGATTATGGATACTGAAAATCTTTTGTGATGGTAAACGATCCCCAGTTCGACCGGGAATGATAAGAAGTGTTGGCCCAGCGGCTTTCAATACGCCAGTAATAGCTTCCTTTCGGGAGGCGCGGCCCCTGGAGCCAGACCGGGTTTGAATACGTGACCGTTACGGAAGCTGAAGCGGAGATGGAGTCATTCGGCGCCGAATAGGAGCCGCTGTTGAACATTAAATACTCCTTGTCCCCGAATTCGTCACAGCCCGGGTTATAAATCCGGTTGGGAATTTTCGCGATCCAGATCACGTTTTGGGATGTATTCGCGATTTTGACGACATATTGCGACGGCAGGTCGATGACGGGGTAGCACCAGGCGAGATACGGCTTTGTGGTGACCGTATCATTATAGAAAGGTCTCTGCGGATTCGCCGCCCGCTTGAGCATGATGGACGCCGCATATTTCCGGATTGAGTCAGGATGAAAGGTGCCGGCCTTTCCCCGTGTGTCGACTGCCTGTACATAATAAAAATACGCTGTGTCAAAAGAAACCAAGTTATCCTGATATTGCGCTTCTTCATTGTCAAACACCGATGCGATCTGGGCGAAAGGGGAATCGGTTCCAAGGGAGCGGAAAATTCGGTATTCCCGGACAGGTGTTTCGGGATTGCCCGGTTTGATCCACTCAATAATTATGCCCTCATTTCCGGCGGATGAACGGAGTCCCGTTTCCACGGGAAGCGAATCTCCGCCGTACGGAAGGATGCGGACCGGTTCAGGCGGATCATAAACCGGGTCCACCGTGTCCGGACAGGAAGAGAGAAAAAAGATGAATCCGGAAAACAGTAAATGCGGGAGATGTGGAAATTTCATAGTCATCGCAGTTCCGTATTTCAGAATTTATAAGAGGCGCTGATTCGGTGTGTGAAGCCCAGCGCATGATTCACCAATGCGTAGTCGATATTACCGTGATGGATGCTCAGTCCTGCGCCAAAAGTCATGTACCGCTGGTCGTAACCCAGGCGTAACTGAACGAGCCGCCGGTAGTCATACTCCAGCCCATAATGTCTTGTGGTTTTGTACCGGCTGTTGGTTTCATAAGACAGCAGGAAGTTGCTTTCGAGTTCGTCGACCGGCTGGATATACGACAGGCCGAACTTGAAATTCTGTTTTGCGACATCCTGGGGTTTGACGTTCTGGTCACGGCTGTTTTTTGATGCGGAGTTCCACCGCACGCCGGTCGTAGTAATGTCCTGGATATTCAGTCCGATCGCGAAATCCCCGAGATATGGCTGTTCGAGAAGATCATTCATTCCGAACAGGATCATTGTGCCCAGGTCGGCGCCAACGCCGAAGGAATGGGCGTCCGTAAGTACGGTTTCGTTCTGGCCGGATATGCCGCCGGTACCGCCCGAGATGATTTTAAAATTCAGCCCGACAGGAATATGAATAACAAAGTCACTGTACCTCCAGCCAAGATTGAGGCGGAGATCGTTTAAGCGCGCGAATGAGAAAAACAGGGCGTTATCCGCATAGTCAAACCGTCCGAGGTTGTATTTGCTGAAATCATAATCGGGCTGGCTGCGGTCGTAGATGTTATCGATCAGTTTTTTATGTTCGCTGATTCCTCCGATACTGTACCGTATCCACGCGACCGAGAAACCGTAGGATTCCGTGAGCTTATGGGAATACCCGATGAAATGGTACTGCGCGAATCCTCCGAACTGATTCGCATACATGACGGATACGTTTCGTTTGTGGTTCAGCGCCACGCCGGCCGGGTTCCAGAAAAAAGCCGTACCGTCATTTGCGACCGCCGCGTACGCGCTGCCCATGCCGTTCGCCCTTGCGCCAAGCGGAATTTCAAGGAATGCATTGGTGTAGTACCGGTCCTGTGCGCAAAGACGCGCGGATGTTAAGATCAGAAGAATAAGTAGGGTAATATTTCGGATCATGACAGGAATTGAGTCCTTAAGGTCAGCAGGTATTCCTTTGAATGCGTTATACATCCGTTTGTGGCATTTCTATCTAAAGTATGCAATTTTTCCGCGCTGTTCAACGGTTTTTCCTTTCAGTTTTCCCCTGATCATATAGAAATAAATTCCGTTTGCCACACCGTGTCCTCCGTCATCGGTTGCGTCCCAGATCACCTCATGATAGCCGATGGAATTCAGCGGGGGACCGCCGACCGCTTCGTCCGATGAAAAGCGGCGGACCCGGCGTCCCGAAACCGTATAAACCGAAATAGTGAGCCGGTCCAGATCTTCCGGCGCTTCAACGCGGTACGCGATCGTCGTGGTATTGGAGAACGGGTTGGGAAAATTGCCGATCAGGCTGATTCTGAACTGATTCACCACGCTGAACCGGAGCTCGACCGGAACGGAAGCGTTCCGGTTTACGTCTTTGGCCTGGAAGGAAAGGGTATGCTCTCCGGCCTCAAAGGATTGAGGGAGGTTCAGCGACAGCTGGACAGTATTGCTGTTGGCGCTGGAATCGGGCAGAATGAGCCTGTCCGCAGAAAGCAAGTCCCCGTCAATCTGAACGGCGTAGTCTTTTTTATTCAGGCTGACACCGTTGCGGTCATAAATGATTGCGGAAATTTTAGGATTTCGAGAAACGATCGCGCCCTGGGAAAAATACTGTCCCTCGACATTGGGCTCAATCAGCGGCGAGGTCCGGTCCTGGTTGATCATCAGCGTCAGCGGGCCGATATCCGAGCCGGAGGAGACCTGAACACGGATTTCCCCGGGGATCCCTTCCGTATCATATCCGACCAGCCGCCAGCGCCTGTTTCCGCGATCCCATGTGTAAACGCCCAGTGAATCCCTGTAGGGCTGTGTCTGAGGGTATAACAGGGTGTCGTACGCGAAGCGGACAAATACCGTTTTTTGATTTGTAAAAACCTCGTCGAAACGTGAACATTCAGGCATAAAGGCTGCCGGGCCGGTTACGCCCCTGATCTGCGCAAAACGGATGTCCGGCTGATGAATGCTGGACTGGGCCGTTACACGTGAAATCTTCAGCACGGTGTTCTGCCCGACGGCCTGCGCCGGAATGTTTATGGCAAATCCCTGATCGACCGATACGGTATCGTTTTTTGAAAAATTCAGGGTTGTTCCGAAGCCGGGCGTGACATTGAAATGATCGATCGTAAGGGTGTTGTAGCCAAGGTTATTCACACGATTGACGTCGTTGTATTGGCGAAGGGTGTCAATCCAGGCAAAGACATTATGCGTACCGCTCGACAATGCGCAGGTGACCGAAGCGGTATCGCGGGCAATCTGTCCCGCGTTGGGAACGGAACCCGCAAGCGCGATGGAATCTTCCCCGAGAAATACGCCGGTAGTGCGGGGGTCATTCCGGTAAAAGCGCACGTATACTTTCGGGATCTGAAGGATGCCGAGATTTTCCACGATCGCGTGAATCCTTACCCGGTCAGTCCCCGCAAGGTAAATACGGCCTGTAATCGGATAACCCGGTCCGGCTACCGAGCCGATGGACATATCGATTCCGGGATGAACCGTATTCACGTACAGCTGGGGAGATGCAGTTGAATCGCCCGTCAGATCGGTTACGGTAATCCTGTAACGGATCTGATCGGTTTCACTATAAGGACCGATAGGCCCGCTCAGGTAATAATCATTCCCGGCCGGATACAGCGTATCGGCAAGACCCGGCGTATTAACAGTGCCGATCCGTTCATGCCTTGCGATGACATGACGGATGCCCTGGGGATCGCTGGCCTTGGCGCTGAACCTAATCGTATCTGAACTGGTCAGTACGGAAGGTACGGTCTGGACTTCAGAGAGAAAGGCTCCGCCGACCTGAAAAACCTGATAAGCGCTGAAATATTGCTGTCCTCCGGAAGATTCGCCGTAAACCCGGACCCCTGCGAATCCCGCATGGAGAAGGGTATCGTGAATCAGTCCCAGATTCACTCCGGTCTGGTAATTCGCGGCTGTGATTGAAAAAGATTTTATATACACCGTTACATATGATTCAATGTTTCCGCCGTAACTGACCGAATCCTTTACAGGTTTCAGCTGGTAAATTTCAAGGACACCGGTACCGCTTTGAAATGGTGAGTTACCCGAAACCGTGATGGAATCCGTCCGGAGAGGGCTCAGGTTTGAGACCGTACAGCTTTGTCCGGCCGGCGTGTTCAGCTGCAGGGCCGGGTCCCCCAGGTAATTAAACTGAAAAACCATGCTTGGCGGGACATAAGATGCGCCCAGCAAGTTGCCCAGCGGGTCTCCGGAGTTGAAATCATCCTGTCCGTTCAGGATCAGGTAATTCAATTTACCTTCCGAAACAGCCGCGCCGGCCGTCGTTCCCGGCGTCAGGATGGGTTTGATGGTCTGATCCAGCATCTGGTAATCCCCGCGGATCCATCCGACTCCGCTGGCGGCGAGAACTCCGACCGCGCCTTTGCCGGGTGTATTCAGCAAAATCTCACCCAATGCTTTTCCGTCATTGTCAAACGCCCCGACGAAACAGGTCATGCTCAGTACGACCGGCCATTTTCCGCTGTTAGACTGGAATTCCTGTACCTGGTTGTCATTCAGGAGCGGCTTTCCGGTTACGATATCAAGATCTCCCCAGATACCCCCGCCGCCATGGCCGAGATACGCGACGAGCAATTTGCCCTCGCTGAACGTCTGGATAACCTGATTCGCTCCGCCGAAAAACTGGTCTTCTGCCGGGTAGGCATAAATACGGTCATATGAAAACCGGGGCGGAAGAGTCTGATTGATGATCTTGGACGACTGATACCGGAATACATCAGCGGGAATATCGCTGTTCTGGCCGATTCCGCGGGTTTCCTGCGAACCGCCGATAAATGTGACCCGGTTTTTCCAGCTGCCCGCCGCCTGGTTTTGTTCATACTGGATCGTTTTATCAATGACCGCATTCAATTCGCTGACAGTAGTGACGGGAAAGCGTCCGATGAAAAGATCCGGGACGATATCCCCATCCGACATCTGCGCATACCAGGTGTCACTGGCGGCAGGGCCGAACTTGAATGTCTGCATCATCTGGACCGGTATGATTTCATTCTGGCTTTTTTTCGGCCTTGAGGAACCGTCGCCGATCAGAAGCACATACAGCGGGGGTCCCTGCGATCCCTGCCAGTATGGGCTTTGCTGGGTAAAGCGCAGGAAGTCGCGGATTGCGTAGGGGCTCTTCACTCCGAAATTGAACTGATCATAAATATCCTCAATATCGATGATTTCTGCGGACAGACCCCGCCCCTGCCGGTAGCCGGTAAGACGCTTTGCGGAAGAATGAAACATTTTGGGCGCGATCACCAGATAGCGGGAATCATGGCTGACGCCGGTCAGGTTCACAAGTGTATCCAGGATGATGGATTTCGGTTTGAGCTTGGAACGTTCCTCTATGGCAATATACTCGGTTTCCGCGGAATGAACGGCATCCTGAAAAACAATCTTGTAGGTTCTGCCGAATGAGCTGGAATCGATGTCCCAGCCGGTGATCTTGCTGATTCCTTTTTTATAAACGGATACGGAGGTGGATTTGAATTCACGGATTTCAAACTGGTGGACAAGCGACGGAAGGATTACCGGACCTCCGTTGAAAGCGATCGTTCCGGTTTCATCAGCCTGATAGGAGCGCTGATAGCTGACTTCGAACCAGTTGAGCGCAAGCATATCCAGGTTGCGGTCCGAAGTAGGGGGTGTGTTGATCCGCAGTCGGTTGTTTCCGTTATTCAGCGCGCCGGGACCCGGAGGAATGGGAATATCCACCTGTTTTTTGGAAGGGCCGTACCAGGTCACTGCCGACGGTGTGAGCAGGACATCGTTCAGGAAAACCTCGACATAGTGTAGGCCGGTACTGATGCCCTGAAAATTCACCCGAAGGGTGTCTACACGCAGGAACTGACGGTCGGGCCGTTCGGCCGAAAAGGAATATTCCCTGGTCGACTGAGAACCGGTTCCCGGGGTGATGAACGTCACCCCTCCGTCAAACGCCCATATGTCCTCATTTGCGGAAGGTTCGATAAGGTTGATGTCCTTGACATCAAGCTGCGTATTGTCTTCCTCAAAATGCTTACAGACCGGGTAAAAGGAGGGGCGTATCAATCCGGTGTCCTGCCGGACGCCACCGTTTTCCTCAATCAGCCTGATGCCGGGTTCTCCTCCCCATATAAGGAAATACACGTTGTCATCCGACCAGGGATCAATATAATGCCCAGTCTGCGGGTTGATGCCGGATAAATAAGGATTGAATTTAGCGTAATACTTCTCTCCGAAAAACTCGATATAATCACCGGCGTCAAACATGCCGTCCGATTCGCCCTGAATGTAAACCGGAACCTGAATGCCCCGGCTGAATAACTGAAATGTCCTGGGATCAACGGACTGCAGGTTCAGCCGGGTTGCATGGGCCAGTTCCTGCTGAGTGATCTTGTAAATGCCGTCCATGCCGACGGTGATTTTGACGTATTGCAGGGGAAGGGAGGACTGGAACCGGGTCAATGTGTTATCCGTGCGTGTTTTTTTCGCGATGGACTTAGGCTGCCATTGCCGGTTCTTTTTCGCCGATGAATAATTGATAACCTGATTCTTCAAGAACCGTTCAGCATCTCCGGATAAGGGTTCGGTCAACAAGTTTTTCTTCCCGGAAGCGAATTTTATTTTAACGGTCATCCTGCGGCGAATCTCGAGTTTGGATTGGGAAGGATGATACCTGTAGGGACATAGGATAAGCCTGTGAAGAGGAATGTCCCTGAACTTGCCTATAAAATTCAGTCTGACGGTTGCCGCGGGAAGCCAGGTGTCGGAAGACAGCCAGGAGGAGGAGCCGGTATCCCGGGATACTTCTGCTGAATCACCGGTGGCCAGGTCAATATCCGGTATGAGATGGATCCCGGTTTTCGTGGATGTTTCCTCCTGAAGCACCTGAACCGAGGCCGCTCCGTCTGGCAATTCCAGAAGATACTGCACTACAGGCAGGGGAGGTATACCGGGCTGCAATGAAACTGAAAAATCCGGCGCGGTAATCCTGTGATACGTTTTACCGTCTTTTACGAAGTGTTCGATATCCGGGTCTGGAAAATGGAAAGCATAGACCAATTCACCGGATGTTTCTCGGATCAGGCTGAAGTAATTATTTTTTTCCTGCGAAAACAACGAACCATTAAACAGGAAACTCACAGAATGGAAAATCAGGGAAGCGAAAAACAGGCAAGCCGCCGGATCAGGGAAAAACCGTTTATTCAAATCAATCATTCTGTCCAATAAAGTTACCTTTCAATCTGAATTATACAAAACCGAACAGGGAATGGTCTAAGAAAAAATTTGTTTTATTCCGCCTGTGTCTGCTTTGATTTTTTTTTCATCCGTGAAATGAATTTTGGCGTTTTCCCGCTTGAAATGACGGTTTCGATGAAATGGGCCAGTTCCCCCGGAGGGATATTTTTTTGCAGGCTGCCCTTATGAGCGGTCGAGATTTTTCCCGTTTCTTCCGATACGACAATGGCGATCGCGTCTGTTTGTTCGGAAACTCCGACCGCCGCCCTGTGACGGGTTCCAAGCGAGGATTCAATATACGGATTCTGGCTCAGGGGAAGAAGGCATTTAGCGGCCTCAATTTGTTCGTTATCAATAATGACCGCGCCGTCGTGGAGGGGGGAACGTGGATTAAAAATGGACTGCAGAAGCTGATGGCTGACCTTGGCCTGGACCGGGAGTCCGGTTTCAATGATATTTTTCAGGCCGCTGGTTTGTGCGATCACAATGATCGCTCCGTTGCGTCTTTTGGCCAGCATTTCGCAAGCCTGGACGATTTCGTCCACATAAGGCGGGATTCCGATCTTGATCAGTCCCTTCAGGAATCGTCCCTGTCCCATTGAGGTCAGGATACGTCGGAGTTCGGGCTGGAAAATGATAACAAACACGATAACCCAGACCGTTCGGATCTGATCGACCAGCCAGGTCATGCCCTCCATGCTGAATAAATGTACGATCAGGGAAATCACGAGGATCAGGACGAGTCCGAGCAGCATGCGTGATGCCGTGGTGCCCTGTATGATCATGTACGCGCGGTACAGGATGAATGTGACCAGCAGGATATCGATGATATCCAGGGGCGATACGGGGATGAAAAAAATGTGAAATAAAGGATCCTGCATCAGGACGCCTCCAGAATGGTCCGGATCATCTGAACCGCCCGGCTGACCGCGCGGACATCGTGAACCCTGAATAGGTTCGCCCCTTTCATGCAGGCCCAAGCATTGGTGACCAGAGTTCCTTCTACCCGGTCATCCGGAGGCGCGCCGAACATGCTTCCGAGAAAGGACTTTCTTGACGTACCCACCATCAGAGGGCAGCCGGGAAAAAGAAATTCGTTCAGATGATAAAGCAGCCTGAAATTGTCTTCCAACCGTTTCCCGAAACCGAATCCCGGGTCGATGATGATATCCCTGATTCCGGCCGAACGGGCCGCTCTGATTCTCTCCTGCAGTTCGTTTTTTACCTCGGCGACCGCATCCTGATAAACGGGATTGACCTGCATGTTCTTGGGCGTTCCGCGGATGTGCATGATGACCACAGGGACATTTAGTTCGGCTGCGATGGAGACCATGCGGGGATCGGCCGTCAGACCGCTGATATCGTTGATGATGCCGGCACCGGCCCGGATGGCTTCCCGTGCGACAGCCGATTTGCTGGTATCCGCCGAGATCAGAATATCGGTGTTTTTGGCCAGCCGGCCGATCAGGGGAAGGATGCGGTCCATTTCCAGGTTTTCAGGAACAGGATCGGAACCGGGCCGTGTGGATTCCCCGCCGATGTCAATGATGTCCGCACCCTCTTCAATCATCCGGCAGGCCTGATCGTAAGCCTGGTCGTGGCTCAGAAAGCGTCCCCCGTCGGAAAAGGAATCGGGAGTCACGTTGAGGATGCCCATAATGTACCGGCCTTCCGAAAGTCGCCGGAAATCAAATTCGGATCTATTCAGCATCTGGAAAATATTCCCTTAATTTCTTTCTGGCTTCCTCACGGTATTTGTCCTCCTTGGGAATATATCTCATGGCCCCGCGATAGGCTTCAATCGCGTCGTTGCGGCGTTTCTGGATATCATAGATTTTCCCGAGATACAGGTAAGCGTAGCCGTGGGGTTTAATCTGTATGGCTTTCTTGAAGCTGAGCTCGGCTTCGGCGTTGGCGGCGGCCTCTTCCCTGGGTTGACGGCTCAGTTTGTGCTTGGCGCCGATATGATATTGAACGATCCCCCTGATATAATTGTACTCACTCTGATCTGTATATACATGCCCGTATTGATTCAGAAGCTCCAGCGCCTTATCGTAATATCCGACATAATCATAGCCTGTCACCAGTCCGCGGACGGCGGATGGATTATTGGGGCGGAGTTTTTTCGCGATTATGAAATTGTCCATGGCCTGCCTCGCTTTGTAATCGTGCGGACGGGCCCATTCGAGAAGGTTGTTTCCAAGTTCTATATATGCGGGAAATGCCGCGGGATTGGTCTCGATGGCCTTTTTGAGCAGGGATTCCCGGTCATCGAATCCGAACAGGCTCCAGCGCGCTTTTTGCATGAAACTCAGGAGGTAATAGATCTCATAGTCTCTGTCGTACAGAGAATGCGCGGCCAGGAGAGCCGCTTCCGCGTCGAAATACCGGGGCTCCGGTTCAATAAACAAATATGATTTTGCCAGCGCGATATAGGCCGGTTCAAAATTTTCGTTCAGCTGACCGGATTTTTTCAAATGATATTCGCAGCGGAGCTGATTGTTGCGCCGTGTCTGCTCATCTTTCGTTCGGAGCATCAGTTCTCCGTAAGCCAGGCCCGCGCCATACCAGTTGAGCGCCGAAGCGCTGTCGGTTCGTAACGCCTTTAAGAAAACCGGAAGCGACTCCGCCGTGCGGTCAAACGCATGGAGATATCTTCCGGCCGAGTAATCATAAAGCCCCGGGGAGCCGTATAATCCCCAGTCCGCCGTTTCAGGTTTGTAAGAAAGTCCGACTTCATCAAATACATAACGGATCAACTCTTCCGCGACCGGCCGGAGTTCCGTCAAGCCTGACTTAACGGGCACTGAAAGGGGAATTACTTTGACGGGTTTTTGCGATTGAACTTCATAGAACACTATTTCACCGTCGTAATGGTTTTCAATGAGGCGGTAATGTCCGCCGGCGACATATTCAAGCTGGATCAGTTTTGACCACGACAAGAGGTTTCCGGTATTCATACTGAACTGATAGCGGTCCGAGGAGTCAAGGGATTTAAGCATCCAGTCGGGGCGGAGAAAAGAGATATGCGACGGCGTCTGCAGTGCGGCCTGATAGGAAGCCATTTCAGCCAGGGCCCAGCCGAATCCCCAGTGGCCGGTGCCGGAGGAATCAGTTGTTCCCGGAGTCGACACGAATTCGAGCGGCCAGATCCCGATCTGAACGGGTTCTTCTTTCGGAGGCCTGGCGGCGCGAAGGAGAATCCATGAAAACGTGATAAAAAAGAGCAACCCGAATACCAATTTCTTTAAATAGTTTTTATTGATAACGGTCGAATAGCGATGCAGATACCATCCGATAAAACTGACCGCGAAAACGATGAGAAGGAAAATGACAAAACCACCGGGAACTTCGCCCGACAGAAAGCGGTAAAATGAATTCATGGCTTAAACAGCATTGGTTATGATTTGTTGTTCGGCGGGCTGAATATCCGAGGGTTCAGGATTCAGATGTGTTTTTACAATATGCTCAAGATCGTCTCCGTCGATGGTTTCTTTTTCGATCAGAAGTTTCGCAATAGCGTGGAGCAGGTTGATGTGATCGGTCAGAAGCTGAACGGCCCTTTTTTCGGCTTCCCATACGATGCGTTTGATTTCCTCATCGATCATGACGGAGGTTTGTTCGCTGTAATTCTGAGACGTAGCGATTTCCCGTCCGAGGAAAACCTCCTCGTCTTTTTTTCCGAACGAGACGGGTCCGATTTTGTCGCTCATGCCCCATTCGCAGACCATTTTACGGGCAACGGTCGTCGCGCGGTCGATGTCGTTTCCGGCGCCGGTGGTGAAGTCCCCGAATATGATCTTTTCAGCAGCCCGTCCGCCCAGCAGGTGCACGAGTGTCGTCTGGATATAGCTGCGTGAGTACATGTGCCGGTCGTCGGTGGGAAGGTAATGCGTGAGGCCGAGCGCCCGTCCTCTCGGAATGATCGTGACTTTATGCACGGGATCGGATTCGGGGATCAGTTTGGCGACCAGTGCGTGACCGCCTTCGTGATATGCGACCATTCGTTTTTCTTTCTCAGAGATGACCAGGCTTTTTCGCTCCACACCCATCATGACTTTGTCTTTGGCGTTTTCAAAATCGATGTAACCGACTTTGTCGGAATTTCTTCGGGCGGCCAGCAACGATGCCTCGTTGACGAGGTTTTCAAGGTCGGCCCCGGAGAGCCCCGGAGTTCCCTTGGCGATTTTTTCGAGATTGACGTCATCGGCGAGGGGAGCTTTACGGGTGTGTATTTTAAGAATTTCCTCGCGGCCTTTGACATCGGGCTGATCCACGACCACCTGGCGGTCAAAGCGTCCGGGGCGCATCAGTGCGGTGTCCAGAATGTCGGGCCGGTTGGTGGCGGCGACAACAATGATGCCGTCGTTTGCGCTGAATCCGTCCATTTCCACAAGCAGCTGGTTCAGCGTCTGTTCGCGTTCGTCATGTCCGCCTCCGAGACCCGCGCCCCTGGACCGGCCGACCGCGTCGATTTCATCGATGAATATGATGCAGGGATGGTTTTTCTTCGCCTGGTCGAAAAGGTCGCGGACACGCGCCGCGCCTACGCCGACAAACATCTCGACAAAATCCGCGCCGCTGATCGAAAAAAACGGCACGCCCGCCTCGCCGGCGATCGCACGCGCGAGAAGGGTTTTGCCGGTTCCCGGAGGACCCAGCAAAATCGCCCCTTTGGGGATGCGTCCGCCCAGTTTGGTGAACCGGTTCGGGTCTTTCAGAAATTCGACGATTTCCTGGAGCTCTTCTTTCGCCTCATTGCAGCCGGCGACATCCGCGAACGTGACCCGGGATTCTTTGTCCGTTGTCAGCCGGGCTCGGCTTTTCCCGAATGAGAAAATATTTTTTCCTCCTGAACCTCCCTGCATCCGGCGCAGAATGAAAATAAAAATACCGATCGCGATAATCCACGGAAGCATCTGAATCAGGAACGTTGAAAGATCCGTTCCTTTCTTGGTGAATTGGATGCCGATCCCCCTGGCCCTCCAGTCCTCAACCATCTTGGAATCGATGAAGGGAATGTTGGTTTTGATCTGGTAGAATTTTGCCGGCTTGCCGTCCGCGTTGATCGTGATTTCTTCCTTCAGGGTCGCCGTCAGTTCGTTCTCGGAAAGGTTGACTTGGTTGATTTTATCCTTGCCCAGCAAATCCAGGTATTCTGAAAAACTGATTTCGGCGTACTGCCCGTTGTTCATGGAAAACAAGTGATATAGAAAAAAGAAACCCGCGAAAACCGCAAGCCAGATCAAAAATGTGCTCGCCGAATTCTTGTAGTTCGGGCCTGCCGGAGGGGAAGGCTTGCTTTTTTTAGCAGGATTTTTTTTATCCTGTTTTTTCGGGGATTCCTTTTGGTCCATCCGTGATGAAGTCCCTGGATTCAATGTGGTTCCTTAATTATGGGTTACATAAATATCGCGAAGGTTCCGGTACTGCTGCTGATAATCCAGCCCGTAACCGATCACAAAATCATTGCCGATCTCGAAGCCGACGTACTTAATGGGAAATCCGACCTTGGCTTTTTCCTTTTTCAGCAACAGCGTGGCGAATTCAAGGGACGCGGGACGCTTATACAGCAGATGGTTCCGGATGAAGGTTACCGACAGGCCCGAATCCACGATGTCTTCGATGACAATCACATGGCGTCCCTCTATTTTCGCGCTGACGTCCTTATCGAGCGTGATGGTTCCGCTGGAGATCATGTGATCTCCGTAACTGCCGATTTTAAGAAAATCGATTTCCGAGTCATAAACGCTTACCGAACGCACAAGATCGGCGATAAACAGGATGGAGCCGTTCAGAACGCCTGTTAGAATGGGCTGGCGGCCACGGTAGTCTTCAGAAATCTGTTTTCCCAGGCGCGAAACGGCCTGCTGAATTTCCTGTTCGGAAATCAGGATGCTAAAATCGTGTTGGTCAATCCTGAGGGTTGGTTTCATAGCCGTGGCACTCCAGTTTGATGATGCGTTGTGTGTTGGAATCAATTTTAAAGCGGTTATCGAGTCGGTATCCGCATATCCATACGATCCTCTCCCTGCCGGAAAATCGTTCCACCAGAATCGGGATGCGATTTCTTGCGGACAGCGGGATTTTCTGGTCGGTAAAAAAGTCGCTTATTTTTTTTGAATCGTTCATGCCGATCGGGTGAAAAGTGTCTCCGTTCAGCCAATTCCTCAGGTACAGCTGTCCTTTGATTTTATTCTCGTCAATGTATTCGACCGAAGGGTTCTTTCCGAGATCCAGACCGCCCGGAGATTCCATCGGCCGGGAAGAAAAAAGGATTTGAGGAAACTCCAGCCGCCGGGTTTCGCCGATGACAACAGGGATATCAAACGATTCATTCACGGCAGGACCGGCTATCCTGAAAACAAGCTGATCGTGTTCCCGGGCGCATTCCACCGGCCCTAGGATATAACGTTTCCCGGACTGGGAAGTTTCGGCTAACTGAAGCATGGACTGAAAATCATGATAGGTGGGCTTGGTTTCGGGGTCATTTTCACACAATTTTTTTAGTATCAACGATAATATCATTTTTCGTTGAATTAAAAGGTAATGGTTAAAGGGTTTAATTTCAAGAATAATTTTTTGTCCCTCCTGCCGCGAGAGCCCGGCAAGCCATGCAGGGGTCTGGGCCGTGAAAAAAGCTTCGGTTTCCTGTGCGATCACCGACAGCTGGTGCAGATGACGCACGACCTGGGGGTCAAATTCAGACTGAAGAAGCGGCAACAGCTTGTGGCGGATTTTATTCCGGTAAAACCGCAGATCGTCGTTGCTATTATCGACGATGTACAGGATATTCCTGTCGGCCGCGTATCTTTCGATGTCGGCCTTGCTGAACCGAAGGAGGGGACGGACAAATCCCTCCCGGGTTTCACGGATGCCTGACAGGCCGTCCCATCCGGATCCTTTAAGGACACGGCTCAATACCGTTTCCGCCTGGTCGTCCATGTGGTGGCCGGTGCAGATTTTTTTGTAGTCATGCTGGGCGGCCACGGATTCAAGGAATTCATACCGTGCAAGACGGGCGGCCTCCTCGAGCGAGCGCTTTTCACGCAGTGCCCTGGCTTTGACGTCGAGGCGGGTCTTGTGAAACCGCACCGAATGGCCGTGCGCCATGGACTCGACGAACATCTCGTCTGAATCGCTCTGTTTGTCGCGCAGGCCGTGGTTGACATGGGCGGCACCGATACTGATGCTCAGATCGTCGATGATGTTCATGAACAGGTGAAACAGAACGCAGGAATCCATGCCTCCGGATACAGCGAGCAGAACCCTGTCGCCTTGGCGGAAAAATTTTTTCTGCTGGCAGTGCGCGAGCAGCTGTTTTTCAAGGGGATGTTTCGTCATGGAATATGATGGAATAGGGTTTTACCGAGAATTCCGTGCACGATCAGGAGGGCAAGGGCCGGGAACAGGAACCACGGATAAAGTTCCAGGTACCGCAGGTAGGTGGTGACTTCAATTTTGGTTTTTTCCAGGCGGTCAATATCCTGATAGGCCTCCTCAAGCCTTTCCATCGTGGAGGCGCGGAAAAACTGCCCTCCCGTGATCGAGGCGATGGACCTAAGCGTGGGCTCGTCGATTTTAACTTCGGCGGGTACATACTGACGGCCGAAAAAAGGATCGTCGACCGGTATCCGGGCGATGCCGTCCTTGCCGGCGCCGATGGTGTAAATGCGGATGCCAAGGGCCTGGGCGATCTGGGCCGCGGTGACCGGGTCGATTTCGCCCCGGTTGTTCTGTCCGTCGGTCAGGAGGATGATGATCCGGCTTCTGGCTTCGCTGTTCCGCAGCCGGTTGAGGCTGTTGACTATGCCCATGCCGATCGCCGTGCCGTCTTCAATCATGCCGATCCTTGTTTTCCGGATAAAGTCAATCACCATCGGGTAGTCCGTGGTCAGCGGACACTGGGTAAAGCTTTTTCCTGCGAAGAGCACCAGTCCGATCCGGTCGGACTTGCGGTTTCTCACGAATTGCTCGGCGACGGCTTTTGCCGATTCAAGCCGGTTCTGCTTGCTCATGTCCTCGATCAGCATGCTGCGCGATATGTCCATCGCGAGGATAATGTCAATCCCCTCGGTGGTGACTTTTTCCGTCACGTTTTTGATCCGGGGACGAGCCATCGCTGCAATCATCAGCCCCAGGGCGATCCATTTAAGCCAGTTCAGGCAGGGGAGCAGCCGTACGCGCCAGGATAAAGGCATTTCGGCCAATATTCCCGCCATCGAATGCTGAACGGCCGGCTGTTCCTTTTTCCTGAACCGCCAAAGCAGAGGAAGGATCAGCAGTGCTCCCAGAAGGTAAATATGAGCGAATTCGAAACTCATGCGTTGAATATTTTAGGTGTCCGGTGTTTGCGGGCAGTGAGGAAGGTTTCGAGCCCCAGAAAAAGTATGGCCGGCAGGAGAAGAAACTGAAAACGTTCCTCAAATTCCGTATAGCGGTACCGGATGGTTTCGGTTTTTTTCATTTTTGAAAGCGATTCCGCAATTTCCCCGATTTCGGATTCGCCGAGTGTGGAGGGATAATAGGTGCCTCCGGTCTTTTCAGCCATTTTCCTCAGTATCGTTTCGTTCAGGGAGGTGGTTACCGCGTTTCCCCTGTAACGCTTGTAATCCGTGAGTTGTCCGTTTTCATTATAGACGGGGACGGGAGTCGGCTGAGATGTTCCAGTGCCGACGGTGAATATCGTTATGTTTTCCAGCGCATCGATTTTCCTGCCGGTGTCCGGATTATGATCTTCGCCATCGGAAAAAATGACCATCGCCCGGCTCGCCTCGTTCCCGGCCGTCTGTTGGTCCTGGTACGAAAACACGTCCGGGATGATGTCGATGAGGCTGTTGAAATCTGTTCCAACGGATGTCGTCACGTCGGGTTTCAGGGATTCAAGAAAGAGCCGGATTGCTCCGTAATCGGTAGTCAGGGGACACTGAATAAAAGCCTCGCCGGAAAAAAGGATCAGGGCAATACGGTCTCCGGAAAGACGGTTCATAAGGTTGATGATGCCGTGACGGGCTTTTTCCAGCCGGCTGGGCCGGATATCCTGAGCGTTCATGGAGGACGAAATATCAAGAGCGATCAAAAGGTCCAGTCCCTCGACTTTCACCTCTTCGTATTTGGTTCCGACCTGCAATCCCGAAACCGAAAAAACCAGTAAAAGAAGGGTGACCAGAAGCAGGATGATCTTAATTTTTGCGATGCGGGCATGATAGGATTCAATCAGCGCACTCGTAAGGTGGGTTTCGGACAGCAATCCCAGCTGGCGGAATTTCTGGCGGTGCCTGCGGATGAAAAAAAACAGGATCAGCGGGATGAAGATCAGGATGAACAGGTACTCAGGATGGGTAAAACGGATCATATCTGAATAAAGGTCTGTGGGCGCATGATACACGGAAAGCGATGATCAATTCAGGCTTTCCGGGTATAACGCTGTTTTTGTTCCGGCAAAGTCATCAGCATAATATAAAAAAAAATTGCATGAAGTGCGAATAATTTTATTTGATTAAATCCTAATCCTTGATTAACTTGTAATATATTCAAATCTGATACTCATTTCAATTCCGGAGAAATCATGTACTGTACGATTGAAGATTTTAAAACGCAGTGGCGTTATGAATCCGAAGCGACCCTCAAGCTCCTCGATAATCTGACCGATGAATCCCTTAAGCAAAAAGTTACCCCGGGGGGCCGTTCTCTAGGAATTCTGGCATGGCATCTGGTAACAACTCTGGGCGAAATGCTTCATCGCGCGGGACTGCTGACGGAAAATAAATTTGAACATATGCCGGTTCCGACTAACGCCGGAGTTATCGGAGCCGAATACCGGAACGAATCCGGGAAAATCGCCAGCGCCGTCACGGAAAAATGGAATGATGCCGATCTGCAGGCTGAGACGGAGATGTACGGCGAACAATGGAAAAAAGGCATGGTACTGACATCGCTGGTTCTGCATCAGGCCCATCATCGCGGGCAGCTGACTGTCCTGATGCGGCAGGCAGGCCTGAAAGTTCCCGGTATTTACGGTCCCGCAAAAGAAGAATGGGCGCAATACGGAATGCCGCCGCAGGAATAATCGTTCAATCTAATTCACTCATCATACGAAGAGGTTATTATGTTTAAAACAATTGACGAAGCGGTTGATTACGTCCGGCGGAACGGTTTTAAAATGATCGATATGAAATTCACCGATCTTGCCGGACGCTGGCATCACATCACTCTTCCGGTCAGCGAATTCAATGAAAAGCTTATGAAAAACGGCGTAGGGTTTGACGGATCGTCTGTCGGATTAAAATCCGTAAGCTCGGGTGATATGGTTCTTATACCCGATTTGTCGGCCGCTTTCATTGATCCGTTCTGGGAAGTTCCGACGCTGAGTTTTATTTGTTCCTCTTACGAGGCGGATACGAAACAGCCGTTTTCAAGAGATCCGCGGAACATCATCGTAAGGGCTGAGAAATACATGCAGGACCTCCAGATCGCCGATCAAAGCCTGTGGGGTCCGGAATATGAATTCTACATTTTTGACAATGTCGCCTTCGAAAACGGAGTGAATACGTCATCGTACCGCGTGGACAGCCGCGAAGCCGACTGGCAGAGCGCGCGCGGAGGGCACGGGCACGTGATTCCCCCTCATGGAGGGTATCATGTCATTCCGCCGAAAGACCAGCTTTATAATCTCCGCAGTGAGATGTGCATGGTTCTGGAATCCATGGGGATTGAGATCAAGTATCATCATCATGAGGTCGGGGGACCGGGTCAGTGCGAGATCGAAACGCCGCTTTTCGGGATTCAGAAAGCGGGCGATTCCGCGCAGATGATCAAGTACGTCACGAAAATGATCGCCTATAAGCACGGGCAGACCGCGACGTATATGCCCAAGCCGCTGTACGGGGAGGCGGGAAGCGGAATGCATTTTCATCAGCAATTGTTCAAGGATTCCAGGAATGTCTTTTATGACGAAAAAGGATACGGGCATTTGAGCCAGACGGCTTTATATTACATCGGGGGTATGCTGAAGCACGGCGCATCGATTCTGGCGTTCACTAACCCTTCCACGAATTCCTACCGGCGCCTGATTCCCGGTTTTGAGGCTCCCGTGAACGCGTTCTTCAGCCTGGCAAACCGAAGCGCCGCCATCCGCGTCCCCAAGTACGCCACGAGCTCCGAAGCCGTGCGGTTTGAGTTCCGTCCTCCCGACGCGACCTGCAATGTTTATTTCGCTCTGGCGGTGCAGCTGATGGCAGGCCTTGACGGCATCCGAAATAAGATCGATCCCCGCGAACACGGATTCGGGCCCATCGATGAAAACGTTTTTGCCTGGCCTCCTGAACGCCGGGAAACCATCAAACCCCTTCCGTCCTCCCTGCGCGAGGCGTTAGAGGCACTTGACAGGGATCACGCGTATCTGCTCGAGGGCAGCGTCTTTGATGAAGGACATATCGATGACTGGATCAAAACGAAATATAAGGAATATTACGAAATCCGGAACCGTCCGCATCCCTATGAGATGTATCTGTACTACGATCTTTAACGGAAAAAAAAATCGGAAAAAAAGGCGCGGTCATCAGACGGCGCCTTTTTTATTGCGAATGGTCCGGTATGTCTAATCTTCCTCGACTAATTTGACGCCTTCCGGATTGTATGCGAAGAACCCTTTGCCTTCGGTTCCGATCCAGATGTTGTTAAACCTGTCGGCGCGGACGACGGTCATACGGTCGATCGGCAGGTCGGTATTGTTTGACTTGAACACCGCCCAGTTGCTGCCGTTATACCGTCCGATCCCCTTGATCGTTGCGATCCATACCTGGTTGTTATTATCAACCGTTATCGAACGGATCAGGTTATCCGGTAATCCGTTTTTGGTATTGAACAATATGGATTTTTCCCCGTCGAAGGAAACCAGTCCCGATGCCGTACCGATCCACAAAACGCCGTTTTTGTCAAAAGTGAGGGCTTTGATGTTCTTGCTGGGAAGTTTCAGTTTGTTGGAATCGATCTGAGCAAAGGTTTTTCCGTTGTAAACGCAAAGGCCCTCACCGGTCCCGATCCAGAGGATGTTGTTTTTGTCGGTCGTCAGGGTGTTGATGAGGTCATCCGGAATGTCGGAATTGTCACGCTTGAAGACTTTCCATTCTTTTCCGTCAAACGATGCAAGCCCGTTTCCGGTACCGATCCATGCCAGTCCGGAGGTCTCGAAGGTGATGGCGTTTACAAGGTTTGCGGGAATCTGCGAGCCGGATGCGTCGTAGCCTTCCCAGTCCGTGTCGTTATAGATGGACAGTCCAAGTCCCGTACCGATCCACTTCTGTCCCTTTTTGTCCGTCCGGACGATTTCCACGTCATTATCGGGCAGGCCGGAATTATTGATGGTGAAACTGATGAATTCTTCCTCCTGACGGTCGAATTTCAGCAGTCCGTGCTTTTTTGTTCCGATCCACATGACGTCATTGTCTTCCCAGATCGACGTGATGTTCTCATCTTCCGAAAACCTCATCCAGTCGGGGTTACCGCAGGAAACCATTCCGAAGAGGAAGAAACCTGTAATGAGGGCTGTCAGCATAGTTCGCGTTATCATAATAGCCTCCTTTCTGAAGCGGATAACGTTAAAAAAAAAAGCATTATTTTTCTACGGACCAGGTGTCGCCGTCGTTGAATAGTTCATGAATCCCTTTGGCTCCGGATTTCGCCTGAGCGGATTTGATTTGTTTTTCGACGTCACGCTCATAGGTCGTCCATTCGATAGCGCGGTAAACGCCCATCGGGGAAGGCAAGTTCGGATCTTCGCTCATCTGCGCGTAGATGAAGGCCTGAACGGGGTTGTCGGCATTGACATGATGAATCATCAGGTCTTCGGGTTTATATTTCCCGTCGGACAGATCCACCACGACCGGTTTGAAGCCGTCAAGTAAAATGCCTTTATCGTTGTTCTTACCGAAAATCAGGGGCTTGCCGTCCTCCAGGTTGACGGTACGGTCGGCTTTGGAATCTTTGTCGGTCAGATCCTTGAATACGCCGTCGTTGAAAATGACGCAATTCTGATATATCTCGACGAAAGCCGTACCCTTGTGAGCCGCAGCGGCGTGCAGGATATGCTGAAGACCTTTGGGATCGCGGTCCGTGGTTCTTGCGACAAAACTCGCTCCCGATCCAAGCGCAACGGCAATGGGATTGAACGGGTATTCAACGACGCCCATCGGACTGGTTTTTGTAACTTTCCCGATTCTGGAGGTTGGCGAGTACTGGCCCTTGGTAAGCCCGTAAATCTGGTTGTTGAAGAGCAGGATTTTAATGTCGATATTCCGGCGGATGGCGTGGATGAAATGATTGCCCCCGATCGCGAGAGCGTCGCCGTCGCCGGTAACGACCCAGACGTCGAGTTCGGGATTCGCGATTTTCACGCCGGACGCTATCGCGGCCGCGCGGCCGTGGATGCCGTGGAATCCAAAGGTGTTCATATAATACGGAAACCGGCTCGAACATCCGATGCCGGAAACAAAAACGTAGTTTTCCTTGTTCCGGGCCAGCTCGGCCAGAACTTTCTGTACCTGCGCGAGAATGGAGTTGTCGCCGCAGCCCGGGCACCACCGGATTTCCTGATCCGATTCAAAATCGCGCTTGTTCAGGGCCATGACGGGTTTTTCGGTGATCATCGGACTCATGATTTACCTCCTAAAATTTCTTCAATCTTGGTTTGGATTTCTTTCGCGGTAAACGGTAAACCACGAACCCGGTTGTATTGAATGGTGTCGATCAGATATTCCGAACGGATCATCATGTTCAGCTGTCCCATGTTGATTTCCGGAATGAGAATTTTCTTGAACTGTTTCAGCTTTGTCCCGAGATCGGCCGGGAACGGGTTGATCCACCGCAATTGCAGATGCGACACCGTCAGTCCTTTTTTACGGGACAGTTCGATCGCGGTGCGGACGGCACCGTAGCTTCCGCCCCAGCTCAGGACGAGCAGGTCGCCCTTGTCGGGGCCGTCAATGACGGTGGGAGGGATTTCCCGGGTGATATTTTTGATTTTCTGAGCGCGGGTCTTGACCATGAAATCGTGGTTGTCCGGGTCATGGCTGACGCTTCCGACGATATGTTTCTTTTCGAGTCCGCCGATGCGGTGTTCAAATCCTTTCATGCCGGGTATAGCCCATGGACGGGCGAGTGTATTAGGCTCACGGTTGTAGGGTTCGAACGTTTCCTCGTTGTACTCGCGGCTGAGTATGATGGGCGGCAGTTTATCGAGATCGGGAATGCGCCAAGGTTCGGCGCCGTTGCCGATGTAGCCGTCGGTGAGGAGGATCACGGGCGTCATGAATTTGATGGCGATGCGGCAGGCTTCATAAGCCGTATCAAAGCAGTCCGAGGGGCTTGACGCGGCGAGAATCGCGACGGGGGATTCACCGTTACGGCCGTACATCGCCTGCAGAAGGTCGGCCTGCTCGGTTTTCGTGGGAAGTCCTGTGCTCGGGCCTGCGCGCTGTACGTCTACAATGACGATCGGAAGTTCGGTGATCACGGCCAGACCGATGGCTTCGCTCTTAAGACATAATCCAGGTCCCGAGGTCGTTGTGATCGCGAGATGGCCGGCGAACGCCGCGCCGATCGAGGAGCAGATCCCCGCGATCTCGTCTTCCGCCTGAAAAGTTTTTACGCCCCAGGCTTTGTAACTGGATAAACACTGCAGGATCTCTGTCGCAGGCGTAATCGGATAAGATCCGAGGAACAGCGGCAACCCCGATTTCAGCGAGGCCGTGAGACAACCGATCGCGACAGCTTCATTGCCGACCAGATTGCGGTATTTTCCCGGCTTTAAATGAGCCGACGGAATCTCATATTTGAACGCGAACGATTCCGAACGCGAACAGTAGGTGTACCCGGCTTCGAGAGCCAGAGAATTCGCCAGAGCGACTTCGGGTTTCTTCGAGAATTTGTCCTTGATAAACTCAATCGTGTTGTCGATAGGTTTGTTGAAGAGCCAGAACGTCATGCCGAGCGCGAAAAAGTTCTTGCACCGGTCGACGGCTTTACTGTCGAGCCCGGTCTCTTTCAGCGCCTGTGCCGTGAGGGCGTTCATGTCGACGGCGAAAGTCTGGTATTTTTCAAGCGAGCCGTCCATCAGCGGGTTGCCTGAGTAGCCGGCCAGCTGAAGGCCTTTTTCGGTGAATTCGCCCATGTTGGCTATCAGCACGCCGCTTTGTTTGAGTGATTTGATGTTGGCCTTCAACGCGGCGGGATTCATCGCGAGGAGAACATCGACTTCGTCGCCCGGCGTGTGAACGTCGATGCTGCCCGCATGAAGGCGGAATCCGCTGACTCCGGCGATGGTGCCGGCGGGAGCGCGGATTTCCGCTGGATAATCCGGCAATGTGCCGACGTCGCTTCCGAACAGCGCCATGATATTCGTCAGTTCGTTTCCGACCAGCTGCATTCCGTCGCCGGAATCGCCGGCGAAATGTATTGTGATTTCTTCAACTTTTTTTATCGTTTCATCAGACATTATCATATATCCTTTCAAAGAAAGTGAGTATTCTCGGAATGACTCAAAGTTAATTATTCATAAAATCAAAATCAATAGTATACATGATTTTTTGAAGGATCATATTTGAAGGATCAAAATCGAAAATCCCGTAAAGACAGAAAGGCTATGCAAATGAAAAACGTACTGGATTCTACTGAACGAAGCGCTCGGTTAACCGATAAAGATTCAAAATGAAAATCCGGAAGCTTAATTTTTTACAGATCAGCGAAAACCAGCCGGGCTGGATGTGGTTCATGGCGAATCATGCAGATCAAGCCGCGGCAAAATGCGTCATTTTACGCTGTTCTTTCTCACCGGGCAAATGTGACCACTGCAGGCCAGCCCGGGAGACTACCGTGAAAAATATCATAAAAAACAAACTCCTTGCAATTCACCCGTACTTTTTTTAGTGTTAGCGCTGATAATTATTTGAAGACTAACAGGTTAGAAAAATGAAATACATTCTGATTCTGCTGTTTTGCTGTGCTTTGGCCGTTCCATCGGGAGCGCAGGAAAAAACAGAAAAAAAACAGCTGGGGATCGACGTCGGTGCCGAACTTCTGTCGCGTTACATGTGGAGGGGTTATGACCTGAATCACAAGTACGGCGTTTTGCAGCCGTCGGTTACATATTCCCCGCCTTTTGCCCGGGGATTGTCGGCAGGTATATGGATGTCTTTCGGCCTCGCCAAGAAAAAATCGATGGGCGACAAAAAATCTGAAATTGATGAAATCGACTGGACCCTGTGCTATGAATTCGACATCATCCGGGAAAGACTTAACCTGCAGCTCGCTTTTCAGCGATATGATTTCCTTTCCCGATGGGCGTCGCAGCAGAAGACCAATAACCGGGATTATGAAATCAGCGCCACGGCCAGCGTATTCATACATGAAATGGCGGTTCCTTATATCCAGTTCTCCCGGGGACTGGATAACGGCATCAGGGGAAATTATTTTGAATTCGGTGTTGGAGGCGTATACCAGTTTAACAAGGATATCAATATCGGTCCGACCGTTGCGACCGCCGTCAGCAACCAGTTCGGGCAGGATAACCGGCTCACGCATCTCGCCATCCTGTTTCCGCTGACCTATACGATCGAAAAAGTGGATTTTGTGCCTTCGCTCAGCCTGCACTGGCGGTTCCGCGACATGGCCAACGATGCCCTGAACCGGAAAGGCATGATCGTTCATGCCGGAATTCAGGCATCCTACCGGTTTTAATCATAACGGAAAACGTCCATGAATTCATTTGATCCGAAAACCAATTACGAAAAAACGAAATCCGATATCGGATATGTCCCGAGAAAAAAAGCCCTCCGGGACGACTATGAGCGCATCGGGTTCATGTCGGGACTTGAAGTACACCAGCAGCTGCTGACCCGGGAAAAGCTGTTTT
This sequence comes from uncultured Bacteroidota bacterium, assembly GCA_964410965.1. Classification (GTDB taxonomy): domain Bacteria; phylum CLD3; class CLD3; order SB21; family JBBIRG01; genus JBBIRG01. The sequence continues at coordinate 178,223 of CAYPIY010000008.1, read as the reverse complement.
GCCGTTGTCCTGCCGGAATTTACCAGGACTCGGACGATTACGACGCCGAACTGGTACGCCATATGCGCCCGACCCTCAGCGAACTGGGCGAGTACGACGGCACGGCGCTGATGGAATTCAAGACGCGCAAGGAAATTATTTACCGGATCAAGAACGAAACCGCCTGCACTTACGAAGTGGACGATACTCCTCCGTTCCGTGTGAATCCGCAGGCCCTCGAGATCGCGATCGAGATTTCCCTGCTGTCCAAGCTGAATATTGTCGGCGAGGTGCACATCACGCGCAAGCAGTACCTGGACGGAAGCATTCCGACCGGTTTCCAGCGGACGGCGATCATTGGCGTGGAAGGTGAGATTCCCCTGAAAAGCAAAAAAGTCCGCCTTATCCAGCTTAGTCTGGAGGAGGATTCCTGCCGGGAAATATCGGATATCGGGCACGTCCGCGTGTACAAAACCGACCGGCTCGGCATGCCGCTGATCGAAACCGTGACCTATCCCGATATGGCCAGTCCCGATGAAGTCATGGAAGCGTGCGATTACATCCGGTTTCTGAACCGGAGCACGGGAAAAGTGCGGACCGGGATGGGCGCTTCACGAGAGGACGTGAACGTCAGCTGCCGCGGAGGAACAAGGGTGGAGATCAAGGGGGTGGCGCACACCAAGTGGATTCCCGAACTTACGCATAACGAGGCGTTCCGCCAATGGGCCCTGCTGAACGTGCGCCGGTTGCTGGCCGCCCGGGTGACCCAGCCCAAACAATGGAAAATGAACCATGTCCGCCTTGATTACCGGGACCTGCGGTTTCCGGACACGAGCCTGATCAGCGCGATGAAAAACAAATATCCGGTGGTCGCAGTCAATCTGCCGCAGTTCCGGGGCATCCTGTCGCATTTTACCCAGCCGGGAAAAATGTTCGCCGACGAAATCAGCGACCGGCTGAAAGTGATCGCGTGCATTGAGAAACCGAACATGATTCATACCGAGGAACCTGAACGGAAGATCAGCCTTGACGACCTTGAAAAGATCCATGCCCTGCTGAAGACTGAAAACCACGACGCTCAGGTGATTTTCTGGGGGCCCGAAGAGGACATCCAGACCGCGCTTGAAACGATCGAAGAACGCTGCCGCATGGCGTTTGACGGTATTCCGAACGAAACGCGGAAAGGCTTTGAGGACGGTACGACCATATTTGAAAGGGTTCTGCCGGGAGCCGACCGGATGTATCCGGATACCGATTCCGCTCCCATCCCACTGAAAAACGAGACCATCGAGCTTCTGCGCAAACGGATTCCCGATGACGTCATCGACCGATACAGGAAAATGCAGGCGTGGAACATACCGGAACACCTGTATAAATACATATTCAAAAAAAATGTTTTTCCGATCATGGAAAAAATCGTTACAGATCTGGGACAGGATCCGAGATTCGTGGGCTCCTTTTTCGGACGTCGGCTGAAATACGTTGAGGGGCATTACTCCCGCTCGCCGGATTTCACGGTCCAGCGGATCTATGACATGTTCCGTTTCGCACGCGAGCAGCAGATCGGGGTGGAACTTCTTCATGACATGCTTCCTGTCCTGTTTGAGCATCCCAAAATGGATTTTGATTCCGTGCTCACCATTCTCCGGTTCCGGAAAATCAGCCGGGAAGAAATCGTTTCGCAGATTCCGTATCTGAACGAAAAATTCGTTCCGCACCGGACGAACCGGAATCCCGGCGCGAAACTGGATTTTGTGATGGGCGGCCTTCGGAAAATGGCGGTCGGGAATATGCCGCTGGCGGAATTATATACGATTGTCCGGCAGCAAATTCATTCATGAAATTTTTAACGTAAAAGCAAACTATGAGCGAAGATTTATTTCAGGGATATAAGGGCGCGGCCCTGGCTGTGCTGAAGAAATTCAACGTGCGTGTATGGGGCCAGGCGGTCGCCGAAACCACCCGGGGGCGGTTTACCGGCACGGTTCTGCCTCGCGCTGAAAATGACGATGACCGGCATATCGTTATGAAAATTCCCACCGGATACAATGTAGGCCTCGATGTGGGAACGATCACGATGATGAGGGAAGAAGGATATAAAAAAGCGAATTACAAAATTCCGGAGAAGGAATTCCCTGTCACGCCCGGATTGCCCAGAGTCAAGTTATTCGGCACGGGAGGCACGATCGCTTCACGGCTCGATTACCGGACCGGCGCGGTCATTCCCGCTTTCACGCCGGGCGAACTCTACGGGGCGGTTCCCGAACTGGCGACCATCTGCAACCTGACCACCGAGAAATTATTCGCCGTGTTCAGCGAAAACATGGGGCCGGAACAATACAAGAAACTCGCCGTTTCCATCGGCCAGGAAATCGAGAACGGCGTAGACGGCATCGTGATCGGGCACGGAACCGACACGCTCCATCACACCGCCGCCGCACTTACATTCATGGTGCAGAACCCGCCCGTCCCGATTGTACTGGTCGGTTCCCAGCGTTCCTCCGACCGGCCGAGCTCCGACGCAGCGCTGAATCTCATGCATGCCACGCGGACCGCGGGATGGTCAGACATCGCCGAGGTCATGGTCTGCATGTTCGGGCCGACTTCGGATGAGTACGGACTGCTTCACCGCGGCACGCGCGTGCGCAAAATGCATTCCTCCTACCGGTCCACATTCAGGACCATCGGCGACATCCCCATTGCGAAAGTCAACCGAAAGGAAATTACGCCACTTAAGAAAGAATATAATCACCGGAGACGCGACCGGTCAGTTCATGTCCTGCCGTATTTCGAGGAAAAGGTGGCGATGCTGTATTATTACCCGAACATGCAGCCGGACATGATCGATTCGCTGGTGGACAACGGTTACCGCGGCATTGTAATCGTCGGTACGGGGCTGGGGCATGTCAACAAGCCGCTGTATCCCGCGATTGTCCGCGCCGCGGAAAAAGGCGTCGCGATGTACATGACCGTGCAGACACTTTGGGGCTATGTTCATATGTTCGTATACGATACAGGCCGCGACCTGATGGCGAAAGGAATTGTCCCGGCCGAGAATATGCTCCCCGAAGTCGCCTATATTAAATTGGCCTGGGCGCTCGGACAAACGGATAATCTCGAAGAAGTGAAAAAAATCATGCTTACTCCCGTGAACGGGGATATCACTTCAAGGGAACCCTACAATGGTTACCTGATTTTCCAGGGCGGCGTGGCGGAAGTGGAGGAATTTATCCGGAAAGTGCATAAATAAGGTTTTTTTTTCAATAAAAGATAGGAACCCGAAACCTAACATTACGCAACGGTTATGAAATATTTACATGTGAATCTTTTGGTAAAATTAACATAAAAAAACGGTTATCAACACGGATGTTTATAACATGTTAGCTAAACACAGATGTATCCTGTAAATTTTAATAATTGTAATCTTATCATACTGATAATTATATGGATATATAAGCGTTAACTGATTATCAGGAATTAATTAAAAAAGTGAATAATGTTTTTTTGGATAGAATTATTTTATAAATACTTGGATTTTTTAAATTTTTGATATACATTTATAATGCAGATAGCACTAAGTTATTAAAGGTATTGCATGAAAAAAATTTTTATTCTGGTCTTCATTTTTGTATTAATGAGCCCTGAAAATGCCTCTACTCAGAACCAAATCATTGATAAAGTCGCCGCAGTCGTGGATGATGAAATCATACTGCTTTCGGAGGTTCAGAATTACGCTTATTTTGAGGCGATGAACCAAAAAATAAATCCTGATAAGGATGTTGAAGCATATAAAAAAATTGAGGCACGGATTCTTGACGCACTGATCAACCAGAAAATTCTTCTGGCGCAGGCGGTTTTTGACAGTGTCACGGTCGATGAGGGTCAGGTGGACCAGGCGCTGGAGCAGCAGATCAGGGATAGGATTCAGCAGGCCGGCGGGGAACAGGCGCTGGAGTCGTATCTGGGAAAAACCATCAAGGAACTGAAAAAGATGTACCGCGGAGATGTCAAAAAGCAACTGCTGACTCAGAAAATTCAGTCTTCCCGGTTCAGCAACATCAAAGTTTCCCGCACGGAGATAGAAAATTATTACAGCGCTCATCAGGACAGTTTTCCGGAAGTCGGCGAATCCATAAATTTCAGTCATATTCTTCTGGAGATCAGGCCTGGCGATTCGGCGTTCGAGGATTCCAGGAAAATGGCCGCCTCCGTTCTGGATTCTTTGAGGAACGGTTCCGATTTCGGTGAGATGGCCAGGAAATATTCCACGGATCCGGGGTCTGCCAAGAAAGGAGGCGACCTGGGATGGTTCAACCGGGCCGATTTTGTCAAGGAATTCGCCGAAGCTGCCGTCAAACTGGAACCCAGTGAGATTTCAGGCCTTGTCAAAACGCAGTTCGGCTGGCATATAATCCAGCTCCAGGAAAAAGCAGGCGATAAAATCAAAACCCGGCATATTCTGTTCGGCGTCGTCACATCGGCAGGGGACAAGACCCGTACGCAGGATAAATTGTCTGAGATCCGGAAGGATATTCTGGACGGCCGGATCACGTTCGAGGACGCGGTGATGAAGTATTCCGACGACAACACGAAAAAGGGGAATCTCGGCAACCTCGGCTGGATCGAGCTCTCGGCGCTGAACGAACGCGGACAGCCGTTTCTCAAGGCGGCAAAAAACCTGAAAAAAGGGGATATGTCCGAGCCCTTCGAGGGTGATTTCGGCTTTCACCTCATCCGGCTGAACGATCAGCGCGATAAACGCAAAATCAGCCTCAAGGACGACTGGCAGACGGTCGAATCCATGGCGCTCCAGGCCAAACAGTCCGAGGAAATGAATAAATGGCTGAAACAGATCCGTTCGCGTTTTTATATTGATATCCGGATGGAGCCTTAACCTCTTACCGATGAGGTCATGATCAAACGATGGATCACAAAAATTATCGTGACAATCCTGAAATGGTTCGGCACGCAGCACGCCGTATTCACTCTGCAGTCACGCCGGTTCAGTCCGAAACAGATCCTCGTGCATTTGCCGTCATCGCTTGACTCCGGAAGGTTTTCATTCATCATGGAATCCCTGCGGGATACTTTTCCTTCAGGCCGGTTTGACTTCCTGACCGGCGAGGAGTTCCCTGATCAGTTTGCGAAAAGCATCCTCTCTGCGGAAAACCCGCTTCACCGTTCAAAAATCCGCAATATACTCAAAAAAGATATCCGATGGTACCGGCTTCTGAAGCCGGAACTGATCGAGGAGATCCAGGACGCCAACTATGACCTGGCGCTGGATTTTGAGCTTCAGTTCAATCTGACTATGGCGCACGCGCTGGGCCATTCGGGTGCGCCGGTCACGATCGGTTATTATCAGCCCGGATGCGAGGATGTGTTTCACAATCTGCTCCTGAAAGCCCTGCATCCGCTGAACTACGACCGCTTGTTGTTTTCCGTGCTGGAACTTCTTGTCAGCCGTGACCGGCGGAAAGAAATTCCGTGAGAAACATACTGAAAAAAGCCGCTTATGTCCTGGCCGGTTTTCTTTTGATTTATCTGGTCCAGTTGTGCTGGACGCATGAGATCAAGACCGGGCGGGAAACAGATATACGCAGGGTTGCCTGGAAAGTGTACCAGAACCCCAAGTACGGTTTTTTCCTGGATATTCCGGCAGACTGGGACTTGCGTGCCTCGATTCACGGCATCGAAATCGTCAATCCTTTCTCGGGCAAGATCTACCGGGTACGGGCCCTGCCTGACGAAAGCGAAACTTTCCTTGACCCCACTCCTGATTACATGATCCAGCGGTACACGAAAGATCATCCCTATCTGTCCGATTCGCTGCCGGAAGTGGCATTCATATGTTCCGGACACAAGATTTCGGGTTTTCAGCTCAAAACGTTTTTCAGGCGGGGTCAGGATATCCGGGAAGCGAAAGACGGGATACTGAACAAATATGCAGATTCGTCCGCGGTTCTTTCGTACTATCCGTCGGTTTTTGTGGGGGACCAGTTCACGAACGCGATCGAGCTGTTTACACCCGGCACGGAAGACACCGTGTACCGCAGGATGGTCTCATCCTTCGGCTATCTGTTTCCGATGCTGTCCGAGGATGATCTGCTCAGGGAAAAACTGATCGACTCTTCCGAACGGCCTTTTGAGTCAGTGCGGTATGTAGGGCAGACCCAGGGTTTCCGGATTGATATCGACGGCGACAGCATCCCGGAACTGCTGATCGTAGGCTTTTACAGGCTTCCCGATATCGGCGAGGCGAAATGCTTCATACGGCTGATGCGTGATACCGGATCCGGATATGAGAAAGTCCTCCAGGAATATTACCTTGAGAATTCGTTCAACCGGTCGGATATCCAGGTCGGCAACCTGAACGGCAGGCCGGGATATGAGGTGCTGATCCGTTTTTCGGATTACGGCAGTCCCTGGGGAAGCAACAGCACGGCGCTGATCCATTACGACAGCAGCCGCTTCAGGATCTTTGAATTCGGGGCTTTCGCCGAGATCCGAGACGTGAACACGGACGGAAAGGACGAGATCGTGAAATCCGTGAATACTCAATTCAGTCTTGGCGCGATCTCCACCTGGTATGACATTTACGTTTATCAGAACGGGACGTTTGTGGAGAATAACGCGTCCTACGCGGATTTCTACCGTAATACCGTCCTGCCGCAATACCGTGAACAGATGCTTCTGGCGAGGAACGAGATCATGGAGACCAACGTAAACCGCATCCGGCTTTCGCTGTATTATCTTGTCCGCAGGCTGGACCGTTACATCCGGGCGGCGGAGCAGCTGGCGCAGGGTAAATCCATTGAGAAAAAAATGTGAGATGATTTTGTGACCGAGACCGTCCGGAACTACTTATTACCCGAAAAACTCGCACGCATTTCCAGCCTCGAAATGATTGCGCGGTTCGTTGTGGAGGGATTCATCACGGGACTGCACAAGAGCCCCTATCATGGGTTCAGCGTGGAGTTCGCCGAACACCGTCCGTACATGCCCGGCGATCCTATCCGCAACATTGACTGGAAGGTCTACGGACGCACATCCCGTTTTTACGTGAAGAGGTTTGAGGAAGAGACCAATCTCAAGGCGTACCTGATCCTGGATTCAAGCGCTTCGATGACCTATGCATCCGGTAAGATCAGCAAATTTAAGTATGGCTGCTATCTGGCCGCATCACTGGCACATCTTCTCATACACCAGAAAGATGCCGCAGGCCTGGCCTTGTTCGATACGCGCGTCCGTAAATTGCTGGTTCCCCGCGCCACGCGCAGTTATCTGAAAACCATAGAGGAAACGCTGAGCCGGGCCGCACCCGGAGGGGAGACGGACATCGCTTCCAATCTGCACTTGATCGCCGAACGCCTGGTCCGCCGCGGACTGGTCATCCTGATCAGCGACCTGTTCGATGATCCGGACAAAGTGATGACGGGACTGAAGCATTTCCGGCACCGGCAGCATGAGGTGATCGTATTTCATGTCCTGGATCCCCAGGAAAGAGAACTGAATTTTCAGGGCGACGTGCTGTTCGAGGATCTTGAATCCGGGGAGCGTTTGTCCACACAGCCCTGGCATATACGCAGGGAATATCAGAAAGAAATCAGTCATTTCATCGATCGTTACAGGAAGTCATGCAGGGAACATCAGATCGATCACGTTCTGCTGGATACGCGCACACCGTTTGAGATCGCGCTTATGGAATATCTCGTTAAGAGAACCAAAATGAAATAAGACTGCGGTTTTAACGGAACGGGAATCCCGCGGCACGGCATGTCCGCAATATAAATGTCTTATTTGATTTCTTAGGTTTTGATGTAATATTTGATTTTTCTTTTACATTTGTGATTAAATGATGAAGAGCGCTGTTTCCGTTCGCTTATGGATTGAAAAATATCCGGTCATTCTGTATTGTTACCTCGCGTTTTTGATCACCTGGGGCATCAAGTATTTATATGCTGCCTTCAAAGAACGGTATGGCATGCCCGCTTTTAACTTCAGCCTGATCTCGTCTTTCGGTCCTTCGATCGCGGCTCTTCTGTTGATCATTATTAGTGATGGTAAAGACGGGCTTAAACGAACACTGCTAAGCATGATCAACAGGCGTGTTGGCGCCGGATGGATTGCACTGTCAATCTTGTTTGAACCGGCGGTTTTTACATCTATTTTATTGCTGTACATAATATCTTACGGTATGCCGCAAGTGGATGATTCCTATTCGTTGACTGTTGCTTTTAGCTCACTGGTCATTACCTTCTTTACCGGGATATTCCGCTGGGGATTGGCTGAAGAAATCGGCTGGCGGGGTTGGATGCTTCCAAAACTGCTTGAAAAAATGTCACCGTTCAGGGCTTCGCTGATTTTAGCCGTCGTAGCGTCAGCGTGGCATATTAATCCCGTATCGTTTCCGGATTATTTCACCCTCAAGGAAGGGACGCATTTAATCGGATATTATCCGGAAATCGTTGAACGAATGATCATTTCGGTTCCCATAACGATGGTAATGACCTACCTGTTCATCCGCACATCTGGAAGTCTGCTTCCGGCGATATTATTTCATTCGGCAAGCAACACCAGTTATTTCTGGATAAAGGATATTTTCGGAATCGTGACAACGGATTTTTTCAGAATCATGTTTTTGATCTTCCTGGCCGTGATCCTGATTATTTTTTCAAGTCTGTTGAATAAACAAAATTTCAAAAATGCGCCGGAATAGATGATTATCGCCATGATCCAAGAATCAATCCCATCACGGTCATGGTAACGACCCAGTACCCGCCGTTAATCAGGATATAAGGCCATCTCTTTTGTTCGAACAGCGCGACGACACCGATTCCCATAAACACCCAGCCGAAGCCCGTCAGGAATCCGTATAATGCTCCTTCGGCGGCATGAATTTCCGGTGATGAAAGAAAAAAACCTAGATTCACCGCGGCAATCAGCATGAAGAGGAACGCGATGCCGTAGGTTTTCAGCATATTCGCCGATTTTATATTTCCGTCTGTCATTTCAGCGGCGCTCATCCATGCTTTCCCGAACAGAATATTCGAGTACCATAATCCGCCCAGCACAAAACCGCTCAAAGTCGCCGCGGTAATTGCCAGCCAATTCAGTGAGTCAGGATTCATGATTTTCTCCTTTTTGTAAATTGAATAGTCAGTCTATAATACCAATCATTTTAACAACCGCCGGTAAAAGATATTCCAAAAAAAAACAGCCCTGTTCAGAGCTGTTTTAAATAAACTGATTTCCGATTAATATCTATCTTCGCCTGAACCGTGACCGGTTGCGTGAATAACCGGCAAACAACAGCGTCTTCTTCGGCTGCATGCTGAGTATGGGCGTAAACGCATAGGGATGATCGGCCACCACGGGAATGTCTTTGTCGATGAGTTTCCGGATATCCCGCAGATAGGTTTGCTCTTCCATATCGCAGAACGAAATGGCGACGCCGCTTAAACCCGCGCGTCCCGTCCGACCGATGCGGTGAACGTATGTTTCCGGTTCGTTCGGCAGTTCATAGTTGATGACGTGCGAAAGATTATCAACGTCGATTCCGCGGGCGGCGATATCGGTCGCGACAAGCACGCGCGTGCGTTTTTTCTTGAAGTTATTCATCGCGCGCTGCCGGGCGTTCTGGGATTTGTTCCCGTGAATGGCTTCCGCGGGTATGCCCGACTGATTCAGATCGCGCGTGACCTTATCCGCGCCGTGCTTGGTTCTCGTAAAGATCAGCACCGAATTGATTTCGTCGCTCTGCAGCAGATGTTTCAGCAGAGAGCGTTTGTCGGATTTCTGCACATAATAAACAGACTGCTCAATGGCGTCGACGGTTGATGACACAGGCGTGACGGCGACCTGTTCGGGATCGTTAAGGATCGAATGCGCGAGATTACGGATTTCAGGAGGCATCGTGGCGGCGAAAAAAAGCGTTTGTTTTTCCGCGGGCAGCTTCATGATGATTTTCCGTATATCGTTGATGAATCCCATATCGAGCATGCGGTCGGCTTCATCTAGGACGAACATTTCGACATGATTGAGATTCACGAAGCGCTGGTTCATCAGATCCAGAAGCCGGCCGGGCGTTGCGATAAGGATGTCGATCCCGGATTTCAGCGCCTGGGTCTGTGAGTTCTGTGATACGCCGCCGTAGATGACGGCATGGCGAAGACCGGTATGTTTTCCGTACGCGGCGAAACTTTCGCCGGTCTGTACGGCAAGTTCACGTGTAGGCGTCAGGATTAATGATTTAATCACTCGCCGGCTGTTTCCCGCAGACTGGTTTCCGTGAAGAATCTGGAGGATCGGAATCGCGAACGCGGCGGTCTTCCCGGTGCCGGTCTGCGCGCAGCCCAGCAGGTCTTTGCCCTGAAGGATCACGGGTATGGACTGCGCCTGTATCGGCGTCGGCCGCTCATAGCCTTCCGTGTGAAGGGCTTTGCGGATGGGTTCAATGAGGTTGAGGTTTTCAAACGACATTTATAAGTTCTCTTTCTGAATTTCCGCCGGTAAATATTCTGTGTTCCGGGCCGGCGGCGCTTTGCGGATATTTTTTCAATTCATCCGCTATGATTATTTTAATTGAAATGTTCCTGTGATGTACAGTATTAATAGGCAGAACTTTTCTGCGAACCGGAACAGGCATCACAGGCCATTCCAGAGGAGATCAACATGAGAGTCACTTTTGGGGGTTTCAAGTCCGGGCGGACGGGTAAAAAAAACCAGGCGGGAAAGAAACTCAAATCATCAGATTACCTTAGGGACATGATAATCTTCCTTGACAATAAAAGCAAGAAAAAAGAAATATATTCCAAGTTTTTTTAACAACTTAACTTTTAACCCATGATGTAATCCTTTTACTTCCTTGTTAAAATGGAATGAATTGATTACTTTTTGGCTAATACTAACTCGTTGAAAAACATGACCGATATATTAAAAAGCAACAGTGCTGTCTCAATTTTTCTGAATCACCATCTGCTTATCGCGAGAAGGACGATCAGTCAGTCAACGATGTCCCTGCGGGTTTATTTTGTTTTGTTCATATTGATCGGTCTGGGGTTGTTTAATAAAATCGCTGATGAATCTCTGAAAGCTTTGACTGATATTTTTTCTGATCCGGAATGGGTAAAAATATTATTCCTGTTATTGCCCTGGTTAATTCCGGTAATAAGCATGATGAGATTTCCGGTGACAATGCAAACGCAAAAAGAATTCATGCGTAACCGGTTTTACTTTTTCCTTGTTTCAAATCAGGGGGATTGGTACCGAATTGTTACCCTGCGCTTTATGATCAACGCTTTGCCGGGTTTTTTGACGGTGATTTTTTTTATGATGAAATGCGTCTTTTCCGTAATTATCCCGGTTTCTGTTTTCGCGGCATGTTTTGTTGAAGCGATGCTCATGATATATATTACCGCGGGCATTCATTCGCTGCTGTTTTGGTACAGGTTTGCGTCAGCGGGATACTCAGGGCGGAAATTATTTCTGAACGACCGGTTATTATTAATGGCGACACTCCTGCTGGGAGAAATTTTTATCATCGGATTAGCCGCTATTTTTCAATTCGGAATAATCATTTTCCTTCAAATGATTTTTTCTGCGTTCATAAACGGCCCGGTGTTCAACAGTCTCATTTTTATCGTTGTAACATTGTACTCCTGTTTCTTAGCGTGGCTGCTGAATAAAATGACTCTCGATAAGTTTGTCAGGGGTAACAGAATTCTTATGAAAGGGATTCAATCATCCGATGCGGTTAAAATTTATTCGGCAGAAGATGGTAACAACGGCGGGTTTTTTCACCGGTTGCATTTCGACATCATGTCCGGGATATGTAACGGAGTGATTCCGGCCGCGGTAAAATTTTTCCTGAAATCTGTTTTTAAATCGGCGGCCGGACGTTCGCAAATAATATCACCGGTAATTTTATTTACGGTAGGGATAATTGTTTTGGGTTTTACTCAGCATGAGATTCAGCTCATTGGGGTTCCGCTTTTGACAATGCTGAGTTCCATGAGTATCGTCGCCGCTTTTCATCCCTCTGTTGCGGCCGTGACAGGTATGTTGGACATGTCCGGCTATACCTGTTCGAAACCCGTTACAGGAATGCTGGCGGCGTGGCTGATCATTTTCGTTCCGATGATGATGATGGCCCTTATTGTCATGATTTTTACAGGACTCGAAGCCGACGTGGTGATTTTTTCTTTATTTACCGGAGCGGTATTGAACACCCCGTTTATCCTGCTGTGTTGTATGCATCCTTCATCGGTCATGGTTCCGCAGATGCTGATGATAGCGTTTTCCGGCATATTAATCTATTTATTCATGATTGGTCAGTTGTTTTTCATGTCGGCCGGGTATATCATCATGCTCGTGATTTTCTGGAAACAATACCGGCGGGCGTGGGTTGAAAAAAATTTATGGTGAACAGGATGAACGATTCAAATGTTATTCTTGAAGTCGAAAACCTGACAAAACGGTACGGGGATTTTACGGCATTAGACCGGGTGTCATTCCGTATCATGCCCGGGGAATTCGTGGGTCTTATCGGCCCGAACGGCGCCGGGAAAACAACGCTCATTCACTCGATCGTATCCTATGTTTTGTCTGATGAAGGTCAGATAAAAATCCGGAATTATAATATTGCTGATCATGAATCGTATGTGAAAAGCAGGTACGGATATTCTCCGGATACATCCCATTTTCCTGAATCGCTGACCGCCTGGGACATTCTGAACTTTGCCGCAAGTCTGAAACATATTCAGGATGCCGATGACGAAATAGAACGGCTTCTGGATCTGACTGGACTTAGACCCGAGGCGCGAAAGCCGGTATACGCTTATTCAACGGGCATGTGCCAGAAATTGTCGGTGTGCATTGCCCTGATGGGCTCACCGGAATTTATCATTCTTGATGAAACGCTGAACGGCATTGACCCGGTAAGTTCGTACGGCATAAAGCGGTATCTGAAATCGCTTACCTCGAAAGGGGTTTCGGTACTGATGTCATCGCATATTCTGGAAACGGTTGAAAAATACTGCGACAGGATCATCATTATAAATCACGGACGAATTCAGGCCGAGATTACTCATGAACAACTGATCAGCATCAGGGCAAATGAGAATAAAGACCTCGAGGAATTATTTATTGAATTGCTCGGGAAACCTGAAAGATCAGGAGCAGAAAAGTGATTTGCCCGAGATAGTTAATTATTGATAGAAAAAACCACGAAATGCCAATACGACTTAAAAAATGATCCTGGTATTGATTTTTTGACATGAAAGCCGTATTGTTGCGCGGCATTTAAAAAACATAACAACCTGAATGTTTTTTCAAAATTGCAAAGGTCTTCCTGCCTGATGACGGATCATGTTTCGGTTTTGCCTGTTCGTGTAAAAATCAGCGTCAAACACATAATATCTATATCTGCCGGCGCGGTGTTTTTTTCGATACTGAGTCTGATTCTTTGGTCCCAACCGGCTGCGGAAGCCGGGATTGTCATCTTTCATAACCTGATTTACAGTCATCCTGCGCTGCTTTCGGCCATGAAATGGATCACCCGTTACGGGCTGAATCTCATGGAATTTTCGTACGGCCTGATGATTTTTCTGACATTCAGGCCGGAATCCCATCGATTCAACCAGCCGGTATTCCTGGCTGTGCTTCTGACGGTTCTGCTTAACGATTACGCGGGGGATTGGCTGAAAGAAATGATCAACCGTTCCCGACCCGCGGTAGAACTTGCCGGGCAAATCGCGAATACTTATGTTTCAAATTCCCCTTCCTTTCCCTCAGGTCATGCGACTAAAGCGATGGGACTGGCTTTGCCGTTTTTGCTGCTTTCACCCCAAAGGGACCGGTTGACGCGGTATTTCAGTTACTGGATCCTTTTCCTGGCGGTTATGGTTTGTTATTCGCGCCTCGCGCTGCAGTATCATTACCTCAGTGATATCACAGGAGGTGTTGCGTTCATTTTAATTTTTTTGCTTTTCACGGCATGTCTGGCGAACCTTATATTGCTGATAACCCGGACCGGTGAAACACGTATGAAAAAGGTGTCTGTCGTCATGGGTTTGATTTTCATAACGCTTTCAGTTTATTACTGTTTTTCTTAAAATATTGTTCCATTGCTTTTTGTCTTACCGGTGACCGTTTTTATGAAAATTTTATTGGTAAAAAACGAATCATGTTATTAAATTGCCGGAAGAACGAATATCTGTTCTGATTTGAAAATTTATTTTTGCATAAAGGAATGACCATGAAAACCATCCGGGAAGGTTTTTTAACCGACGCTCAGTTAAAAACTGAAATCAGCCATTGCGAATATTGCGAGGAAAAACCATGTAAGGAAGCCTGTCCGGCCGATTGTTCACCGGCAGATTTTATCATGGCGGCGAAAGTCGGATCGGAATTTGATTACCGGCGCGCCTCCGCGGTCATCATGGGAAGCAACCCGCTGGGGGGCATCTGCGGATACGTCTGTCCGGATTTCCATTGCATGAAAGCCTGCGTGCACAAAAACTTCGATCATCCGGTCAACATTCCCGCGGTACAGGCGACCATCGTTCAGAAAGCGAAAGACCTCGGCGTGATGCCCGAATTCAAACGCGCCGAACCGAACGGGATGAAAATCGCGATCATCGGCGGAGGCCCGGCCGGATTGGGAGCCGCGGGTTACCTCGCGCAGAAAGGCTATGCCGTCACGATCTTTGAAAAAGATAAAAAAGCCGGAGGCATGTGCCGCCTGATTCCCGACGCGCGGCTCGATAAAGAGGTTCTCGCCAGCGATATCGCGTGGATGGATCATCTCGGCGACATCGGATACCGCTTCGGAAAAACCGTGGACGATCCCGCGTCTCTTCTCAGGGAAGGATACCGCGCCGTGATCGTCGCCACGGGTCTGGATCAGCCGTTCCGTCTGAATTATCGCGGTGAACAGCTCGCCGTCACATGGGACCAGTACCTGAAAAACAGCAAAAAGATCAAAGTGAAAAACCAGAAAGTCGCCGTGATCGGCGGAGGGGCCATCGCGACCGACTGCGCGCTGACCGCCGTCAAAAGCGGCGCCGCGACCGTCGAGATGATCTGTCTTGAAAAACCGTCGGAAATGCCGCTGACCGGACACGAACGGAAAGTGCTGTTCGATTTCGGCATCGAAGTCACCGGACGAACGCGGGTTCTGGAACTGCTCCATAAAGGCAAACAGATCAAAGGACTCCGAACGCTGAAAGTCATTCTTCCGAAAGGAAAAAAATTCCATCCTCGCGAAATGACCGATGATAAAAAATCCGAGCCGCAGACGCGTATATTCGATACCGTGATCATGGCCGTTGGAAACCGTTCTTCGGCGAAAGTGATCAGTCATAAACAGATTTTCTATGCCGGAGATATGGTCAATGGTCCGACCACCGTCGTGGAAGCGGTGGCCGCCGGAAAAAACACCGCAGCACAGGCCGATGCCGCGATTCAGAAAACGCCGAAACCGAAGATTCCGAAAAACACAAAGAGCCGCGTTTATCTTCAGGGCCGCAACCTGGTTCCGGTTTCCTTAGAAACGGATTTTTTCGGCCGGAAAATCATATCCCCGTTCTTATTGTCCGCGGCTCCTCCCAGCGACGGTTATGAACAGATGAAAAAAGCGTACGAAGCGGGCTGGGCCGGCGGCGTGATGAAAACGACGTTCGATAACGTGCCGATCCACATTCCCGGAGAGTATATGTTCGCGTTCACGCAGGACACTTACGCCAACTGCGACAACGTCTCCGGTCATCCGATGAACCGGGTTTGCAAGGAAGTCGAGAAACTCGTGAAGGAATATCCGGACCGGCTTACGATCGTATCGACCGGCGGGCCCGTCACCGGCAATGATGCGGCGGACAAACACGGCTGGCAGTCCAACACGAAAAAACTTGAGAACGCCGGCGTGATGGGCGTCGAATACAGCCTGTCGTGTCCGCAGGGCGGCGACGGGACCAAGGGCGACATCGTCTCGCAGGACGCCGAACTAACCGCGAAGATCATCGACTGGGTCATGGAAATCAGCGATCCGGAAATTCCGAAATTATTCAAACTCACCGCCGCCGTCACCGCGATCTATCCGATCCTGAAGGCCATTCAGGATGTATTAAATAAATATCCGGATAAAAAAGCCGGCGTGACGCTGGCGAATACCTTTCCCACGCTCGCGTTCCGCAAAGGAGAAAAATCAAACTGGGACGAAGGCGTCGTCGTCGGTATGTCCGGCGAAGGCGTGATCCCGATCAGCAATCTCACACTGGCGAACGCCGCGAGGTTTAACATGTTCATCTCCGGCAACGGCGGACCGATGGATTACAAAGCCGCGGCGAATTTCCTCGCGCTCGGAGTGAAGAACGTCCAGTTCTGCACGATCGTGATGAAATACGGCTACGGGATCGTCGATGATCTGCATTCCGGACTCAGTCACCTGATGCAGGCCCGCGGATTCAAATCGGTGAATGAACTCATCGGCTGTGCGTTTCCCGATCCCATCACCGGATTCATGGAACTTACACCAGTCAAGAAAATATCCGACGTGAACCGCGACCTCTGCCAGCATTGCGGTAACTGCACGCGCTGCCCGTACCTCGCGATCGAACTCGATAAAAAATTAACGCCGGTCACCGATCCGTCGAAATGCATCGGCTGTTCGATCTGCACGCAGAAATGCTTCTCCGGCGCGTTGTTCATGCGCGAGCGCACAAAAGAAGAAACAGAGCTGTTGTGCGAGGAATGATATTATCATGGATAAGACTTTAGAAATTATCAATCAAATGCAGGATGAAAACCTGTTCGTTCAATATGCCATTGGCGGGGCAATCGCGTCTTTGTTCTATATTGAACCGGTTGTAACCTTTGATCTTGATATTTTTATATTATTACCGCCGAAGGAAGCCTTATCAATTATTACTTTGACTCCGATATATGAATGGCTAAAGCGGAAAGGATACAAGCCTCATCAGGAACAGGTTATGATTGAAGGCATTCCGGTTCAGTTTTTACCTGCTTATAATGATTTGATCATTGAAGCCGTTGAAAAAGCCGAAATAAAAAAATATCAATCCGTACATACTCGTGTTATCGGACCCGAATACCTCATGGCCATCATGCTGCAGACTTACAGGCAAAAAGATAAAGAACGGCTGAAATTGTTTATAAGCAGTAACCGGTTTTCAATTAATATTCTTAATGAAATTCTGATTAGATATGATCTTATGAGCCGTTATGAAGAAACAGCAAAATAAATAATATGAAACATCCAAAACAAGAATTCATCCAATATCACAAAACAGTAGTGGAAGATTTATTCCGGAATAAAAATAAATTTCATGCGCAGCAAGCTCTGCTGCCTATAGAAGATAAAATCAAAATATTAATTTCTTTACAAAAAGTTGTCATTACGATCATACGGCAGAGAAATCCGGATGATCCGAGGCAACCGTGGAATATAGAATGACATTTTGTAACGATCCGTACTCAGAAATGCTTCACCGGCGCGTTGTTCATGCGCGATAGCACAAAAGAAGAAACGGCGCTGTTATGCGAGGAATGATTTAAGGTTTCGGCAATTCAAACCTGCAGGCTCAGAAATGCCTGATGAATATTTCAAATCCATCAGCTTTCCCGTTGGCTATTATAAGTTCCATAAGAAACAGTTGTTCAATTTTCAGCTGAATCGATGGCATTCGCTTGGGTATGTCCGTTTTGAAGATATGGTGAAAGCCGGTAAAACCATAAGGAATTTCACGGACTGGAAAATCCGGATGTTTGAACTGGCTGAACTGGCGATCGCGGAAAACCGGACTCTGAATGCGGCGTTTGATTACCGTGCGGCCGAATTCTATACGAAATCATCCGATCCTGACAAGGATATTTATTACAACAAATTTGTCGATCTGTTTAATACGGCAACCGCAGACGCAGGACTGGAAAGGTTTAACGTTCCTTACCTGAATGGGTTTCTTCCGGTGTTGAAAATTCAGGCTTCCGGTGAGCGAAAGGGAGTCATTATTCTCCATGGCGGATTTGATTCGTTCATCGAGGAATGGTTTTCCATGATACAATATTTTTCCATGCATGGATACGATGTGATCGGATTTGAAGGACCGGGTCAGGGAGCCGCGTTAAGAAAGTACGGTTTACCGTTAACCTATGAATGGGAAAAACCTGTACGCGTTGTTCTGGATTATTTCAATGCCGATGATGTTACGCTATTCGGGTTATCCATGGGCGGATGGTTTGCTTTACGCGCGGCCGCTTTTGAACCGCGGATTAAACGGGTTATTACGACCGGACATGCCGTCGATTACATGAAATGCATGAATCCCGTTTTCAGGGGAATTCATCTCTGGTGCATGAAGCATTGCAGGTCTTTCATGAACCGCATGGCAAAAATGAAGTTTGAGAATCGCGAAGGTATGGCTTCATGGGTTGTTGATCATCTGAAATTTATAACCCAAAAAAAAGAACCGCTGGACGCGCTGGAAATTTATTTACAAATGAATGACAAGAATATTCATCCGGAACGTGTGACGCAGGACGTTCTGATTTTATCCGGACAAAAAGATCATTTTATTCCCCCTAAAATGCATGACATGCAAATCCGGGTGTTAATCCGTGCCCGGTCGGTGACAGGAAGAATATTCACAGAAGAGGAACAGGCACAGAACCATTGCCAGACCGGAAATATCAGGCTGATGCTTGACCTGATCATTCAATGGATCATGTGTAAATCCTGACTTTTCCGGACACGATTAATTGCCTCAATCAAATTTCCGCCTTGTCTCCCGAAGCATTACCGGGTAAGATTTTTTCCTTTCTGCAATCAGACATTTCACTTGATTCTGGTTTCTCCCTCTTCTATATTCGGCGGAACAGATTCATGAAACGGAGGTAAACAGTGTCTTCAGCGATTTCCCGTATCATTGTAGCTGTGATTTTCATACCGGTCGTGATTGCCGTCATTATCCTTGGGGGTTACTGGTTCAGCGCGTTTATAACGGGCATCATGATCATAGGCCTTATTGAATTTCACCGGCTTGCGAAAAACAAAAACGCTTTTATTTTATGGTGGATCTGTCTGCCGTTTATCCCGGCCCTGGCATGGGTCGCGCATCACAACCGGACGGAACTGTTTTTCCCGCTATTGCTGGCGCTTATGGTAATTCTCTTAATCGTGGAGATGTTCCGTGTGGAAGGATCACCGGTGCTGAATTTATCAATGTCACTTTTTTCCCTCGCTTATGCGGGCTTGCTGATGTGCACAATGATTTTGCTTCGGAACATCACTTTCGGAAGCGATTCGTCCGGAATGGCCGGCATGCAGATCATATTTGTGATTTTCGGAAGCATATGGAGCTGCGATACAATGGCGTATTACGGAGGGAAAATGTTCGGAAAACATAAATTGTTCGAAAGAGTCAGTCCGAATAAGACATGGGAAGGCTCTCTGAGCGGTTTTGCGGGCTCGTTTGCCGGTGCCTGGCTTGTGGGACAGATTTTCGGCTGGCTGGGTTATCCGTTTTTGCTGACGAATATCCAACTGATCGTCATCGCCTCTCTTGCTGGAACTGTCGGACAACTCGGTGATCTTGCCGAATCGTGGATGAAACGTGACGCCGGTATCAAGGACAGCGGCACTCTCCTTCCCGGACACGGCGGCATCCTCGACCGTTTTGACAGCCTTCTGCTTGTCGCGCCTTCGGTGTATGTGTATTTTTCCTGTTTGATATAAGTTCAGTCTGTTTATACGCCCGGAGTTCAGTTATGAAAAAAATTTTTTCGGTTTTTTGCATTTCGATGATCATTCTCATCAGCGGTTGCGGGAAAAGATCGCCGGATGCGGACATTCCAAGGGGAGGCACAGTGGTCATCGCGTTGCCGGCCGATGCCGATGCGTTGAATCCGATTCTCTGGAGCGGCAGTTCCACCGGAACCGTCCTTCAGTTTCTTTTTCCCGATCTCCTGGAGATGGATCTTGACAGTTCGTCGGGCAAAATCGTTTTCAAGCCCGCGCTTGCGAAATCATGGGAATGGAACGGGGACGGCACTTCGCTGACGTATCACCTACGTACCGATGCGGCATGGGAAGACGGCGTTCCGGTAACGGCCCATGACATCAAGTATTCGTACGTCCTTTACGCCCATCCTGACATTCCGGGCGTCAGGAAAAATTATCTGCAGTATTTTCTCAGGAACGATAAGGACGAGCCCGATATCGATCAGTCCGTTCTTGTGCCGGACGATTCAACGATCACTTTCCGGTTCAGCCGCGCGTATGAAAAAAGCCAGCAAATGGCACATACGCAGCTGAATTTTGTCCCGAAACATATCGCCGGGAAAATCGAGCCGTCAAAATGGGTCTCTTCGGAATTCAATTCCAGGCCTGTGACCGGAAAGCATTACCGCCTGCATCAGTGGAACCGGAAACAGGATATTACTCTTGTAAAGAATGAAAAGTGGGCCATTCCCCATGAGGCGTATCCGGACAGGATCGTTTTCAGGATCATTCCGGACATGAATACACGGCTGATCGAACTTCAGTCGGGCAGTGTGGATATTGTTGAGGGTCTGTCGCCCGATGACGCACGGCGGATCATGAAATCCGGAGGTCCTGTACGTATTGAAAAACAGTCCTTCCGCCGTTTTGATTATATAGGATGGAACAATATCGATAAGGATGTGTATCAGAAAACAAAGGGGAAGGTTATCCGGCCTCATCCGCTTTTCGGTGACCGTAAAGTTCGCCGGGCATTGACCATGGCGATTAACCGCAACTCGCTGATCGGGGGGTGGCTCGGTGAGTTCGGACAGGAAAGCACCGGCCCGGTTTCCCCGGCGTTCGCATGGGCGTATCACGACTCTCTGAAACCTCTTCCGTTTGATCCGGAAATGGCAAAAGAACTATTGCGGGAAGCAGGATGGGATGACCATGACCGTGACGGAATCCTGGACCGGAACGGCAGAAAATTCGAGCTTACGCTGGTTTCCAATACAGGCAATCCAAGGCGCGAATTCGCGATGCAGAAAATCCAGGATGATTTGAAACAAGTCGGCATCAGTTGCCGGCTGCAGCTTCTGGAATCCAATGTCTTCAGCGCGGGGCTTAAGAAAAAAACTTACGATGCTTTCATCGGAGGGATCAGCGCTTCGGTCACACTGGATCTTACGGCTCAGTTCGGGTCGGATTTTAGAATCAGCTCTTTTAATTATTACGGCTATCAGAATCAAAAGGTGGACAGCCTTATTCGTGTCATGAACGAATACAGGGACATAACCGAAGCCGGGCCTGTCGTCCGCCGGATCCAGGAGCTGATTTATGAGGATCAGCCGGTTACATTTCTGTACTGGTTTGATAACCTGGTCGGGATTCACCGCAGAGTCATGGGGACAAGTGTTGATTTTTTATCACCCTATCATAAATTCTACGACTGGCACCTGAGTCTGACACACTGAATTCCTGACAACAGGGGTGTTTCAGGGTTTGACCCAGCTAGGGTCGGAAATTGATTTTTATTTGCATTTTATATAAATAATCATTATACTCCGGCGTTTTAATAAATTATGTTTCATAATATCAAAAGGAATCCGAGTAATGATCAAATTCAACAAGTTAACTAAAAAAACCGTCTTTACTGTAGAACGGCCGGATGCAAAAACGATATGCCTCGCCGGGGAATTTAACGGATGGAATACACAGTCCCATCCCATGGCGCAGGATAAAAAAGGGGTATGGAAAATAGATCTCGCCCTGGAACCGGGTACTTACCAATTCCGTTATTTTGTGGACCAGTCCTGGTGGATGAATGATGCAGAAGCCGGACAGGTCGCCAACGAGCATGGCTCCAATAATTCCTTGACCGTTGTGGAATTTTTGAAAAGAGCGCCGCGAACCGCTGCTGCAAAAAAAACATCTCGTAAAACAACAAATAAGACTGTGAAGAAATCTTCGGGGCGACCCCGTAAAAAGTAAAAGGCCGATACATGAAAAAAGCCATCCTCTCGGGGATGGCTTTTTTCATTAATTTTTCTCGGTATGCTCTTTCATCCGGTCGCGATGAACGCAGGGATCCAGACATTCACTTTGCCCTGCGATAAGAACAGGGATTTCGTTCCGGCTGATATATTGTCTCCTGCAGGCCGGATTCTTGCAGATAAATTGTTGATGAATAAAAACAAGTTCGGAATGGCAGACAGGACATGCGATAAATTTCAGAATATCCTTTTTAATGGTTATCCTACCATAAAGCCGCATTCGCTGCAGAGCTTGACTTTGCGCTCGAGAAATTTCCAGCCTCCGGTCTTTTCGGAAATCTTGGATTCGACCATTTTTCCGTAATTCACATGCGCTTCCTTTTTGCAGGACGGGCAGGTGATGTTCTCTGAATAGACTTTGATCTTGTGGGATTTATCGATGAACGTTTGCTTCTTTGCCATGGTTTATTCCTTTATATAAGATCCTGTTATCGGGTTTCCTTGTGTACGGTGTGTTTCTTTTCGACATTGCAGTACTTCTTGACTTCAAGCCGCTCAGTGGTGTTCTTTTTGTTTTTTTCGGTCGTATAACGGGATACGCCGGGTAGACCGCTTTTCTTGCATTCCGTGCATTCAAGCGTGATTACATTGCGGTTATCTTTTGCTTTTGCCATGGGGGTTCTCCGGGAACTTTATTTTGATGTTAAATGATTTGTTATATGTGACATATCAACATATTATGTATAATAATTCAAGATACAAAAGGTAACATAAAAGTTATAAATAGTCAAGAAAAATTTAAATTCTTAAAAAACAACCAAAGATTTTTTTGTCAGTGTATTTCTTCTGAATTTTTACGAATGAGATTTTGCAGTGAAATAAAATCCGGATGTTTTTTCAGCGGCGACAGGATGGGATCGTTGTCCATTTTCTCTGTATCGGAGAAACCAAGCGCCGCGGATTCCCGGAGTGCGGCGATGGCTTTATCCGTTTCATTCCGTTTTATCCAGTAACAGGCTTTTAAAAAACGCTGATCCGGATTGTCCGGGTCTGCCAGGCGGTATATGTTTAAAAAGCGTTCCGCGTCATCCAGGCGGTTGTCGTTAAGCGCCCTTTGACTGTGGATAAATGCAAGCATGCTGATATATTGCAGTAGCCTCTGATTCATGGTTTGATATTCATGGGCTGGTTTTTCCCTGGGAGGTTTCCTGAGTTTGCTGATTTCGGATTTCCACCATTGCAGGTTTTGTCCAGCAAACAGTTCCTGGTATTCTTTTTGTCTATTGGATTCCGTGCGCAGGATCAGGCGACGGGCTTTAAAAAAATCATGGACGGCATAAAGCCTTTCCAGTTCTGCCAGCGATTCCTGGTGTTCCCGGGTATCATAAAGGTTGTCCAGCATCCGGATCAGCCTTCGGTGGATCAGAGTTGCCTTACCGGGCTGGTGGGAGATTATAGCGTTCCGGATGAACAGGTCGTGGGTATCCGCAATCGCCTTCAGCCTGGTTTCATCCACGGGGATCAGGTTTTGTTTCATGGCGCTGATGTCGAGCCAGTCGAATGCGGTGCGCATGGTTTCCTGCGGCGGCCAGTCATGACCCCCGTCGAATTCGATAATGAGATGGTTTCCGGACAGCGTATCCGCGCTTTCGTTCAGAAGGAGCATTTCCGAGTAATTAAAATCACGCGTGCCGATCAGGCCGGCATAGACGTAGGGGAGGGGTTGGCCAGGAACGGATGGAAATCCCGCTCCGCTCCCGATACAGCCGGCCAGTTCACGGTGATCATTCATCAGATGCGATGCGGCCCGTGCGCCTCCTGAAAAACCCAGGAGGTACTGGCGGCGTTGATCGGTATTCCAGCGCTGACGGCTGTCATTCAGCAAATTATCCAGTATTCGGCCGGTGTATTCCGGCGGAGTCCCGTTTTTTGAGTCGTTCGAGGCGATCAGGATATACCCGTACCGGTCTGCGATTTGGCTGTATCGCCGCACAGGCAAAAGACCGCGTGCATGGGGGTCAAAAATAAACATCACAGGCCATTTCACCTGATCGGAATACTTGGACGGAGTAAAAGCCGTATAGGTAAAAAACGTATCCTTGATGCAATGGAATCGTTCGGTTTTGCCGGGGTGAACCGGGCTGAGGTTCGCGGGTCTGAACAATTCAGGCTCTTTACGGCCGCTCTTTGAGCAATTCCCTAGAATAAGGAGAATCGGGGCAGCCGCTATAAGGAAAAATGACCTGAAACAAAAGCGATGAAACATTGAAACCCGCGCGCTTTTATTGAATGATCCGCCGGCTTCCCGAATAATGCTTTTTATAATAATCTTCGGAAAGAACGGACACGGTTACTCCTTCGGTTGTGCTCGCATGGGCGATTTTACCATCACCGATGTAAATCCCGACGTGGGATGCGCCTTTTGCGCCTTTGTAGGTATTTTCAAAAAAAACGAGGTCGCCGAAACGGAGCTCACTTTTGGGTATGCGTTTCCCTTTCTTCGCCATGTCTGAAGACTGCCTGGGAAGTTCGATACTGAAAATTTTTTTATAAACAAAACCCACGAATCCCGAACAATCGGTTCCCTTGCCGCGTTCTGCGGTGCCAAAACGGTAGGGTGTGCCTCTCCAGAGTTCAATTTCTTCCAGCAGTGCATCCTGCAGGTTTTTCGTGATTTTTCGTCCGGATTGTCTGTTTTGCTTGGTGCCGGAGACTGATTCCGAATAATAGACCGGTAGGGAGTGGCACGCGCAGGCAGTGATAAGGATCAGGAAAGGGATCCAGGCGATCGCGGATCGTGCCGGTGCATTTTCCGTGGATTTCATACCGGATTCCTTTTTTTTCTCATGGACTGCGTTTTTTCCAGTTCAGTGATCAGCGCTTCCTTTTCCATGATGCTGGTTTCTTTCCATATTTTCTTTCCCCACAACCGGAGCAGGGCCGGCAGGATTATGACGGATGATAAGGCACATATGAAGATGCCGACCGCGCACATGGTTCCCAGCCCGGATAGCCCCTGATTGTCCACAACCATCAACGAACCAAAACCGATCATGGTCGTCAGCGCTGATAAAAAGAGGGACTGTCCCGTTTCGGTGATTGCCGCGACTACATCATGCCTGAAGTCTTCAAGATAACGCGAAATGATATAAATCCCATAATCCACGCCTGTTCCGATGAGCAGCGGCAATGCGACCATATTCACGAAATTGATCTTGATCCCGAAAATACGCATAATGCCCATGATAATGGCAAGGGAAAAGATCAGGGGAACCATGCAAACCATCATGGCTTTGAAGTTTCTGTATTTGAGCGCGACCAGAAGGATCACAATGACCACGGAGGCCCAGAGGGCCAGCTGAAAGTCTTTCTTTACGAGCCGGAGGAATTCAGCCGTCATGACGCGGATACCGGTGAGAATGTAATTTTGTTTTTCAAGGACCGGATCGCTCTGGATGTCCTGTACAAAATTATTTACGATATGGATGTCATGTGAAGTCCCGCTCAGTTCGACCTGGGTCACCACTTTTTTTATTCCGTCTCTTTCCACGTAGTAATGGCGCATGATTTCGCTGAATCCCTGGGTCTGGAAACTCTCGATGGTCACGGGACTGGACACCGAAAGCAGGTCCTTCAGCCGGTCAAGCCTGAAGTAATTCAGCTTCAGACCCTGCCGGGAAAGTTCCAGCCGTACCTTGAAGAGAATTCCCTCCACGTCCAGTTGTTCGATTTTCATGAGGTTTGCCCTCTGGTCTGCTATCGGAGGGATATACCGGAGCATGGAATTGTAATCGAGAACTGTACCTCGTTTTTGAAGCGTGTCGAGTTTCCGGTTGAGAAGGGTGAGTTTGGTGATCAGTTCCCCGTCGGTCGTTCCGGAAGTGACAATGCTGAGAGGCTTGAAATGAGTGCCGAATTTGTCCTGGAGCCTTTTGATCAGTTGGATGTCGATGTCGTTCTTGCTTCGGATGTTTTCGATGTTCTCGTCGAAGGTGATTCCGAATCCTTCGTCGCGGCTCGGAATGATATCCGCAAGCACCGCTAACATGAACAGTGTTATGAATGCCGCGCCGGTCGTGATGTATTTAGGGTGCCGCAGAACGAAAAGGGAAATCCGCTTCAGGAAATGGTTGAAGGCAATCTGAAGGTACCGTTTCCGGGTCGGGCGGCGGCCGTAGATTCTTATGAATGCCGGAATGATGAACAGAACAGCCGAAAAAATCACCGCAATCCCGATGCCGCCCATAAAGCCAAGCTCATAGAGACCCCTGAATTCCGTAATCATCAGTACCATGAATACGCATGCCGTACTGATCATGCCGTAAAACACGCTCAGGCCTGTTTCCCTGAACGTGGTCAGCGTGTTTTCCAGGACAGACCGGTGGTGATGCTGCTGATCCTCTTCGATGAACCGGTTGAATGTATGAATGGCATAATCCACTCCGAGGCCCAGCAGCATGGCTCCCGCGGCGGCCGTAATGATGTTCACCCTGGTAAACAGCAAATCGCCGAGGCAAAAAACCCAGGTGACCCCTGCGAGAATCGGAAGCATGATAACCGCTATGGCCCTGACCCTTCCGAAAAAGAAAACAAACAACAGGATAATCATAATGATTACGATGAAAGAACTGCTGATCAGTCCCTGCCTGACCGCCCGGCTGTTGGCCAGAGCCGTGACGTAGTTACCGCCGAAAGTGATTTTCAGGTTTGATCCCGACGGATCCATCACGGACAGGATCGAATCACGGATCCGTATGTTGGTTTCCACAAACGTCTCACAGAATTTTGTTTCAGTCGCCACCATCACGGGTTTGACGAAAACCAGAAGGGTTTTTTTATCCTTAGAGAAAAAATAACTGTCCCTGGCCTGCAGCAGAGCGGCGTTTTTTGACCCCAGGATTTTACGTATATACGGCATGAAAATCTCGGAAAGCAGGAGCGGATCGTCCCTCAGCAGGGATTTCAGTTCCTGGCCCGGGGGAACAGGCGCATTGAGTATGTTTTTCGTCCTCAGGATGCGTTTTTCGATTTCATGGTCTTCAAGCCGCTGCATCACGGAATCGAGATCGGCCGGGGACAGGTACAGCAGGGCATGGTGAATAAAAAAATCCTCGACAAAAGCTTTATCCCTGTCGGTGATCGAATAACTTACGCTGCGCACGAGCCCTGTCTGCTGAAGGGCGGAATCAAACCGGTGAACGAATTCCTTGATGAGTTCCGGATTGGCCCCGGCAGTATCCGGAGTTTCGGCCAGCATGATATGACGGTCCTGCGCTCCGAAATCCTCATTCACTTCCCAGAATTCCTTAATCAGTTTTGAATCCTGTGGAAGCAGGTCCATGTTGTTGCTGCTGATCCTGAGCTGAAGCATGAAATAAGTTGATATCGCAGTAATGATCCCTGCGATAAGGAAAACGATGATGTGACGTTCATAACAGAATTCAGCAATGGAGGATAATATTTTTTTCAGCATCCGCGGGTTCCTGTTTCATTTTGAGCATTGGCCCAAAATATGCATTAAAGCGGATAATTGCAATTTGAAAAGGAAGGATTTGAAAAAAGACATCCGGTAAAAAGACAATTCGGTTTCATGGCCTCACCGGGAATTACAGGAGCGGGTATAATTATATCAGGCACAAAAAAAGAAGAAAGGGAGCCTTTCTGTGGTTGCAAAGACTCCCTTTTTCTATTAAGAGGAGGAGTAGAAGTCTGTTAATATACGGTTATTGTTTGACTAATTCAACATTAAAATTCAATTCAACAATGCGGCCAACAACCAAACCGCCGGTATCAATGAGTTTGTTCCAGGTCAGTCCGAAATCAAAACGGTCTAAAGAACTTTTGGCTTTCCATCCGGCTCGGGTTCCGCCCCATGGATCCTTAACCTGGCCTTTATATACGGCTTCCAGTTGAATAGGTTTCGTAATTCCTTTCATAGTAAGGTCGCCGCTTATAATATAAGTACCATCGGCTGCTTTTGCAACACTTTTACTGATAAATTTTGATTCGGGAAATTTGACCGCGTCGAAGAAATCTTCCGATTTTAAATGCTCATCCCGTTTGGTGTTATCAGTATTTATGCTGCCCGTTTTGATTGTGACATCCGCCTTTGCGTCGGCAAAATCTTCCTTAGCGGTTGTTACGGTTCCGCTGAATTCCCCGAACCGGCCTGTCACTTCCGCAACAACCATATGGCTGACCGTAAACTGTATGTTTGAGTGCGATGCGTCAATGGTCCATTGGGTCTGGGAGTGCAGGGGCATGAACAATGATGCGAAGATTAGGAACATAAATAATTTCATTTTAACTCCTTGTGAAGGATTTTTTGTTTCATTTTCAAATTCTAATTGCCTTAATAACCAAACGTATTGAAAAATATTCCCGGCTGTTTCAATTTGCAAAGATTATTGCATATCCCCTAAATAAGTTGTATAATCGGGGAAAAAGGAAGCGGTATGTTTAAATTCATCAAACGCCTGATTTTTCTTGCACTGTTCATCATTATCGCAGGATTGGTGCTGATTGTCGTGTTTCCGAATCAGTATGATAAAGAGACTTCCGTCGAAATCAGCGCGCCGGTGGAGAAGGTTTTTAAGCGCGCGGAAACACTGGATCAGTGGAATATGTATGCCATGTTAAGCGGTTATACGGGTTCCATGAAAGACATCAAAGGATCAAATACGGGTCAGGGCGGCCAGATGGATCAGTACGCGGGAAAAATCAAGGACCAGATCGGCAGCCTTGATATGAAGGTTCAGATCGTAAAATCGGATTATCCCAAGTTATTATCTTATAAAATCGACGGCGGCCCGATGAGCGGGATCCAGCCGGAAATGATATTTACAAAGATCGATGATCAGAAAACCAGGGTAACTCATAGGGAAAGCTACATTTTCAGCGGTTTTACCGGAAGTATCAAGGCTTTTATGGCAAAATACGGCACCGGCAAACTGACTGAAAACGGGCTGGCCAACCTGAAAAAAATTTCCGAACAACCAGAATAAGGATTAACGGACATGGCAGATGAGAAAAAAGTACAGGAAATTCAGATTAATTTTCCCCCTGAAAAACAGGCAGGCGTTTATGCGAACAACATGGTAGTCGCCCACTCGAAAGAGGAATTCATACTCGATTTCATGATGATCGCGCCGCCCAACGGCGTGGTGACATCACGCGTGATCATGAGCCCGGGGCACGTCAAGCGGGTGATCGCCGCGCTACAGCAGAATCTGAAGCACTACGAGGAAAAATTCGGCAGGATTGAGGAAGCCGTCGAACCGCCCAATCCTTTTGGTTTTCAGGCTTAAATTAACTTATTTACCTTTTCATTTGAGTTTGCATTCATATAATATAATAGAATTACTATAATCAAACAGATCCTATGAAAAAACAATTCTTTAGCTTACTGGCGGCCGGACTGTTAATATCCCCTGTAATATACAGTCAGGACTCGTCCAGTAAACCGGTAGTCGCCATCCTCAATTTTTCAAACACAGGCGGGCAGTTCTATCTGGACGAACTGAAACAATCTTTTCCGGCCAAATTAAAAACTGAGTTATCCCAGAAAAAAAGCCTTACCGTCGTTGAACGGCAAAAACTGGATGAGGTGCTCAAAGAGCAGGATTTCTCCATGAGCGATTTGACCGAAGACAAGGACAAACAGGCGAAAGTCGGGCAATTGCTCGGTGCTGATTTCATCATCACGGGCGACATATCCGAAAGCGGGGGAAAAATACGCATCGACGCCGCCATTACGCAGACATCATCGGGAAAAGTAACGGGTGAAAAGGTGACAGGCCCTTCGAAGGATTATGTGAATGCCATGGCAGAACTGCTGGCGAACAATATCGCATTTGACCTCACCGGCGAAGGAGCCAGGCTCCAGCGGATGAAACTGAAAGGGGCTCCCGCCACAGCGCTGTTCATTTCCACGGCCGCGCTGGGCGCCGCCACGGCCGTTGCATGGAAAACCCATGATAAATGGTATGACAAATACAAACAGAACACGCGGCTGGGCAATATGAATACCTATTATAACAAGGCCAATAGCTGGTATAAAGCCACCGGCATCATTGCATCCGCGACCGCCGTATCCCTCGGGGCATGGATTTATGCCGTCATTAAAAACAAAACCACCGACCGGGAAATCTTCGCGCACAATAACGGGCTGAAGGCATCATCGTTCTGGGTTCTGTCGCCGGTAATTGATGCGGAACGGAAAAATACCGGGCTTCATTTATCCATACAATTTTAAATCAACCGGATGTTGTTTATGAGTACACTGTGGAAAAAACTTTTCGGGACAGTATTTATTATTTCCGGATTTGCTTTTTTGTGTTCCTGCGGCGATCTGAGCCGTTCCAATACGCTTGATCCGGACAACCCGGACGCGGAAGCCGGTCAGGTTGCCGTTGTGGAGAATTTTGTGCACAGGTATACCCGCGGAGATTCAGTGAACAGAAACATCGCATATTCCCAGGAAGCTTTGAGCGATTTAACTGAAAAATACGGAAACCGTCTGATCGTTCTGGAATATCATGTTACTTTGTCCAACCCGGTACCGGCTAATGAGGATACATTCAGTTCCCTGCCTATTATGAACCGCTATCATGCCTACAGGGGAACATTACCCGCATATTATCCCCATGCTTTTTTCAATGGAAACGGCATTTCCCTTCAGGGCGCGTCCTCTAAAGAAAGCGCGGCGAACCGTTATTCATTAGTTCTTGATACCTTGGCGATCAAAAAACAGAAAATATATTGTGAAATTGAAAAAAAGATCGGTGATACCAGTGTGTATGTCGCTTCACGAATCGTTAAGTATGGGGATGAATCGATCAAGGATTTGGTTATAGAATATATATTGTACGAAAATTTAGGCGATCATTTATACTACACTGTCCGTGAGATTGGATTATCCGAATCCATACCCGAATTGACACCGCAAAATGTGTATGAAATGCCGGAAAAAACTTTTCATTTGAAGCCTTATTATAATGCGAATCGTTTATACATTGTGATGCTGATCAAAAACAAGAATGCTAAGATCATACAGGCTTGCTCAACAAAGTGACAGGAGGATATAACAAGTCATGAAAAAAAAGATTGATTATATTTCACGGGTCAGTTTCTTCCTTGCGTTTTTGGCTGCTTTTGCGGCATGCATCGAAGATACGAACGGGCCGACGGATGATGTTAAAGTCCCGGTTATCGACAAAATATCGGCAACACCCAATGCGATCCTGGTCAACGATTCTTCGGTAATAAGTGTGGAGGCGCGGGATTTAAACGGGGAAACATTAAATTATGTCTGGAAAGTATTGGATGGCGGCACTCTTTCAGGTAATGTGGCTTCACAAACCGTTACCTGGCATGCTCCGTCGGTTCAGGGTGTTTACCGCATTCGCTGCAGAGTATCAAACAAATCGCAAAAATTTACGGCAGATACTGTCCGGGTATCGGTACAGACTAACGTAAAACCTGTCATTAATGTGATCTATCCGCAACCCAATAGTTATATTTCAGCCGGTTTGGGACAAATTTACATCAATTTTTCATCAGTGCCCCAGAATCAGGTGGATACGATAAAATGTTTCATTAATAATCAGTTGTACCAGACCGTGAACTTTCCTCCTCTGAATTACAATATTTCATGGAATATTTCAGAATTGAACGGGTCCCAGGAAATAAAATTAGTTGCAAAAACTGATTACTTTTCTCCGGGTATCTGGCAGACAGATTCTGTCATCGTTCCCGTTTCAATCGAAGGCGGAATCGGGAAAAGAAAATAAATTTTCAGGAAAAAGCCCTGACATACATCAGGGCTTTTTTGTTACTGAACCGGCGCTTTGAAAATTTTTGTCGCGATAAATTCAATCAGCAGTCCGTAGATCATTCCGGCAATCGAGTACATAAAAAATCCGGCCATATCGGGCAGAATGACCAATGAGGAGGATAATGTCACGATCAGGCCCACCAAAATGCCGTGCCATGACCAGTGAATTTTCCATCCGCTGATGCCGAGTACAAAGCCGATGAGCACACGGTTCCCGGCGGATGACAGCAGAATTTGCTGAGAGACTTCAACTTTACCGCCGCCCGTCATTCCGCCGATGCAAATGCCGGCCGCGATGAAACCGCCGATAAGACAAATGACATAACGTTTCATGGTTCCTCCCGGGTTTTTACGGATTGAGGATTATCCAGAGCTGAGTAACGGCAAAAGTAGCGGCAAGTCCCATAATCACCGGAAGGAAAGTCGCAAGCAAGGTCCATTTCATGCTTTTTGATTCTTTATAAATGGTATAGATCGTGGTGGAACATGGATTGTGCAACAGGCTGAACAGCATCAGGTTTATTCCGGTGAGAGTCGTCCATCCGCCGGCTTTCAGAATCTCGGATGTAAGTGTTACGGAGTCGGATTCAAATAAAACCCCGCTTCCTGCGCCCGCGTCCGCGATTCCCGCCGTCATGACCGTCAGCATCAGGATCGTCGGAACCACGATTTCATTCGCGGGAATAGCGATGATATAAGCTAGGAAAATCACGCCGTTCAGTCCGAAAAACAAAGCCACAGGGTCAATGTAATGAATAATCCAGACGGCGAGCGCCGAATCACCGACGTTTATATTGGAGACCAGCCATATCACCACGCCCGCGGGGAACGCGAATACAATAGCGCGCCACAAAACGATCAGCGTTCTGTCGATCAGTGAGGTATAGAGCGTCTGAAGAATACGCGGAGGCCGGTAGGGCGGAAGTTCAAGCGTAAATGCCGAAGCTTGTCCGCGCAAAACGGTTCTGGACAATCCCCAGGATACGGCGAGACTGAGAAAGATGCCCAGCAGAGCTACGCTCACAACAGCTCCGGCGGTCACTATACCCGCAAGATGCGCGGGCACAACCGCTCCGATAAAAATCGAGGCGATCAGAATTTGTGTGGGCCAGCGGCCGTTGCATAACGAAAAATTGTTCGTGATCATCGCGATCACGCGTTCGCGCGGACTGTCTATGATCCTTGTGGCCACTACACCGGCGGCGTTGCATCCGAATCCCATGCTCATCGTCAGGGCTTGGCGTCCGTGAGCGCCCGCGCGGCGGAATAAATTGTCCATATTGAATGCTACACGCGGAAGATAACCGAAATCCTCGAACAACGTGAACATCGGAAAAAATATCGCCATCGGAGGTAACATCACGCTGGTGACCCATGCGCCTGCGAGATAACCTCCGTCAATCAGAATGCCGGTCAGCCACCAGGGCGAACCGATCGCTTCAAATACTGATTTGAGCCAGGGATGAATCGTCTCCACTAAAAGCGACGCAAGCATAGCCGAGGGAACGTTCGCGCCGACGATGGTCAGCCAGAAAACGAATGCCAGGATCAAAAACATGATCGGGAAGGCTGTCCAGCGGTTGGTTACGATTCGGTCGATCGACATATCCAGCCTGAACGATCGCGCCTGATCCTCCGAACGGACGGCTCGCGCGCTTATTTCGGCGGCGTTTCGGTATATCGATTCCATAAGCTGATCATGGAACTCATCGCCGACTTTCCAGCGAAATTGTTTAGCCTGTTCAATCAGTTGTTCTTTTTTGTCCGGGTCTGTTGACATGGATCGTCATTCCGTGGCGGGTTGACCGTTCAGGTTTTTTTGTTGTTCCCTGACAAGGGTTAGGAGTTCATTCGATCGGATCGCGTCGATGATACGCTGATCGCCTTCGAGCAGCCGAAGGGCCACCCACCGGGCGTTGGGCAGATCGGGGAATTGCGATTTGATTTCCCGGGAGAGAGATTCCAGCGCATCGGTCAACGCTCGTGAATGGGTCTTTATCCTGTAGGGTTTGCATACATAGGCGCCGGTCGCGATCTCATAGGCCGCCTGAAGAAGTTCAGATATGCCCTCGCCCCTGCGGGACGACGCCGGGATGACGGGAACTCCCAGATCCTTCGCCAGTCCCCGATCATCAATGATCAGTTTATTTCTCCGGGCTTCGTCCATGAGATTCAGGCAAACCACCGCACGGTCCGTGATTTCAAGGGTTTGAAGGACAAGGTTGAGATTCCGTTCGATTCGTGTGGCATCAATGACGATGATCGTAACATCAGGCTGACCGAAAAGCAGGAAATCGCGCGCGACTTCCTCATCAGCGCTGGTCGAAAGAAGGGAGTAGGTCCCCGGCAAATCCACAAGTTTGAACCGCTTATCCCGGTAAACAAATCCGCCCTCCGCGCGAGCCACGGTTTTGCCCGGCCAGTTACCGGTATGCTGACGTAGGCCCGTAAGCCGGTTAAACACGGTACTCTTTCCGGTATTGGGGTTACCGGCAAGGGCAATCACAAAATCATAATCAGTCATGTTGATGCCCAGTTTGACCAGATTTTGAAAGTGCTGGGCCGGACAGGCGTCACACAGCGAGGGGTTCGGCATGATGGTCCTTTCCGGTAGGTTTAACAAGGATTTGGCGGGTCTGATCTTTACGCAGCGCAATCAGGGTGCCGCGGACCCGGTAAGCGGTCGGGTCACCGCTGAAACTGACAAGCTCCGGACGTATGACCGAACCGGGCAGGATGCCCAGGTCCATCAGCCTGCGCCGTTGTATTCCGTGACACGCGGTTGAAAGGGCTATAATTTCACCTTCCTCACCAGGTTGCAGATCAGTCAGAATTTTATGATTTTCAGGAAAAAGGTCGTCATTGTCAATGATCTTTACAGTAATGGATTCAGCGATAAGAGGCGACAAAACGCATTCTTCGCCGTTAGCCTCAAACCGAAGACGTTCCGCCGACCGTTCCATCATCATCAGTTGAGTTCCCGGATGAAGTCCGAGCGCGACAATCTGTGAATACGTGCTGGCCGGTTCGTCCTCAATGTGTAAAATACGTGCATATCGGCCTTCAGGAATTTGAATCAGAGGAATGCCCTGATGACTGGGAAGTTTACCGTCACGGTCGGGAATCGGGTCTCCATGCGGATCAAAACCAGGATTGCCCAGGGATACCGCCAGCAATTCAATTTCGGATTCGGAGAGGTGGTGCTCTTTGCTTTCGGCATGACGATGCCAATTGGATTCCGGAATGCTGGTTTCATCGGCTAAATATTTTTCAAGAAGCCGGTGGATACGGATGATCCGGAGAGCGTATGCTCGCCCTTCTTTGGTGAGTAAAAGCTTTCCCCTTTCCTGATCAATAAGTTTCATCGACTGTAACTTGTCCGTTAGCCGACGGGTGGATTTCAGGGTCGTTTGCAGTTTGTCACGCAAGGCGGTCTCATCAGCTTCCAGGTTTTCGTATTCCAGATTGAAAATCACCTTAAGGCTGTCCTCAACCATGACTCTCTCCCTGTCTTTGCTAAAAGAAGCAATCCGCAAAAATGTTCGCCTGATTGTCGCTCTGAAAACGAACAATAATCCGGAACAAACGATGAAAATAAAAATTAGGTATATGTTCATATTTTTTAAATTCCTTAATTTCCTTAATTATATTTTATAACGAGAAAAAATTTGAAAGATTCCGTAGAGGCCGAAAATCGTTAAAAATGAAACAAGCAACTCAATATAGTTTTTTTACCGGTATTTACGAAAGAAAAAAAACGAATAATAAAAGATAAAAATATACTTTAAAAACATAAAAAACCTTGACTTCAACATTAAAAATACCTAATCTTGCCGACAGAAAATATCAGGATGAATCAGGCTCGTTCAAGTGTCATTTTTTTATGACCGATTAAACGGGTGATTGTATTATATATAAGAGAAATATTATGAAACATATATAAGGTTCCGATTATGAAAGATTCAGGAAATCTTTTGTTTTGCATATTGGCCGTAGTAATGCTATCCGGCCTGACGAATAAAAACGTTTTTTCCCAGAAGTCTGTCCGTGAGATTGAGAATGAATACAGGAACAGCGTCCGGGATTACATGGATGACCTTCAGGGATCTTTTGCCCGCCGTTATATAGCGAACGAACAATATCTGCTGGATATGATCGTCGTTCTCACCGAGGAGTTTGTGGAAAGAAAAAGCAAGGGCAGCCTGCGGAAAGGGCAGGTCGGCAGCGTCAATCTCGGGCTCAGTCTTGAAGAAGTCCGTGGCCAAATGAACCAGATTGCGGATCAGATGGTCCAGCTCCGTGTTACCCGTCAGATGGCGGCAACGGACTCGATCGATGACAATACGATCCGGACCATGACTACCAATTATGAGAGGGTGTACGCCAAAGAATATGAACTGACCCGGATGAAGGGTGTGAAACTCCGGGACCAGCTTCTGAAAATGGGCGGAGAGAGCGATACCCGGAGAATGCTTCAGGCCCAGCTTAAAGCGGCGTTTGTCCGTTACCTGCAGCAGGAATATGAGACGGCGGTGATAGGCTTCACCGATATCCTGAATACCTACACGGAACAGTATAAGGAATGGGATGATGTCCTCTATTACCTGGCTGAATGCTATTTTCAGATGGGGGATATGGACAATGCCGAGACGACATTTTCAAAAGTCATTGCCGAATATCCGTCCTCCAAATATACGGAAAAAGCATTTACGAAATTATTCGGCATTGCCTATATACGCACCGACCGCCCGAAAATGAACAAATATCTCGGGGATTTTGAAACCAGGGTCACTCGTCAGTCAAAGAATCAGGAACACTATGACCGGATGATTTTCATGGCAGGTCTTACGTTTTTCGACGCATCCGATTACATGAAAGCGAAGGATGTGTTCGCGAAAATCCCCACGAGTTCGAAATATTATAATGCGTCACTTTTCATGACCGGGCATTGCTACGCGAACCGGGAGGATTATTACAACGCTATCGATTTTTTCCAGAAAGTCGTCGACCAGAAAATCAGCTCCAAAACCCCGAATCAGGAACAGCATCGTCAGATGGTGGATATTGCGAGGATGAAAATCGCTTTTATCCAGTTTGAGCAGGCGCTGAACGGCCAGAAAATGAGATCCGTTTACCCGAACCTGCGGCAAATCAGGGAAGACTCCGAAATCCATGACCTGGCCCTGCTCACGGTCGCATGGTCGTCGTTCAAGGACAACAATATCGATACCTCTCGCATGTTCATCGATTCCCTGATCCGGAATTATCCGGCTTCCGAATACATCTACGAGGCCAAAACCCTTCGGGGGAATATCGATGTTCTTGATCCGAACCTGACCGACCGTGAAAGGGAACTGATCGCGATTGAATCCTATAACTTCGTCGCCACGGCCATGGAAGCGAAATATATCTCCGATGACTTCATTGCGGAAAGGGATTCAGCTTATAACATTGTCGCGGATCTCAATGAGGCCAGGCAAATCGCGGCGGTCCGGAAGGATACCGTCAGCTTCATGAGGTATAACACCATTTTTGAATTACTTACCCTGTCTACTTCAAACAACGGATTTGCCAAAGCTGTCGAGGATAATCCCAGAAATACCCGGTTATACCATTACCTTGGTGAACTGGTAAGCCAGTTGAGGATTGCACAGGGGAAATTGAAGGATGCCGAGGAAGCCAAGAACTTGCTGCTTGTGAAGAAAATTCAAAAACAAATCAACCGGCTTATTGAGCGCATTGAGGCGCTTGGGCTGGAACAATCAAGCCAGTTCATCATCACGGGACAATCGGTTTCGGACAGCGGCGCCATCGCCAGACGCAACCAGATTGTCAAGGAAGCCAAGGACAGAATTGCCCTGCAGAAGGAACAGCTTTCCGGTCAGATCAGCACCACCCAGTATGCTCTGGATAACGCGAAGAGGGCGAATCAGGACGACGAGGCGGGCCGGTTACAGCTGCAGCTCCGTGAACTGAATCAAAACATGACCCAGCTGACCGAGCACGAGGCGTGGATCAATTCCATCGGGATTCTTGACATTAAAACGCTGAAAAAGATCGCGGGATCGAACTATGTGGACAAATCCCTTCAGGATATCATCGGTAACGAGTTCGCTTCCGTCAGTTTTGACAATTACAGCAACATCGAGATGCAGGCGTATTTTACGCAGCACCGCATGGCGCGTATTGCAAGCGAAATCGAGGCGCGAAACAAAAAAATGAATATCCTCAGGGAGAAAGCCGGAAGGGAAAAAGAACAGGTCCTGTTCCAGATTTCCAGCGTCGAACAGATGATCAAGCAGGCTGAACAGCAGAACCGGCTGGAATCCCAGCTCAAACTGTCGCATTACAAGAACAGACTGATTGATATCTACAACCAGATATGCGATTATGAAATCATGATCGGGGCTCAGCCGACCATTGAAAGCTATTCCGATCTGAGCCTTTGGGGCGATTTCGCGATTTATGGCAAGAACAATATTACTTATGTGATCAATACAACCAAAACCGAAAATATACAGGATCTCGGAAGGGCCATAACTCAGATTGACAACATTCTAATTACCCGGCGCAAAAATTATGAAACCAAGATCGCGAAACTGGAAGAGGAAATCAAACTCAAGGAACAGGAAATCCGTGACAAGGAACTGAAAGAAATGCGTTCCTCCCAGAAGCAGTTTTTTGACAAGGAATATTTCGAGGGCAAGGAATCCGAACAGCCCGAAAACGATCCGTTTGAATACAAAGACATTCAGCTGGAGGTGATTACCGTCGTAGACACTCTCGAGGGTAAAGAAAAGAAGAAAAAGTCGGAGGAAGGGTCCGGCGATGAGGATATGTACATGGATGACATGGAAGAAACCGGTGAAACAGGCACCGGATCCGCTGACAGCGCCTCTGCCGGAACAAAGGAAACCCCGGGGGATTCCGTTTCGACAGGAACAAAAGAAACGATCGAGGAAGGGGGAACGGATCATAAAGACGCCGGAACGGATACTACATCCGCAGGCGCCGGGACGGACACTACATCCACAGGCGCCGGAACCCATGACGATCATTCGGTTTCCGATACTACGACGACCGATGAAAACACTGAATCCCCTTATGCCGATCATGGGGCCGGAACGCTTTCGGTATCCCGTCCGGAGACCGTTGATCTTAGCGCTTATGCAGAATACTTCTTGCGTTGTCAGTTCACGATGCATACGAAAGAACGTTTGGGGATGAACATATACCGGCGAAAGCCGGGATCCGCCGCATAAACAGGATGAATATTCAACCTTTCACAGGGATTATTATTATGAGTTTTTATACGCGCGTTCTGCCGATGGTTTTTTTTACTTTGCTGACCGGGTTGGGATCGGCCGGCATCCGCGCACAGTCCGGTTCCGGAAACGGGCTGGACACATCGGCGCTTGAAGCCATCTCCAGCGAAGACCTACTGCAGCTGAAAGAGGAACTTGAACAGAAGAAGTCCAGGCTCGAAGACGAACGCCTCCTGTTGCTGGACAAGGGTCTCAGGCAAAGCAAGGAATACCTGGAGAAACACGACCGGAGTTCGGCCACAACGGCGCTGGTGCTGCTTCAGCGTGCCGAATACCTGTTCAGCGTCATGGAGGACCGGCACGTGATACTGCTGGATTCCATATATAAGGAGAACGTCAAACGGCAGAAAAAAGCCGATGAGGAAAAGGAAAATTACCGTCTTAAGCTCATCAGCGAGGGAAAGGACGAAAAAGCCATAGAAGACGCGCTGAATAATCTGCCCATGCCCCAGCTCCTGCAGGATCCTGAAATGGATTATGTCGATATCGCGAAGACCTTTCAGCAGCTGGTGGATAATTTTCCGGAAAGCCCCTATGTGGTGGACGCCATGTACAACCTTGCGTTCATCAAGGAACAGGAGGGCAAACAGCTGAAAAGCCGCGAGCTGACCTGGGAAGAATCCGACGGACGATGGGCCCGCGAGGGCGAACGGCGCCAGAAAGAAGCGCTGAAATATTATGAGGATCTTGCCCGCCGCTTCCCCGACAGCAAATACGCCGCTGAATCCTACAACCGGATCGGCGCCTATTATTTCGCGAAAGGCGGCGATGACGATCTCAACAAAGCGATCAAGAATTACAGCAAGGTGCTCGATTATCCCCAGTCCGCCCGGTTCCAGGAAGCCGTCTACCAGCTGGCGTGGACCCACTACCGGCTGAGCAATTATCCCCAGGCGATCAGTTATTTCACCTATCTTGTGGATGACGTGGACTCCGCAAAACGGTACAATCTGGGGCCCCAGGAACTGGACGTGGAGGCGATCACCTACATCGGCATCAGTTTCAACCGCTGGGCGGAGCAGATCGACCTTGCGCAGGGAACCAACGAGGGCGGATACCGCCTGATCCGAAGCTACATCGACGAGGCCAAACTCAATCACAAACGATACGCTCCCGAAATCATGTGGTCCCTCGGCGAATCCTATTACATGGAACAAAAAGACACGCTGGCCACTTTTGCCTACAATGAAATGATCGCCGTATATCCGATGAACTGGCGTTCGCCCTACGCCGAAAAGCGTGTGATCGATATTTATGAGCGTCTGCTCAACGGTGCGACGGATATGGCGAAAAAGAAAAGTCTCCGCGACAGTATGATCGTACACCGATTCAAGCTCTACGAGGCCTATAAGCCCAACAGCGAATGGTCCCTGGCCCAGTCCGACCAGGAACAGATCCGCTACGGCAATAAGCTTGCCCGCGACGTGCTGGTGGATAACATTCTGTATTATTACGACGAAGCCCAGATCACCATGGACAAGGAAAACTGGCGGATCGCGATGAATTACAGCCAGCAATTCATCAGTTACTTCCCGGTCGATACCTTCGCGTATAAGTTCCATTACAACCTCGCCCTGATCCAGTACACCTTCTTCGGGCTTCTCGATTCGGCGTATGAAAATTATATCAAGGTGGCGACCACTTATCCGTACGATACGTACCGGTACCGGTCGGCGGTCAACGCATACGTGATTGCCGATTCGCTCTATAAGGCGTCGCCCTACAAGAAACCGGCGAATATCCCGAGCGACAGCGTTCTGGCCCTGCTGCCGTCGGAGGAAAAGCTGATCGATGCGATCGACAATTACGCGAGGCTCTTTCCCGATACCGTCCAGATGTTTCCCGTGGACTCGCTCGAAAATCCGGAACCCGTTTTGGGCAATCCCGGCAAAAAGACGCCCGATTTCCTGGCACAGGCCGGAGCTATCTATTATGACCACAATAATTTCCGGAGGTCCAGCCAGTATTTCAATACCATCGTAAACCGGTATCCTTTCAGCGATAAGGTGAATGTCTCCGAAAAGTACCTCATGCAGACCTATTATGACAGGAAGGATTACCGGAGTTCGGAGATCGTGGCGCGCAGGATATATGAAAACCCGACGTCGACGAGCGAACAAAAAACAAACGCCGTACAGGTGATCTTCGTCTCGATCTTCAAGCATGCCGATGATTTCAAAGCGAGAAAGGAACCGGCCAAAGCGGCAAGGGAATACCAGCGCGCGTTTGAAGAAGGCCGTAAACTGCAGTATTCCAAGCAGGAAGACGTGGCGACCGCTATGTACAACGCATCCGATGAGTATATCAAATCCAAAGAACTGAAACGGGCGGTTTCCGGTTTTACGGCCTACGCGGATACCTTCCCCGGTTCCAAATTCGCACCCAACGCGCTTTACAACGTGCAGTATCTTCTGGCCGAAATGAAAGAGTTTGAATCGGCATCCAAGTTCGGCGAAAAACTTGTCGACCGCTATCCGAATTTTTCCGAAGATGAGGGAAAAATCAATGCCATGATCGTGATGTATAACGCCGAATATTACATGGAACAGGCTGCCAGCCGGGCGGATCTCGTCGAGGATACCCTGAAATCTAAACAGCTCAATTATGAAGCTATCCGCCTGAGCGAGAAATTCGTCAGGCTGTATCCTAAATCCGAATACACCCAGGAAATGGATTACGGAATCGCGAAACTGCTGTTTAAGGTTAACGAGGAAGAACGCGCCTACAAAAAATATGAGGACTTTGCCCGTCTGTACCCGAATGACAAGCGGAACGTCGAATCCTATTACCGCATCGGCATCAATCACCTTACCCGTAACCGGCGCGTGGAGGCCATCGATGCGTTCAACAAAGCCAAACAAAAAAGCGACGACCTGAAACGGCAGAAACTGGACTATAACAAGTTTTTCTCTTCCGAGTCCCTGTACGAGCTGGGCAAACTGAAATACGAGGAATTCACCAAGCTCCAGCTGAAGATGCCCAATGTCGACAAGAAAGAGGATAAAAAACTCGGCCTGGTCAAGGAACTGATTGCTCTATATGAAAGCATCACCGAAATGGCGCAGATACGGACGTATGAAGCCGCGTATTACCGTGGATTTGTGCGTGAACAGTTCGGGGATGCCTTGCAGACCAAGGAATTCAAATATGACAAGAAAAACCTCGGCAAGCAGGTGCTCGCCCAGAAAGACGTGTATAAAGGAGCGTCCAACGCGTACCGCGGCGCGGTAACGGAGTACAAGAACTCCTATGACTTCCTCGAAAAGGCCCTGGTCCGGCTTGCGGATGAGGAAAAGCAGATCGCCGATTCGATCTACAAGAAAATCAAGAACAAGGATACCGCAAACATCATCATCGCGCGGACTCT
Source organism: uncultured Bacteroidota bacterium (assembly GCA_964410965.1). GTDB lineage: Bacteria > CLD3 > CLD3 > SB21 > JBBIRG01 > JBBIRG01. The sequence goes on along the minus strand of CAYPIY010000008.1, from coordinate 135,727 downwards.
CGAAGGCAGGACCGCCAAGGAAAAGGAATATTCCCTCAAGCGGCAGAAGGAACTGGCCATTCAGTTCCGGGACATGTCAAAATCAAGGATTTCGCGCATCATTTACGCCATGGCATATTCAAACAAGCTGATTCTTGACGCTTATCTGAACGCTCCGATCATCGCGGAATACGGCTCGATCGATTATGTGGCCGAAAAGCAGGGGATTCTGACCCAGCTGGTCGTACCGGCCGCAAAGGAAGCCACGACCGGATTCCAGGAAGCGCTGAAAGAGGCGGATTCGCTCGGCATCAATGATAAGTATGCCAACGAATGCCGGAGGAATATCGTAAAAATTTCGGGGATCGTTCCGTCCGAAGTCGCCAAGCTTTCATTTGTGGTCATGGAGAAATATTCCGAACTTTCGACCTACTACCGCACCGTGACCGCCGCCGGACAGAATTTCGTCGATTCCAAAACGAGAAAAGGTTTCTGGGACGTGTTTTACGACCTGCCGGCGCAGATGAACGTCTTCGTGACTCAGTACTCTCCGAATTTCAGCGCGCAATCGGTCAAGCTTTACACAGGCTCCGTGACTCAGGCCAAAGACAACAACATGTTCGACGAAGACGCGCGCCAGATCCTCAGGGAGGAACTGACCTTCGCGTATGATTTCGCACGCCTGAGTTACCAGGAAGCGGATACCGCCGATTTCTATAACAAAAAATATCAGGAAACTTTTTTCGCCAACGAGGAAAACGAGGAATTCGTCCATTACTCCGACGCCATGGAAACCTTCAGCCAGGTTACCGGTTTCTGCCGTGAAAACGCGCGAACCGTTCTTACGGAAACCTTTAACGCCTGCGTTGACCTTGGCCTGGTGAATCTCGTCCAGGACCCGAACGGCGCCGAGGGAGAGAATATCGCCAAGACGGACGATATCTACGTGAAGAGAATTCTCGCCTTGCTGGGCAAATACGATGAATATTACGCGAAGCTCCTGAAACTGAAAACGACTTCGTACTCATACGCGTCTAACTATACGGACTGGTATTCCTCCAACGTATATGACGGAATCTGGCAGACTCCGAATTTCAACGACAAGAACTGGTATCCTGCCGCTCCGCCTCCCGCGACGGCAATCGTTCCGCATGATATTCTCGATTCCAGCAAATCTTATCCGTTATGGCTGGGACTGGGCCAGACCTATCAGGTTCCCGTTCTGCCTGAATTCATCAAAAAGAAGGATGTCATTACCGTTGACACATCCTCGATAAAATCCTCCACGGATTCTTCAGGATCAGCGGATACAACCGGCAGTGCGGCCGCCGATACCACATCGAAGTCCGTTCCGAAGGATACAGCATCCGTTGTGCCGAAAGACTCGGCATCGATCGATGAAGTCGAGTCGTATTATTACAAAGGGATCCGTTTCTCTGACTTCCAGGTTATACAGGACACTTCGTTCCAGCGCCGCATTTTTACACAGGACGAAATCAAACGGCAGCTGGATACCGCGAAGATCGTTTACTTCCGATTTAATTTTAACATCCCCGGGATTCCCCAGAGCGGCAAGGTTTATATCGCGTGCGACGGGTATTACGAATTCTACCTGAACGGCGTGTTTATCAATACATCGACCGCAGAACCCGAAGATTCAAGGGGTGATTCACTGGAAATTACCGATTTATTCGCGGAAAACCTGATGCAGGGCCGGAACATATTCGCGATCGCGGTCCGCGACAATGAATCCCGGAAAGACCATCATGGAATCCGTATCTACCTGCAGGCGACCGAAGTGGAGGATGCCACCGCCGAGTTTGCCGAGCCGCCTCTGCCCGAACGCAAGTCCCTGCAAAAGGCGCTGGTCCGCCGGGGACGCGTCATGACACAACGATAATCAAGGAGACATCAATGAACAGCAAATTGTTTTTTCTGACGGCGGTCCTGTTCTTCACCGCGTTTGCGGTATCCGCTTCCGTCAAGGCCCAGGAAATCAAGCATCCGGAGATGGAAGTCATCATGAACGATCAGGGCGAGGATATCGTTGTGGTGGTCGAAACGCAGCTGCCGCCGGATCCGAACCTTTATACCGTCAAAGAGGAAGAGGGCCCCAAAGGACCCATTCTGGTCGTTTATTATAAAGGTGAAATGATTCAGTTTTTCGGAAAAACCACCATCAAGGGAAAAATCGAGGGACCGGGCGTTTCTCTCTTTGTTCAGCGGGTGCCGCCTCAGATCGAGAAAGTCATCGGGCAGAAATCCTATGTCCCGGACATAAAGAAAAGGTATCTGGAACTGATCCTTTTTGACAAATATGAATTGCTGAATCCCGACCGCGTTGATCTCGGCGAAATCGACCAGATCATCAAGCGTAAACGGAATTGATCCGGTTTTCATCTCGGATCATCTTTTTTAAAAAAGAAAAATGCTTGCATTTAATTTATTAGATAGTATATTAATCACGCCTTGATTTTTTTCTGTTCTTTTTTTAATGACGTGAATATGGTTTTAGTTAATTTCTTTTTCAATCTTGAACATAACAGGAGGTTTCGTTCATGAAAAGGTATTTGACATTAGGGATGCTGAGCGTTGTATTATCAATGCTGATGTTTGCGGTGATGTCAACAGTAACGACATCTGAAGTTTATGCCGGTTCCAATGTGTCTTTCTGGCAGGAAGGCGGAGCCGAAGGCGGTGCGGCCGCCGCGCCCGTAGAAGAACAGAGCGGTATTGGCGTGTTCATGGATCAATTTTTCAACAGCTTCAAGTGGAGCGTTGACGGAAGTATTTACATGTGGATCATCGCGCTGTGCGGCGTATTCGCGATATCAATCATGGTGGAACGTCTGTATTTTATTTTTGTCCGTTCCAATGTAGACGCGCCGAAATTTATGGCCGAGATCCGCAAACTCGTTGCCGGCGGAAATCTGAAAAAAGCGATTGCACTGTGCGAAACCGCCAAAGATAAAGCTCTGCCCTCCGTCGTTCTCGCCGGTCTGAAGCGCGCCGCTGAACGTGAAGGCGGCCAGCTCGATTTCCGAGCCGTTCAGAACGCGGTTGACGAAGGCACTCTGGAAATTATTCCGAAACTCACCGAACGTTCCGGTTTCCTCGCGATGTTATCCAACGTTTCGACGTTGTTCGGTCTGATGGGTACGGTGTACGGTCTGATTCTCGCGTTCGCCGCCGTCGGTAGCCCTACCATGCCTGAAGATAAAAAAGCCCTCTTCCTCGCATCCGGTATCTCTGCCGCCATGCAGACTACCATCTGGGGTCTTACGATTGCTATTCCTTCAATCATTGTTTATACAATTATTACGGCCAAAACATCGAAAATCATCGATGAAATGGACGAACACATGGTCAAACTGATCAACTTATTAGTACAGAGTAAGTAATCGCTGTAATATCAATAGTTTGTAAAGTGATTATTGATCTTTTACGGATTAAAAGTTTGTTATAGTTGATCTTTAAAAAATTAAAATAAGGATTTGAGTTATGGCTTTTAAACCATCAGCTCGAAGAAGTGTAAAAGTCGAAAGCACGGAATTGGATTTGCGCCCTATCATGAACATGATGTGCATCTTGATTCCTCTTTTGCTCAGTTGCTCGGAAATGGTTAAGAATACTTATATTGAGTTAAATTTGCCGCAATTGAGCGCTCAGGGAGGTTCTAGCTCATCGGATAAGCAGGATAAACCGAAAGAAGAAAAACCAAGAATCGGTTTAAAACTGATTATCACGGAAAAAGGAGTAACGATTGCGGGCAATTCAGCCATTCTGGGCGGAGAATCCACGGGCGGTCCGACTTTACCTAAAACAGCCGAAGGAAAATACGATTATACCGGCCTGAAGGAAAAGCTCGCGAAAATCAGGAAATCCATTGAAGGCAAAGGGTTCGAGGATGATCAAACCATTATTATTACCGCTGAAGATGTCATCGAATACCAGGTCATAGTCACCACTATGGATTTTGTCCGGGCTTCGGGAACACGTACTTTAAGAGATCCGGCGACCAACCAGACTGTGAAGGTACCATGGTTTACAAACATTGGCGTCGGGAAAATTATTATTTAGTTTAAATTTACTGGAAGGAGCCTGATTATGGCATTTAAACCTTCAGCCGCCAAGAAAAACAAGCGTTCCGAAGAGGGCGGATTGAATATGAACTCGCTGATGGACATGTTGACCATCATGTTGCTTTTCCTGCTGGTCAATTTTTCCACGACGGGCGCATTGGCCACCAAATCAGAAGGTCTTCAGCCTCCTAAAATTGTCACGAAAAACAAACCCAAGAAATCCCTTGTCATCGGTATTTCCTCACAGCACGTTTTTTTTGGTAAAGAAGCCGTCGCCGAGATCGACCGTGTGCAGGCCCAGAAAAACACGTATATGATCGCCGAATTGGCCGAGAAACTGGAAGAAGAAGCCAACAAGGCGACCGAACTCGAGGATAAATTCGGCATCGAGTTCAAGAAAGAACTCATCATATACGGTGACGCGCAAATGCCTTTTAATGTTCTTTTGAAAGTTGTTTTCACCTGCGGGCGTAACCAGTTTTCAAATTTAAGGTTGATGGGCGGTCTTGCGAACGAACGTGATGTGTTGTAAAGGGGTTTGTAAGAAATTTAGGAAATAGGATTAAAAAACGAAGGGTTCATATTAACTCTTCAGGAGGTCTGAAATGCAAAAAATAAAAGAACAATCCGGGAATTACCAGTCCTCGGTAGCCCCTCCGGGAGGAAGAGTTGCCGGCGCGACGCGTGAAATCAGGATTGTTGCGTTTCCCAAGGAATTCCAGAAGGATTTCTGGAAATCAATGGATAAGAGAATTATTGCCATCTTTTTCATTTCTTTAGTGTTAGTCTATGGTCCGTTATTGTATAAAGCTGCACAGCCCAGACCTCCTCAGTCTTCAGCGATGAATTCCAGAATCCTGAAGAAGCTGGGACAGGTCATGAAAGTCGATCCGAAACTTCTGGAGGATATTGACAAGCCCAAAGAAGACGAAAAAGATGAAAACGCCGCATCGACCGTAACCACAACGGCGAGCATCAAAGCCCGCGGTGGAGCGGCCGGGCGCGGTGCCCGTGCGGCGGCGGCAAAAGCCGCAGCAGCGGGGCGTGCGGCGGCGGCGGCTAAGGCGGCTCAGGGACGCGGCGTTCTGGCTGTGGCCGGAGCGGTCGGCGGATCAGGCGGACGGTACGCCGCAGTCGATTTCAGCGGCTCCAGTTCAGGGCTCGACGGCGTGCTCGGACAGCTCGGAAGCATCGGAGATGCGGACGGAAGCGGCGGTAAATCGCAGTTAGGAGCCGGCGGAACTGTCGGCGGCGGCGGCGGCGGAATTGATGATCTCACTGCGGAATTGGGCGGCGCCGGCGGAGTGTCCGTCATCGGCGGCCAGGCCGGAAGCGGTCTCATCGGCGTCGGACGCGCAAGCGTATCCGGCGGCGGCGGCGGCGGTGCTTCGGCAGCGGATATCCAAGGCGTCATCGACCAGAACGCGGGAGCTGTCAACGCCTGCTATACCAAGGAACTGAAAAAATCCCCGGATCTCAAGGGAAAACTCAGCGTGCAGATCAAAGTCAATCCGATGGGCCGTGTCGCGGGTGTGTCGGTATTGACCAATACAGTCGGAAATGAAGTTGCCCAGTGCGTCCAGAATAAAATCCGCGGATGGAAATTCCCCAAAGGGAAAAAAGGCATGATCACCGTCAATCAAACGTTTGTGTTTACAAAGTAAACCTGTAAGTTACTCAATAGCCGTTCCGGGTCCGGGACGGCTTTTTTTTTGCGTTCAAGGTTCTGCCTCGTTGCCTTTCTTCCGTAAAACCGTATGATATGTAAAACCAGCGGCTATAACCGATTATATTATAAGTTTTAACCGAATAAAATCTTATATCATACCAACCTGTCTTGTTTCACAACCGATTCCTGGTAAAAATGTCCATTCCAAAAATCACCCGGTAATTGCTTTTTAAAACGAATTTATGTGATGCAGATCATATCTGCAATGAGATTACTGATTTTTTTTATCTGAAAACATGTGTACGTAATGAACAAGAAAAACACATAAACAAAACCGGGATATATCCCAGGAGGCAACAATGAAAACCACCATGAACCCCAACTTCCAGGCAACCGCTATTTCCATATCGCAGTCACGCCCGTCAATCGCACGTGAAATACGAATTGTCGCGTTCCCAAGGGAGTTTCAGAAAGACTTCTTCAAATCGATCGACCGGCGGATGCTGATGGCTTTTGTGCTGAGTCTCTTATTTGTTTACGGTCCGCTGGCGTACCAGGCCTCACAGCCCCGTCAGATTTCCACCGGAACAGGAATAAGCACGAAAATATTGAAGAAGCTGGGCCAGGTCATGCGGGTGGATCCGCGGCTGCTGTTGGAGCTTGATAAACCAAAAATTGAAAACGAGACCCGGACAAATCAATCGCTAAACACGACGGTAAACCGTGTCGGCAGGACCAATATCCGAGGGAACGCAACCGACCGTCTGAACCGGGCCAATCAAGCGCGGTCGCAGGCCGCAAACAGGGTTCAGAATGCAAGCAGCCGTGCAATGGAAAGGGGACTGCTCGCTGTGGTCGGAACCCCCACGGACGGAAACGGACGTTACAGTTCCGTGGACCTGACCCATTCGAATGTGAACCTGGATGACGTACTGAACCGCATCGACCGCATCGAAACAGCGGAAAACGGAGATTCAAGAACCATCCTCGGCGATCAGAGGATGGCCGATAACCGCAACGCATCGATTACGGAACTGACCGGTTTATTGGGTGAAAACCAGACACTGTCGGTTGTCGCCGGGGATGCCAGTCACGGAATCATCGGAGTGGGGAACGCAAGTGTAACGGGCAGCGGACGAATGGGCGCCTCCGCGGCGGATTTCCAGGCGGTCTTCGAACAACAGGCCATGGCGATCAACGCCTGTTATACAAAGGAACTGAAACGGACGCCCGATATAAAAGGTAAATTAAGCGTCCAGATCAAGATCAATCCGGTCGGAATTGTATCCGGAATCCAGTTGACCGAAAATACGGTCGGGAATGCAGTCGGCCAGTGCGTTCAGAACAAGATCCGCAGCTGGAAATTCCCGAAAGGCCATAAAGGCATGGTTACCATCAGTCAGACTTTTGTTTTTTCAAGATAAACACCACAGGCCTGTTTCCAAACCGCTCCGGCAGACATGGAGCGGTTTTTTTTTGAAAACATGATTGAATAATTGATTAAAATGTTTATCTTTCCGTCATTATACGGATGCAACATTAACACAGGAAATCAGTCTATGACCCCCGATTTAAAAACGGTTCTGAGAACCCATACCTGCGGCGAGCTGAATATCGGTCACCTTGATGAAGCGGTTACTCTGACCGGCTGGGTGCACCGCCGCCGGGACCTGGGTACAATCATTTTTATTGATTTGCGGGACCGGTACGGCATTACCCAGCTTTTGTTCAATCCTGATAACAATCCTGAAGCGCACGAAAAAGCGAAAGAGCTCCGCCATGAATACGTAATCCGGATCAGCGGGAAAGTATCAGCCCGGGGAGCCGGAAACATCAACCGGAACATGCCGACCGGTGAAATTGAAATCAACGCAAGCGGGTTAGAAATTCTCAGCGCCGCCAAAACGACACCTTTTGAACTGAATCAGGAAAACCTGAGGATCGATGAAGACCAGCGCCTGGAGTACCGTTACCTGGACCTGAGACGGCGCACGATGCAGGAAGCGATCCTGTTCCGGCACAGGATGGCCCAGATTGTACGGAATTATTTTTCGGAACATGAGTTCGCCGAGATCGAGACTCCTTTCCTTATGAAAAGCACTCCGGAGGGAGCGAGAGATTATCTTGTTCCCAGCCGCATTCACCCGGGGCACTTTTACGCCCTGCCGCAGTCTCCGCAGATCTACAAACAATTGCTGATGGTTTCCGGTTTCGACCGCTATTTTCAGATCGTTAAATGCTTCCGGGACGAGGATTTGCGCGCCGACCGCCAGCCTGAATTCACACAGGTGGATGTTGAAATGGCCTTTGTGGACCGAGAGGATGTATTACGAACGGCTGAAAATCTCATGGCGAGGATTTTCAGGGAACTGAAAGGCTTGGAAATACCTCTTCCTCTGCCGAGGATGAGCTATGCGGAAGCGTTGAGCCGGTACGGATGCGATAAGCCCGATCTGCGTTTCGGCATGGAGATCCACACAATCAGCGGCATCGTCCGGGGAACGGATTTTAAAGTGTTCAACGAAGCGCTCGCCCTGCCGGAAGGAATCGTTGCCGCCATCACGGTCAAAAACCAGCTGGCGGCATTATCGAGGAAAAAACTCGACGAGCTGACGGAATTCGTCAAACCCCTCGGCCTGAGCGGGCTTGCTTATATAAAAATGGATCCGGGCGGCATACAGTCTTCCATATCGAAGTTTGTCAGTCCGGAAACCCTGTCCGCGGTCGCCGCGGGTTCATGTGCCGAAACGGGCGACGTGATCTTGATCGCGGCCGGGAACCGCAAAACGGTCCTCTCCGCACTAGGCCAGCTGCGCCTGAAACTGGCCGACATGTTTCAACTGGTCAATGAAAAGGAGTTCCGTCTGCTTTGGGTGGTTGATTTTCCGCTGTTCGATTATGACGCCGAGGAACAAAGGTATGTCGCCATGCACCATCCGTTTACTTCTCCTATGGACGAGGACATGAAATATATGGATTCACAGCCGGATAAGGTCCGGGCAAAGGCTTATGACCTGGTCATGAACGGATCAGAAATCGGCGGCGGCAGTATCCGGATTCACCGAAAGGACATCCAGAACAAAATGTTTGACGCGCTGAATATCAGGGGTGAGGAAAGGGAAATGAAATTCGGATTCCTGCTGCGGGCGTTTGAATACGGCGTTCCTCCGCATGGCGGGATCGCTCTGGGATTTGACCGAATGGCCGCCCTCCTGACAGGACGGAAATCCATCCGGGACGTCATCGCGTTTCCCAAGACGAACAGCGCCGTTTCCCTGATGGATCAGGCGCCGTCCGCGGTCGACGACCGTCAGCTGAAAGAACTGCATATCCGAATCGAAAAACAGTAATCACTAAACCGGAAGGCATGCCATGACCAATTCCGACAACAACACGATCCCCGACCCATCGTCCGAAGACACGGCCGGTGAAGAAAAAATAAAACGGCAGAAACGCTGGAAAATTTTCGGATGGTCCGTCATCGGTTTGTTGGGAGGGCTTATCCTTGCTAATATGTTCTTTTGGGTAGAACCGGCCGTCAATCAGACCGCTTTCATTGTCCTGTTCATCGCTTACGTCATCTATTTCATCCTCCGGCGCCGTTAATGGCGGGAATGAACGGCATCGCCGAATGGATCAGGAGATTAGGACTGAGTCCTCATCCGGAAGGCGGGTATTACCGCGAGACTTACCGGTCGGTGATTCCCGCTAAAACCGATCCGGAACGCTGCTCATCGACCTGTATTTATTTTTTGCTTACGGAAGGTCAGCGAACGGCTTGGCATCGTGTCCGTCATGATGAAATGTACCATTTTTATGCCGGTTCTGCGCTGGAGGTTTCACTGATCGGCGATAACGGGATCTGTGAATCCCATCAGCTCGGAAATGCAATTATGAGGGGAGAATTTCCTCAATTGCTCATTCCGGGAGGGGTCTGGCAGTCAGCGCATTGTAACAGCGGATTTTCCCTCATCGGATGCGTGGTTTCTCCAGGTTTTGATTTCAGCGATTTTGAAATGTCCGATGAATCCGATATGAAATCCCGATTTCCCGCATTGTCGCATTTATTCTGAAACATTTTATTCCGAATTCCGTTTATTCGTACAACATGTAATCAGGAGTATTTTCATGACCCTTAAAGACGTTTTTGTTAATTCAAAAGACCAGATGCGTAACGGATGGAGGATGGCGCTTTATCTGATTTTGTTCACCGTGATCAGCATTCCGATTTTCTTTTTTGCCCAGCTGTTCCTTAAGGTATTTCCTCTTCATTCGATAGCCATGGAATCCGTGATGCTCTTTATATCCGCCTTTTCGGCTCTTCTGGCCGGATTCATCCTGCTGAAATTTCTCGATAAACGCGATATACGATCGCTTGGCATGGGATGGCGTGCTGGAGCCATGAAAGACTGGTCTCTCGGTCTTTTGATCGGTTTCATGATGCTGTGTTTCACGGTCGGGCTTCCGTTCATTTTCGGCTGGATGGAGATTCGATTGATGAATGAGGATTTTCAATATATCACAGCCGGATTGTTCGGCAATTTCATTTTGTACCTGATGGTCGGTTTTAATGAAGAAATCCTTTTCCGCGGATATCTTTTTCAGTCGCTGACGGAAGGCATCGGGAAAGTATGGGCGACGCTGCTGTTTTCGGTCGTTTTCGGCCTTGCGCACGCGGGCAATCCCAATGTTTCGGTTTTCGGGCTCATCAACATCGTGCTTGCCGGGATTCTTCTCTCGATAGCTTACTTGCGGACCCGGTCGTTATGGCTGCCCGTAGGCATACACACGGCGTGGAACTTTACGCAGGGGATTATCTGGGGACTCCCGGTCAGCGGCACAACACCGAAACTTCCGATGACCCTGTCAGCGGAAACTGGTCCGGACTGGATTACCGGCGGCTCCTTCGGACCTGAGGGCGGAGCGGCATGTACTCTGTTCTGCCTCATCGCATGTTTTGTTGTATGGAAATATTTCAGTCCGACGGCTGAAATGTCGGACATTTATCAGAAGGCCCTGCAGGCAAAGCCTTTCAGCTCCGTTTCAGAAGAACAAGAGAGCATTCCGGATCAGACAAATTGACGGAAACATGTGGTGCCGAAGAGAAAAAAAAACCCATCTGATTCTTCCGATGGGTTTTTTTATGGGTCTGCAATTGTTTATTCTCCGCCGCCTTCATCGTCAGAGCTTTTAAATTCTACCGGTTTCTTGTCTTTGGGCATCAGGACATCGATGTAGCTGCTGACAGAAGTTTTATAGATTTTCCGCATTTCAGTAACGGGCTTGAAATTCACGCTGCGGCGCTGGATCTCCTGCTCGGAATACAGTACGTCTTCGACTTCTTTTCTTTTGATGACTTCGCGGTCCTTTTCGGTCAGGACCATTTCTTCCGTGGCGACGATCATGGCCCGCGGAGACAAGGGAAAGCTGAGTCCCGCGAAAACCCGGTACTTCGGAAAGTCTGACTGGGAAACGGTCAGGTCCTCAATTTTGAGATCCCGGCTGGACAGCGTAACTTCAGAGGTTTTCATCAGCTGGTATTCGCCGCCGACATGAATGCCCATCCAGCTGAAAAGATTGTATTTCACGCCCAGAGCCGCGTACGCATAGTTCTGGCGGCTGTATGCGGTTTCCGGCGGTTTAGTCAGATAATTGGATCCGTAAATATCCGCCATGATAAACAGATACCTTCCGGCAACCAGAAAAGGATAGGACATTCCGAGCGCAAAACGGATGCTTGTGGTGTTTCCTTTTGAAACGGCCGTATCGGCGAGGGAACGGCGTATGCTGTCTTCATCCGTGAATCCGGTGTATTGGCCTTTGTCAAGATGATTAAAAAACTGGAGATTCAGATGAACGGCAAAACCGTCTTCGATCGTTCTTGGTTTGCCGAAATAGGAAGTCAAAAGAGACAACCCGATTTCAGTATTCCCGGCGGAATAATTCTGGAAAGGAGAGTTGGCGATTCCCTGGCCCTCGAATTTTGTACTGAGCATGAAGCCGGCATTCAGTTTTTTATTCATGAATGAAAACGGGACAAAACGCAGATTCAGGTAAAAATCATCCGGAATGAAGGCTTTCTTCGTAAAAGAATTTACCTCCCGGTCGGTGATGCTGGGGGCCCGGTTTGCGGTCTGGTAGAAATTGCCGTTTACGATAACGTCAAATTCATTTGAAAAACCGAAATTCAATCCGAGGACGTTATTGATGTCCTTGATTTTTTCCACAGACGTAGAGGTTCCGCTGTTCCTGTCGGCATTTCCGCTGAAAAATCTCAGATTCTGATAAACAAAGGAGTTCAGGGAACCGATAGGTTTTGCGGAGAAAGTATAGAACGTGCCATACCGGTCCGTCATGGCCGATGTGCTGCCAATCTGGGAGCATACCGGGGCGGATAATATCATGGCCTGGATGATGAATATACAGGTCAGGCTTGCATTTATTTTATTCAATTTCATGGCTTTAGCCTCGGGTCTTTTGATGATTCAACATAATTTTCGTAAGTTAAAACAATGAAAAAGTAAAATCAAGATTTATTTAGGAAAAAAACGGACATTCAAACAGGTCATCCTAACATACCTTCAAAACGATGGTTTTCAGCCAGAGGCATTTCGAAATATTTTAGGATAAAAATGTGCGTCAGGACTCCCCATGACCTTATTTCATCTCGCATATATTATACAATATTTTCAGTGAACCGTTGATTGTTTTTGCCTGTTGTGACCGTTTATCATTGATTATTTAGAGTTGTTTGTCTATCTTCGTTTGACCGCAACGTATATATTACACCGGGAAAATGCATATGGAAATTAAATTGATTGACAGTCCGAATGAACTATACCGGTTTATCCGCCAGCCGTGGACAATCTATGCTGACGATCCCTTGTGGGTGCCTCCCCTGATCACCGAGCGAAAACGGTTTTTTAATCCTGAACTGAATCCGTTTTACCGTCATGCCGATGTGCGCCTATACGGGCTTTACAGGAACCGGGAAATGATAGGCCGGATCTCGGCTGTAGTAAATCACAATTATAATGAATTCCACCTGGAAAAAGCGGGATTCTTCGGATGTTTTGAGTGTATCAACGATCAGAATGCGGCAAACCTATTATTCCGGGCAGCCGAAAGCTTCATTCGCGAAAAAGGAATGACGGTCGTGTACGGACCGGCCAGTTTTTCCAGTAATGAAGAATACGGGCTTCTGGTTGAAGGATTCGACAGTCCGCCTGTCATTCTGATGCCTTACAATCCCGAATATTATGCCGGTCTCATCGAAGGTTACGGGTTTACAAAAGCCAAAGACCTCTATGCGTTATGCGTCGATGATTCGCAGGGCGTTCCGGAAAGACTGGTTCGCGGAACGGAACTGATCCTGAAACGCGGCAATTTCACGATTCGCCCTTTCAGGAAGGATAAATACGACGAGGATATCGGCATCGTCAAACGTATTTATAATGCCGCATGGGAGAAGAACTGGGGATTCGTGCCGCTGACTGAGGCGGAATTCGATCATCTCGCGAAAGAAATGAAAAATGTTCTCGATCCGGATATCATCTTTTTCGCCGAGCACAAAGGCACACCCGTCGGATTTTCATTGTCCCTTCCGGACATGAACCAGGCGCTGATCAAGATCCGCAACGGACGGCTTTTTCCGTTTGGTTTGCTTAAATTATTGTGGCATACACGCCCAGGAAAAATCCACAGGATCCGCGTGATTACATTCGGTATTCTGAAGGAGTACCGCAACCTCGGCTTGGACGTCGCACTGAATTATCACAATTTTGTCGACGGCATGAAAAAAGGATATAACTGGGCGGAAATGTCCTGGGTGCTTGAGGACAACATCGCAATAGTCCGGCCCATCGAACGCCTTGGCGGGCGGGTCTATAAAACCTACCGCATCTATGAAAAATCCATCGGATAGAATAGGATCGCAGTTTTGAAAACACTGTTGACCGGCGCTTCAGGATTTGTCGGGAGCCATCTCGCGGAGGAACTTGTACGCCGGGGACATGACGTGACCTGTATAGTCCGCAAAACAAGCGATCTCAGCTGGCTGAAAGGTCTTCGTATCGGATTTTGTTACGCGGATATGAATGACCAAGACGAAATGAAATCAGCCGTCCGCGATGCGGAGTGGATCTTTCATCTCAGCGGACTGACGAAAGCGAAAAAGGAATCCGAATATTACAGAGTCAACGCCGATTCAAGCCGGATTTTATTCGAAGCCTGCCGGGAAGCCAATCCGGGCGTTAAAAAGATCGTTCATGTCAGCAGTCTTGCCGCCGCGGGTCCGTCAGAATTGAATAAGCCGAGAACGGAATCCGACCCTCCCTCTCCGCTGACGTTTTACGGCAAAAGCAAATGGGAAGGCGAGAAGTATGCGAAGGAATACAGTCAGTATCTGCCGGTCGCAATCATCAGGCCTCCCGCGGTTTACGGGCCAAGGGAAAAGGATATTTTTTTTTATTTCAAACTGATCAGCCATCATCTCAAGCCCCGCATCGGACTGAAAGAAAAATTCCTCAGCATTATTTATGTGAAGGATCTTGTCAGCGCGATTATACTGGCCGCTGAAAAACCGCAGAGCGCGGGTCAAACTTATTTTATAGACGACGGCAATGTGTATTCCTGGAGCGATATCAGTTCGATCATCAAATCGGTCATGAACACTTGGACGATACCGCTGTTTATACCGCAATGGAAAGTGACCGTATGGGCTTATCTGGCTGAGTCCTTCGCCTCATTCTCGAAAAAACCCGCTTTACTGAACCGTCAGAAAATCATTGAGCTTAAACAAAAAGCGTGGACTTGCTCAAGTCAGAAAATCAGGAATGAACTGCGGTTCAGCAGTGAATATGATTTCAGCCGCGGCTGCAGGGAAACTTATGAATGGTACCGGAGCGCGGGATGGTTATAACCGGCAGGATGAAAATATATTGATGATTTCTTTGATAGGATCTCTCATAAGAAAATTTCACAGAACAGTTGATCGAATATTCCATTTCGCGAATTCCATCGACTGGGCTTTTATTATTTATCTGGGTATTATAACGGCGATCATCGTTCTTTTCAAGGCTCGGATTGATGGATGGGCGGAGTATCTGAGAATCCATCTCGTTATTTTCGGGCTTGCGCTGTTCATACTCAGGTTTTTTGCCGGAAGTCGTTTCATGGTTCTGAGAATCATTCATCACTGGTATCCGGTGTTATTGTTCACTTACTTTTATATGACCTCCGGTGAACTGAACCAGGTGGTGTTTCAGGGTTTCTGGGATCCTTTTTTTCAGGATATCGACATCGCGGTGTTCGGCGTTCAGCCTAATATATGGCTTTATGAACATCTGAATAATTATTATCTCAATGAATTCCTGCACATGTGTTATTTCTCCTATTATCTACTGCCGTTAGGTTTTGGAATATATATATACCTGACACGGGACGGCGAATTCCTGAGGATATTATTCGGAATCTCAATTACATTTTATATTTGTTATTTCTTGTATATTTTTATTCCGGCCGAGGGCCCGATTCCACTGCGGGCTGGTCGGTTTCAAGACGGGGGCTGGTTTACGCAGACCATGAACTGGATATATTCCGTCGCGGAAAAGCCTGGCGCGGCGTTTCCGAGCTCGCATGTCGCGATTGCCTTTATGGTGCTGTGTTATGCTTACCGTTACAGTAAAATTGTATTCTGGCTGTTGTTTCCGTTTATTACAGGACTCATTTTTTCTACGATGTTCTGCTTTTATCATTATGTCATCGATGTCATCGCCGGATTGATCATGAGCGCCGCGCTTTATGTTTACACTAACCGGTGGTTTGACAGGATTTACCGGACAAAATATTTTCCGACGTTTCATTAAATTATTTCCACGGTACACGCTGAGGACACGTTAAGAACCCTTCATGATTACAAGCCTCATAACCGTATCTGTCGTAGGATTGCTGACAGGCATTGTCCTGACGATTCCTGTCGCGGGGCCGGTGAGCATTTATATCACGTCGCACGGACTCAAGGGCAGGGTAAAATATTGCACACTAGCGGCCACGGGCGCCGCGGTGATTGATTTTATTTATTGTTTCGCCGCCGTTTACGGTCTGACCCAGCTTTACCGGTCATATTATGGATGGATACCATATATCTTTTTGATAGGCGGAATTTTTGTCATACTAATCGGGTTCAGGATGGCCAAATCAAAGATTCCCCTTGAACAGTCCGGTCAGGCCGGAGTTAATGAGAAAATTCAGCATCACGGCGCGTTCTGGACCGGGTTCATGCTGAATTTTCTCAATCCTTCGTTGTTCATAGGATGGCTTGTATCCTCATTTGTGATACTGTCATTTGTCGCGTCCTTAGGATTTGATATCGGGGGAATTGACCGCCAGCTGAATGATAATGTTAACGTAGTCAGGCATTATGAAGATAATCTGAAACTTCATCAGATGCCCGAGACAACGGCGCATTCCGGTGATACGATAAAGACGGTTCCCGGTAACCAAGACACAACATCCGCCGGCGAATATTTTCCTTTATTCATCAGCCTTGCTTATGCCCTGAGCCTGGCGCTGGGCACGATTGTATGGTTTTATTCCTATTCGCTGTTTCTGAGGAAAAACAGGCAAATACTGAAAATATCCACGATCAATGTGATGATAAAAATTCTTGGCCTGTTCATGACCGGGTTCGGGCTGTATTTGACCGGCAAATCAATTTATTTTTTATTTCTTACGTATCACTGAAAAAGAAAGTAATGACTGTGAAAATCCGTAAAGCAGGAAAAGAAGATCTGAATACGATTGTATCTTTCAATCGCGCGATGGCACTTGAAACCGAAAAAAAAATCCTTGATCCGAAGATTGCCGAATCAGGTGTCCGCAGGTTACTGGAACATGATGAATACGGGTTTTACCTGCTGGCGTATTCAGAAAACCGGCCGCTGGGACAACTGATGATCACGTATGAATGGACGGATTGGCGCGACGGGTTGTTCTGGTGGATTCAAAGCGTATATGTTTTGCCGGAACACCGCGGCAAAGGTATTTACAAGGCTTTGTATGAATATATTTTGCGGGAGAGCCGCAATAACACAGATATTAAAGGGATTCGGCTGTATGTTGATCAGTCTAACGCCGTCGCAAAAGATGTGTATGAAAAACTTGGAATGAAGAAGGCGCATTATGATCTCTATGAAGTTGATTTCATTTTTCAGGGATGAAGGATTTATATATGATGAACACATATCGTGATTCTTACCGTTAAACCATAATTATGTGAAGAAATAATTTCTGTATGAGTTGCAAATTAAACATATTGGATAATTTAAAAAGCGGACTTTAACGCATGAAAAAGAAAATATTTTTAACATTTCTCATTGTTATGATCGGAAGTCTTGCCGGATGCGTATTCTGGCCGGTGTCCGTACAGGAAATGAATTTTAAAGAATTCTCCATGAGCGAAGGACAAATCCCGGTTGTCTATTCGGATCATTACGATATTACATTTTTCGGGCTGGAGCGCTTTCATCCTTTTGATTCCCGGAAATACAGCAAGACTAAGAATTACCTCGTTGAACATAACATTGTCCGCGAGGATCAGTTCATTGAGCCGGGAGTCCCGTCGGACGCTGATCTACTGCTGGTTCATCCGCAGTGGTACCTGGACACGCTGAATCATTCGGAGACGGTCGCGGAATACGCCGAGCTCGGGTTTCTGTCCTATTTCCCGTCATTTCTGACGCGCAAGAAAGTCCTGGTGCCGATGCTGTACGCGACGGGTGGAAGTGTGCTCGCGGCGACAATGGCCGCAAAAAAAGGATGGGCGGTCAATCTTGGCGGCGGGTATCATCACGCGACGAAAACGGAGGGCGGAGGATTCTGCATTTACGCCGACATTACGCTGATCGTCCATTACATGAAAAAGCACCACCCGATGTTCCGGAAATTCATGATCATTGACCTCGACGCTCACCAGGGCAACGGGCATGAACGGGATTTCCTGGGCGATCCGGACGTGTTTATCGTGGATATGTATAATTTTAAAATTTACCCGAATGATACGCTGGCGGAAAAAGCGATTGCCATCAAAGGCGAACTCGAGCCGGGTACCGGAAGCGAAAAATACCTTGCCCAGCTGGATTTTCATCTGAATGAGGCGTTTGATCAGTTCAAGCCTGATATGGTGATTTATAACGCGGGCACGGATATTCTTGAAGGCGATCCCCTTGGGCGTATGAATATTACCGCCGGCGGCGTGATTCAGCGGGATGAAAAAGTATTCCGTCACGCGCTGATGGAGGGTGTACCGATTGTCATGCTGCTGTCCGGTGGATATCAGAAGAATAATTATGAGGTGATCGGCCGGTCGATCGGGAATTTAAAGGAAAAATTCCGGCTGTTCTGATATCCAGAATAATAAAGATAACTAAAAATTAGTTAATTATCGTTTGTTATTTTAAATTTGTTTAAACAAGACATCCGATTTCGGAAGTAGTATTTTAAAGAATAATAATCGATTTATCAGCTATAATAAAAGATTTCTCGTTCGGATTTTATCCGGGCTCGAAATGACAACCCGCTTTGTCATTTCGAGACGCCGCAGGCGGCGAGAAATCCTGTATTTCCATCAATTTTCATTACCTTCACAAAAAACAACTTTTTTATTGAAAACGCGGTATATTTATTATATAATAACCCTCTTTTTTCCCGCCGGTACAGAGGGCTATGCCCGGAAGAAAAGAAGCCAATTAGTCTAATAATTGGTTTTTTGTTCTGATTGAAAGGATCTGCCGCAAAAAGTATCTCATAATATTTTTTGAATGTAATTAATCTGATGGTGCGGAATCATCAGCGGATATTTCATACACTTTTTCTGAATAAAAAAGGTAAAATAAAGTTAATATACAGGTAATGATTCACTAAATATAATGTTCTATTTTATTTCCGGAGTATAATATATGCGGCGCGTTTTTTACGGATTGATGATGTTGATGGTGATGGGGGAATGGGGATGGGGACAGGTGAGTTTGACAAATGCTTCAAATTCTGTTACGATTGAGTTTAATTCGAGTACTCCAACAACAGTTGGAACAAATCCTTCAACAGCATTTACTGCAGCGGGTTTTGAACCTAATCCAACAACATCGGGAAGATTAAACTCAAATGCTTGGGCTGTCACAGGATGGTCTGATGGGAGTTTAGCATTTGGAGGAACAAGAACAACCGCAACAACTGATTACACTAGAGGAACAACATCCGCTGCTGTAACTACTGGAGGAATTTATTCATATACAGGTTCCCCTCAATCCTTATCAAATCCATGTTTAATGATTCAACCCGGGGGAAGTGATTGGGCACCAGGAACATTAACATTAAGAATTATCAATAATGGGAGTACAAATATAACTTCATTCAGTATCGCTTATAATTTATATGTTAGAAATGATCAAGCAAGGTCCAATTCGTTTAATTTTTCATATTCAACTGATGATGCATCATATACATCCGTCGGTGCATTAGATTATAGCTCTCCAGCGGCTTTAGATGCAAACGGCTGGGTTTTGGTTAGTACGTCGCCTAGCCGATCAACGTCAATTACCGGATTAAATATTGCGCCAAGTTCATATTTCTACATTCGATGGTCAGGCGCTGATGTTTCCGGCTCAGGCTCAAGGGATGAATTTGGACTTGATAGTATTGCTGTATCTGCAACATTTACCTCAAGTAATTCTTCCTCCTCCGACATCATCCGCAACACCGGCTTTTCCGAGCCAACCAACATCACATACGCCTCCTATCAGGAAACCGATCTTACCAGTTCATCTCTGGAAGTCGCACGGTTCGATATTCGTGACGGCGGCGGTTCCGCGGATGCCGATGCCCTTGCGACATCGTTGACAGCGGTAACATTCTCCCTTTCCAACTGGGCTAATGTCAGGCGGGTCGCTATTTATGACGGATCGATTGAAATTTCCGAAGTCGCCGTGAGTTCAGGCACAGTCACATTCAGCGGTCTCAGCGGTCTGTCCGCGGCGGATAACGGCACCAAAACATTCAGCCTTCGCGCGAGTTTTAATTCAACCGTTACCGATAATCAACAGTTTCAGTTTACGATTACGTCTGCAACCGCCGATGGCGCGGGTTCGACTTTTGCCGCGGCCAACGCGGGCGGAGCGGCAAGCAGTCCATCCGGCGACGCGAACCGCATCGAAGTCACAGCGACAAAATTATTATTTCTTCAGCAACCGTCGAATGTTCAGATTGGCGCCAGTATGTCCCCGGCAGTGACCGTTGAGGCAACCGACGCGAATAACAACCGAGATCTCGACTATGCAACCGATGTCAGCATAACGTCTGATGGAACGTTATCCGGAACTCCGGTAACCGCCGCGCCGTCGTCCGGACTTGCAACCTTCAGCACATTAACCCATACCGCGACGGGAAACAGTCTTTCTTTAACCGCCGCCAGCGGAAGTATAACTTCAGCGGTATCGAACACTTTTAATGTCACCAATAATTCGGCTTCGGATATCATCGAAACGCCGTCCTACACATATTCATCGAATATCGGATATCATGTTTTCCAGGAATCTGCGGATATCCAGGAAACGGAAACATCCATCGAAGTTGCCGGATTCCGCATACGCGACGGCGGGGCTGGCGCCGACGCAGACGCCGTGGGTACCACGCTGACGGATATATCTTTTACGGTCACGAACCCGGGAGTTCTCGGGCGCGCGGCTTTATACGACGGCAGCACCGAACTGGCCGAAGTTGCCGTATCAGGCTCGCCTATCATATTTACAGGATTCAACGCTACCGCTCCCGATAACGGAACTAAAGACTTAACCCTCCGGGTCAGCTTTACAACAACCGTAACCGATAACCAGCAATTTCAATTCACCGTTTCTTCTGTGACGGCATCCGGAACAGGATCGGGTTTTGCCGCGGCCAACGGAGGCGGGGCGCAAAGCAGCATTGCGGGCGATATCAACCGGATTGAGATAACGGCTACGGAACTGGTTTTTTCGAATGAACCGACAACCGTATTCAGAGATCAGGATTTTTCTCTTACAGTCTCAACTCTTGATGATTTTGGCAAAATAGATATTGATTTCAATTCATCAATTATTTTGTCCCGTGATGCCGGTGTCGGAACATTATCTTCGGCAACCGGATTATCTCAGATGTTATCCTCAGGAACATTTACCTGGAATGATCTGAGACTGGATACTAAAGAGAATGATGTAACTTTGAAAACAACAAATGGTAACGGAATTTCTGATGACACAACATCGGCATTTGATGTGCTTTATATTACGAATATTTTTATTGAAACTATTGGCAATTCCGGCGGTACCGTTACACTTGCGGACCATGAATCAGCAAACGGTTTTGATAACGATGATTTCACAATGACTCAGGGAGGGGCTGCCAATCCGGCTGATATCCGGATTACGAATGCCTCTTCTGGTTATTCGGGTGCTTCAGGTAATTCGAATGTATGGTTTACAAGCACTTCCGGTTCTTACGGATTTGCGATTGAAGGTGTCAATGCTTCATCATATACAAATTTATCCGTTCAATTCGGTTACAGAAAAGAATCAGCATCAGAACTACCTGCACTGGTATTAGATTACTGGAATGGTTCATCGTATATCAATGTCCCATTTACTTTTAATGAAGCTGCTAATGCGTCTGCAGGATGGTATTTGAGTCCCATCATCGAATTACCGGAGGGAGCTCAAATCAGCAATTTACGATTACGTTGGGTCAAATCCGGAACCATTGCCGTCAGAATCGATGATATTGTATTAAAAGGAAACGCCGTCGTTACCGGATCCTCCGATATCATCGCCGCCAATAACGAACCATCCAATATCGCATACGCTACTTACCAGAATGCGGCGATCAATTCCACATCCGACGGAGTGCGTGTCTGGTCGTTCACGATTCGCGACGGAGGCGGCAGCGCGGACCCGGACGCTTCAGGAACTATCCTTACCGGAGTGACGTTCGGCAAAGGGGCCGACAACGGTGTTTCCTCCTGGGCTAATACAATTCGAAGAGCCGCGCTGTTTGACGGAACCACAAAAATATCCGAAGTCAGCGTTACCGGAGAAACCATCTCATTTACGGGTATGAGCGGTTCGAATGTTACCGCGCCGGATAACGGATCCAAAACACTGGATTTGTATCTGACATTCGAAAGTACGGTAACGGACAACCAACAGTTCCAGTTCAAGGTAACATCAGCGTCCGCAGACGGATCAGGTTCAGGCTTCGCCGCGTCCGATGCCGGAGGAGCAGCAAGCAGTATAACCGGCGACCGCAACCGGATCGAAGTGACCGCCGACCGTCTGACCTTTTTCAATGAACCGTCTGTGGCGTACCAGAATGATGAATTTGATCTGACTGTATCCGCGACTGACGCCTTTGGAAACGTCGATGCCGACGTTTCGACTTCTGTTTCATTAATAAAGAACGCGGGTGCAGGAACATTGTCATCAACGGCCGGACTTACACAGACGTTGGCTTCCGGTACTTATTCATGGGATGACCTGCTGTGGAATACGATTGAAAATAATGTCAGCATCACGTCAACCAATACCGGCGGACTGACCAATGATATCACAGCCAGTTTCAATGTCGTCGCGCTGAATCTGTACACGTGGAATCAGAGCGGAAGCGCGAGTTATACGGTCGCATCAAACTGGACGCCCAACCGGAATACGATAACCAATACCGATGTTTTGCAGTTCAATTCCGGCACGACGGTTACGGTAACGAATGTTCCTACCGAATCGATTGGGAAAATGATCGTAACGAATAATACGACAGTCAATTTGCAGGCGGGAACATCCGGCAATATTCTTACATTCGACGGTTTGGGCAGTTACGATTTAAGAGTATACAGCGGCTCGCAATTAAATATTAACGGTTCAAATGCGCTGACTCTTTTTCTCAATACCAATGTGACGGCCAGTATTAACGGATCGATGACTTTCAGTAATGCCGCTCACAAATTAAACGCCCAGACAGCAAACGCAGTTCGTTTTCGATCGGGATCGGCTTTAACCCAGGCTACCGGTTGTACGGGGAACATTTTTACAAATACCGGCACAGCGAATGTCGCTATTTTTGAATCGGGATCGAAATTTTTCAGTCAGGCCGGCGCCAATCCCTTTGGTTTGAGCGCACCCAGTTCAAAGGTTGTTTTTCAGACTGGCAGTTATTATGTGATGCAGCAAAACAGTGCCCCATCGCTTTCAGGAAGGACTTATGCAAATTTTGAAACCGATCTGGCCTCTTTTAGCCAATCCCCGACCGGATCCTCTTTACTTACAGTCGACAGTCTGATCATCACCCAGGGAACACTGAATATGAATCTGACGGGCGGTATTCATGTCAAAGGGGATATTAATGTTTTAAGCGGAAATACGCTGACATTTTCTCCGGCATCAGCAAATACGATTACTTTTAACGGAACAGGTGAACAACAAATCAACGGATTGGGAACGCTGACTTTCAGTTCAAACGCAAATGTAACCATCAATAAAAGTGATACGCTGAGACTTCTGAGAGATGTCACCCTGAATAAAACATTAACACTGACAAAGGGCATAGTTAAATTAAGCAGCGGCAATGCGCTTACGATTTCGTCGAGCGGAAATTCATCCGGCGGCAGTAATAGCAGCTTTGTTGAAGGGCGGATGGCGAAGGTTTTCCCCGTGTCCGGCTCATCACAGAATTTTCAGTTCCGCTCAGGCTCCAGGACGAATATCCAGCCGGTTACCGTCACGCTGGCGACTGTATCAGGAAGCGCCGTTACAATAACAAGCGAGCAAGTCAACGCGAATCCGTTCAATGCGGTCAGTTCAAATATCAACGCGGCTACTATCGACAATATCTCGGGTGTGCGGTACTGGAATATTACAAAAAGCGGAGGCTCGTTCACAAACGCTCAGGTTACACTGACCTACGTCAGTACCTTCGGAAACTCAGACAGCGTGCAGCTCGGATCAGAGCTTCGTGTTGCGCAACTGGACGGGTCTAATGTATGGCAGACGATCGGGGGAACCGGTTCCGCTAACTGGGCGGGTACCATCACCAGCAATACGTTCAGCGATTTCCTCGGCGGAGTATTTACATTTGCCG
This sequence comes from uncultured Bacteroidota bacterium, assembly GCA_964410965.1. Classification (GTDB taxonomy): domain Bacteria; phylum CLD3; class CLD3; order SB21; family JBBIRG01; genus JBBIRG01. The sequence goes on along the minus strand of CAYPIY010000008.1, from coordinate 111,841 downwards.
ATGCGCTGGGCGGCGGGGACATTACTTTGCCCGTTGAACTCGCTTTTTTCAGATTGCTCGCCTGCGAAAACGAACACCGGTTGACCATCTCCTGGCGTACAGAATCGGAAATCAACAACGCGTATTTCCTTGTCCAGCGGATGAACGAGGAAAAAGGATTTGAGACGATTGCACAGATCAGAGGCCAGGGATCCAAGACCGGCGCGACGGATTATGAATATACCGACGACGACATTCAGATCGGGGATACACTGAGTTACAGGCTGGCGGATGTCGCCTACGACGGGTCGGTGACCTATCATCCTGCTAAGAGTATTATCGTTCATCTGCCGACGGAATACCGGCTGCTTCAGAATTATCCCAACCCGTTCAATCCCGTAACGACGGTTGTTTATCACCTGCCGGAAGCCTCGGATGTGATCCTGACGATTTATAACGTTCTCGGGCAGAGGGTCAAAACCCTGGTTGACGTAAAACAGCAAAAGGCTGGCGTGTACCGATTTCAGTGGAACGGGTTGAGTGATTCCGGCGTCCGTACGGGCAGCGGTCTCTACATTATACGCATGCATACCGGAAAACATACCCAAACACGGAAAATGCTCTACATGAAATAGCGTTCGTTGGCCGGTTCTGTTTTCAGTCCGGGTCATGACAAAGCGGATGACGATGATCGTATGCGGACTGCCGTTCCCGTCGCGCGGCCGGTTTTTGGGTCAGGAGGGTTAATCCGGGTTTTTTATTTTTGAACTTCTTTTATTAATATTGACAAAATAGGAATAAATGACTATATTTCACACGTTTAAGTAAACCGACTTAAACGGGGTTATCCCGATTTGCATGAAACAGGTAAATAAACACGGCCGGTAAAACGGTTGAAGACGATAGACCAGAGGTTCATATGTCCGAAAAAACAAAACGCATACTCATTGTCGATGATGAAGAAACGCTGACTTTCAGTCTTTATCAGAGTTTTATCATTTCCAAGGAAAATTATGAAATTGTCACGGCTTCGTCTGGCAACGAAGCGTGGGAAAAATTCACTGAACAGCCGTTTGAGCTGGTCGTTACGGACATCACCATGCCGGGGATTACGGGGATCGAGCTCCTGAAGCGCATCAAGGGCTCCTATCCGCAGACCCATGTGATCATCATGACCGCTTACGGGTCTGATGAGAAGAAAGAGGAGGCGATCAGTTCGGGCGCGTACCGGTATATCGAAAAACCCTTCGAGATCAAACTGATGAAACAGATTATCAGCGAGGCGTTAAAATAAAATAAGAATCGAGGACAGGACCCATGGCTTTAGTCGGGAATTTAAAAGATCTAAAACTGGCGAACATCGTTCAACTGAACTGCATGGAAAAAAACAACGCCATGTTTTCCGTTGAGCACCATAAAGTGCAGGGCGTGATTTACTTTTCGGACGGCAACATTGTCCACGCGACCTACGGAAGCATCGAGGGCGAACAGGCGATATACAAAATTCTGCAGATCAAAGAGGGGCCGTTTAAGGTGGAGAATGACGTGCCACCGCCCAAGCGAACGATCAACACCCCCTGGAGCAACCTGCTTCTGGAGGGGCTGCGGCTGATCGATGAAGCGCTGGAAGCCAAAGGCGATGCGCTGGGCAAGGTGTCCAAAAGCATCAAGAACATCAACGGCGTCAACGGTGTGCTGATCTGCAGTTCGTTCGGCGATATCCTGATGGAAGAGGGCATCGCCAACGGCAAGCGGGCTGCTGCGGGCATGGCGTTCATTGCACGGAAGATGGAAAAAATAGGGCGCGCCTCGAAGCTGGGAAACTTCAGGGCCGGACACGTGTCGGGCAAGGCGGATAAAAAAATCCTTACCCGATGGAAAGATGACGTGATCGAACTTAACATCGATCTGAAAGCGTCCGCCGACGCGATCGAACAAGCCCTTGAGAAATCATACGCCTCCTTTAACTAATCCGGAATTACACGAGGTATAACCATAGGCAGAATATGAAAGACAAAATCGAAGAAATCGACGGCGTGGACGGTGTGCTGGCATCGTTTATCTATTTCAACGACGGCGAACTGGTGTACAACAAGATCGCTCCGGGTTATGACGCCGAAACGTATGAGGAAATCGTAAAAGATGTCATTCAGATGGCGGCCATTTTCGACCGGCTGAATTCCCATATACATGAGTACGAAATGAAATTTGATACAGGGCGCGTGTATGCGTATACACAGTCCAGCTATAACATCGTCATTTTATGCAAGCCCGATGTGAGCGTCGCGATGCTCCGCCTGACCGTCAATGTTGCCATCGCGGACCTCGAAGCCGACAAGAAATTCCAGAAGCGCGCCTCCAAAATCGAATCCTCCAGACGGAGTTACCTGGTCCGCAGCAACATGGACCCGGAAAGCTGGACACTGGTTGAAACCGTGAGTTAAACAAGTTATTTACCGATCATGACAGGGGAGTCATTTTATGGCAAATGTATTAACAGGCAGTTTAGCGTATATTGAAGTTATCGGAATCCTGAAGCTGCTGGCTTCCGGGGACCGCGACGGACGGCTTTTACTACAAAAGGATGAACACGCCGAGACCGGGGAAATTTACCTCAGCGGGGGTCGTATCGTCCACGCGATCTGCGGCACCTATCTCGGCGAACCCGCATTCTTTGAACTGGTGTTGTGGAACCGCGGCAAGTTCGCGTTCGATCCGGAGGAAACATCGGCGCAGAAGACCATCGATAAGGAAACCGGACAACTGCTCTCCGAAGGGACCCAGCAGTACCAGGCATGGCAGAAAGTATGTCATGTGATACCGTCATTCAACATCAAGTACAAGAAAACCGGCCAGGAACCGCCCGCGAATGTCAAGCTCAAGGGCAAGGACTGGGATGTACTGAATGCCCTTGAGGCTGGTGACTTATCCGTTGCGGAGCTGTCCGCAAAACTGAATATGCGGGAACTTGACGTGGCGACCATCACAGCCGCACTGATTGACGCGGGACTGGTGGATGTCAGCACGACAAGCCGTCCCGTGATGAAAGAAGTCGTCGGGACGAATTTCTTCACGAACCTGGAAAACGAACTTGTTCAGCTGATCGGGCCGGTCGCATCCATCATCATCGACGACGTCATTGAGGGATTCGGCGAGACGCGGATGAGTTTTCCCAAGGACAAAGTTCCGAGCCTTGTGGAGGGCATCAGCAACGAAATCTACGACCCGGCCAAACAGGTCGCGTTCCAGCAGCTGATGATCAAGAAAATCAAATTAATGAAGTAAACAAAATTCAGGTTATTCCTCGTATTAAATGGGGTGAATTATGGCAAAAGGTTTAAGTCTCAAATGGAAAGTACCGATGGTAATCATCATCGGTGCGACCCTTTTTGGTTTTGGCATCACGTTTCTGGTCGTGAAGCTCGTTTCGGACTCCCTGCAGACGGAACTAACCGAGCGCGGCAAGGCAATCGCGACGACTCTTTCAAAGCAAAGCGAACGGCCGCTTGTCGGTGATGATGAAGTGGACATCCAGAACCTGGTGGACATCTCATCTCGTTTCACTGCCGTGTCCTATGTATACATTACGGACAAAGACAATAAAGTCGCCGCCCAGAAATTCAAGATCGGTTCTTTCAACCAGAGGCAGGTCATTCAGGAAAACGTGATTCAGACTGCAAAGGGCGATTACAAGATCGACCTGACCAAAGTGCAGAACGTCAACGAAAAGGGCGAAACCATTGAAATTGAGAATTATGAGATCTCTGCGCCGATCGGCGAAACCGTTCTCGGGAATGCGCATGTCGGAATGTCCCGCAAATACATGGACGACATCATCGGTTACACGGCCTGGGTGGTCGGCGGCGTACTGGCCGTCGGTATCGTCATCATGATTCTGGCAGCCCTTTATCTGTCCAATAAGCTGACCAAACAGCTCTTGTACCTGACCACATCCGCGGATAAAATCAGCATGGGCGACCTGGAAAGCATCGTGAAAGTGGACGCCAAGGACGAGATCGGCGATCTGGCCAACGCAATCGAGCGCCTCCGGGAAAGTCTCAAAGCGGCGATCGAACGTCTGAAACGGAAACGGGTCTCCTAAAAAAAATGTTGATTGTTTATAAAAAAATCAATACAATGAGAAAAAACAGGAAGACGGCGACCATTAACGGAAATTATTTTCATCATATTTTTAGAGGGTGACTGGTATGTTGCAGACCAAGAAATTAAAGGATGGCAGTAAACAGATCATTCTGAACGGTAAACAATTTGAGGGTGTGACCAAGGTATTATCGGAACTGGCCGCCAAGACAAAAGCCTCCGCCATACTGTTCGCCGATATGAGCGGGCAGCTGATCAGCCAGCGGGGCAATACCGACAAAATGAACACCACCGTCCTTTCAGCCCTTGCGGCAAGCGATTTCGCCGCTACCGCGGAAATGGCCAAACTGGTGGGTGAAGACGCAAAATTCAAGCTTCTTTTTCATGAAGGGGAAAAGCGCAACGTCTATCTCTCGAATGTCGGCGACAATTTTTTCCTGGTCGTGGTTTTTGACACCAGCGTAACCCTCGGACTGATACGGATTTACACTAAAAAAGCGATCCAGAACCTGCTTGAGATTTTTGAAGATACGGCCAATATGTCCGATGACAGCGCCAAAGACCTTATCGACTCTGAATTCGGTTCACTCTTAGGCGATGCTCTTGATGAGTCATTCAAATAACCGTGGAACATACTGATTATTTAACCTAAAAATGTAAGAGGCGACGAATGTTTATCAACTGGGCTTTGCAAGAAATCAACCTGAAAATTGTATATTACGGTCCAGGTATGAGCGGTAAGACGACCAATCTGGAATACATTCACTCCAAAATGGATCCCTCGCTGGCCGGTGAACTCGTGTCCCTGAAGACCAAGGAAGACCGTACGATCTTTTTCGATTTTCTTCAGCTGGAAGTCGGCCGGATTAAGGGTAAGAAACCCAAATTCAACCTCTACACCGTACCCGGACAGGTTTATTACGCTTCCAGCCGTAAGGTGATCCTCAACGGCGTCGACGGGATCGTGTTCGTTGCCGATTCCCAGAAGCACCGCATGGACGGTAATATCGAAACCCTTCTTGATCTTGAAAACAACCTGCGCGAAGACGGGCACAGCCTCGACAAATTCCCATGGGTCATCCAGTATAATAAGAGGGACTTGCCGGATATCGATACCATCGAGAACCTGCAGAAACGCCTGAATTATTTCAATGTGCCCTTTTATGAAGGAGTCGCGATCAAGGGTAACGGGGTCTTTGATACGCTGAAAGCGATCATCAATAAAGTCGTCGCGAATGTGCAAACCCAATTGTAAATAGATTTTATACTTCTCATGAAGGCCCCATGGTCCGTATGGTCTGTGGGGTTTTTTTTTCGATGACTTATATGACGGATGATCCGGAAAAGAAGCACGAACGGTTTATAGATCACCTGACCGCTTCGGGTTATATTCAGACCGAACCGGTCAGGAACGCTTTTTTGAAAATCATGCGGCGTGATTTTCTGCCGGATTCTCTGAAAAACAGCGCCTGTCAGGATTATGCGATCGCGGTTAAATACCGGCATGACGGGCCGGAGCCGGAATGTTCTTCTTCCTGCAGTCAGCCCTCCCTGACCGCCATGATGCTGGAATGGCTTGAGATCCTGCCGGGAATGTCCGTACTGGACATCGGCACGGGTACAGGGTATACGGCCGCCCTTTTATGCGAAATGACCGGTACAGGCACCGGTATCTGTTCCATGGATTCGGATGAGGAGTTGGTGGATTCGGCAAGCCGGAAACTTCAGCAGTACGGATTCAGGCCGCAGCTGAAGAAAGGGGACGCACTTCGGGAAATTCCTTTTCCCGGGCGGTTTGACCGGTTTCTTGTAACGGCCGGTGTTCCCCATATACCCGATTACTGGTATGACCACCTCAGCCCGGATGCGGGACTGGTTCTTCCCTTTTACTGGGGAGGAATTGATTATGTAATGACGCTGAGACTAGAGACGCCTAATTACCTCGCCGGTCACTGCAGGTTGTTTACTGTCTTTACGGGATTAAGCCCGACCCGGGATCGAAGCCGGGCCTTAGAAATCGATTATTGCGGAAACCGGCTGACTCTGTTTGATTTCTTTCCTGCGGATAACAGGGAGAATCCCGTGTTTTCAGGTATCCGGCATGAATTTCAGGTCCGAATTTCGCATTTTCCCGGTTCTCCGGCGTCCGATCTGGAAGGGTTTCATATTTTTACGCTGGTGACCCGGCCATTCTTTCACGGCGGGCTTCAGCTGGCGCATTCGATAACCGGATTTTCTGGATTCTCCGGTTATGCATTATATGCTTACGATCCGGATCATCAGGCAATCGTGATTTTTCCTTTTAATTCCGGAATGGGAAAGATTATCGTAATCAATGAAACGAATGCTCTGCTGAAAAAACTGGAAAAGATTTACAAGGACTGGGAACAGCTCGGGAGCCCAAGGCTTACGGATTATCGCATACGTTTTATCCGCCATGATTCTGATTACCGGGATTCCCGCGGGGAGGGATGGTATATCCGCAAAGAAACGAATCATATGCATATCACTTTTTAAAAATGAAGGGCTTGGCAGCATGGACTGGTTTCAATCATTGATCATAGGCATTGTACAGGGCTTAACCGAATTTATTCCCATCAGCAGTACGGCACATGTGCGCATCATTCCAGCTTTATTCGGATGGGATGATCCTGGAGCCGCCGTAACAGCTGTGACGCAGCTGGGGACATTACTTGCCGTTCTGATATACTTCAGAAAGGATATTATTCATCTGTCAGCAGCCGGCTGGGTTTCGGTTTTTCAATTTAAACAGCGCAGTCTTTGGAATGAGCAATTGCGGACGCAGGTACGGCTTTTCTGGTATATCATGGCCGGCACGATTCCAATAGGAATATGCGGCTTAGCGTTTAAGAAAATCATCGAAGACGATTTACGGAGTTTATGGATCATCAGCGCGAGTCTGATCGTCCTGGCGATTCTTCTGGCGCTTGCCGAAAGGCTGGCTAAGCACAACAGGAAAATATCCGATATGAATTTCACCGATACTCAGATCATCGGTTTAGCGCAGGCCGTCGCGCTGATTCCCGGTTCATCGAGATCAGGTGTAACCATGACCGCGGGATTATTTCTTGGCCTTACCCGGGAAGCCGCGGCGCGATTCTCATTTTTATTAAGCATCCCTGCCGTCCTTGCCAGCGGCCTGTTTGAACTGAAAGATCTTGCCGAAACGGGATTCGGGCAGATGAGCATGTTCAATCTCGTTCTCGCGACCGCCGCCGCTGCCGTTGTCGGGTATGCGTCCATCGCGTTTCTGCTGAAATGGCTGCAGACCCGCACTATGTGGGTGTTTATCATCTATCGCGTTTTTGCCGGACTTTTGATTATCTATTTACTTCTGCAGGGATGGATTCAGTAATTCATGTGAACCGCAAGAACAATGATTTCATTAAAAGATTATTATAAGTATAAATTATTATTTTTAAAAAATCAGCGTGGCCTGACCTGTTATCATTGTACAGAGAATGATACAACCCGTTATGTTCAGGTCTTGCGCGATCATAACATCGCATTCCGGTTAATCGAATTATCCGGGGACTGGCCGGGGCAGGCTTTATCCGATGACGGGGAAACGGTTCAGGAGCTAGTGCTTATATGCCGTTTATCCAGAAGCGGGTTTACGGATGTGGCTGATAAAATTATGCGAAATTTGATTTATCCGGCATATCACAAGGGAATCACCATTTCCTTTTTCAGCAGTTACGCTGACGGGGAGTATAATCCAGATCCGTTCACAGCCGACATGATACACACTGATATGGCAGATTTGCAGCGTAAATTGTATGCTGAACAATTTTTCATCATCATGCATGCTGCGAATTTCCGCTGTAATGCAGACGAAAAGCAGGATTACGGAGACATAACCCTGAAGTATCAGCCGGAGGATGAATTGCTGAAAAAAACCGGTGAAAAAATTCCTGTATCACAACAGTGCGTAAATGACAATGATCGTTTTAAGGATATCGAATATAACGATGGAGGAAAAAGAACAGCGATTGAATTTTACAGCCGTTTCAATCCTGCAGACTCCGTAGAAAATGTGAATTCTAAAGCGCCCAATAATACAATTCATGTCAATGCATTCCGTTCATCGCAAATTAAAATTAATCAATTACGGCGCTGGGAAAACGTATTAACGGATAAGCCGGTTATGTCTCTTGATTCCCTTCAGACAGCCGCAGTACAGCATATCAGCGGCCCGATACGCGTTATGGCTCCGGCCGGAGCCGGTAAAACGAGAGTGCTGATCAACCGAATAATCTACCTGATTTCACTAGGCGTTAATCCTGATGGCATTCTGGCCCTCGCGTTTAATAAGAAAGCAGCCGAAGAAATGCGGAGCCGCCTGACCGCACAGAATATTCCTGTCGCAGATTCATTACAAGATTCAGGTGTGGTCGTACGGACGTTTCACTCGCTCGGATATGAAATGATGCAACGATTTGACGGGTGGTCATTTAACCCCGACGAACATAAGGTTTTAATGAGATCGCTGCTTGAGGAAGCCGTGAAAAAGCATCTTACCCTCGCAAAACTCAGAAACAGGGACGCGCTGAAGCCTTTCGAGGATATGCTCGTCAGGTTCAAAACGGAATTGCCCGATTATATGGATATGCATGATAATCCGGAAACCAGCGCGTATCCGGCGATATTCGATACTATGCTTGAGTCGCAAATACGTCATCAGTGCATGAATTATGACGATATGCTGTATATGACCCTGCGGTATCTGATCACGGATCCGGAATTCAGGCGGGAAATGCAAAGCCGTTTTGAGTTCATCATGGTCGACGAATTCCAGGATCTTAACCAGGCTCAATTGTGGCTGATGAAATTGTTATCAGCGCCGCAGGATAACCTGTTTGTCGTCGGTGACGATGACCAGATGATTTACGGCTGGCGGGGCGCTGAAGTCAAGCACATTCTTGAATTCGGCGAGCATTATTCCACGGCGGCCACCTGTATTCTCGAGTGCAATTACCGGTCCCATCAGGCTGTGATACGGCATTCACGAAGGCTGATAGAACATAACCGGAAGCGGGTGTTTAAGGATATCAAACCCCGGCAGGATGCTCCTGAGGGACTATTTGACGCGCATTTATCTGATTCGCTTCTAAGCCAGGCGAAAAAAGCGGGGGAATGGATTCGGAGTATTCATGACGGGAATCACTGCAGATGGAGTGAGTTTGCCGTTCTTTACAGGTATCATGTTTATCAGACCCCCGTTGCACTGATTTTGGATCAGTTGAACATTCCCCATTCCCCGGTGAATCATTCTTATCTTTTCAGATCTCATCCCGGACGCGATTTGTACAGTTACCTGTCAGTTCTGCTGAATCCTGAAAAGGCTTCACGGGAGGATTTACAGCGCATCTTAAAACGGCCGAACAAGTATATCACCAATCTTACCATTCACCGCGCCGTTGACTGGCCGTCACTGTTATCCCTCAGAAACGTTCCTTCTGATGATATTAACCATAATCGGAATAAAAATCTTATACCGTTTATTGAATCTCTGTTATCTTTTCAGGAAGAAGTCAAACAGCAAGGTCTCTCACCCTGCATGTTTCTGACCGGACTCGACCGGAAATACCGTCTCAGCGCTTTTTACAGGGAATACGGACAACCCGTGAATGAGAGAGAACAGGCCGGCGATGATATTATCTGGAATGTGATATTGTCTGTGTCGCAGACTTTTTCTGATTTGACGTCGTTTTACGGGTTTATCGGCGATGCTCTTTATGCTGAAACCGCGCCGACAGCCGCTGGTTCAAACACCGATCAGGTTCAACTGACGACTATCCACAGGACAAAGGGAAATGAATACAGATTTGTAATATGCTATAATGTATCTGACCGTGTCACGGAGAATGAGGAACAAATTGAAGAAGAAAGGCGCGTGTGTTATGTCGCAGCAACGCGCGGAATTGAGAGCGTACTGGTAACGGCGCCGGAAGAACATTACGCCGTATTTGTTCCAGAGCTGGCCCTGAATCCGGATTTAAAGAAATTTCGAGACCGTTACATTTATCGTTCTGTCAGGCGGTGTCTGAACAAGCTGAAAAAATCAGCCGACTATAAACCTATAACCGCGTTGAAAAAATTCATGCGGCCGGTGAATTATATGAACCTGCTTGATTCGGTGAATAAATTTATCCTTAAACAGCGATCAATAACACTTCCTGATCCAGCCGCGAAAGGTTCCGGATTACCGCTGAATCATTTATATGAATTACGGGATTATCTGACTGAAATAAAATTCCGGAAGATGTTCAAAAAGCGAAAAAAGAGAAAGATGTTTGACTTATTTAAAAAAAAATAGTTATATTTGTGTCTGTTAACATGTATTGACTCAACAAATACACGATCGTCAGGATCGTGTCGATGACCCGGGAGGTTTAATGAGTACGAATCCAAAAATCGAACATCTTAACCAGTTAAAAGCGAAAGCTTCGCTCGGCGGCGGGCAAAAACAGATCGACGCCCATCACGCCAAAGGAAAAATGACAGCCCGTGAAAGGATTGAAAAGCTGCTGGATCCGGGTACATTTAACGAGATCGACATGTTCGTCGAGCATCGAACCACCGATTTCGGCATGGAAAGCAAGAAATTTGCCGGTGACAGCGTGGTGACGGGATGGGGCAAAATCGACGGAAGGACCGTATATGTATTCAGCCAGGATTTTACCGTGATCGGAGGCAGTCTCGGAGAGGTGCATTCGCAGAAAATCTGCAAGGTGCTGAATATGGCCATGAAAACCGGTTCACCGGTGATCGGCATCAATGACTCGGGCGGAGCGCGAATACAGGAGGGCGTAATGAGCCTAGCCGGATACGCGGATATTTTTCTCCGCAATACGCTGGCTTCGGGCGTTATCCCCCAGATCAGCGTAATCATGGGACCCTGCGCCGGCGGAGCTGTCTATAGTCCTGCGCTGACCGACTTTATTTTCATGGTTAATAAAACGAGCTACATGTTCATCACCGGTCCCGATGTGGTGAAAACGGTTACTCATGAGGAAATCAGCCAGGAAGAACTCGGTGGAGCGTCGGCGCACAGCACGAAAAGCGGCGTTTGCCACGTTGTCGCTGAGGATGAGGTTCATTGCCTCGAAATGGTGAGGGGACTGATCGGTTTTCTGCCCATGAATAATATGGAAGATCCGCCCTGGGTCGATACCGGCGATGATCCCAACCGCGCCGAGGAAAGATTAAATACGATCGTTCCGGAGGAATCCAATAAGCCCTATGACATGAAAGAAGTGATTCAGTTGATTGTTGATAACGGCGAATTTTACGAGATTCAGGAAAATCATGCCCAGAGCATGATTGTAGGTTTTGCGCGCATGGACGGACGCACCGTCGGCATCGTCGCGAACCAGCCTAAAGTACTGGCCGGTGTGCTCGATATCAAATCATCGATCAAAGGAGCCCGTTTCGTCCGGTTTTGCGATTGTTTCAATATTCCGCTGATTGTGCTTGAAGACGTTCCCGGATTTCTTCCGGGGGTTGATCAGGAGCACAGCGGCATCATCATGCACGGCGCGAAATTACTTTACGCGTTCTGCGAAGCGACCGTTCCCAAACTGACCGTCATTACGCGCAAAGCGTACGGCGGAGCCTATATCGTCATGAACAGCCGCCACATCCGCGGCGATTATGTTGTTGGCTGGCCCGGCGCGGAAATCGCCGTTATGGGACCCGAAGGCGCCGTGAACATCATTTTCCGTAAGGAAATCGCCGACGCCCAGGACGCTGTAACCAAAAAGGCCGAGATCATCGACATGTACAAACAAAAATTCTCCAACCCGTATGTTGCCGCGTCAAGGGGATTTCTCGATGATGTTATTGAGCCCAAATACACGCGTCCGAAACTCATCGAGGCGCTCAAAATGCTGCACAACAAACGCGACGGAAATCCGCCGAAAAAACACGGAAATATCCCGCTCTAGGATCTCAACGAAGGAAAAATGATATGTCCAATAAAACGAGTATCAACGAACTGGCCGCGATGCTGACGAATCCCTATATGCACCTTGAGCTTGGGCAGGTCAACGATCACGCGGTATATGTTCTCAATTTCATGGGCGATTATCCTTATCACCGGCACACTCAGGATGAAATGTACCTTGTACTACAGGGCTCGATCAAGATCCGTTACAGGAATCAGCCCGATATTACGCTGAATGCAAACGAATGCGCCGTGGTCAAAGCGTATACCACGCACAGCCCGTCATCGGAAACAGGTTCGCTGGTGCTGATGATCAAACCCAAAGAAATGTTCGGCGTACCGTCCGAAGATGAAGATTAATCCGGAGGAAAATCATGAGTAAGTATCCTGTTAAAATTACCGAAACCCTGCTCCGGGACGCCCATCAGTCGCTTTTGGCGACGAGACTGCGGACTCAGGATATGCTCCGCATCGCGCAGCAGCTCGACAAGGCGGGTTATTGGGCGATGGAAGTAATCGTCGGGGCCACGTTTGAAAGCTCCATGCGTTATCTCGGAGAAGATCCATGGGAAAGGTTGCGGCTCATCCGTGAGGCTATGCCGGCAACGAAACTGATGATGCTTCTCCGCGGGCAAACCATCGCGGGACATAAGCACTATCCGGATGATATCATTGAAAAATTCATCATGGTGTCCAGACGGAACGGCATCGACATCTTCAGGATTTTTGACGCACTGAATGATATCCGGAACATGGAATTTACCATGAAAATCGCCAAACGCGAGGGCGCGCATGTTCAGGGAACGATCTGTTATACCGTCAGTCCGGTTCATACTAACACCTATTTTGCGGATATAGCGAAATCGCTGAAAAATTCCGGATCGGATTCGATCTGCATCAAGGATCTGGCCGGATTGCTGACGCCCTATGCGGCTTTTGAACTGATTCAGGTCGTTAAAAAAGAATCCGGCCTGCCGGTATTTCTGCAAACCCAGTATACCAGCGGCATGGGAACGGCAACGCTTCTCAAGGCCGTCGAAGCGGGAGTTGACGGAATCGACACGGCGTTTTCTTCCATGTCACATTCCACCACCCAGCCTCCGACCGAATCCTTAGTCGCCATTTTGAGAGATACTGAACGCGATTCGGGATTAAATCTGCAGATTCTTTCCGACATCGCGCATGAAATGAGCGACATTCGCCGGCGGTATAATTATTACGAAGCTGGACTCAGTGCTGTTGACATGAACGTGATTCAGTATCAGGTGCCGGGCGCCATGCTGGCCGGTCTCGTCACCCAGTTGAAACAGCAGGGTCAGATCGACAAATATTACGATGTGCTTGAAGAAATTCCCAAAGTCCGCGCCGATCTGGGTTTTCCTCCGCTGGTAACGCCCCTCAGTCAGATGATCGCGACGCAGTCCATCATGAATGTCGTTTTGCGCGAACGATATAAAGTCATGACCGAGGAAATCCGCCAGTATGTCCGCGGGCATTTCGGACAACCTCCCGGACCGGTGAACAAGGATCTGCAAAAAAAGGTTCTTGACGGCGCAAAACCCATTGACTGCAGGCCTGCGGATTTACTGAGTCCCGGGTGGGAAAGCGCGAAGAAAGAGATCGGGGATCTGGCCTCCGGCGACGAGGATGTCGTAACCTACGCTCTATATCCTCAGGTCACAAGGCCCTTTCTGTCGAGAAAAGCCAAAGGTTCACTGGGTAAAGAGGAAATCATCGCCGCGATGGCCGCCATGGTTTTCCAGCAGCATGACTACAAGTCCAAACAGGGAAAACGGCCCGAACGTTCCGGCCCGGTCGTCACGCCGTGGAAGATTGCCGGACGAACCCACTTAGGCAGGAGGTAATCATGGTCAGCAAATGTAAAATAGTATTCGAGGAAAGTCCTTATAAAGTTGAACGGAAGGACGGCATCATACGCGTCAACGATCAGGAATTTCATGTGTCCGTTGAAGGCAATACCGTTCGTGTAAATAACAATCCGCATTCCGTTGAAATAAGAGGGCAATATGCCATCATCAACGGCGTGTCCTATCCGATCGAAGTCATGGGTCTTGAAGAGCCCAAACCCAAACGGCTGAAAGCGGCTTCGATAACCGCCGGCGATGAAGCAGGTACACTGACCGCCGTCATGCCGGGACTCATTGTCAAGATATTCAAGAAAGAAGGCGAAAAAGTCATTCCCGGCGACGTGATCATGATACTCGAGGCCATGAAAATGCAGAACGAGTTATCTTCTAAGATTGAAGGGCGCGTTAAGCAGATCATGGTCAAGGAAGGCATGTCCGTCGAGATGCGTCAGGTCCTGGCGGTGATCGAGTAAACGCTGATTTTATTTCAATAAACAAACTCCATCGACATGTGTCATGTTTATGGAGTTTTTATTTTAGAAAAATTTTTCAGATGCGGAGTTCATGAGCGCTAAAACAAATGTTGCAAGGCTATCGATCATTTCCAATTCATTGCTGATCCTGATGAAACTGGTTGTCGGGATTATCAGTGGATCGGTCAGCATCATTTCCGAGGCCATTCATTCATCGATGGATCTTCTAGCCGCGGTGATCGCTTTCTTTTCCGTTAAAATGTCTGATACTCCTCCGGATTCACAGCACCCGTATGGGCACAACAAAATTGAGAATATATCCGGCGTCATCGAGGCGGTGCTGATATTTGTCGCGGCGATATGGATCATCTATGAGGCTGTTCATAAAATCCTCGTGCCCGGTGAAGTCGAGGCCGTATGGCTTGGAATCGGCGTGATGATGGTCTCGGGGCTGGTTAACGCGTATGTATCGGGAAAACTGTACCGGTCAGCGAAAGAGCATGATTCGATCGCGTTAGAGGCGGATGCTCTACACCTGAAAGCGGATGTGTACACTTCGCTGGGCGTTGCGGCAGGACTGCTGCTGATCTGGGTCACCGATATTCATCTTCTCGACCCGCTGGTGGCCATCGCCGTCGCTTTGTTTATACTTAAGGAATCCTATGAATTACTGAATAAGGCTTTTTCACCGCTGATGGATGTCAAATTAAGCGATCAGGAAATTGATACAATCAATGGGATTATAAATAAACACAATATCGGGTATCATAATTTAAGGACGCGGAAATCGGGGAACAAGCGTTTTACGGATTTTCATCTCGAGTTTACCGACAATCCGACCGTTGCCGAGGCTCATGACGTTTGCGATCGCATCACCAAAGACATCGAATCGGCGATTAAGAATATCGATGTTACCATACACCTGGATACGCATAAAGACGAATAGGAAATAATCGATCATGGTTTACGGGAAAACGATTTCACTGACCGCAAAAGGATTCTCTGATATAAAAGATATTACTGGTTCAGTTCGTCAGATTGTAGCAGAGTCAGGAATTCAAAACGGCGTCGCGACAGTATTTGTCATCGGTTCAACCGCGTCAATTTCAACGATAGAGTATGAACCCGCGCTGGTTGAGGATTTTAAGGATGAAATGGAAAAACTGGCGTCGTGCCGGATGCCGTCGCGTCATTCGGCGACATGGGGAGATGACAACGGATTTTCCCATATCCGCGCCACGCTGATGGGGCCGGGGATTACCGTTCCGTTTCAGAACGGGCAATTGATTCTCGGCACATGGCAGCAGATCGTACTGATTGATCACGATAACCGCCCCCGTAAACGGGACATTTTCGTGCAGGTGATAGGGGAGTAAATTGTCCCGATCCCAAGACCTTTCAAAATTGTAAACCAAAGGTTTGTCGCGTTATTATCGGCTACAAGTCTTGCTGGATTATTTACTTCGTTAATTCCTTATTTGTCTGTGCGGCTTTATCAATTCCGAATAAATCGTATGGTTTTTCCTTAAAATTATCGTTAAAAAGAAATCCAGCCAGAAATATGAAAGCGATAAATCCAATTACGGCCAGCAATTGTATACCTGATGTTTTTTGAATTTCATGCCTCGTTTTGATGTCACAAATCTCACCCGGGCAATATTGAGCTTTTTCTTTTTTAAACCATTTATAAAACAGGCAACCCAGGCAAATACCGAACGCTGATTCAAAGAAAAGGAAAATTAAACAAATCAAACATATGATGCCGGTAATCGGGCTGTAGGAATTTACCACGACCATCAGGACAAACATGATTAAACCCAAAGCCACACCGATGGTCCAGGCGACTTTTTTCTGTGCCGCTCCGACATATTCCGGATTTTGACGGCTGACAATCAATCGGCCTATGATTAATGTGGGGGAATATTTCGGGTTGATATAAACGCGAATCAAAAAGTCCACAAGAAATATGATAATATTATATTTCATGGGTACAAAATTACCTGTAAAAATGATAATCATTATGGAGGTGAAGATCGTTAAAAAAGGATTCCCGCAGCCGCTCTGATTTCCCGTTCATTCAGGACAGGAATGGCATAACCTTCAACGTTCTCGCCAAAGTTAATTAATTTACTCATGCTGTTTTCCTTTAATAATAATGAAATTTCTCAGTCAGTTTGAAAGCAAAAAATTTATTCCAGGTCACTGCGTTTTGTATTATTTCAACGCAATCGATCGTTAATAATTTCATAAGACTTGATGAAAATATAAGCGAATTGAACAAACGTTATCAATCTGAATCGTTTTCAGGGATTCATATTGATGCAAAAATATTTTTACTATCATCCGGAGGCGTGATCGATGAAATGAATCTCCGACTCACCGTTACCCGGACGTTACTGTTTAGCTTTAAAAACCAGCGTTGTGATCAGTTCGATCAGCAATCCGTAAATCATGCCCATCACAACAGTAGAAATAAACATCATGGTGTGGGGAAATTCGGGAATTTCCGGGCCGAGCATGGCGCCGAAACCTGAAGGAAGGCTGAAGATCAAACCCATGAGCAGACCGTGCAATGACCAGTGTTTGCAGGTCAATCCGCTTATACCGATGGCCACACCGATCATGGTTCTTCCGATGATGATGTTGACGGCGAGCAGAGTGGAAATCGGGTTTCCACCGCTGGACGCGAATCCGTAACAGACGAAACCGAACAATACTCCAAGCAATGTGCTGATGATTAATCGTTTGGTTTTCATGACGCCTCCATTAAATTGAAAATTAAATTAACCGATTGGGCGATGGGCATTCCTCTTGATAAGGCAGTAATAATTACTAATTATGTACGTTCAAATATAATCAGCTTTATGCCGGAATCAAGATGAATTTTTACTGTTTTTATTTTAATAATTTGGACCAGTCCCTTAAGTATCTTGTTAAGTAATTGCTGTTTAATGATTGAAGTATTGGCCATAACAAAAAATAAAAAAACCGTCAGGGAGTAATCCCTGACGATTTTGAATCAAATAATGAATCCGATTGTTATCAGATCAGACCGACTTCCTTGTTGAACTCTTCAATCAGCTGATCAAAATAGCCGATTTCATTGTCGAAAAGCTCCCGCCAGTATTCCGGATTCCACTGTTCGAGTATTTCCTCGTAAGTTTTACCCTGCTGTTCAACCCAGGTATAATACTTCAGGTTATGCACGGCTTTTCGTTCATAGTACGTAAATTCCTTAAAGAAATCGATACCCTGATGATGAACGGGCCCTTCAAGATCTTTCGCGGCCTGCGCGGCATTATATGCACCTCGTTCGCGGGTGAGTTCGGTGAGACGTGACTGATACATCTCGGCGGAATCGGTGAACACGGTCATGACGACGTCGTTTTCATCCATTTCGAAATGTTTCGCCGTCTTGATCGCCGCCAGTAAATTACAGATGCAGGAAATGCCGAGCAGAGGCAGTTGTTTCACCGTCGATTCGTTAATACCGAGTGATTTCAGGAATTGATGTCCGGCAGGTTCGTTGAACAACCTGAGCAGGCGCATTGTATCTTCATCGTCGATGGCGGCAACCGCGTCGGTATTGCGCACGTTATGGACCCAGGGTACGTGCTTGTCGCCGATGCCCTCGATGCGGTGTCCGCCGAATCCGTTCATCAGCAGGGTAGGGCACTGCAGGGCTTCGGTGGCGACAACCTTTAATTGCGGATACAGCGTTTTCAGGTAATCACCCGCGGCGATGGTGCCCGCGGACCCCGTCGCTGAAATGTAAGCCGACGCCCGGTTGCCCGGCTTCTTGATTTTCTCGTAGACTTCCTGGAATGCACGGCCGGTGACATGATAATGAAAAATCGGATTGCCGAATTCATCGAACTGATTGAAAATGACATTATGCGGATCATTTCGAAGTTCCCAGCATTTGTCGTAGATTTCCTTCACGTTCGATTCGCATCCCGGCGTCGCGATGACTTCGGCGCCGATCTCTTTCAGCCAGGTGAATCGTTCCTGCGACATTTCTTCCGGCAGAATCGCGACGGCAGTACAGTTCAATAAAGCGCAGTCAAACGCGCCTCCGCGGCAATAGTTGCCTGTAGAAGGCCACACAGCCTTGTGCACTGTGGGATCAAATTCGCCGCTGACAAGACGGGGGACCAGGCACCCGAACGCCGCGCCGACCTTATGCGCGCCCGTCGGGAAATATTTGCCGACCAAGCCGAAGATGCGCGCCTTGACGCCGGTGATCTCTTTCGGGATTTCCAGATAATTAACACCGCCGAATAAGCCGGTGTTAATATCGTTTTTCCATGTGATGCGGAATAAATTAAGCGGATTGACGTCCCATAATCCGACGGGTTTCAGTTTGGTTTTGATTTTTTCCGGTATCGTTTCCGGATTGATCAGCTGTTTGAATGTCGGGATGATAATGTTCCGCTCGCGGCACCGCTGCGCCGTGCGCTTGATGACGTCTTTTTTCAGTTCTTTGATGATGCGTGACATAATTTCTTCCAATCTATTTATTAAAAAAACGGATTAAAATGCGGAACGTTTCAGATTCCGGTTGATCATATTCTGAATCAGTTCGGCCGGTTTTTCAAATTTCGACATGAGGATCATCGCGGCGATCACGTATGGTTTAAATCCGGCTTCCTGATACGTGTGAATGCGGTATTTCTCGAATACGTCTTTCGCGACTTCGCCCTGCTTGCAGGAAACGCCGGTAATGTCGGCGGGCAGACAGTGCATGTACAAAGCCTCGCCTTTTTTGGTGACTTTCATTATTTTCTCATCGCATTCCCAGTCGATGAATTTCGCGTTGTTGGCGAGGCATTCTTTTTCCAGGTCGTTCAGGCCGCTCTTGTCGCCCTTCTGCAGGAGCGCGGTGCGGCGTTCCATGACCTTGTACGGCGCCCACGATTTCGGATACACCACGTCGGCGTCCCTGAACGCCTCTTCCATGGAATTGACCTTGACAAAACTGCCGCCGGTTTCTTTGGCGTTGTTCAGCGCGACTTTTTCCACGTCGGGGATCAGGTCATATCCTTCGGGGTGGGCGAGCGATACATGCATGCCGAAGCGAGTCATCAGCCCGATGATTCCCTGCGGAACAGACAGCGGTTTTCCGTAACTCGGCGAATACGCCCATGTCATCGCGATTTTTTTGCCTTTCAGATTCTCGAATGATCCGAAATAATCTTTCAGTTTCAGAAGATCGGACATGGCCTGCGTGGGATGGTCGATGTCGCATTGCAAATTCACGATCGCCGGCCTTTGATGGAGCACGTCTTTCGCGAATCCTTCGTCGATCGCTTCGCCGACCTCGCGCATGTATTTGTTACCTTCACCGAGAAACATGTCGTCGCGGATGCCTATCACTTCTGTCAGGAACGAGATCATGTTCGCGGTTTCTCGAACGGTTTCGCCATGCGAAATCTGCGACTTTTCCTCATCCAAATCAGCTAAAGCCAGTCCCAGCAGGTTCGCGGCTGAAGCGAAGGAAAAACGCGTGCGCGTCGATTTGTCGCGGAAAATGGAAATCGCCAGGCCGTTATCCCAGACCCGGGAACTGATGCCCTGCTGGTGCATCATTTTCAGGCATTCGGCAACAATACCGGTCGCTTTGATTTCATCGAGTGTTTTTTCCCACGTCAGCAGGAAGTCTTTTTTATAGGATGCCGTTTTCAGTGATTGCAGCTGGCCAATCAGCGTTTTCAGTGAGTCCATAGTATCCTCGTCGTTGGTAAAGTAAGGGTGAATATTAAAATATGATAATCAATAATATATCGCCGCATGTTCGATCGCGTCGATGATCTGCTGATACCCGGTGCAACGGCAGAGATTGCCGCGGATGGCCTGACGAATTTGCTCGCGGGTCGGTTTATTGTTTTTCAGCAGGAATGCGTGGGCCGTCAGGACCATGCCGGGAATGCAGAATCCGCACTGGATCGCGCCGGCGTCAATAAATGACTGTTGCAGTGGATGAAGCGAACCGTCGGGTTTCTGCATGCCTTCGATCGTCAGGATTTTCTTTCCCGTAAAATCGCGCACCGTTTTCATGCAGGCCTTGACGGGGATATCGTCGGCCAGGATGGTACAGGTTCCGCAAACGCCGATGTTGCATCCGTTTTTCGTTCCGGTCAGGTCGAGATCCTCTCGGAGGAAATCAATCATTTTCTTATTCAGTTGATTTTCCGTGATGTCAAACGATTTATTATTAATGATCAGGTTCATAACCGTTCTCTCATTTGATTTTGACTGGAATTTGAAATTGACGTACGCCGGTCGCATGAAAAACGGCATTCGCGATCGCCGGAGCCATGATTTCGCAGGTCGGCTCGCCGATACTCTTCGCGCCGGTTTCAGAAACCGGGTCATGATTCTCGATCACAAACGCTTTCATCTCCGGCAAATCGGTGGACCGGGCAATTCGGTAGGTATTGAAATTCAGCGTCTGGATTTTTCCGTCAACGGATTTGAATTCCTCGAACAGCCCGTAACCGGCGCCCATGGCCATGCCGCCGTAAAACTGTCCCAGCAGCATGCCCGGATTGATGGCCTTTCCCACATCGTGCGCGGCAACCATGTTCATCAATCTGACTTTTCCCGTTTTCTTATTCACAGACACTTCAACGGCCTGGCAGCCGTACACCCATGTAAAATAAGCGTCGCCCTGTCCGTCTTCCTCGTGCCAGGTCGTCTGCGGCGAACGAAACACGCCCAGCGCGTACGGATATTGCTTTTTGGAGTACATATCACGGATCACATCCGTCCATTCGAGATAGGCCGCACGGTTTTTGCAATAAATACGGTCATCGGCAAATTCGAGTTCTTCCACGGTAGCGCAGGAAAGCCGTGCCCGGGCGATGTCACCGATTTTCATTTTCAGATCCCGCGCCGCCAGAGCAACCGCGCCTCCGCCCATGATCGTTCCGCGGGACGCGACGGTGGTGCCGCTGTCCGGGATATTCGACGTGGATTGCCTGCGGTAACGGATCCGGCCGAGGCTGACGCCGAGTTCCTTTGCCAGGATCAGGCACATCGCGGACTCAGAGCCCTGCCCGTTTTCATGGATGCCGGTTTCGACAAGGATGGAACCGTCTGCCTGGACGTTCACGATGGCCGCGCAGAAATCGACGCCTTCCGCGCCAAGACTGCATCCGCGGTAACTCATCGCGAGCCCGATGCCGTAGAGTTCGTCGTTATCACTCTTCCCGGCGTTGCACTTTTTGAGTTTGTTTTCATAATCCGTTTCCTGAAGGATCTTATCCAGAACTTGTTCCAGGGAAACCTTGTGATTGTCCAGTTTCTGACCGGTGATCGTGACGGAACCCTGCTTGACCATATTCCTTCGCCGGAACTCGATACCGCTGATCCCGCATTTTTCCGCGGCCATTTCCACGACCTGTTCGATCAGGAAATTCATCTGCGGAGACCCGAAACCTCTCATGGCACCTGTATATACGTTATTCGTGTACACGCCGAAAATATCCGCGTGAACATGCTCAACTAAATAGGGACCGCAGCATTGCACCGTGGAGCGCCACGTCACCCAGGGCGTCACGGAACAATAGGCTCCCCCGTCGGCGTACACCGTACATTGAACGGCTTTGATCATTCCGTCCTTCGTGAAACCCATCCGATAATGAACGACGTACGGGTGACGTTTGTAGCTTTCGCGGATTGACCATTCGCGCGTGTAGGTCATTTTCACGGGCCGGCCGGTGAGCTTTGCCGCCAACGCCGCGCGAGCGCAGACGATCGCCGCCGTATCGTCCTTGCCGCCGAATCCGCCCCCCATCGCGGGATTGAACACTTCCACGTCCGTCAGCGGAACGCCGAGAAGACCGGCTGTAAACCTCCGCGTACTGAACGGATGCTGCATACTGCCGTGAACTTCCATTACCCCGTCGGACCGCGGCAACGCAACCGCGGATTCCGGTTCTAAATATGCGTGCTCGATCCACGGCGTGCGGAACGTCTGTTCGACAAACAATTCGGATTCGCGGAACCCTTTCTTGATATCGCCGCGGCGGATTTTATGTTCATTGATCAGATTCGACCCATGGTTGTCATGCACCAGCGGCGATCCGGGCTTCATCGCATCCTCGGGATCGAGAACCGCGGGAAGCACTTCGGCGTCCACTGTAACTTTATCAGCCGCGCGAATAGCCTGTTCGCGAGTCTCCGCAACAACAACCGCGATAACGTCGCCATTGTACCTGATTTTATCGTCGGCGAAAATGTGATAATCCTTGATAATCTGACCGAGCCGGTTGCTGCCCGGAACATCCTTCGCTGTAATCACGCGGACAACGCCGTCCTGTTTTTCCGCTTCCGCCGTGTTGATGGAATTGATTCTAGCATGAACGTAATCACTGTAAACCGGCACGGCGTGAAGCATGTTGACGAACTTCATATCGTCCGTGTACTTCGCCTGTCCGGTCACTTTCGCGGCCGCGTCGTTGCGCCAGCATTTTCCGGTTATGTCCCGCATATCCATTGTCCTTCCGGAATCTGATCGTTGATGAACCGGCCTCCGGAGATAACCGGACGGCCGCGCAAAAAAACATCCCGAATGTCTAGCGTTGTCGTGAGCGAACCGTACGGATCGTAAACATCCGCTAATGAAGACCGGATTTTCCGTTCGGGGCCGTTGAGACTGAATATAGCAACATCGGCGTCAGACCCGGGAAGCAGCGCTCCTTTTTTCGGATAAATGCCGGCGATCCGGGCCGGGTTGGATGTTAAACGCCTGACCCATTCGGTTACACTGAATTTACTCGTATAAAGATTAAAAATCAAAGGAATTAATGCCCCGATTCCGGGAATGCCATTGGGAACGGTGCGGACATCATGGGGATCTGAACCGCGCTTGTCTTTTTTCAGGAACGCGCAGTGATCCGTCGCGTACAAATCAAACAGCCCGGATATCGCGGCTTCCCTCAGTGCGCCGGCATTTTCCGCTTTCCGCAACGGCGGCGAACAGATCAGCTTGTAACCGTCCGGCTTCTTTAGATCATCTTCCGATAAAAATAAATATTGGGGACAAGTTTCGCAGGTAACTTTCAGGTGCTGTTTGTTTTCATAAATTAACTTTACGCCTTCCAATGTGGAAACATGAACGACATGCAGAGGCACAAGATATTTTTGAGACAGTTCAGTCAATTTTTCGATTGCGCGGATTTCCGCCTCTGCCGGACGAAGCAATGCATGCGCGTACGATGAAGCCAGCTGCTCCGGGGCGACTTTTGCTGCCGATAATAATCCGTCATCCTCGCAATGAATAAGAAATGTGACCGGCGCGTTTTTCATTTTGCTGAAAATATTTTCAATCTGTTCATAATCCGAGAAAATGCCGGCATTCCGGTAGGTTGTATATAATTTGACCGTACGGAATCCTTTTGAAATCAATTCATCCAGTTCCGGCCACAGCGCATCGTCGAAGCGCGTCGGCGTAAGATGCCAGTGGTAATCGCAGAATGATTTTCCTTCGGCTTTTTTCATGGCCGATAGAACAGCTTGCGACAATGATTGTTTGGGTTTCTGCGTGATGAAATTGATCATGCCGGTTATCCCGTTCTGAACGGCGATCTTCGAACCGCAGAACCAGTTATCCGCCAGATCGTACGCGCCGATGCGGTCGTCGAGATGGACGTGAAAATCAATAAATCCGGGCGCGACATATTGACCGGACGCATCCACAACAAGAGCCCCATCGCTTGTAGCATCTGGTCTTGTAGAAACTATTTTTCCGCTATCGATCAGGAGATCCTGACGGAGAATTTCATTTTCAAGGCATAACAATCCGTTTTTGATGAGCGTTCTCATGGCAATTCCGGATAGGTAGGCAAAATAATTATGGCCCGGTTAATTTTTCAATCCTGATATATTTCCGGGTAAAGGTCATGCGCGCATTTCGGGCAAAGACTATGCGTGAAATCCATATCGAGTTCCGTATTCAGGTAGTTTTCGATCTGATGCCAGGTTTTATCGTCATCGCGGATTTTTTTACAATTAGCGCAGATCGCCACCAACCCTCCCATCATGAGGATTTCCTGGATATCTTCGAAGATCAGAAGCGTCAGCCCGGATTCCGTCGGCTGAAGTGAATTTGCCGTGATCAGATAAAAAAGGTCTTTCGTTCGCTGACCGTCTGTGGTTTGCAGGCGCACTTTCTGCCGGTATGCCTGATGACCGTGGTTACACGAACTGACCGCGTTGCGTAACACACAATCCTTGCAGAACGAGGAATGGCCGCACCCATTCTTTGATATTTTTGAATTGAGGCACTGCAGCACTTCCCCGGTTTTTTGCTTCAGTGACATTTGGTTGATTCCGGTTAACCATTTCACGGCCGTTTCATTATATCCGACAATCCGCATGTCCTGATCCACCACCAGGACGGGGGCCGGCATAGCGTCAATAATCGACTGATAAAAACCGGCCGGATCGATCAATTCAATGATGGTTTGCAAAGGAAAACTTTCTTTTTACAATTGAAAAACCGGAGTGAGCGATCTGAATTTTTACTAGTAAAAATTAAGAAAAAAATAACGGATAAGCAAGTATTTTGTTTCGGTCTATCTGCTTTATAAAACATCCGTCAGTCAGTTCGTTTTCTAAAAATTGATAATCTTACCTGTCGGTGTCATGCTATCTGCTGGCGGTTTACCATGGGTTTTTCGGTATTTTTTACGTTCGCATTTCTCGGATTTTTCCTGGTTTTCGCAAAACTTGCTGATCCATCCTTCGGTCAGGGGTTCGGTATTTCCTTTGAAGTTTCTGAAGAAACCGCATTTTTCGAGCATTTCACAGTACCCGGACATATCGTTCCTTTGTTAGTCAGGTTATGCGGGTAATAATTTGAGATCCGGTTCAATGGCCGCGGGTATGGTAATCGTTTTTAATGGCGTGTCAATATCCTTAAGCCCGTGTCCGGTGATCATCAGGACAATTTGTTCGCCGTGCGTCAATGTCCCCTCGGCGGATATTTTTTTCAAAGCCGCGACCGTAGCCGAACAGGACGGCTCTGCGAAAATTCCGGTTGTTTTCGCGAGTAATTTCTGTCCTTCCATGATTTCCTCATCCGAAACGGTGATAGCAAAACCGCCTGATTCCAGAACCGCCTGCCGGGCCATGTGCGCGTTACTCGGCGTGGTAACGGATATTGAGTCTGCGACCGTGGCCGGTTTTACGGCATCGGCATATTTCCCGGTAGTGATGTAACGATGAATGGCGTCGGAAGATTCCGCCTGAACGCAGATTAATTTCGGAAGATGCGGAATGAGCCCGGTCATCTTGAGATCACAGAAGGCTTTATAAATTCCGCTGATAATGACGCCGTCGCCCGTGGGAACGAGAACGGCGTCCGGTATTTTCATCTGATTCTGCGCGAAAATTTCCAGTCCCGCGGTTTTCTTGCCTTCGATGGTCAGCGGATGGTACGCAGTATTGCGGTTCAGCCCCTTTCGCGTTTGGGTATATTCCAGCGACAGACGGAACGCGTCGTCGTAGGTGCCTTTGACGGGAATGACTTTCGCGCCGTAGAGGATCATTTGAAGGAGCTTGGCTTTCGGCGCGGATGCCGGGGCAAAGATCACCGCTTCTTTCGCAGCGGAAGCGCATACGGCGGCCAGGGCGCTCGCGGCGTTACCCGTCGACGCTGCGACAATGATATGTTCGTCGATACGGTTCGCCTCGGCGACCATCATGAACGACGCGCGGTCTTTCAGCGATCCGCTGGGGCAAAGCCCGTCATTCTTGATCCAAAGATTCGAAAACCCGAACTCAAAACCCAGCCGCAGGGATTTGAAAAACGGAGTCGGCACCAGCGGATAGGGCGGATAATATTTCGCTTCAACCGCGGAGAAAAGATTCCAGTCGGGACGCTTCGTTTTGAATTTCTTCTTAATAAATTCGTAATCAAAAACCGCTTTCAGCACCCCGGTCAGCGGGATGCCGGGTTTGTACTTCTGTCCGCAGTCGGGACATAAATAGGTCACTTCATCGCGTGAAAATTTTTTTCCGCAATCGGTGCATACATAAATAAACGGTGTTTGCATGGCGTTTTGTATTTGTTATTCATTATACATTTGTTATTAATCATTTTTTATTCCATTTATAATTTCGCACGTAAAATAAACATTATTTGCCCATAATGGCAAATGAATTGTTTTAAAATTGCAGGACGTTTTTGTCTGATGCATAAGGTTAATCCCAGAATCTTAAAACGCTGCCTGCAATTTATGTTAAATGCAAAACGCAGAAGATGTAACGCTAAACGTCAAACGCAGAAGGAATAATGCTTAATGCAGAATGTTTAACACCTAATATTTAATGAATACAGTCAATGTGTAATGAAAAAATAATACGCTTAAGACTTAATGAAAAACGCATATCTAACCATGTTTGCATTATAATAATTCAGCAGGATTAATCCTACAAATCAATGATTTTTCCCGTCGGTGTCATATTATCTGCGGGTGATTTACCGTGAGATTGCTTATAAAGCTTTCGCCGGCATCGTTCCGATTTCTCATGGGATTCGCAGTAATTTTTAATCCATCCTTCGCGGATCACTTCGGTATTGCCTTTGAAGTTCAGGAAGAATCCGCATTTTTCCAGGTTTTCACAGTTCATTGACATGGTTTATCCTTTGCAAGAGAGGTAAGTGGGGTAAGTGTTAATGATATATGAATCGTTCTTCGTCACTATAAAAACACATTTTTTATTGTTTACAATCGTAAGTCATTTGTCCCGACGA
Source organism: uncultured Bacteroidota bacterium (assembly GCA_964410965.1). Taxonomy (GTDB): domain Bacteria; phylum CLD3; class CLD3; order SB21; family JBBIRG01; genus JBBIRG01. The sequence continues at coordinate 84,688 of CAYPIY010000008.1, read as the reverse complement.
ATAACATAAAACGTATAATACCGAATAATAAACGTAAATGTTTAATTCAGCAGAATCCACCGCTTCAACACCGCCGCGGAATCGCCGTCGAACTTTTCTTTATATTTCATAATGACAGAATTCGATAATACCGATGCTTCAGAACCTGCCGGTGCGGAAGCCAGCGCCTGAAACAGTTTTCCGAAATCCGGATCCTGCACACCCGAATTCCTCAGGTGTTCCAACAGTTGCCGGCATAATTCCGCTTTCTTCTTGATTACCGCTTCACTGCTCATATCAAATTCATCCTTTTTAACGGGGTACGTTGGTTAAGAATTCCGACGGCGCTGCTTCACGCTGGAACAGTCCTTCGCTGAGTTCGTTCATGTTCCAGTCGATGCTCGCTTTCAGAACAGAGTTCTTGATCATGTCGCGGATTTGCTCCGGCTGATCATTCATCAGCGTATTCAGCAAGGACTGATAGGAAGATAAAATATCGGTTTTGACGTCCTGTATACGGTTATCGCTGATCAGGTATATATTCGGGAACGAACCGTCCGACTGGTATTGCATAAGCGCCGCCGAAACAAAAGTGGAACTGATCTTCGTTTCGAGGTTACTGAGAATATCATTGATCGCCTCGATATACAGTTCCTTATCCACAGAATGATCCTGGAAAAGATCGAGTCCGACGGGAAGATCGTACATTTTCATCAGGAATTCATCGATCAGTCCGCCTTTGATAATGCCGCCGTGCTGGGGCGCTATCATCTGAGGGGCCGGGTCAAGTTTGCGGATCTGGTCGACCGCGAGACGGATCGCATTCTGCGACGCCATGTAAATCTGGTGGAACGTACGAACGCCGGTCCAGTTGTCGGAAGATGCGAACAGGTCTTCCGAAAAAGTGAGCCCGCCGAGAAAATCGCCCGAGAAAAGAATACGGCTTTTCGGATCATACAGCATGACGGCGCCGCGGAAATGACAGAACGGCGTAGGCACAAACCGAACGACATCACCGGTGGAAATCTGTGCTTTCTGGTTGGGAAATTTATCTGTCGCCTGGAATCGTTTCGGGTTCAGGCCGTAGAAACGGATCAGCCGCCACGTATCTTCGCTGGTAATCACAGTGAGATTTGGATTGAATTTCTGGATATACATCGAATTGGTTCCGACGTCAGGATCCTGATGGTTGACGAACGCGATATGCACGTTACGGATATCGCCGATGATCGGCTTGACTTTTTCGGAAATGACGTCAAAATCCGAGGGAGGTCCAGGATCGATCAGGATATTCACCTGTTTGCCGTTGGATTTAAAAACTCTCAGGTAGACGTTGATTTCCAGCATGGTATTGCGCCGCACGCCGACCCAGTACACGCCGTCTGCGAGCTCGACCGCTTTCTTTAAATCGTCCATATCATTCTTCTCTTGGTTATGTTAGGAGATAGGTGTCGCTTAATCGTTTCAATAACAAGATTGTTATTTTTTACTCATCAAATAATTGTACATCATCCGGATATTAACGTTTTCATAAATGAATACTGCGATATTACATGACAACCCGGAACGGGCATTATGCGGGTGACCATAAGAAATTACCTGGATTGATGTTTTTTCCGTATCGCAAAGCAATTTTTTCAGTATTTAATCCGAAAGGTTATTCTGACCGTTTTCATATAATTTGTTTATATTATACTAAAACAGTATAATATAATCCAAACGACTCTTGAAATCAACAACAAAATTGAATCAGCTATTATTATTTCCTTTCTTAACCGATGTTTGCCATCCCTGTTCCGAATGCATTTCGGTTCATCCGGAATGGTCCCTGAACGTCATCTAAGATCATTATGCCGTGCCCGTTTTCTCATGCCTAGAGACAGTCTCAACAATTTTGTGTTGCCTTCTTTAATCTAAAAAAATCCCCGATGTTGTGTGGGGGTGTTCATAATAAATTATTTCACTGTGGATTCAGTGTTTTGTATATTAGATTTCATATATCTTTTTGTGATTCGCCCGAAAATAATGATCTATCGAAGATCCGCCTCTTTTTCGTGGCGACATGAACGCAAAGATGATCTAAACTGCAAAAGTATTATTTATTCCTTGGGCCGCGGTATCGAGAAGCTGAATGTGGATCCTTCATTGAACCGGCTTTCCACCCACACGCGCCCGTGATGCAGTTCGACGATCTTTTTCACGATCGCCAGGCCGAAACCGGTGCTGGATTCCCCGGCCGTAGGGCGCGCGCTGAGTTTTTTGAAGCTCCGGAATATCTGTTTCATATCGTTTTCATTCAGCCCCTGTCCGGAATCCTGGATATGCACACAAACTTCCTTCGGCTGAACTTCGGCAAAAAGGCGCACTTTGCCATCAGGGAAAGTGTATTTGATTGCGTTGCTCAACAGGTTGTCCACCACTTCGGCAATGCGTGATTTATCGATTACCACATCGGGCAATTCTGCGTTTTTATCGATGATCAGGGTTATGTTTTTCTGTGCCGCGTGTTTCCGGTGTATCCGTTCGCATTCCTCGAAGATCAGGTTCATGTTATTCCGCTGAAGGTCCAGATTGACTTTTCCCGATTCAATCGCCGAGATGTCCAGCAATTCGGATATCAGTCCGACCATCTGTTTCGCGGAATTCAGCACCATCTCAAGATCCGTGACGGCTTCCTGAATATTGAGCTCTCCGGCCTTCATATCCATGATGAGCAGATCGATGAAACCGATGATCGCGTTCAGGGGATTCCGGAGGTCATGCGCGGCGATGCCGAGGAATTCGCTCTTAGTGTCGCTCAGTTTTTTCAGTTCCTCGTTCGCGTGTTGCAGGTGGGTTACCAGCTGCGCTTTTGTAAATCCGGACAGGATATGCTGGCGCAGCCCGGATAAAAGCTGTACATCGGCTGCCGTGAAAGGTTCCTCGTCGCTCATGCGGTCGAAAATGATGTATCCCGAAACGGCGTCCTGATTCCGGATCCGCATGACGAGCATGGACAGCGACGGTTCAAATCCGGCAAATTTTTCATCTTCGGTGTCCGGTTCTTCCCGGTGGATCAGGAAAATATCTTCGGCCGCCTGAGCGGACACCGGCGCGTAACGCGCTTCCGATTCTCCTGCGGTCATTTCAATCTGTGTCAGCCGGTCGGTATTCCATCCCCGCGCAAACGTAAAGCGGTACATTCCGCTTGCGGCCTGATACATCAATACCGCCGCGTTCTTAATTTTGTCGGTGAAGGCGATTTCGTTGATCAGGGAATTTAAAAACTCATCAATATGAATCTTTGCATTAATCGCACGGACGATCAGATCGATTTTTTCAAGTTGTTTCTCTTTTTGAGCCAGTTCGGCGGTTCGCTGGGCCACCAGCGATTCGAGTTTCTGCTTGTCTCGCATCAACTTCCGGGAACGCCAGTACACAATTGTCCAGATAACCAGAAACAAGAGTGTGCCGAATATCAGGTAAGCCCACCAGGTGCGGAACCACGGCGGCATGACGGTAAATTCAAAAACAGCTTCCTCACTAATAATTCCGTATATGTTTTTTGCACGGACATGAAAAAGGTAATGACCTTCCGGTATATGCGCATAGTCCTTTTTTGTTTCCTGGTTCCAGTCCTGCCATGTCAAGTCATATCCCTCAAGAAAACACTGGTACTGGTTGTCCTTTTCCCTGTCAAATTCGGTCGCGGCATATTCAAACCGGATCGTGTTCTCATGGAATGGGATTACGTGTACGGGCAGGGTTTGCGGTCTGTTATCTTTTCCGGAATACATCGCGCCGCCGTATATCACCGAATCCTGCAGGACTGTGACTCTGCGGATCAATGCGGAATAATTCCGGGAATAATCCCGCCTGATTCCGGAATCAAACCGGATCATGCCCTCCGGGCCGCCAAACCAAACAACACCGCTGGCTTCCGGATAGATGGATAAAACGCTGAAATCAAAGAATCTTTTAAAAAGGTATTTATCAGCTTCATATTTTCCGTCGTTCTTTCGGAAAACCGGAAAGAATTCATATTCATTACCTTTTTCCGTGGCAAACCATATTGTCCCTTTATTATCCTCGGCAACCTGAATAACCCAAGCCGTTGTATCCGAAAACAATCCGCCAAACGACGAATCGGATTTAAATTGGTTATGCACTTCATCATATTGAAACAATCCGTAACGGCCGGAAAACACCATTCGGTCGCTGAGAGAATAAGCATTCACTCCGCCGGCCGGCAGCCCGTGCTCATGGCCGAAACGTTCCATTCGCCAATCATTTTTTTGTTCCGGCCACCCAGGCGGCGGGGAAAGGCGTAGGAGCCCTTTATAATTGGTTCCTGCCCACAACCGGCCGTCTTTTCCTTCTTCAAGCGTTCGTATTTCGTCATTCACGTTTGCGATATTACCTCCGTCCGTCCAGTGGCCGTTCACATACCGCAGAAAGGCTACTCCTTCTTTCAGTCCAAGATATATTATGGATGTGTCTTTCCCGGATTGCTGTATTGTAAAGGTAATTCCTTTCCGGATCAATGAGGACTTACCGTTTCTGATCTCATACACGCCCTCGGTACCGGTGACGAATAACGAAGAGCCTGTAGAATATAACACCCAGCACATGGTGGATATGCCGGGAATGGGTTGAAATTCATTTCTGAGGATATAACCTTCCGAGGTTTTTTTACCGGTGGTGAATTCATATACATTAAGATTCGTTGATATGTACAGGCTTTCCCTGTGCCTGACCATTGAATATACTTTTCCGTTGAGACCCATATGTTCATAATACGCCGTGAAAGCCGAAGCCACCTCCGCGCGGGCTATGCCGTCTTCCAGCCCCAGCCAAAGACCCCCCTGACGGTCTGTACTGACGAAGCGGACGCTCTGATTATGGAGTCCCGAATTTTTATCCAGGATGCTTACCAGATAGCCGTTAGTGTCAACAATAATGACTCCGTTGTATAAAGTCGCCAGGGCAAAATGGCCGTTCGAAGTCAGCGTTCCATGATAGATCTGGCTTTTTGTGAGGAGCGGATCCGCTTCGGTACGAAACGGAATGGTTGAATGACCGTCATATACATAAAGTCCACGGCTTCTTGTGCTAAGAAGATATTTTTGCCTGCCGGTCTGACCCGGAAAAGGGATCATCGCCATAATGGGTTCTTTGGCAAACTGCTCGCCGCCAGGGATTAGCTGGAAAGAATCGGCCGTCAGGCGCGTGAAGCCGATTTCACGGAGAATCACATACAGCGTGTCGTCTGCGGTAAATGAAATGTGAAAACGTGTTTTGGGTTTTAAAACCCGTATGTTCTCCGTAACCGGATCATAGGATAATATCACGGTGAGCGCCTGAAAAAACACACCCTCTTTTGTCACATGCGTCTTCCATACGTCGGTGAATTCCGGGTGACCGGCTGGAATTTTTCCGGTCAGTGAAACGAATCCGAGCCGGCCCGCTGAATCAGCTCCCAGGTATCCGATTTCTCCTTTCGCGCCGACATAGATCCTTCCGGTGGAAGAATCCAGCGCCAGCGACCGGACGGTGGTACGGTTGGTGGTATGGATTTTACGCCACGATACGCCGTCATATTCCAGGATGCCGCCATTGTTTCCGAAATACATAACACCACGCTGATCCTGGACAATTGCCCAGTTCTGCGTGGATGCGGCGTAGTCTTTTCTGGAATAATTGGTAATGAAATACAATCCCTCTTCATTGCCGGGATCAGACGCACATACGGGGACTGTAATGAACGCAAGGAACAAACAATTCAAATAACATCCGAGAATCATCCGCATATTTCTCTTTATCTCCCAAAATTTCCAGGTATCAAAATACCAGGGACATCACTTTTAGGGCGTGATGCAAAATGTACCGGAAAATTTAAGATGAAAGCTTTTCATAATCAAGCTATATGTTGGCATGGAGTCGCCATCAATAAACCTTATCCCTTACCTGTTCCTGAGGCGCTTGATTTGAATCAGTGTTTTAATGGTATCAATATCCCTCATGCTTTTAACCATGACTGTAACAGGTTTGATTTTCTTTCCGGCATGCTGTTCCATGTATTTTTGTTTCATGTCACCGGGCAGCGGGCTGGCGTAAAAATATTTTTCCGTGATGGGATTAAAGTAAAAAGTCACTTGAAACGACCGGCCAGTCAGCGACAGCCAGAAAATCGTTCTGGACTTTTCTTTAAGACTGAACAGCCACCTTTTTCCGTCGTGATAATACTTCCAGGCCCCGGACAAATCAGGGTATTCCGCTTTGATGAAATCAAATAACGATATCCAGTACCGCTGATGTTTTCCGATAAGGCTGAAAATGATGTCTTCACCCGGATAAATTTTTTTATCGGTAAGAACAGGTTCTGTCAAATCTTGTTTCCTGTTTGATGCCGGGAATTATCGTGTTTTATACGTCCAGAGTCATGCCTTCGGCGCAGGCAAAGCACTCCATCGAACCGCCTTTCTCCCTGATATACTGACGGCACCATTCCACGTTACGGTCGAGATCGTCGTCGGACCGGTCGGGATCATGATGAAACAATCCCAGCCGCCGGACACCCGCGTCCAGCGCGAGATCAAGAGCGTCCTGATATGTGGAATGGCCCCATCCACGCGTCATTTTATATTCCGTCTCAAGGTACTGGGCGTCATGAAAAACCAGGCTCGCGTCCCGGCAGAATTCGACATATTCCTCCCTCGGCCGGCCTCCTTCATGCCGGAACCGGATTTCATTATCCGTCAGAAAAACAAAAGCGCCGGTTTTTCCGGTGAATTTAAAGCCATACCCTCCGTTGGGATGATTCAACGGGATCGATTCACAGTGCATGGAACCATTTGTTCCGGGAAGTTTGTTTTCACAGCGGGTATGATTGCAGCGGCATCCGGTCAGGAGCTTCGCTTTAAGCATGCTGAAATCTACCGGAAAGTAAGGCGGATTCATTTCATGTTTGAGGTAATTGATCACCGACGACTGCGCATCGCCGCCGCCGCAAAGGTGAATCGTAAAATCGGGGGAGTATGCGGGGATGAAAAAAGGAAAACCGGAAAGATGATCCCAGTGAGAATGGGTCAGAAGTAGCGTCATCTCGGTTGTTTTTTTCTCACGAATCATTTTTTTTCCGAGCTTCCTGAGTCCCGAGCCGGCATCCAGAATGATCATCTGGCCGCTGTCGTTAATTACCTCAATGCATGTGGTTTCGCCCCCGTATCGGACCGTAGTCTCTCCGGGAGTCGTGATGGATCCCCTGCATCCCCAAATAATTATGTTCATACATGTTTCCCAGGATTAATTCTCTGATAGATACTCTAGATTTTTCTGATTAAAGGTAAGCTTTTCGGCCCGGCGAATCAATAAAATTCTTAAAATATGGTTATTCCATAAAATCCGGACTTTGGCAGGTTGCATGCTCCGGATGATACGATCTAGCGTTTGTGGTAACCCTTGTCCCCGAAAGGCTGAAGTTTCTCAATCCACAAATTTGTGAGCATTTCCAGATCGTCTGTATAATCCGTTTCATGACTATTTTTCGGTTCAAGATAATCCAGGATATCGAAAACAAAATGTTCTGCTCCTGTCCGGGTGAAATCCGCCTGTAGCTCGCGGTTCATGTGCGAACCGTGAATCAGCTGAAACCTGCAGCTGTTGATTTTTCCGTGCAGGTTCAGTCCCCCCGCGATGAACATTTTTCCGTTGTTCACGTTTGTTACTCTGTAAACGCCCATCGGCTGCAGGGTCTGCTTGTATTTCAGCAATAATTGCTTTCTGGTCATTTCCGTTTGTTCCTGATTAAACCGTAATTCCTTTGATACCGCCTTTCCGTGATCACGGATCCGTCTTTTTTCACCTGAAACCGCAGAACCGTTTTCATTTTTTCCGGAGGCGTTTTTCGCGCGTCAGATAAATAAATTTCACGGTGACATTTTCCGAGCCGCTGAAAACCTTCATTTTCGCAGAATGCCTCCATGATCGAGAAACTTTCCGGTTCAGAGTCATATCGGCCTGTGTGAAGAATCTGAACGCAGAGTCCTTCGTTGTGTTCCACGAATTTTACTTTATCGAGCAGCGCGTGAGGTTTCTTCTTTTTTGTTTGTCCGGTTGTTTGTTCCGCAAATGACCGGCTGATCCAATCCGGCTGCCGTATCATCAGGGTAAAAACCAGTTTGTTTTTATCGATAATCCCTTTGAATTTTTTCTTTGCCGTTTCAGAGATATCCCAAACACTTTCAAGGGTGTATACGGTATAATCAACCGTGTTTTGAAATATACGGTTCTTTTTCGCTGACATTTTAACGCCGTAGGATAGCGCATAAAGTACTTTGATGCTGTCCGCGAACTGTGGATGGTTCGGGTTTCCTTTTCCGTCGATCATGAAAAACTTAAAAGCCGGAGCATTAATAATTTAGGGTTTGTTTTTCGGGTGATAAAAATCTTTTTCCGGTTTTTTCCATTCATGTTTCATGGGTAATCATCCAACGGATATTCATTCCGGCGTTTATTCATCACGGTGCGCTCTTGCAGGCGAAAAAGCCGGCACACAAACCGCGATATATTCCGCGCCATCATCGTACGGAGAGCTGTAACGGACCCATTCGCCTTTTTCAGCGATAAATGCCTCATTCGCGTGCACCTCAAAACGTTCTTTCCGGGTTTCCACGACCAGAGTGCCGTTTATTACAACCGTATACTCACTAAATTCCGGCGCTTGTCCGGGTTCGGTCCAGCCTTGAGGGCTTTTCATGCGCGCGATGCTGACTTCATCGGTTGCGGAATTGACTTTTCCGATAAATTCATCAATTATTTTTTCGGGTATGCCGGCCGCTTTAATGACAGCGGGTTTATTGATCTTTTTCATGGTTCACCTGTTTTTTCAATGGTTGAATCTTATTTCTAAATCCGGGTGGACGCACCAAAATAGGAAAAGAATCAGGAAATAAAAATGTTTTTTTTCTTGGCTGGTTCCGGCATATGAAGGTACTTGAAACGAAAATGGTCCGGAGACACCATCGCTAAAAGCCCCGCTCTTCAGGGATTATCGGTGTGAAATGACCGGGGAGGAACGGTCGGAAGAAGCGTAAATTTCAGGTTTCGGTCAGGGTTTTCGGCGGAACGGGATTTTTTATCAGCTAACTCGTGGTAACGAATCAAGTAAATAAATCAGCGTATGTAATATTTTAATTCGAAAATATGTTGCAGAACGGCGATCTGCAGTCATGGCGGTGTAAATGTTAATAAATAATATGACTAAAAATTTATATTAATTACTCTGGTATTATAGCGGTTGCATTTTATAGAATCCCCGCTAAACAGGAAAAATGAAAAGAAAATTCGTTGTTTTGAATTTGTTAACAAGAAAATGGGGATGTGTCTGCTCTCTGGCTGTACTAGTCAACATAACGGTGTTTATCGCCTGTCTGCCTCGCGAGACCAACGCCGTTGCCCGATGCGGGAAATTAGAATTTTCTATGGCCCTGCGGACATTCCGGCTGCTCCTCGTATTCACACGGGATAAATGCTGATTACCCGCATAAATGAGACGAAAACATAAAACCACGGGCGTGCAGAGATCACAGAGGAATATCTCTATGAATTCCAGTAAACTCTGCGGCTTTTACTTTTTTAAGGGTAATTCGGGCGTTTCGCGGACTGAGGTTTTATAATTTCCCGTTCAGCTTTGCCACAAACGCCGCGTAGAATGCCGCCGCGCCGGAGTAATGCTCCACCGGCCCGTTTTCGTTGGGCGCGTGGGCGAGTACCTCGTTTGCCGGCCCGAGACCCATGCATGCAATTCCATGCAGTCCCGCAATTGCGATACCGTTGGTGCTGAACGTCCACTTGTCGATGAGTGGTTTTTTCCCGAGGACATTTTCGTAAGATTCGGCCGCGTCTTTCAGGTACGGCGAATCAGGCGGCATGACCCAGGTGGGATAGTATTTTTCCATCGGGTAAACAAGTCCGGTGTACGCGGGCTCATTATACATCAGGACGATCACTTCGGCGTCAGGATAACCCGCGCGTTTCGCAGCGTCTTTCACTTCGTTCACGGCGATCTCTTTAGTTTCACCCAAAGTAAGACGGCGGTCGAGATTGATCCACGCGCTGTCGGGAACGGCGCACTGGCTGGGCCCTGTGAAAAAGACCTGAGAGACGCAGACGCTGCCTTTACCGAGGAACGGGTCGACCGCCAGACGTTCATGAAGTTTTTCAATTTCGAGAGCGATGCGGGATATTTTGTAAATTGCGTTATCGCCGCGCTCCGGCGCAGAACCGTGACAGGAAAGGCCTTTGATTCGGACCTGCATCTCCATACGACCGCGATGGCCGCGGTAAATATTCATATTGGTCGGTTCGGTAATCACGACAAGTTCCGGTTTGATTTTTTCTTCCTTAATGATGTAATCCCAGCATAATCCGTCGCAGTCTTCTTCCATGACGGTACCGGTGAAATAAATCGTGAACTGGTCGTTCAGCCCGAGTTCCTTGATCATCTTGCCGGCGTACACCATGCTGGCCATGCCGCCTTTCATGTCCACGGTTCCGCGGCCCCAGACTTTCCCGTCCTTGACGTGACCGTCGAACGGCGGAAAATTCCACAGCGTTTCGTCGCCGGGATACACGGTGTCAATATGCGCGTCGAACGCGATCACGCGCTTTCCGTTTCCGATTCTTCCGATCACGCTGCCGAGTCCGTCGATCTTCACTTCGTCGAAACCGACTTTTTCCATTTCTTTTTTGATAACCTGAATGACTTCTTTTTCTTTTCCTGAAAAAGACGGTGTTTTAACCATATCAATCAGAAATTGAACAGTGTCGTTTTCAAGTTCTTTTGAGCGTTTCTGGATTTTTTCATAGATAGGGTTCATGGAATTCTCCAAATGTCGAGAGGTTGATTATCGTTTTATTTCTTTTTCAATATATTTCAAGATATCTTTTATAGCAATTTGATAGCTGGGGAATACCTCTTTATTAATATGGTAATGATGTGGAAATGTCGCAATATTTTTATGATAAGGAGCGCTATCCCAGCGAATAAAATATTCTTCTGATTGAATCCAATGATAAGAATAATTCCGTTCTTTGTCGTCGACATATTCACGAATCATTAAAATACTTTTATCAATCAAAACAGCTTTTATTCGGATATAAAAACCTTTTGAAAAAAGCCGGTATTCTTCCACATCAAAAAACCTGATGATGTTACTTTGATGAAGGGACTCGAATATGACCAAGATCCAGTTCCTTACGTTCGGTTTCTAATTTAGTAATGACATGCTGAAAAGCCTTCCATTCCATGTAATCATCCCACTCTTCAAAGCTTTCCCTTTCGCTGTCCTGAATCTTCTTTTCAAATTGCTCATAGTCGAGATTGTATTTAATATGGAACAATTTGCATTTTTCTTCCGCCTGATGAAGATCATACAATAACTGTGCGTACATCATGTCCCTGATTGTGTCGAACTCTATGACCATAAACTACCTTTTTGATAAGATTAAAATCTGTTCCATAATGATTTTGTTAATTCCTTCGCTTTCGCCGCAACAGCCGCTTCGTTAATGTCTAATAATAATTTTTTATTTTCCATAAGAACTTTACCGTTTACAATCGTAGTATCGACAGACGACTGCGAAATGCCGTACACTAAATGCCCCAATGCTGTCATTTCATCCAGCGGCGTCGGTGGATGATAATCGATCAGGACGACATCGCCGGCGAAACCTTCCTTGAGCTCGCCGACCGGAATGCCGAATAGGTTTTTAGCGATCTTCGCGTTGTTATTGAACAGCATGCCGGTAACTTCCATGAATCCGCAGGACGGGTTGTTCTGTCCAAGATGCTGAAGCCACATCGCCACGCGGAGTTCTTCGGTCATGTTGACGGTCATCGCATCGGTGCCGAGTCCCACGAGAATGCCTTTCTCCATCATTTTCAGAATCGGCGCGATACCGACGGCGTTGTTCATATTCGACTGCGGATTGTGCGCGACCATCGTTTTGGTTTTAGCGAGAAGATCCATTTCCTTTTCATTGATATGCACGCAGTGAACGGCAATCGATTTGGGTCCGAGTATGCCGAATTTCTCAAACCGCTCTGCGACGCGCATCCCAAAATGTTTTTCATTGTATTCCTCGTCCGACGCGGCTTCGGCGCAATGCACGTGGAATCCCGTGTTCAGGTCATGAGCGAGTTTAGAAGCTTTTTCCAGCGTCTTATCGTTAATAGTGAATGACGCGTGCAGGCCGAACATACCGTTAAGAAACGGGCTTTTCAGTTGCTGTGAATATTTAATAAATTCGGCGTTCTCGTCGAGGCCGTCCTGCGCGGTTTTTTCGCCGTCGCGGTCGGATACCTCATAACATAAAGACGCGCGCAATCCGGTCTCTTTCACGGCGCCGGCGATTCTCATCAGCGATCCGCGGACAGCTCCCGGGCTGGCGTGATGGTCGATCAGCGTGGTTGTTCCATGGCGGATGGCGCTTACCAGCATGATCAGCGCGCTGTAGTAACAGTCGTCCAGTGTCAGCACCTTGTCGAGTTTCCACCATAAATGATTCAGCACTTCTGCGAAATCTTTCGACGGTTTGGCTTTGCCGAGTCCGCGGACGAGTGTACTGTAAAAATGCATGTGCGCGTTGATAAATCCGGGCAGAACCGCCTTACCCTCCGCGCTGATGACTTTATCATATTTATCTTTGTATGCCGCTTTCGGGGCGACGGATTTGATCGTTCCGTCTTCGATCAGGATCGCGTGATCGTACAAAACCTGCCCGGGTTGTCCAAGCGTGATGATGACGCCATCGGTTATCAATAACGTTGATGCCATATATCGCTCCTTCTGATAAAGGATTCCGTTAATTTAATATCAGTATAAAACAAACTGATTAGGAGAAGAATCAGCGAATCAGTCATGGGAATATATAACCGAACAGATAAAAAAAACAGAAAAAAATCAATTTTTTAGAATCAGGGTTTTTATATCCAACTGCTCCATTAAGCGGAAGGACTGTCATCGGATTTCCGATAATCTATCGGTTTTCCGATAATGAAAATATGATTTTGATTCATTATAACGTGCTAGAAGCCATGTATTATTTCTGTTTAAGTTCTTGAAATTTGCTGGTACGGAATTTGAACATCACGAATTAAAACAAATCAACCTATTAACGGAGAAATCTATGAAAAAGATGTTCATCCTCCCGATCGTAATGATGTTCGCCATCATGTGCTGTGAAAACCAGCAATCGGATACAAAAAAGTATCGTTCCTTAAACACGGCCGAAAGTAAAATCGCGAAGTCCGGATCGGAATTCGGAATGAATGTGTTTAAGCGGATCAACCTTAGTTCACAGGAATCAAACCTGTTCATATCGCCGCTCAGCATTTCGATGGCGCTCAGCATGGCTCTGAACGGCGCGAACGACTCCACTTACACCGCTATGAGAAATTCGCTCGGATTCGAAAACCTGACACTCGAAGAAATCAATGCCAATTACAAATCGCTGATGGATCTTCTGCAAGGACTCGATCCCGATGTTATCTTTGAAATCGCCAATTCGATCTGGTACAGAGATACGTATATTTTTAATCAGAAATTTTTTGCCGACAATCAGCGCTACTACAATGCGCTTGTGTCCGCGCGCAATTTCAACGATCCGAATACGGTCAATGTCATAAACGATTGGGTGAAGCAAAAAACGCACAACAAAATCACATCGATCATTAATCAGATCGATCCGGAAATCATCATGATCCTGCTGAACGCGATCTACTTCAAGGGAACGTGGACGTATGAATTCGATCCAACACTGACGCAGGATGATCAGTTCACGACAACCGGCGGAAATCAGGTTCCCTGCAGACTGATGAAACAGAGCGGCGATTACGGTTATTATCAGAATGATCAGTTTCAATGCGTTGACCTGCCCTACGGGAATGATATTTTCCGTATGACCGTGCTTTTGCCTTTTTCCGATAACGGCGTCAACACCCTGATCGCGGGGATGGATAGGAATCAATTTGACGCATGGACAAGCAATATGACCGTACGCCGGGGTACCGTACTGCTGCCGAAATTCAGGATCACATATGAACGGCTTTTGAATGATATTCTGTCCGATCTCGGTATGGGTATCGTGTTCATTCCCGACGCCGCCGATTTCACCAATCTCGACAGCGTCAACGGACGTCACATTTACATCAGCCGCGTACGTCACAAATCATTTGTCCAGGTCGACGAGGAAGGCACAGAAGCCGCGGCAGTAACATCTATTGAATTCGGCGTAACATCCTCCGGCCCGCCGAATGATAATTTTTATTTCCGTGCCGATCATCCCTTTGTATTCTGCATCCGCGAGGCCCGGAATAACACGGTTCTTTTCATCGGTAAGGTCGTGAATCCGGTGTGGGAATAATTAAACTACATCAGACCCTGAAGGTCTTGAACAATGATATTTCTTATTCATGATTAGTGTTTGATTTGAGTAATTAAAAAAAAAAGAGACCTTCAAGGTCTGAACATAAAAGGGGATTATATGAAAAAGGTAATGATGCTGATCCTGCTGATGCCTTCGTTCGCATGGTCTCAATATTTCAGCGACCGGGTGACGGAAAAAAATTTCGAGCAGTCGGTGTTATATTTCAAGCCGTACTTTCTGAATTCCTGGGGCATCGGGTTCATGAAGGATCTCGCGCCAGGCATGATGAACGAACCGTTCTTAAATATTTATATGAATCCGGCGAACCTTCCCGAGCTGGAAAACAACCGGTTATGGTACGCCGATTTCAGGAGCGACCGAAAAAAACCGGCCGTGATGAATTACTTGCGGCCCTATTATGCGTATGATCAGTCCATTTTCGCTCCGCCCGATCCCCGCTGGGCCGAAGTTACCCGCGAAGAGCCCGAACCGCTGTTTACGCTGGGCTTTATGACGTATCCGGTCAAGAATGTCAAATGGCTCGTCGGCGGTTCGTACGGGCTCATCAATAAAAAGGAAAATTTCTATGTGATGCCGTATTACATTTACAACACACGTTTCGGTTACGACAGTTTCGGCGGACATATCACCAATGATACTTACCCGGTTACCTATCGTTCCGTCCACGACGACGCGCTGATTACTGACGGACATTTATTTACATTCTTCTCTGGATTTCAGGTAACGCCTTCCCTATCCGCAGGAGTTTATTTTAACGGCGCTCTTCATGACCGGAAAGGCGATTATCTGAATTCAAGCAGCGATAATCAAAGCCTGTACGGATGGTCATACCGGAATTATTCACTTCATGACCGTAAAAACAAATATCACCACTGGGATATCAGCGGCGGCTTACGCTGGAAACCGGCTGAAAGCTCATCGCTTGGCGTGAAGGCTGGATTTTTGCAGGGCGACGCCGCGCAGAACCTGACGATGAACGACAGCAACAGGTACCAGTATACATACTCCGGAACGACGGATTTCAATTACAGTCTTAACATGAATTCCACGATTCAAAGCTGGGACCGTAACGGACGAACGTGGTACTTGCAGATCGACGGTCAGAAAACATTATCGGAAAATAAATCGATACGCGGATATTACCGTTATGAACTGACCGACATGGACATGAAAACACGGTCGGCCATTACGGATACGGGTTATTATCATTATCAGTGGAGCGGTTACAACAACGAAAGCTATTCGGCGCTTAGAGACCGGCGGAACAGCACCGGTTATGAGAAAACATATCATCATCAGGCGATGGTCAACGGGGAATACGCGCTGAATCAAAAATCGAAACTGATCATCGGCCTGTTCGTATCCTGGAATAAATCCGACGCGAACAGCCTGGAACCCGTGGACGCTTACACCAGCTCGCGATACACCTATGACACGACTAGCCAATCCCACCGGACGACTGAAATCAAAACGCTGCACTGGAATTATAAAACGCGTCACTGGACCATTCAGACGCCGTTCCTGGGCGAGTTTACGCTGAATGATCACTGGAAATTCACAGCCGGCGTTAACCGAGTCATCGACCGGTGGACGATCGACGAGGAAACCGTGGCGTATTACACGCTCCGCCAGACCACGGAAAACGGAACCACAACCACACGGACGAACTTCGGCGAACGTTACCGGGAGGGAACCGTGCGTATGTCCGAGAACCGGTTTGAGGTTATCGCGAATGTGGAAGCCGCCATTTCCCCGCAATTTAAAATCAACCTGACCGTCAACCCGGATCTGGATGACGACATCCGTATCGCGCAGTGGATGCTGAGTTTCAGGACGAATTTTTAAATAATCGTCTGCCGGATTTGAATTTAAAAAAATAATTGGTAACTTATTATGACAATCCCAAAGGGAGAAAAATATGAATAAACGAATGATGTTAGCCGTTATCGCTGCAATGCTTATTTGGGTGAACAGCGGTTGTGATGAGCATAATAATAGGGACAATCGTTTTGACAAACTCGCTGATCTCTACGGGCGGTCGATGATTTACAACAGTCTCGGCCGTTTTATGATGGCGGGCAATTATTCCGAGACCCGGAACGGAGGCGGGATGCATTACTGGTATTTCATGCCCGGCCCGATGATGATGGGGTACGGCGATGGCACCGTCAGCAATGAAGAAATTTCCCAGGACACTTCCTATTATGATCCCGCGACCGGGTTCTGGACCTACGGTTACAGAGACAGCAATTTCACCATGAACATGCGTTACAAATTCACACCCCGCGACAGCAACGGCTATACCACGCCGGAAACCGACGAATATGTGTTTGAGTCAAGCTATACGGGCAATTGGAACGACGATTGGTTCAACATGCAGTACACGTATAACGGGCAGTCCGATTTCCAGATCAGCGGTCTGAGAAACTGGATGGATTCGGCAGTTATCGGGGAACTGGTCTATTCAGGAACTTCGGTATCAAATTCCGCGCAGATATTTTCCGCCGATACTACAGTCTCTTTCGATTACACGGAAACCATAAACAATATCCGCATGCGCGAGAACCATTGCATTCCGTACACAGGAACCACCGCGTTTCACATGACACAGGACGCCACGCCCGACAGTTTTATGTGGAATCCCGGATGGACATACCGGGGAATGAATGATGGTTTTATCTATACCGATTTTGAACTCAGCGGACAGACCATTTATGAGAATAACGGCATCCGCTGGATCATTGACGGCGAGGAATATTTCTGGGAAGTCAATTGCGATGAATTCAGGTTCGGCCCGGACCGTGCTCTTGCCAAAGGACTTCGAAAACGATAACCGAGTGTCGGCCTAACACTTTTTTTTAATTACTGAAAACGATGAGATAAAGAAAATGCGATGATTCTCTCTGTCCGAAGCCGCGCCATGATTCTGTTCAGCCTGATAACAATCCTCTTCACGGGATTGTTATCGCGTTTTAGTTATGTGGCGCTCCGGCGAATCTATATCCGGCAGACCGAGGACTTTATGCTTTTTAAAATGAAACTGATATCCGAACCCTTCGACATCCGATACCTGAAATACCTGAATCCGGAACAGCCGTCATCCGCCGCTCATCAGTATTATCAGAGCATGATGCTGAAACAAAAAAATATTTTTAACCCCGCCCAGATTTTCATATTCAACGATCAATGGATTATTCTTTCCGCCTCTGATACATCGGAAACTGAGCCCTACACCGGACAGGATGCCGATCCAGTACTGCTGATGAACAGCGAGGAAATACTTGAAAGCATGACCGGCAAACCGGTGACAACAATGATTTTCAAAGGCAAAGACGATCAGTGGTATTTATGGGGATTTCAGAAACTGGATGAACGGCATTATCTCGGCGTTCAGGAAAATGCGGAACAATTGTCCGATATCGAAAATCTGTCTTGGATGTTCTGGGGAATTCTGTCGCTCGGTATTATTTTTACGTTTATTGGAAGCGTGTGGATCGCACAGACCATCGCCAGACCGATTGATTCGCTCGTCGGATTCAGCCGGGAACTGGGCCGGGGCAACCTGAAAGCGGATATTCCAAAACGGTTACCCGCTGAATTGTCATCACTGTCCTTCGCGATGGACAGGATGCGTGACGATCTGATCCGGCAGCACCAGGACAAAGAACAATTGCTGGCGCACATCGCCCATGAAATCCGGAATCCACTGGGCGGAATCGAACTGATCACCGGCCTCATCCGCGAGGATATGCTCAAAGAAGGCAAATCCGCCGAATATCCCGATACCGTTCTGAACGAGATTAACCGCCTGAAATCGCTCATTACCGCCTATCTTTCGTACGGACGTCCTATGCCCGCTTCCCCTCAGTCTGTACCCGTCGAATCCCTGTTAAGCGATATAAAAACACTGTTCAAAAAAGCACTCGAAGATAACAACGTTGAATTTGAATGGTCGTTGCAAAAAAATTCGATTATGTTTGATCTCGCGCATTTGAAACAGATTCTGATCAATCTGGTAACCAATAGCATTCATTCCATCGATTCCAACGGCGGGCATATCCGGGTTACATCAGGACACGGAAATCATGAGAGCTATATTGAAGTTTCGGATGACGGCCAAGGCATCCCCGATGACATCCGCGACATCCTGTTTGAACCGTTCATCTCAAAAAACAGCAACGGCTTCGGATTAGGTCTGGCGGTCTGCAGAAAATTGTGCCAGGAAAATCATGCGGACATATCAGGAAAAAATAATCCTGACCGCGGCAGCACATTTACCATCCGTATTCCAGATCAAAATAACACCGGAGTATCATGAACAGGCAACCGGAAAAAGACATGACCATTTATGTAGTCGAGGACAACGCGGCGATGAGGCTTGGAATGGTCGACGGGCTGCAACGGCAAGGGTATTCGGTTACCGGATTCGACGGGGGAGACACCCTGCTGAAGCATATCGGCGCGCTCAAATCCGCTGTTCCGCTGATGATCGTCGACCTGATGATGGAACCCGTCGGCGGACTGGATGTCCTGAAAGCGGTCAAATCAAGATTTCCGCAGACTCAGGTGCTGATGATTTCGGCGCACGGTACCGTGGAGAACGCCGTAAAGGCCGTACAGCTCGGCGCGGCGGACTTTCTGACCAAACCATTTTCGACCGATGAGCTGAGGTTACGCGTAGACCGGCTTTTCACGCAGATCCGTCAGGAACAGGATATGATCAGGCTCAGCGAGGAAAACAGGATTCTCAGGATGGAACTTCAGGAGCGCTACGGATCCTTCATCGGCCAGACAGAGATCATGCGCGGGATTTTCAACCTGATCGACCGGATCGCTCCGGAAGACACGACAGTCCTGATCGAGGGTGAAAGCGGAACCGGTAAGGAACTGGTCGCCCGGGCCTTACATGAAAAAAGTCACCGGTCCGGCAAGCCGTTCATCAAAATCAATTGCGGAGCTCTGCATGATCAGCTTCTGGAAAGTGAATTGTTCGGCCATGAAAAAGGAGCCTTCACCGGCGCTGTCCGTCAACGGAAGGGACGGTTTGAACTCGCGAACGAAGGCACCTTATTCCTCGATGAAATCGGCGACATATCCCCGGTTCTTCAGGTCAAACTGCTGCGCGTGCTTCAGGAACGTGAATTTGAGAGGCTCGGCGGCGAGGAAACCCAGAGCGTCAACGTGCGCATCATCGCGGCGACTAACCGCAACCTGACTCAGCTGATGAATGAAAAGAAATTCCGCGAAGATTTATATTACCGGCTCAGAATCATTCCGGTTTATATGCCAACCTTACGAGACCGGAAAGAAGACATTCCTCTTCTTGTGAATCATTTTCTGACGATCTACGCTCAGCGAAAGGGTCAAAAGACAAAAAAAATATCCGATGACGGAATGATTGTTCTGCAGTCCTATTCCTGGCCCGGCAATATACGCGAACTGGAAAACCTGATCGAACGACTCTGCGTGATTTCATCCTCAGACCAAATCAGCACCGACCTGATCGCTCAGCATCTGTCCGGCCCCGGAGTAAAGACTGGCGTTTTCTTTCCCGGCGGAAACATTGACGACACCGTTCAGGCGTATGAACGACAGATCATTATCGACACGCTCAGAAAGTGTAAAGGCGTAAAGAATCAGGCAGCCAAAATACTTGGAATCAAAACGAGCTCTTTATATTCAAAAATGGAACGGCTCGGAATCCCGGAATTAAAAGAACCATTATGAACCGCTTCAGTTTGAAAAAAATTATATTTCATCCGGCCGCGATGATTTGTATCGTCGGATGGCTGATGACGGGTTTTTCGGTTACCCTTCGTGCGCAGCGGGTTGACGACCTGGAGAAACAATATTATTACCTTACACTCAGCGCTGAATCCTCCGCTGCAGCCCAGGACAGCATAAGAAAGAATATTGACGCCATTCTCACGCAAATCCGTTCAGAGAAAGAAAAGACATACGCTAACCAGGATCTGATCCGATCACATATGGCGGATATTGTTGACCTGAGAAAGCAGCTGAAATCATCGCAAAAAGAAAGCCAGATTTTGCAGAACAAATTACTGACCCTTCGCGGACAACTGCAGGACGCTTATCAGCAGGTCATCGATTCATTAACCCTTCAGAAAGATAAAACATCCGACCCGGTGCTTCAGGACAATATAGACAAAACCGTCGCGTTCTTTCTCGAGAAACGCCTGATTCTCGCACCGGTCATTCATCCCTTAACATTCAGCTGGGCGGACATCGAAAAAACGGAATTAACGAATGTCACCGACAGCCTGGAACTTCAGATCCGTAAAGAGTACATCAGTCTGGCGCTGCAGGAAATCGACGACCGGATCGGCGCCATAAAAAGCGCGCGTAAAAAATATGATGACATGATATCCTTTCATCAGAAACTGGAAACGTTCACACAGGATATCGATATACCTTTCTTTACCGGCAACAACAGCCGCCTTGAAAGGTATGAAACCGGAAATAACACTACCTTTAATGATGTCAGCAGCGGCGTATGGAAATCCAATATCCAGTCCCTGAACATCGTTTTTCTGCAATTGAATGTCGATCCGAATATTATTAAAAAAATCAAATCCGGCCATTCGGAAAACGACATCAGCTATGATGAATTCATCAAACTGATTGAACTCGCTGAAAAATCGCTGAAGCAATACCGTACGATCATTCAGCAAAAGCTGAGCAAAATGAAGTAGGGGCGTGTCGAAGCCTAACGTAAAAGCCATACCTATGACGTTTTTACAACGATTGACATTAACAAAACCAAGGTATCATATCATCCGTTTCCTTTTTCTGCAGGTCATGACTTTGACCTGCATTCCTTATTTCCTTGCAGCCGGAGGATTTGAGATGCGGATCAGCCCTGAAACTGGTTTTTTCGGACAGACGCTGGAAAAGGATCAGCGCCGATACCTGACAAATCTAGCGTCCGTTAATATGGGTTACACCCACACCCTGAAAAATCAATGGCTGAAATTCAACCTGAAATTCCGGCCTGAATTCTATTCATCCCGCCGGACTGTTTCCATCCTGCACATAGCGGGACAGTCAACCTATTATCGGACCGGAGAACGATTTGACGCCGAAGCATCCCTGCAACGCAAACGGCAGAATTATTATGAAACCTATATGGCGTTTTATACGGATATAACACAGGCTTCCCTGCGTGTATATCTGAAGCTGTCGCCGTCATGGGCGCTGGATATACAGCCTGTTTATATGCGACGCATTCTTACCGGCGCCCAGGAACACAGGCTCAACACGGGTATGGCGTCCCTGTTGCTGTCGTTTCATAAAAAATCAACTTTTTCATTCAATGCCGGATTGTTCGCGGAACAGTATCAGATCAGTCTGCCGTACAGAACAGAAACACCGAAATCCAACAACGGCCGGGCGGCCGGGCCTTTGCTTCAGATCAGTTATCAGGGAGCATGGATCACTCAATGGTCGTACGGTATGCTTAAACGTACATCCTCGCCCGCGAACGAGAACAGCGTTGAGCACCGAATAACCGGAATATGGGGAAAACCGTTATCCGATAAATGGAGCGCGTTTTTTTTCATGGAGTACTCATACCGGAATTATAAAGACCCCGCTTCACGCAACAATGATTTGTACTACAGTCTGACAAACAATGAAAACCGGATATACGCTAAAATCAGTTATGAATGGAAAAAAAAATCTGAATGGTTCCTCAAGGCCGGATATTTAGAATATGAATTATACCGGTCTTCGGCTCGTTTTGCCGGTGTTCAGTTGACAAGCGGTTTTGATTTTAAATTTTAATGTTATCCTAAAAAACAAACCAAAAGAAATAATATGATGCCGGTCTTATTCATCGGTCACGGATCACCCATGAACATTATCCTGGATATTGAATTCACGCGTTCGTTAACGGCGCTTGCCCTGAAACTGAAAAAACCGGATGCAATCCTTGTGATTTCAGCGCATTGGCTGACCCGCGGAATTTTTATATCGGGCCAGGACTATCCAAAACAAATTTATGATTTTTATGGTTTCCCGGAACAGCTTTATCAGGTAACCTATCACCCTCCCGGATCACCTGAACTCGCTGCCGCTATTGTGACTCAATCAACCCTGATCAAACCTTCTTCTGATTGGGGATTGGATCATGCGGCATGGGCTGTATTGCATCATATGTATCCGGATGCAAACATACCGGTTCTTGAATTGAGCCTTGATTTAACCTTTTCGCCCCGGCAACATTATGATCTCGCGAAAAGTCTGGCTTTTCTGAGAAATGAAAATATTTTAATTATCGGCAGCGGCAACATAGTTCATAATCTGAGAAATATGGATTATGATATGTATGCGGCTCCCTATTCCTGGGCGGTGGATTTTTATAACAATGTCAAAGATGCGATCCTGTCAAATGACATTGAAAAGCTGATTCATTATCAGAATTTTCAAAATTCCCGTCTTGCCGTTCCGACTCCCGATCATTACCTGCCAATGGTTTACGCGTTGGGACTTATGCGACCGGGTGAAACAACTGTATTTTTTCATGAAAGCGTTCAGCACGGATCGGTATCCATGGCCTGTTTCCGGACAGAATAATAAAGCCACCGGGTTATTCCGGTGGCTTGTAAAGGAATCGGGTTATCGGTTAATGTCCGCCGCCTTTTTTCGCCTGCGGATAGGCTTTCCAGATCGTAATTGAGAATGCCAGTCCGATAATTCCGAACGGAATCAGAAATACAGGCCAGAAATTCCAGTTCCAGGATGTGATATATCCCAACGCAAGTGATTGCATGCCTGTGCCAAGATACACAAATCCGTCGACAATGCCTGTAGCGGTTCCTGCTGCTTTTTTCCCGCCAAAGTCCATCGTAGCTGTCCCCGCCAGCATACCGTGTACGCCGATGATCGCGACCGAGCCTAATACCGCCATGGCGCCGAGCACATAATAGTTGCCCATAGTAAAGACCATGATAATCGAGGCCACAAGAGTAATAAAATACAACAACGCCGCCACCGGACCCCGCCGTGATCCGAAAAATTTATCCGAAATGACGCCCGCAAGCATGCTGCCTGTCACTCCGGCGATCATCAGGAGAAATCCCCAATTTTCCTTGAAAAAGGTAATCGGTACAGCGGCCATTTTATTAACCTCATCCATATATATCGGGAACCAATGCATGAGCCCTTGTCGTAAAACCCCGGAACAAATCTGAATCAGGCAAATGATGATGATGACCCGGTTTGTCAGGATGCGTTTCAGAAGTTCCTTGGTTGGAATCGGCTTATCGTCTTCACCTGAACTAGCGTCAGCCGTGTCAATGTTCAGCAAGCCGGCCTGGGCAGGAGTATCCCTGACCACAAAATAATCGATGACAAAGAAAATGATTAAAACGATCGTCGGGATGTAGAATATCCACCAGCTGCCGTTAACCGTAGCGCCTTCGGACAGAAGGATGCCGCGCAGAAACATGGATATGGCGTTTGTGGTGTTAGGATCGGCATTCACCAGCGTAGCTTTCGTGATAATATCCCCCCAGTCGAAGGCGAGAAATATTCCCATTGCGATCAGCATCCCAAAGATGCCGCCGAACACTCCGCGTTCCTTGACATGAAACCAGTTTGCGTTAACTTTTACAATCGATGTCGCGCCAAAACTCTGGAAGTACATGTTGAGGGAATATAAAATCGAAAACGTCCATCCCAGCTGAATTTGCCATCCGTGCGTCAGAACCATGTATATTTCAAGGCCCATGAGAAAATTCATGAATGCGGTTCCCAGCGCCGATATCAGCATGACCTTGCGCCCGCCTAATCTGTCGGTGAGAGGACCATTCACGAGGAATGCAAAAGCGTAGGTAATCGATCCCGCGGCGAATATGGCGCCGAAGTCTTCCTTCGTCATCAGGTCACCGAGCGCCATTTTAGAAACCGTCAGATTATAACGGCCCATATATAAAAAGGCATAAGTAAGGCCGAGAGGAAACCAGTTAAAAAAACAACGCCACCGGTACCATTTATCATGTCCCAGAGGATTGTTCAGGAAATATACGATAACCACGGTTATCAGCATCGCAATCATCAGCAAATTTGTAATCATGAAATTTACCTTAAGAAAAGAATAGTGATAAGCGTGTTAATTATGATTTCTTCATCCTAATATTCCACAGCTGGGTAAACAGCTCGTCTAATTTCTTTCCGAGCATATCGGGTTTGTCGGTCACTTCCGGCTCGTTCTGAAAAACGACATAGGGTAACTTATGATTTTTAACGTGCAGATAATGCGGATCTTTGGATGAAAATTCATCCCAATCCGATGCTTTATACATCATTTCCAGTTTCTTGTCTTCCAGGCCGTGCTCCAGAATGCTGTCGGGCTTATCCGGATTGAAACGGCGCCGGTTCTTGCGGAGCGATTCTTCCCAGCTGACTTTGATGTACAGCGTGGAGGCTTTCTTCAGGATATCCTCGCTCAGGTAATTATAGGCTTCCTTGAATCCGCCGTGTTCCGAACCGCGCGCAAATTCCAGAATCGTGGTTTTGGTGTTGTGGTAATATTTGTCTTCTTTCAGTTTTTTTGAATAAGACAGATTCAGTTTTTCAATCAGAAAATTCCAGAAGAACTGTTCTTTGAAAACGTAGCCTTTCATTGTTTTACCTTCATAGGTAAACTGATCGTGGGAAATCAGGCGTTCTTTTCCGTACCGCTGATAAATATCATCATCCTCAAACCGCTCCCACAGAACCGGAAAATCGTCGATTTCTTCAAATTCACCGACGTGAAACCGCTCTATGCGCTCATTAACGGGAACTTTTTTCAGGTAATCAATGACTTCGGATTTACCAGCAGCCGGGCGGCCGTTCAGGATAATAATGTCGAAGATGTGATGGGACATGGAGAATCTCCTGGTTTGGTTTACTGATGTTGGAAAATAAAGATAAATGTTTTTTTTAGAAAATAAAAGCATTTTCGGAAATTGAAATATTTTATTGATTACCATAAATATTTATGGTATATTAGATCATGACAAATTTTTTGACCAGAAAACAAGAACGTATTTTAAGGTTTATCGAGCGTCATCTGGACGCTCATGATTACCCGCCTACGATCACCGAAATCGGTTTAAATTTCGGGATCACAACCGGAACCGTTCAGGATCATTTGTATGCCCTGAAGCAGAAAGGATATCTGAATCACCGGCCTAATAAGGCGCGGGGAATCGGATTGGTTAAAAAACACAATGAAATACCGATTTACGGCCGCGTTGTCGCCGGGCATCCGGTATTCGCGGAAGAACAGATTGAAGGGTCGCTTAAAGGTGTAACCCGCGGTTCAGGGGACCTATTCGCGCTGAGGGTTCACGGGGACAGCATGATTGAAGCTGGTATCCGGGAAGGCGACATCATCATCGTTAAAAGGCAACAAACCGCCGATAAAGGAGATATCGTCATCGCATTGCTTAACGGGGAAACCACCGTCAAACGGTACCGTGTAATAAGGGGAAAACACTGCCTCGAACCCGCAAATCCCCGTTACCCGGTCATCGAAGGAACAGATTTTGAAATTATCGGAAAAGTGATTGAGTTACGCAGAACGTACTAAAAAAAGTTAAACTATGGCGACTACGTATTCGGTTTTGGAAGAAGAAATGATCAGTCAGAGTTTTCAGGATGTCCTGAAGACGCTTAAAGTGTATAATCTTTTCTCCGACCGCATCGGGCTCGAACTGACCATGCAGAACGGCCGGATCGGAGCGTCCAACCTGAATTTCTACAAAACCCAGCCGGACATTCTCGGCAATGTGAACTGCATCGTCCGTCCGTTGACTGAAGAAGACCGTGACCGGATTAAAAAAAGGTTATTTGAAATTCTCAAAGTCCTAAGCGTTCGTATACCCATCGATATGATCGGCCAGGTGGAAATTATTGTCGATTTTGATGCGGTTCATAAAATGCGTATACGGAATCTGATGCTGAACCTGCGCAGTTGCTTCCAGTTGAATAACTGACACGGGAAATGAGCTGAAAAACCACATATCCGGTTAATATCAGTCAAGTTCCACAGTTAATCCCACAACCCAGCGTTTTTTGAATTGTTTCTCATTGGCGTTGTTCAGCGACGGGCGGCTCACCCAGAACGGACATTCAAACCTGAACTGATATCTCCCCATCCATTCCGGTATGAATGACATCCTGTAAATAAACCCTGCGCCGGCGTCAAAAACCACAGCATCGCGAAAATGCCTGAACAGACTCCGGTTTTCCTTCCAGAATAATCCGCTTTCGGTGAAAATAAAAGGCTCCGAACGGTTAAGAATCAACAAATCGCGGGATATCATCAGATAAAAAATATTGGGAACGGTAAATTCAAACGACTGCGTCAGTATTTTTTTCGTGCTGATATCCGCGTTATAATATCCCGTCATGCTCCCTCCGCCATCGAGGTGCCAATGCCGGTTTTGTCCCCTGATCCAGACATCTCTGGGCAGGGTTCCCGCCGACCGGTACAGCGGCTGACGGAACATTTCCTGCGGTGATGCTCCGGCCAAGTAAAACCGACTTTGAGAGGGAACGCTTCCCGTCGAGTAACCGAAGAATGACCGGCTCCGGATATTGACAAATTTAGTGATCCAGGGTATCGTATACTGGAACGTCATGTCGAATTTCACGTACTGCTGTTCCGAGTGCAGAAAGGAAGTCTCCATCGCTCCGTCCAAACGGTTTTCTTTCCTGTATCCCGGCCGGAACCTGTAATTCATGTAAAAAGAAGTCTGATGTCCGCGGTCCCAGCGGATGCCCGCCGGCAGATAGTCATCATCATACAAACGTGCGTACCGCAACCCGGCTTTCAAGGTATGATACGGAGGATAGTCATACCCTGCACCGAACCACTTTTTATTTACGGATACGTCCTGTTCCGTACGTCCCTCCAGGCGACATGATTGCAGGGACAATTCGACCTGCCGTCCGGCGGAATATATCGGCGTCCGGTATTCAAACCGGTAGCCGGGCCGCCGGCTTCGGATACCGTAATATAATTCTGTTTTGAGCCGATGCTCGTCCACTGCCCATACTCCCTGGAACCGGCTGTCTAACCTCAGCCCGTCGGGGTGATTGAACCACAGCGACGGAAGGTACTCGACGCGGTATACGTCCGTTGCAGGCGGGCGCCGCCAGGGTTTCTGAAATGACCAATCAATGGGAGGCAGCAGGCCCGACATGTTATCGGATCGGTGTACATCCGGCAACAAATGTGAAGTGTCGATGACCACGCGTTCTACTGCGTCCCCGAGTTCGATGATCAGTGTATAGCTGTCCGTAAACCGGTTCCAGACGGGGCGTCTTTCGAGTTCGGGAATGTCCGGGTCCGTGGGATGAGAAGGGATGCGGAAGCCCAGCCATTGCCCGTTTTTCTCCTGTATATAAACATCGACGGGCATAATGACGGATCCCTTCCTGTGCAGCTGAATCCGGGTTTCATAAAACCGCAAGCCGTTTTCATTCCGGGCGCTTTCACTGATATTTCCGATTCCGTAATCACAGGTTCCCGTGGTCTTCAGCCACTGATCGAACCAAGAGCTCAGATCGGTTCCGGATTCCCTTTCCATGAAGGTCCGCAGGGTTTGCGTGGAAACATGACGGTATGCGTACGATTTAAAATATTTTTTCATCAGTTCATCAAAGCGGTTTTTGCCGAAATAATATTCAAGAGCGTTCATGAAAACGTGCCCTTTGGTATAAGCGCTGTAGCCGTAGGATTCATCGGTAAGGAAAAGGTCTGCATGTTTCAGTACGGGTTCCTCGTAGCCCTGTTTCGCCCACCATTCATAATCACTGAAGGTACGGATCCGGGCGTCATCGGCATATTTATACCGGAAAGGCCAGGCGGTACGGCTTTCTTTCATCGCGAAGCGCCCGAACATCGATTCCATGACCCGCGTCGTATAATACGACGTCATGCCCTCATCGAGCCAGGCTTCATGGACTTCATCGTTCGCGAGCGCGCCGTAAAACCAGTTATGGATCACTTCATGCGCGGTCACGCTGGCCAGGCTGTATTCTCCCCGGCGTCCCGTGATGAAAGCGATGGAGGGATATTCCATTCCGCCGTCCCCGGCCTGCGCGACCGTCAGATCCGGATACGGAAAGGGTCCGACATTCTCTTCCATATATTTCAGGATGCCGCAGACCCATGATTTTACCGGCCGCCATTGCTGAGAGACATCGGGTAAATGCAGAATGCGAACCCTCGTTTCACCGCAGAGTGTATCGGCAGAGACATAATCCGGATCGGCGCACCAGGCGAAGTCATGGACACGTTCCTGCCGGTAGCGCCATGTACGTAAAGGTTCTTTCGGCGATATTGCAACGGCCATCGTTTCAAGGTTCGATAATATTTCGTCGAGGGAAAGATTGCTATGCAGCAGGGAATCCGGAAGTTCAGTGAGATCCGGCTTACGGCGGACCGAATCAAGGAGCCTGAATCCGGACGTGGAATCCGCGGGTATCCCCAACATCACTTCTGGATTCGCGGCGTTGAGGAGGCATCCCGTCGCACCGACGATATAATGTTCCGGCAGCGTGATGCTGATTTCATAGGTTCCGATCTCCCCGAAAAATTCCCTGCCGAGGTAATAGTCCAGGTGCCATCCTTCACGGCCGTACACGCAGACCTTCGGATACCACTGGGCCAGAGTGTAATCCACGCCTTCCCGGTTATGACGTCCCATACGCCGGATGAGTACCGGGATCCGAAGCCTGAATTCAATCCTCAGAATGCATTTCTTGCCCGGCAAGAGCGGATGTGCGAGGAGGACGCTTAAGATCGTATCATCGCTTTCATGGGAAAGAATTTGGTCCTCACCGTCCGACACAGACAGGATTTCCATTTCGCCGAGTGCATACTCCGGCAGCAGGCCCATCCAGCTTCCGCCGAACGCTGAATATCTTTGGTCCTGATAGTGACGCATATTGCTGTGTTTCCGGAATGCGTTCGCATACAGGTTGAAATAAACCTTATTCAGCGTGTCGGGCGAATGGTTTGTGTATACGATTTTCTCATAACCGGTAAGGATATGCGTGTTGGCATCCAGTTCCGCATCAATGAAATAGTGAACATCCTGCTGCCAGTCCTGAATATCCGCGAAAGATAATTGGCCGGTTGTAACGGATAAAACCAGGACAGCCGCCAAAAAGGAACAAAGACGGCTCATCGTTTTACCTGAGAATCATTGGAAGGGACTTACTATAACTCTATTTTTTTTCAGGGCATTCCAGTTCTGCATTCACGATAGATGCGGATACTTTGTACCTGGCGGTAACTTTTTTGCGGGGCCTTAATCCTGTTTGGCGGCGTAATCGTACCGGTTTTGCTTGGAGAGCAGTTTCAGGTCCTTAAGTTTTTTCCGGATATCAAACCAGCCGAT
Organism: uncultured Bacteroidota bacterium; assembly: GCA_964410965.1. Classification (GTDB taxonomy): domain Bacteria; phylum CLD3; class CLD3; order SB21; family JBBIRG01; genus JBBIRG01. The sequence goes on along the minus strand of CAYPIY010000008.1, from coordinate 54,857 downwards.
CCGCGTGTAATCGTACTGAGCCGTGTTCAGCATTTTCTTGATCTGCCAGGCTCCGAAATCGGGATATTTTGCAACAATCGACCGGATATGATCGTCGATCGTTGCAGCGGTTTCCTCCTCCATATGGACGATTTCATCCTCTTCCTCTTCGGCAACGGGTTTTGCGGCCGTCGTGAGTTTGGGTTTTGTCTCCTGCGCCTTCGGAGGGACCGGAACGGTGCCTGTCGGAGCCGTAACGGCGTCCATAACGGCTTTGGGCACCGGCTGAAGATTTCCGCCGGATTCCTTCACAAAGGCGTCCACGGCTTCTTCCAGAGTGTCATAGGCTTTGAGAATATAATGGAACTCGAGCAACTCAAAAACCTCATAAACCTCGGGTATCATTTTGACGAGTTTAAGGTCACCGCGGTTTTGCTTGATGCCCTTGATTTCGCTGATGAAAATGCCCCACCCGGCCGAACTGATGTAGTCCACATCTGCGAGGTCGACAATGATCCTGTATTGCTCTTTCTTGATCAGGGAGGTAAGGGATCGTTCGAGTTCCGATGACGTGGTCGTATCAATATAGCCGCCGACTTTGATTACCGCTACGCTGTCGCCCGGGCCCGTGAATTTGATCGTTGTTTGGATGCCTTCCATGAATAAACCTCATTAACTGATTATTTTTTCCATGCCCAAATAAGAACCTATAAGTGTATCATATTATAATAATCCTCACCCATAAGCAAGAATTTTTTTCTATATAACAAACGTCACTGCTCTCTTTATATTCCTTTATGCCGAAGGAACGTTTCTGTAATTGGTATTGAAACAGAACTGAATAATTAGTAATTATTCCGGCAACTAATACCGGTGTTGTGAAAGCAAATGATGAACATTTTTAAAATTGCAATCGTCGGACCGGAATCCACGGGCAAGTCCACTTTATCCGCCCGGCTTGCCGAGCATTACCGGACGGTCTGGGTTCCCGAATTTGCACGTCAGTATATCGAACGCACGGGTCCGTCCTATACCTTAGAAGACGTGATCAGGATTGCGCACGGACAACTGATGCTGGAAGACGAAATGGCCGGAAGGGCCAGCCGTCTTCTGATATGCGACACCAATCTCATCGTGATCCGTGTATGGCTGGAACACAGGTTCAGTGTCTGTCCCGCATGGATTGACGATACTATCCGCAAACGGAAGTACGACATTCACTTCCTTACGGATATCGATATTCCATGGACGGACGATCCCCAGAGGGAACATCCTCACCTGAGGGATCATTTGTTCTCCCGGTATCGCGAAACACTGCAGGATTTTCAAATCCCTTTTCATATCCTGTCCGGGAATGAAGATCAGCGTCTGGCCAGGGCCGTTGACATCATCTCGGATCAACCGTCTGGGGATTTTTCATAGGGAGAATCCATGGAAAAAATATACATTATCCTTGGCGACATAACCCGGCAGAATGCGGATGCGATCGTTAATGCGGCGAATACTTCGCTGCTGGGCGGCGGAGGCGTAGACGGGGCCATTCACCGCGCCGCGGGGCCGGAACTTCTCAGGGAATGCCGGACCCTGAACGGCTGCCCGACCGGAGAAGCCAGAATCACCAAGGGTTACCGGCTGCCCGCAAAATATGTCATTCATACGGTCGGACCCGTATGGAACGGGGGTCAGAGCAATGAATCCGAACTTCTTGCGTCCTGTTACAGAAATTCCCTGTATCTTGCAAAATCGAATAACCTGAAAAGCATAGCGTTTCCGGCCATCAGTACGGGCGTCTACGGGTATCCTCCGGAACAGGCCGCGGAAATAGCGGTCAGGGAGGTCAGCAGATTTGTGCAGGTCCACAAGGACTTTGACCGGGTCTTATTCGTATGTTTCGACGGGAAGACAGAGGCTCTCTACCGGAATCTCTGCGGATAGGGCATTTACCCATATCTGTATCTTAGGATTCATGAATATCATTAAAAACAATCCGTCGGATATGTCTTTTGAAGTATGAATGATTTTTGCCGCATATCCGTTACGGGGTTTTTCAGCCGTGCCGGCATGTAAAATTTTTGATATTGATTTTAAGCAGGATTCAGATTAGCTTGTCATGTATTTAACTGAAAACAGGAGGTTTTATGTTTTTGAAGAAATGGTTACTGTTGTCCGTCATGATATCTCTGCTGGTACCGGCCGTTTTTGCACAGGAGGATGAGGGATCAGGAAAAAAAGACGATTTCTCATTCCAGGGACCCGGCGACGGTTCGGGATTCAGTCAGGTAAGCATGCCGTTCGGATATACCCGGATCGGCGATAAGGATTATATCAGTTTCCGCATACAGCCCGAGTTTTCCTTCGGCAAGTTCGGTATCGGCCTGGACGTACCGTTTCTGTACAGTCCCGCGGATGGCAAATTCCGGTGGGAAGAATACAAAGGTGGCGTCGGTCCTCTCCGGCTCATCCGTTACGTCCGCTACGGCGTAAAGCATGTGGATCCCGTTTACGCGCGTGTCGGCGATATCAGCGGATCATCCCTGGGATACGGTCTTACCATGTATAATTATTCCAACGCGGTCAGTTTTGAAAAACGGAAATGGGGACTCAATTATGACCTGAACTACGATCTGCGTTTCGGTGTGGAAGGCGTGTACAGCGATTTTGACGGGTTCAATATTTTCGGTATCCGTCCTTATGCGCGGCCGCTGAAGACCTCGGAAATCCCGGTTCTTAAGACCATGGAAGTCGGCGTGACCTATATTACGGATCAGGACAAGGAAATGACTTTCCGGGGCATCACCGAAATCGGAGCGGATCTCGGCATCACGGTATTCCAGAACAGCTTTGTCCAGATCCTGCCTTACATGGAATTCGCAAAGATCCTGAAAAATGACGACCTCAGCGACAGCGTCAAGGCACTGAACGACGGCGGCGCCGACATTACATACAAATCCGGCCAGGGTTTCGCGTACGGCGTAAACTTCCGGTTCAATTTCGTGGCGGATGTTTTTAACATGGGCATCAAGCTCGAGCGGCGCATGTTCAGCAATGATTTCGTGCCGCAGTATTTCAACGCGCTTTATGAAGTGAGCAAAGACGGACGCGCCATGATGCTGCCCGACGCAAAAGGCCAGCAGGGTTCCTACGGCGAGATCTTCGCCAACCTGATCGGCAAGGTACAGATTATCGGCGGCATTTCCATACCGGATAAAATGAAGAAGACCCGGGACGCCAACATACACCTCGGACTGGTCGTTCCCAAGCTTATTCCCAAAGTCATCATTTCAGGAAGCTATGACAAGGCTTACCTGAAAAATCTCGGGGCCGCTTTTACGTTCAACCAGCATTCCGTGGCCAACATGCGGTTTGCCTATGAAGCTTACCAGACCGGACCGTTTGTTTTCATGACCGGTGTGGATTACAAGTGGACTTTCGTAAAGGCCGAAAATGGCCTGAAAGCGAAGAAATACATTACACCCTATGTCGGCATGATGATGAATATGCCATGGGGCGATCAGAAGAAATAGTGTCATCCCTGAAAAGTAATTTTTCCGCAAGGCTATACGAAACCGTGTAGCCTTGTTTTCGTTTGAGTTTTCCGGTCAGGCCCGGGTGTTCTGTTTTCCGGGAAACCCGTGAGTCAAAAGGACAGCGTTCGTGAAAAGGAGGAACGGTTCAGATATGGAACATAAAGTTGACCTTCAGACGCTGCTTGCAGAAAGCACGGAGGAAAAGGATTCACCGGATCGTTTTGCTGAACCGGTCAGTCCTGTCATCCATTCGGTACAGTACATCGACCGGGGCTGGTATGTCGCGCTCGAATTTGAGCTGAGTTCCTCGGTCAAATTTGAGGCCGCGCTTGCACTGGCCAGGCAGAACCCGCATTTTACCGAACTGGTCGACGAGAGGGGCGTCAGCATTTACCGGGCGATATATTTCAAGGATCTTTTTCCGAAATTTCATGACCTGTACGATATCGTGGGGGGATGGAAAAATACGCGTTACTATTTCAAGGGCCATGAATTACGGCAGACTGACTTTGACATCTGGTATCCCTGTTTCCGGACGTACTGGGGGCACCGCCGGTCCCTGAACATCACGGACTATTGCGGACAAAGCCGCGTGAATCCTTATCCGGACTTTATCGGCTGTTATGACCGTAATATCTTCCTGCGCTGGCGGGACCCGCTGATGATCCATTATCATCAGCACTCCAGGATGTGGTACAGTTTCGGCAAGCGCGTGTCCGGGGGCTTTCAGCTGGATAAGCCGGCGATGCACCATTACCTGAGAAATCTAAACCATGATTTCCATCCTTGTCCCGCATACGGGCACCACATGATCGATCAGGTGGTTCACAAGCTCCCGAATGTCATTCAAATCGCCGACAGGAAGCAGTGGCTTTATAAGGAAGACTTCCTGAAATTATCGGAACGTCAGGCGATGATGTTCCATTATGAGATCGCTTTATCGGTGCTTCCCGAGATATGTCCCGTTTCCGAAAAAATATATTATAAATATCTGGATCAGTGTTTCAAGACCGGCGTGTGATCATTTCCGTTCGGTCAGCACCGTCACGACGTTGAACGGCGACATTTCAAACTCGACTTTGAGAAACGGGTGATTCCCGTCTTTCGCAAGCCAGAAAAACAGTCCCGTTTTCGACGTGACCAGCCGCCGGGTGAGGATATCCGTTTTTTTTCTTTTCTTTTCCTCCCTTGCGGGAATGAACGTAAAACCGATTTTTACAGCCTGCCAGTTTTTCCCCGCGGCGCTGACCGTTTCGTCGCCGGTAACATGCATCGCGGCCAGCCAGGGCTCGGATTCAACATCGAGACGCAGGGTGTACCGGTCGCCGGCTTTCAGCGGCTGATGGCGGAGCCAGTAGATCATGGAAAAAAAGTTATGCGCGTCGGGCGCGACTGGTGAGGAAAGCGGGGGAGTGAATTTTCCTCCGTCATAGACGGCGTCCCCGCGTCCGTGCCGGTAAGTGATCGTCATGCGCTGTTCCAGCGTCTTCTGGCGGATATCCTTTTCCATCCGGACCGGAAGATGTGTTGCGGAGTCAATGAAAATATCATACCGGTTATCGAGCGAGTAGAAATTCGAAAAAAGCCTGTGGGTTTTTGCTGTCGCCACTACATGGTACAGGGCGCCGTCCGGTGTTTTTTTCTTTTCCGGCACGGAGATCGTCACGGTGGCGGCCGAAATGGACAGATATGTGAGTTTATAAGTCAGGTGCTCCCCGGTGTATGAAATCTGAGTCCAGAGCGGAAGCACCCGGAACACGATCATGCATACGACAGCGGCAGAGATGTGCAGGGTCGGTTTCATGATCATAACTGGTCCATGAGGGCGGATAATTTCTTCTGCAGGATCGCGCGCCCCCGGTTGACCCGGGACTTGACGGTTCCGAGAGGAAGGCCGGTTCGTCCGGCGATCTGGTCATACGGAAGATGCTCCAGTTCGCGGAGCCTTATCAGTTCACGGTAGGTATCAGGGAGCTCAAGTATTGCCTGTCGGATAGCCGCCTGACGGACGGGCGACTCGCTCAGATCGTCCGGACGGCTGTCCGACTCGACCGAAGCAAGTTCCTGTTCCCCGTTCAGGAGACTGGACATGGCATGGGGACGGTATTTCGTTTTTTTCCGGATCTCACTGCGTGCAAAATTTCTCGCGACGGTATGAATCCATGTCGAAAATCTCGCGATCTGCCGGTACAACTGCCTGTGGTTAAAAACCTTGACAAAAGTATCCTGGACGATATCCTCCGCATCGGACCGTTCACGGACGAACTGCATCACGAATCCGATCAGGGGTTCCTTGTACCGTCCCACAATCACGTCAAACGCCTGAAGGTCACCTTCCTGAAACCGGCGGATTAATTGTTCGTCGGTCAAATGCCGGTAAGTTCGCATCGCCTCCTGAACGAGAAAAGGGGTTTTGACTAATTTCTTGATTTCATCCCTGCGGATGAAATTCGGTTTGGGATCGCTGCTTTTCATTGCGGATACCCATAGATCAGAAGATATATCAGTTTTTCCAAGATCAGTCCCGGTTTCACGGAAATGGATTTTATGTCGCGGTCAGCCTGGAGTATATAATCAAACGATTTCCGCAGGTGGCGGGTATCATATTTTCCCGCCTGCCGGATATATTCGGTTCTTACGATGTACGGGGGAATCCTGAACCGTTCGAAGATCAGTTGTTCGATATCGGCGGAAGCGAGCCTTTGTTCCCTGGATTCGGCGATCTGCCATAGGATATTGTATTGCCGGAAGATCAGCGCGATCATTCCTGCGGGCTCTTCGCCTTTGGTCAGGAGGTGGCGCAGGACACTCAGAGCTCCCGCGAAATCCCTGTTGCCGGTCCTCTGGCACAATTCAAAGGTGTTGAACTGCCTGGAAATCCCCGTGACCGCCTCGACGTCTTCGTCGGATATGTCTTCCCGTTCGCCGACGTAATTGACAAGTTTTCCGATTTCCGCGTCGAGCTCCTGAAGGGATAAATTCAGGCGGGCCGTCATCATGAAAGACGCCGAATCGCTGATTTTCTTGCCGTTTTCCGCGAGCAGGCTGCGGATCATCTCCGGCATATCGGATTCGTTCAGCCTGTCGAACTGCACAACGGTTCCGTTTTTTTCAAGGATCTGAAAAAATTTCTGGCGGAAATCGGGTTTTTCCGTCATCACGATCAGACAGCCGGAATCATCCGGGCGCTCAAGATAAGGCAGCAGCGGTTCTTTTTCATCTTTTTTCAGAAGGTCCGCTTCCCTGAGAACGACGACTTTGTGGTCGGCCATGACCGGATAACTCGTGATGGCGTTGATCAGCGATTCAAGTGATATGTCTTTTCCGTAGAACGTATACAGGTTGAAATCATCCTTGTCCGATCCGAAGACTTGCCGGATGATCTTTTGTTTCAGCTGATCGGCCAGAAACATTTCCTCCCCGAATAAGAGGTATTGAGCTGCGATCTTGCCCTTCTGGACGTCCTTCAGGGCATCCTGGTAAGATATACCTTTTTTTCCTCTGGCCATTATGGCTGATTGCCCGCGGGTAATGTGAATCCGGTCATTGGTTATCCGAATCGCTGAGCATGGACCTGAGTTTCAGCAGGTCATCCCATGCCGGTTTTTTCCAGTTCGGGTTCCTGAGCAGCGCCGCGGGGTGATACGTGACGATCAGGGGAACGCCGTGGTAGTCAAACGTCCGTTCGCGCATGGCGGTCATGGAGAGGTCGTTCCGCAGAAGCGTATTGGCGGCGGTTAGCCCCAGTGCGCAGATGATCTTCGGGCGGACCGTTTCGATCTGGGTGATCAGGTACGGTTCGCATTGTTCGATTTCGCCGGCGTTCGGTTTCCGGTTGTTCGGCGGGCGGCATTTCAGGATATTCGCGATATAAACCTCTCCGCGCGATATGCCCAGTGAGCGGGGCTCTTCGATCATTTTGGTCAGCAGCTGCCCGGCGCGGCCCACAAACGGCTGTCCCTGCGCGTCTTCATCGGCACCCGGCGCCTCGCCGATGAACATGATTTTCGCAGAAGGGCTGCCGGATCCGAAAACCGTTTGCGTCCTGGTTTTGCACAAACCGCATCGGGTGCATCCTGAGACAATCTTCCGGAGTTCCGAGAGTTCAGGCCGATCCGGTGCAGTTGAGAGATGATATTGGTCAGAGGATTCACGGACAACAGGGGAAAGATGTTCCGGCGACGGCAAAGTTTCTTTTTTCAGACCGGTTCCAGTGTCTGTTCCGGAAAAACCGATCTTATCACCGTACAATTCGCGGTATTGCCGGAAAAAGGCTTTGACCATTTCCGCGGGTTCTTCTATTTTTTTCATGAAATGATTTACTTTGTTGATGAAAGATTATTCAATCCAGGCATGGCACGGCGATGATAACGCATTCCAGGATGCGCCTGAACCGGCTGATAGCCGGATTATTCCGGGATTAATAAATTTTGTGAGCCGTTATTTTTTTTACCGCCATAACCGTCAATTTAATAAGATAAATGAAAATTCAAAATAAAATCAAATAGCGGTTTTTTCTTCGTTAAAGAACCTGAATTCATTGGAGAAAAATGCCGATTCAATCAGAAAAAAATTATTAATAATGTTTCTGTTCGAGACCATTTTTTAAGCTAAAAAGCGCAGATATTAAAAATATCTTGCACAAACAGAACGATCGCAGAAGCCGAAACCAGAATTGAACAGAGCGAATATTTCCGCGGACGAATATTACATCTCCGCAACAACTACCGCCGCCGCCCAGTGCTTTTCATGCGACAGGCTGAGCCACAGGTTTATATTATTTAACGGTTCCAGGATATATTTCTCAAGCGTGAAAACGGGACGCTGATCGGAACCGGCAAGCACGGCGACGTCCGACCATTCAGGATTACGGGATAACCGGTGACCGACCGCTTTGATGAACGCTTCTTTGGCGGCAAACCTAGCGGCTAAAGAGGGGAGCGGCTTGATTTTGCTGAAAGCATATTCCAGTTCGGCAGGGGAGTAAATCCTTTTCAGAAAACGGTCGCCGTACAGATCAATCATGCGCTGAATGCGCGCCAGTTCGACGATATCAATGCCGGTGCCGATGATCATATTGCACGTTGTCGTTTGTTGTTAACCACAGAGAGCACAGAGTTCCCAAAGTTTGTATACATTATTTTCTCCGCGCTGCCTCCGTCGTTTCTGTTATTAGATTTTTTAATCGCAGAGGCCTAATAGCCACAAAGTCAAGAAGACAGCAAGTGAATACAGATTTATTCAAACTTAGAATCTTTGAGTTTTCGTGGCGGAAATTTTTCATTCGATGCCGTATTCCTTCATTTTGCTGTACAGTGCGGGCCGGCTGATGCCCAGCCTTCGCGAGGCTTCCGCCCGGTTGCCCAGAACGTCCGACAGGACCTTGATGATTGCCGTTTTTTCGGCCTGCCGGGAAACAATTTCATTGATCTGTTTCAGGGGGTAATCCCTTTTAAGCAGTTCATGGATCAGGTCGGTCTGGTCCTGGTTCAGGTGAAAACTGAGATTCGCCTGGAAAGCCGAGGACGGATCGATTGGAGACGCGTGGGACTGGAGAAATTCCGGGTCAATCACAGGCAGTTCGAGGTTCAGCACCGTATCGGAGGAAATCACGACCGCGCGCTCAATCATATTTTCCAGTTCCCGGATGTTGCCCGGCCAGGGATAATTGAGGATCTGTTCCATGGCCTGATCGGAAATTTTTACCGGGGGTTTCTGGTTCAGCCGGGAATATTTTTCGAGGAAAAAATTCACGATCAGCGGGATGTCTTCTTTGCGGTCGCGCAGCGGGGGAAGCTTGATCGTGATGACGGAAAGCCGGTAATACAGGTCTTCGCGGAAGAGTTTGTTCAGGATCAGCTGGTGGATGGAATGATGGGTTGACGTGATGAAGCGGACGTCGAACGGTACGCTTTTGTGGCTTCCCGCAGGCCGGATCTCTCGTTCCTGCAGGGCGCGCAGGAGCTTGGTCTGGGTCGAAAGGCTCATCTCGCCGATTTCGTCGAGGAAAACGGTGCCGGGTTCGGCCTCGCGGATGAGTCCCTGCTTGTCGTGGCTGGCCCCGTCGAAAGCACCGCGTACGTGGCCGAACAGTTCGCTCTCCAGCAGCGCGTCCGGGATCGAATCACAGTTGACGGCCATAAACGGGTAATCGTTCCGGAGGCTTTCCTGATGGATCGCACGGGCGACCCATTCCTTACCGGTGCCGCTTTCGCCCTCGATCAGGACCGTGGAATCGCTTTTGGAGACCACGCGGATCAGCTCGAAAATTTTAGTCATGGCCTTGCTTTTACCGGTCAGCTGATGTATGCCAGGGCCGCCCTGGTCGCTGAGACGGTCGCGAAGACGCTGGACTTCCAGGTTCAGCCGGTGATATTCCAGCGCCTTGTCAATGGTTAGTATGATCTCGTCATGCTGGAACGGCTTGGTGATATAATCATACGCGCCCATTTTGATGGCTTTTACGGCGTCCTCCACGGTTCCCACGCCTGTCAGGATGATGAACGGAATCTTCGGCTTGACGCTTTTGGTCAACTGAAGAAGCTCGATGCCGTTCATGGTTCCCATGGCGAGATCAGAAATGATCAGGTCAAAGTCCTCCGCCTGGATCATGGACCAGGCGATTTCTCCGTTCAGCGCGGTGCTGACTTCGATCGGAACATCGGGAGGAACCGAGCCGGTTTCGTTTCCATCGGTTCTTGGCGACGGCCGGCGGGTCAGTATTTTCTTGAAAAGGACGAGAATATTCTTCTCGTCATCCACTACGAGTATGCGTGCCACGGGGATTTCCTTCAATCGGTAAATGGATGGTGACGGCTGTACCTGAATTTTTTCTGCTCCGGATATGAATGAATCCGCCGTGATCTTGCACGATCGTCCGGCAGATGGAAAGTCCGAGTCCCGTACCCTGGCCGAACTTCGTGGATACAAAAGGATCGAAGACGCGGGGAAGCAGGGTATCCTCAATCCCGCATCCGTTGTCCTCGATCACGACGGATAACATTCCGGCGGGTTCGGACGGGGATACCGTGATCCGGATCTGCCCGTTGGCCGAAACGGAATCGATCGCGTTCAGAAGGATGTTGATGACGACCTGCTGGATTTTTTTCGGGTCAAGGGTCAGCAGGGGAAGGGAGGGATCATACGATTCGGTGATGAGGATTTCTTTTTTCTGGAACTGGTGGCGCATCAGAGCGAGGGAATTCCGCAGGATTTCGCGGATATCCGACGGCTGGCGGTTCATGGGGCCGGGTTTGGCATAAGCGAGCAGGTCCTGGACGATGTTGGCACAGCGCCGGCTTTCCTCCTCGATGATTCTCAGGTCATCCGTCATCGGGTTATCCGGTGCAAGCGATTTAAGCAGGGACTGTGCGAACCCGATGATGATGCAGAGCGGATTGTTGATTTCATGCGCGACGCCCGTGGCGAGAGTGCCGATCCCCGCAAGGCGGGCAGATTCTATCAGATGCGATTCCATTTTCTTTTTTTCCGTAATGTCGCGGATCGTCTCAATAAAGGATCCGACCCGTCCTTCCGCGTTCAGGACCGGGAACAGGCTGATCTGGTAATGACGATCCGTTTCCGGATGAACGGTTTCGATAAACCGGGGCTGACCGCTGTTCAGCAGTTCTTTGGCCATGCAGAAAGGGCAAGGGGAAGCAAATCCGAAAAATTTTTCATGACACCGGAAGGGGGTGACATCCGGACTTTCGGGATTGAACCTCGGTTCAGGAAGTCCTTCCTCGCGTATCATTTTTGCGGCGGACCGGTTGTAGCCCCGGACCCGAAAATCCCTGTCCTGCACGCTGATGCAGTCGTCGATGCTGTCAAAAAGGGTCTGCAGATAGTTTTTAGCGCGCAGGAGTTCGCCGTTCAGCCGCCGGTTCTCGTTCCTGGCTTCCTGAAGAACGAGGACATTGGACATGACGTTGATCAGTTCGTTGAACCCGAACGGTTTAAGCAGATATGCGCTGATGCCTTTTTTCAGAAGGTCCTGCTGTTCCTCGTAATTGTCCGTTTTCGCGGTCAGCATAATTACCGGAATCTGCCGCAGGTGAGGATTCCGGTCATCGCTTACCATTTTTTCGAACAGTTCCGCGCCGTTCATCCCGGGCATCATATAATCGAGAAGGATGAGGTCGGGGCGGACGTCCGGCAGCTTCTCCAGCGCCTCGCCGGGATTTCCGATCAGAACGGACCGGATGCCTGCGGATCGCATCATAATCCCGATGGTGCTCAGGATGTCCGGGTCGTCATCTACAGCCGCGATGATCCTGTTTTTCAGGACAGGTGAGTTCTTGAACGAGGAGGGTAACATGCCGGCGGTTTCAGCTGCCGGTCAGGATTTCGCCGTCGAGCTCGGGATTACGCCGGATCGGCAGGCATACTGTGAATTCCGAGCCGATATTCGGGAGGCTGGTGACCGAAATCTGCCCGTGATGCTTTTCGATGATTCTCGCGCTGATGGTCAGGCCCAGCCCGGTGCCTTCCTCATCGGTCTTGGTGGTAAATCCGAAATCAAAGATCTTTCCGATGTATTCCTCCGGGATGCCGGTCCCGTCATCCTTGACGGTGATCACGACCACATCGTCCTGCCGTTTGGTTTCAATCCAGATGTTTCCGTGTTCACGGATCGCCTGCGCGGCGTTGTGAAGAAGGTTCAGGAATACCTGAGTGAGGGGGCCGGGTAGGCCAAAAATCAGCGGACACTCCGCGAAAGACTTGTGAAAATCAATGTGATACTTGTATTTGGACTGCATCAGGTGGATCGCGCGGTTGATCAGCTGATGGACGTCGATCTGCATCCATTCCGAATCATCCATGCGTGAAATCCCGCGGAGGTCGTGTATGATTTCTTTTGCGAACTGCGAGGAATTTTTGATGGTCTTGATGATGCCCTCAAATTCCGAGAGGAGACGGTGAAAATACACCGGATCATATTTTGCCTTAAAGTCGAGAAATTCTCCTCCGGTTTTCATTTCCGAGATCTCGCGGAGCAGGCCGGCGAGCTGGTCCCATTCCATCTGCGCCAGGACAGAGGCCTGGTTGATGTTGGAAACGGGCGTGCCCAGCTCATGCGATATGCTGCTCATCAGGCGCCCGAGAGCGGACATGCGCTCCGTCCGTATCAGCTGTTCCTGCGCCGCTCTCAGGTCATGATAGGCTTTCTCATAGGCTTTTTTGTGATGATAATGCTCCATGGCCCGCAGTACGGTGATCTTGATATCTTCCATGTCAAACGGCTTCAGGATGAATTTGTACACATTGCCCTGATTGATGGAATCCATGATCAGCTGAACTTCGGAATATGCCGTGACCATGATCCGGATCGGGTCGGGATTGATCTTCTGGGCTTCGGCGAGGAATTCAGTACCGCTCATGTCTTTCATTTTCTGGTCGGACAGGATAACGAGGATGTCGGGGTTCCGTTTCAGCTGCTCAAGAGCAGCGGGTCCGTTCAGGGCTGAGAGCACATCATAATCTTCCGACAGTCCGCGCGTGAGGATGTTCAGGATGGAAATCTCGTCGTCGACGCAAAGGATTTTCGGTTTCGGGGATCCGGAAGGCCCCGTTTCAAAAGGGCCGGATTTAGGAAAGTTGTTTGTCATAGACACCCTCATTCGATATTAATGTAAAAGTGAAGCATGTGCCCTGGCCGACCTGGCTATCGACCCAGATCCGGCCGCCGTGCAGTTCGATGATGCTTTTGGTGATGGCCATGCCGAGCCCGGTACCGCGCTCGCCGCTGGTTCCGACACGGCTCAGTTCGCTGAATTTGTCAAATACCATGCTGAGTTTATCCTTTGGAATCCCGCGGCCTGTATCGCTGATGCTGATGCTGATTTCATCCGGCATGGGATTCAGGCGGATGGTGATCCGCCCGCCGGGATCGGTGAATTTGATGGCGTTGCTGAGGAGGTTGTTCAGCGCCTGCCATATTTTTTCCTTATCCATTCTTGCGAATACCGGCCGGCGGTCGAATTCAAAATCGATGCCGATATCCTTCAGCCGGGCCACGGGTTCGATCGCTTCGAGTTGTTCGCGGATCAGGAGATTGATATCCCTCCGGTCCAGGTTCAGATGGATCTTTCCGGCTTCAATTTTCGCCAGATCCAGAAGGTTGTTGATCAGTTCGAGCATATGCTGCGAGGCCTGTATGATCGAATTGACGTCATGCCGGAGGTATTTTTCCGTGTCATACTCATTTTTCATCGTTTCCTCAACGATGATCCGGCTCGTGCACAGAATCGAATTCAGCGGGTTCCGGAGGTCATGCGCGGCGATGTTGAGGAACTCGTCCTTGATTTTATTCAGGTCTCTGAGCTGTTCGTTCTTCACAGTCAGTTCATAGGTACGTTCGATGATTTTCTGTTCCAGTTCGCGGTTGGTTTTCCCGATATGATGGGTCCGGAACCGGATAACGGCCAATATGAGCAGCACTGTGATACCGAAGACCAAGACACGGAACCACCATGTGTCCCAGAACGGAGGGGCAATATGGAAGGTCAGGTCGGCGGCATACTGGCTCCATAGCCCGTTCGGTGTCCTGGCCCTGACATGGAAGTTATATTCACCCGGCTGAAGGTTCGTATAACGTACGTCCCGTTTCAGGGTCAGGGCCGACCAGTCGGCGTCAAATCCCTCAAGAAAGTACTGGTAAAAAGTCTGCCGGGTATCCTGAAAAGTGAGAGCGGTATACTGAAAATTCAGGTTGTTCTGATGATGCGCCAGCAGGGGCACATCGCCCCAAAGCCAAGACCCGATCGAAGTCTGGGTGGAGTTGTTATCCTCCCCCCCGATCATGGACACGCTGGTGATATAGATATACGGGGGAACCTCGTTTACGACGTCCCTGGATGGATGATATACTGTAATTCCTCCGAACAGGCCGAACCAAAGAGAGCCGTTGCGGTCGAGGAAGATACTGTTGTTGGTTGTGAATTCCTCGCCTGCCATGCCCGATTTTTTATTGTAATGCTTTATGATCTGGAAAGGGACTGAGTCGGTTTCCCTGTACAGGACCTGTGTGGTGCCTTTGTCGCCGCATACCCAGTAATAGCCGTTCCTGTCTCGGGTCAAAGTGGAAACCAGATTATGGGGCAGCCCGTTTTTATCGGACAAATGGTGGCGGATTCCTGAGTTCATAGAGTCGCCGTCCATCACCACAAGGCCGCCGTGCGTGGCGACCCAGATGCGGTCGTGGGCGTCATGAAAGATCCTGCCGACCGTGTTGCTGGGGAAACCGTTGTGCGTGGAATGCGTCTGGACGCGGATCGACGAATCATCCCGGCTGATCACCTTGCATAACCCTCCGCCGCGCGTTCCGATCCACATCCTTCCGAAACGGTCAACCGATAAAGAACGGATATATACCGCGGGCAGTCCATTGGCGGTCGTATAATTTGAAATCCGGTTGTTTATCGGGTTGTATACCGAAAGCCCGAATTGCGTCGCAATCCAGAGCCTTCGTTCATTGTCAAAGGCCAGGTCACGAACGCCGCGGTCGATGAGTCCTTCTGCAGTCGACAGGTGTTTCAGGATCGTTCCCTGTTCGCTGCATAAGTAGATTCCGTTCTGGGTTCCGATCCAGAACCGGTTGTCCCTGTCCGGATAGATCACCCATACTGAGTTGTCTGCCGATTGCCCGGAAAGCTGTATGGTTCGGAATGCATTCCCGTCCCATACGGAAAGCCCGTTCGAGGTGGCGATCCATACATGTCCCCTTGAGTCTTCCGCGAAACACCGGACTACATTCGAAGGCAATCCGTTTTCCTGATTATAATTGGAGAATTTTTCCGTGATCAGGTGACTGACGCCGGCCGCATCGGTCGTAAACCACATCAGGTGTTCGCGGTCCTGAAAAATGTGCCTGATGAAATTATCCGACAGCCCGTTTGAGGTGGTAATCGCGGTTAACCGGTCCGTATCCGGCTCCTTCCGGTATACGCCGTTACGGGTTCCGACCCAAAGGTTTTTGTTCCGGTCCTTCGTGATATAAGTGACCGGGTCGTTCAGTCTGAATCCATTCCTGACCTGTCGGTACGGGAGGACGCGTCTCGACTGCAAATCCATATAACATAGTCCGCCGGTCGTTCCGACGAGGAGCATCAGGTTTTCATCAAGAAAAACGCTCATCACGTCGTTTGAAAGGAGCCCGTGCTTTACCGTATAATGCTGAATGTGGAAATTGAGCTTGTTGACGCAGAACAGTCCCTGGTCGGTGGATATCCAGATCTGTCCCATGCCGTCATCGTATATGGAATGGGTGTAGGATTTATTGAAATGTTCGTCGGTACTGATCAGGGTCAGTGACTTCGCGAAAGCGGCGGAGTCCTGCTGCAGGTTAAGGTCCAGCAGGTACAACCCGAAATTCTGGACACCGATCCACATTTTCTTTTCTTTGTCAATGGTTAATGCGCTGATCCATTTTTTTTGCAGAGGCGCTAGTCCGGGATAGGACCGTATGGTAACTTCCGGGCCGGAGAAAAGATTTTTCATGTTCGACGGGGCGATACTGTGCAGGCCGCCCTGGGTTCCGATCCATATCTGTCCCAGGAAATCCTCAGCCAGGCATAACACGGTACTGTGGGAGAGCCCGTCCGTGGATGTATAATTTATGAATGAATACCCGTCGTACCGGCTGAGGCCGCCCGTACAGGCAAACCACATGAATCCGAATCTGTCCTGGAGAGTCTGATAAGTCTGGTTGGAAGCCAGGCCGTCTTCCGGCGTCAGTTTATCGATGACCAGTCGCTGGGCATGGACGGCGGACGGTCCTGAAAAGAGCAGCAGAGCAAGGCAGAAACGTATAGGGTTTCGCATGTCAGTGTGTTGATTTCTGTTGAACGGCCGGCAGCCTTTTTTGATTTTTTTTAAAGGTATTCCGGGCGGGCTGTCTTGGCTTTGCTGGTGCTGTTTTCCGGGTTTTACCGGATCCGTTTCCCGTATGGTTTCTTCGGATCAGGGCGATCGGGAGCACGTCGTCGATATGGTCCACAAAGTGGAATTTAAGGGATTGCTTGATATAATCCGGTACGGTCTCAAGGTCGTTCTGGTTAAGTTTCGGCATGATGATGGTCCGGATACCGGCACGCCTTGCGGCGACGACCTTTTCCCGGATGCCGCCCACGGGCATGACTTTACCCCGGAGGGTGATTTCCCCGGTCATGGCGATATCGTGCCGGACTGGCTGCCGGGTAAGCAGGGATGCGAGGCAGGCCGCGATCGTGATTCCCGCGGAGGGTCCGTCTTTAGGAGTTGAGCCGGAGGGGATATGGATATGGATGTCCATGGAATCGAAGAACGTGCGGCTGATGTTCAGTTCTTTCGCGCGGGCCCGGATGTATGACAGCGCCGCCTGTGCCGATTCTTTCATGACGTTACCAAGCTGGCCGGTCAGCTGAAGTCCGCGGTTGCCCGGCATCATGCGCGACTCGATGAACAGGATCTCCCCTCCGTTCTGGGTCCAGGCCAGTCCGGTGGCGATGCCGATCTCATCCTCCCGATGTGCGGTTTCCGGAAATATTTTCTGGGGACCCAGGTATTCGCTCAAGTTTTCCGGAGTGACCCGGTGCCGGCTTTTGGAGCCCTCGGCTGATTTCCTCGCGATCTTGCGGCATACATTCGCGATCTCGCGTTCCAGGTTTCTGACGCCCGATTCCCACGTATACGCGGAGATGATCTTCACTACCGCATCGTCGGACATGTCCATATCCTGCCGGCGAAGGCCGTTTTCAATGATCTGGCGGGGTAGGATATAGCGCTTGGCGATTTCGAGTTTTTCTTCGGTGATATATCCCGGAAGCCGAAGAATCTCCATGCGGTCGAGCAGGGCGGGAGGGACCGGCGAAAGCTCATTGGCTGTCGCGATGAACATTACATTCGACAGGTTGAACGGGATATCGACGTAATGGTCGTTGAACGCAACGTTCTGTTCGGGGTCAAGCACTTCGAGCAATGCTGATGCGGGATCGCCCCGGAAATCCTGGCCGATCTTGTCGATCTCATCGAGCATGAAGACGGGGTTGTTGCTCTGGCACCGGCGGAGTTCCTGGATGATTTTTCCCGGCAGAGCGCCGATATACGTGCGCCGGTGGCCGCGGATTTCCGCCTCGTCCTTGACGCCGCCAAGGCTGAAGCGAACGAATTTCCGTCCCACGGCCCGGGCGATCGATTTGCCCAGAGAGGTCTTGCCGACACCCGGAGGGCCGAGGAAACAAAGAATCGGGCTCTTGCTTTCCTTGCGGAGTTTCCGGACCGCGAGGAATTCCAGGATACGGTCTTTCACGTCGTCCAGATCGTAGTGATCCATGTCGAGGATCTGCTTGGCCTTCTTGATCTGGATCGAATCTTTCGTTTTGTTCTGCCAGGGAAGTTCCAGCAGCCAGTCGATATACGTTTTGCTGACGGTATATTCCGCCGAGGAAGGGGACATCTGGCTCAGCCGTTCCAGTTCCTTCTGGGCCGCTTTTTTCGCTTCCGGCGGCATGCGCTTGGATCCGATTTTTTTGCCGAGCTCATCGATTTCGACGGTTTCGTCCTCATCCTCTCCCAGTTCGTGTCGGATGGCCTTCAGCTGTTCCCTGAGAAAATACTCGCGCTGGGTCTTACTCAGTTCGGCGTTGACCTCGGTCTGGATCTTATTGTTCAGTTCGAGAAGCTGGATTTCATGGTGGATCGCGTTCATGACTTTGGTCAGCCGTTCGCGGACGTCGGATGATTCCAGGATCAGCTGTTTTTCGGGCGGGTCGATGTTGAGGCTCGAGGCGATCATATCGGCGAGCCGGTCGGGTTCGCGGATGTTGTTGATGATGACCTTGAGTTCATCGGGCAGTACGGGGGAGAGCGTGACCATTTTCTGGAAACTGTCGCTGGCGGCCCGCATCATCGCTTCCAGTTCCATGTCCATTTTCACAGGGCAGGGGATTTCCTCGACGCTGCCGGTCAGGTAAGGGGTTTCCTGTTCGATCGACAGGAGGCGCACCCGGGAAACGCCCTGAACCAGCAGGCGGATGGTCCCGTCGGGCACCTGGAACATTTTCAGGATGCTGACCGTAGTGCCGACGGAATAAAGGTCATCTTTGCCCGGGGTTTCGCTGTCCGGGTTCCGGACCGAGAACACCGCCAGGGTTTTTGTGGAGGCCAGCGCGTCCTGGATGAGCCGGACGGCGGCTTTTTCCGTGATCACCAGCGGAAACACGACATAGGGGAAAAGGACATTATCGCGTATCGCCAGAACCGGCATGGCCTGGGTGACTTCAGAGGTGCTTTCTTCTTTCGTGTTCGGATCTTTCATAAGCCGTCCGTGTTTTCGACTGCGATGTTACTCGACCTGGATGTTCGTGACTTTGCCAGTACGCGCGGAATCCTTTTTAAGCCGGATCACGAGAAAGCCGTTGTCGTAACAGGCCTTGATCGACGAATCCATGATCCGCGCGTTGATCTTGATTTTGCGCTCAAACGGGCCGAAATCGATTTCCATTTTATGGTAATGGCGTTTCCCGCTCACCTGGAACTCCCGCCGGATGCCGGATACCGTAAGAACGCCGCCCTCGTAGGTCAGCTGGATGTCTTCCTGTCGGACATAGGCGATGTCCATCACGACGGTGAACTCCTCGTCCGTCTCGAACACGTCGGTCGGCGGATGCCATCGTTTCTCGGAAGTCAGCAGGATCGGGTATTTGGAATTGAAAAAATTGGAAAAAATAAACTCCATCTCATCGTCGGAGTGATGCCGGCCGGGGGTGGCTTTGCGTATCGCTGATAAATCATCCATGATACGGAAAATCCTTTCGTCCGCGGGATTGGTTAAGGGACTGTCGGTTGTCGCTGCAAAATATAAATAAAACGCTTTAAGAATACAAGTGTTTTAGTTGCCGTTCTGATTGATGTTTTTTGTTGACAAGAAAAGATATTTTGATTATTGTCTTTCTGTCTGGTCAAATCCTGTCCTGAAATCTTTTAAGACCAAAGGCATTAGCATTCTTTTTTTGTTATACGATTCATTTAAGGAGCGTTTCATCATGCGCGTGATCAACCGGTTTTGCGGATTCCTGTTTTTCTGGATGTCAGGTTATATCCTTTCGGCGCCGTTTGCGTTTCCGCAGTCGGCCAACGATGTAATCATTAATGAGATTTTACACGGCAGCACCTACAAGGATGCAGTGGAACTGATGGTCGTGAAACCCGGCGGGGCCGATCTCAGGGGATGGATCATCACCGATCTTTTCTCGCCCACCGGTACAGCTTCCTCTTCGGAAGGAACATTGACTTTTCCGAATAACCCTTTTCTGGCGTCTGTTCCGCAGTTTACTCGGGTTGTAATGATTGCGGATGCAGGCGGATCCACTCTTCCGATTGCAACTGAAGATACATCCGCTGCCGGGGATAGCACCATTGTTTTATTGCCCACGACTCTTGGCGGATCATTGATTCATGACGGGTCCAACCGTTTTAATCTGGCTTCAAACGACAATGTAGTCCTGGTTTCCGGGCCAAACCTTTCAGCCGGTACGGTTATTGACGCTGTGAGTTATGGCGGAAACATTTCCGGATGGACAACGGTTGTCTGGGTGAATAATCTCGTTCTGTCTTCAGGTAATTTCGCATATTTCACCAACGATTCCATCGGCGGATTCATCAACGATAACGGCGAAACCGGAAAAGGATGGACCAGCGGGGTTCCGGAAGCAAATCATACCTTAGGCCGTATCAATCCCGGACAGTTGACCGGGGGCAAATCCATCCGGATCCGTAACATCGCCCGCAATCCCGTTTCTCCCAAATCCTCTCAGCCCGTCGTCATCAGCGCCACGGTGGGATCGCTGAACGCGGTATCCTCGGTCAGGACAATCTATTATTATGATTCAGTCAAGGACAGCACGGATATGGCGCTGGTTTCCGACTCGACCTACCGGGACACGATTCCCGCGATGCCGAAAAATACAAAAGTGTATTATTACGTTAAAGCGGTGGACGCGGGCAGCAACGTTGAAATTTCAGCCGTTGACAGTTTTACCGTTTCGCCCTCGATAGCCTTTGCACAGATCACCCGGTCGCCTCTTTCACCCGATTCGAACCAGAACGTGATCGTGACGGCGAGGATCAGTTCATTCAATCCCGTCGCTTCCGCGAAATTATTCTATTCCTTAAAAGGCGTGACCGACAGCGTTACGATGAGCAACACTTCAGACTCTACCTATCAGGGTACGATTCCCGCGAAAAAAGTCGATGACACGGTAAGTTATTATATCAAAGTGACCGATAATGCGGGGCAGACGGAAATTTCATCTTCTTATCCGTACATAGTCGTACTTCCGGTCGTTATTACCCCGATTGCGACGATACAGGCTAACTCTGCGGCGTATCAGAATCAGGTGGTTACGTTAGCGGGTATTGTGGTCATCGGGGATTATAAGCTGATCACCACGCGAAGAAATACTTATCTAGTAGATCGCAGCAATGGCATCAACGGGATCCAGATTTTCAGCCCGACGTTTACCGGGGATACGCTGAAGCGCGGGGATTCGGTGGTTGTGAAAGGCATGATCCTGGATTACCAGAACATAACCGAGATCACCCACCCGACTTCCGGAACGATGGAAATCACCATCATATCCCGGAACAATGAAATTCCTCCGGCGAACAACCGCACGGTCACTCAGATCAGCGACATCGGACGGGAAGGCGAATGGGTGCGCATCAAAGGCAATGTGAACAGCAAATCCTCGGCGGGAGGCGGAGACAATATCATTGTCGAAGACGGGTCAGGGGTCATTACAGTCCGGGTCTGGAATACGACCGGGATGAATACGGCGAATATCCTTGTCAACAACTCATACTCGTTCAAGGGAATTGTCGGGATTTACAGTCCGTCAACGCAGTTATTGGCGGCCTATGATGAGGACGTAACCCAGGATACATCCGCGGGGGGCGGGAAAGCCATGCTGAAAGTTTCGCCCTATCCGTTCAATCCCATGTCCGGTGAGGTGATCCGGTACGCGCTCCGTTACGGCGACAACAGCCGGATCATCGTGCGATTGTTTGATTTGTCGGGCCGGCTTGTAACCACGCTGGTCGACCAGGTAAAAACCCGGGGCAACGATGAAACGGATGATCCGCTGGAATCCCGCACCTGGAACGGCCGCACGGTGGAAACTCGGCAGCTCGTTCCCGCGGGCACATACCTGATGCATCTGGAAGTGACCAACCGCCAGACCGGCAAGAGTTCCTCGAAAACCGCGCCGATCGTGATCGGAACGAAACTGAAATAAATGAACAGACTGAACGAAAAATACGAATCTGTATTAGGAGCCTTTATGAATCGCTTTTTGGTTTACTTATTTTTGGTTATACTGACCGGAAGCCTCCGCGCTCAGGTGGCCAGCGAGCCGACGCCGCAGGGGCCGAGAGCCATCGGCCTTGCCGGGACCTACGTCGCCGTGGCCAACGACGGATGGGCGATGTTCCATAATCCCGCCGGACTGGCGCAAGTGAAAAACATACAAGCGTTCGGGTCATACCAGCGGCTGTACATCAGCTCCCTGAAAAGCATGATGGGAGGCGCGGTCATGCCGCTCGGTACCCTGATCCCTGACGGCAACCGCTTCGGTACGGCAGGATTGTCCGTGGAACGGCTCAGCACAAACGTCGACGAGGCCCAGTCGCTGAGCGGCGATTCCCGGACGCTGTCCACGGAGATGTCCGTCGGCCTGTCCTACGGCGTGTACCTGCTCAAAGACATGCGCTCTTCGCTCGCATTCGGGACCAGTCTGAAAATGATGTTCCTGGACTACGGCAAATCGGCGGGCGCAAGCGGAACGGGCGATGACGGCGTCGATCTCGGGAGCGTCGCCAAAATGGGGCTGGATCTCGGGCTGATGGCGTCCATGCGCGACCGCGCGTTCATCGGCGCTTACATCCTGAACCTGAACGAACCGAAAATCGGAACCACCGGCCAGACCCGCGAACTGCCTTTCCGCCTGAGCGTAGGGGCGGGGTATATTCCTTATGACGGGGTGCTGACTGCCGTTTCGGTGGAAAAAAGCCGCAGTCGCGACACACGTATCAAGGGAGGCATCGAGGCGAAAGTTATGGACCAGAGCGATTTCACGGCCCATATGCGGTTCGGCGTCATGTCCAATCCCAATGTCTATACGCTCGGACTGGGTGCGGCCTATCACGGGATCCATCTCGACTATGCCCTGATGATCCATCCGATCCTGCCCGTGACCCATCAGTTCGGGTTCCTGTACGGTTTCGGGGAATGATGTGATTTTCACTCAATCCGCGTACGTGACAACGAAGACTGATATTTTGACCGAATATTTATACATAGGGCTATTATGAAAATACAACTGATTTTTTTACTTCTTATCATGTCGATGGCGTGCAGGGTCATGGCCCAGGATTCGGTGTACACATCCGAAAACAAGCTGGACATCAATAATGCCACGCTGGAGGAAATCGAGAAACTGCCGGTTTCCAGGGATCTCGCGAAAACTATTTATGAGAGGATCACCTACAAAGGCCCGCTCGAAAGCATTTTCGAACTGAACCAGATCCCGGGCGTTACCAGCGACATGTTCGGGGAACTCCGAAAAGTCATCGCCGTCCGTCCCCTGCTGATGGACGAGGACCTGAAACGGGTCGAGGACAATTATTACAAGATCGAGCGCTGGGCGAACGCCGACGAGGGTACCACCGAGAATCTCGTGGACCACTGGTACGACCAGCTGACGAATCCGGTCAACATTAACAAGGCCGATTATTTCGGGCTGATCAATCTTCCGAACGTGAGCCCCATCGACGCGGCGGCGATTATCCGGCATATTAAAACACAGGATGAGATCAAAAGCCGGAGCGACCTCCGCGGCGTGACCGGACTCGGCAGTTTTGCGTTCAACAGCATCGACGATTTTGTCGTGTATAAAGACCCCAATCTGAAGAATAAGCTCAGCGGGCATTATACCTGGATTTACAAGAGCATTCCTTTCATTTCCGGTTCTTCGGACAATGCCGAGGATATCAAACAGCTGGTCGAACGCGATACGCCCTGGAATTCCTACCACAAGGCGCGCCTGACGTACGGCAACCAGTACAAGGCCGGATTTGCGGCGGAACGGAAACTTGGGCAGGAAATGTATTTTTATAAAGGATACCTGAGCATCGAGGCGAAAGACATGGGATTTTTGACGCTGAACCGGCTCGTGTTCGGCAATTATCTCGCGTCTTTCGGGCACGGCGTGGTGATGGAGAATACGGATTTCTTCTCCTCGCGCAAGTCGGGATACGGGTTTGAGAAGCGTCCGCAGGGCATCTTCGGCGACATCTCGAGGTCCAATCAGTACACCCTTCGCGGCGTTGCCGCCGAGGCTTCGGCATGGCGTTTTCGCATCGCCGGATTCATTTCTTCCAGCACCCGTGACGCGGTGATCAACCCCGACAGTTCGTTCTCCGCGTTCATTGTCATGACGCCGCGCGTCCGGTACGGACTCAGCAGCGTCAATAACGACCGGCCGAATGAAATGGTGGCGAACAGCATGCTGAACGCCGTGAAAGAAGTGACCTACGGCGGACATGCGAATTTCACATTCGCGCCGGGGATCAACATCGGTGCGACCATCTATGAAAGCCTTTACGACCGGCCGCTCATCATGCAGACCAACACGTTCCTGAACAGCGACGGCCGTCCGAAATTCCTGAATGATTTCGGGAATACCTGCGATCCGGAAATCGCGGCTTCCTACAATTCAAGGGCCAAATCGTCATTCTGGAAAAACGCAAAAGCATCCCGGTCTGTGTACGGTATTGATTTTACCTATACATATAAAAATTTTGTTCTTTCGGGCGAGCACGGACGGCTGATCATTCCGGACAGCGTTTATAAGGATCAGGTCGTTATCAATAACCTTCCCAAAACCGTTAAACACACGATAAACCAGCGCGATCCGCAGGCAACGGTACTGCTCCTGTATTCCCAGTTCCGCACCCTGAATTTCCTGATCCTGTACAGGAACTATGACCTGAAGTTTGATAATCCTTACCAGCGTTCCTTCTCGAACTACGCGCGTTTCAAGAGCACGATTTTCGAGGATGAATTTTACCTTGCCGATAACATTTACTCGGAGATGTGGAGCACATCCCATCAGCCCCAGGCAGAGCGCGGGATATATACCAATGTCCGTTACCAGGTTTCGGAAAAGTGGCTGACCGGGATGGAATACGATACATGGACCCGTGTGGCCGACAATGCCCGTTATTTCAGGTGGGTCACACGGCTGGAGCACCGTCCGCTCTTTAATCTTCGGATTCAGGCGCGGAACAAGTTCCAGTCCCGCGGATCGAATCCCCTGACTCCTCTGACGTTCCTGGTGCGCGAGAGCATCGTCAACGTGATCTACCGTCTTTCCCGGTTTGACGAAATGACGATCACATATTTCAACGGATTCACTGAATGGCCATCGCGTCCGCGTTTATCGGATGCCCCCGGCGGGGACGGCAGCGCCGGCAATGACCAGGATACGCCGCGCGGCAACGCCGGCTCCCCCGGCGATATGATCGGCGTGCAGTGGACGCATTTTTTCAGCAACGCGTTCAAGGTCATGGGTTCGGTGAAAATGTACAAAGGGTTCTTCTGGACGTTTGAGGACACCGATTTCCGCGTGTTCAACGCCCCGAACACAGCCAACCGGTTCTGGATCGCCGCGTTCGCGCGTGTCAGCCCGAACCTTTCCCTCCGCCTGAAATACTCCTTCGATCACCAGGAAGCTCAGACCGGCGTGCAGGACACCCGTATCGGCGTTACCGGGGTGACCGATTTCAGGACAGCGCCCAAATACAGCAGCCCGATGACGATCAAGAATACATCGGACGTCCGGTTTCAGATGGACTACACTTTTTAACGACATAGCGTAAGGATATCAACATGTACCGTGAATATAGATTCGGAGGCAATGTGAAACGAATGTTTCGGTTATTCGGTATAACGGGCGCGGCGGCGCTGATGCTTTTTGTATCACAAAATGTAATACATGCGCAAACTTATTTTGACCGCCTTCTGGGTCACAAACAGACCTACTTCAACGCCCGCGGCATGGCGCTTGGTCATACCGGAACGGCGTCCAGCCATACGTCCTCGGCGATGCTGACGAATCCCGCCCTGCTCTGGCAGGTGTTCGGCGGCGCCGAAAAAAACCATCAGATTTACGCCGACGCGACGTACACGGCGATCCGACCAAGCGAAAACCGCCTTTTCCCGCTCCTGGACACTTTCGGCGACGTGATCACCGAAACCATCTATGCCACCAACAGCCCCATGTACGGACGGTTCAACGCCGGCATTCTGTACAAATACAATCAGAATTTCTATTTCGGAATCGGCAACTTCAGCTATTATTCTTTCGACTATGATTACAAGGAGCGAATCGCCGCACAGCTTACCAGCACCTATGTAAACCGCGATCCGTTTCTCGACAACCAGACGAAATTCAGCCGCGGCGAATGGCGGACGCTGACCCTGTCTCATGGTTTTGTGTACAACCAGTTCAGCATCGGAGCGTCTTTGAATTACATATACAGCAACAATTTCCGGGACCGGTACCGCTACGTGCTCCTGAATTCTTCTTATACGGCGACCATCGATACGTTCGATTACCGGAAAAAATACAACGGCGGATCAGGGATGAATTTGGTCATCGGAGCGTCCTATCAGGTCACGCCTCACTGGCTGATCGGTGCGTCCATGTCCACAGGAGCCTCGGTGAAAAGCAGGAACGGGATTTATTACACGGGAATGGACACGCTGACCGGGCTTCCGACGCATTTTGTGGATACAGTCGGATCCTATAAAAACCCGAATTCAGTGAACGTTACCTATAAACAGCCCGCAGTGTATTCGTTCGGCGTGGAATACCGCCCGAAAAACGAATTATTCTCCCGCGTAACGGCCGAATTGAATTTCACCGGATGGAAATCATACAAACAGAAATTCAGCCGCCGGGTGCCCGTGATGAACGATACCGTCCGGTCCTATGACCCGAATTTTGAAAACGTCTGGGACGTCCGCGTGGGAATCGAACATATGTTCTTCGGGTATATGCCGCTGAGGTTCGGTTTTGCGCATCTCGGCTCACCGATGGGCGATGAATACGGCCAGACCATGTTCGACATCGGAATGGGTTATGAATACGGCGCCATGAAATTCGACGCGGCCATTGAAATCGCCAACCGCGATTACAAGTACAGGATCCTGTTCCCGCAGAGATACAGCGTAAGCGGGACCGACCGGGAACGTACATACCTGGATAAGGTCGAGGAATCCATGGTCAGCTTTCAGTTCACCATGAGTTACCGGTTTGATTTCACGAAGTAACTTTTTTAATTATAAAAAGCAAAGATATTCCATGAAAACCCAAGTTCATATATTTCTTGTTCTGTTTTTTGTGTGTACCGGCAGGGCGCTTCATTCCCAGGACAACTTCCAATGGTCCGATGAAAAGTATCAGCGTATTACGCTGTTTTTTACGAATGATGTTCACGGGGGCATTACCGCCACGGAAGCGACGTTTATGAATCCGGATTTTCCTCCGGTGATCGGCGGAGGCGGATCGGCAGCCAATCTGATCACCACATACCGGAAAATCGCCGAGGAAAAGAAATGGGGCATTCTTCTGCTCGACCAGGGAGATATGTTTCAGGGAACCCTTCTGGGCACCCGAACGGCCGGGGATGCGGTGATCGATTACATGAATTATATCCGGTATGATTTCGCCACTTTTGGCAATCATGATTTTGACATGGGAAAAGAGAATGTAATCAAATTGTCCGAAAAAGCCGAATTTCCTTTTCTCGCGGCCAATATTGTCAATAAATCCACCGGAGAAATCGCGGATTTCGTAAAACCTTATATTGTCAAAGAAGTGCGCGGGATCAAAATCGGAATATTCGGTCTGGCGACCCGCTCCACCATCGCGATGAGTTATCCGAAACATATCGAGGGACTGGATTTTCTTCCGGAAATCCCCGTTGCCCGCAAATACGTTAAGATTTTGCGCGAGGAAGAAGGCTGCGATTTCGTGATCTTATCTTCACATTCGTGGCTGGATTACTGGCCCGAAGAGGGATATAAGAATTTATTGAAGGGTAAGAAAGAAGGAAAAGATTTTGATAAAGCAACGGCTACCTGCATCGAAATCGCCCATTTTGTGCCGGGCATTGATCTGATGTTCGGCGGACATGTTCATAAAGGGCATGACAAACCATGGGTCGAACCTGACAATCATACCCTGATCATCCAGTCCTACGCCAACAGCAGTTCAGCGCTGGGGCATATCAATCTGTATTTCGACCGGAAGAACCGGTCCTTTGTCGGATATGATTTTGATAACGACAAAGGCGCGATGCTGACTTTGTTTCTCGATGAATTCTGGCCGGACAAGGAGATATTCAACCGGATCGCGGAGCGCCAGAAAGAGGTCGAAAAGGGATTTGACGACATCATCGGGAACAATGAAGGTCCGCTGACCCGCGGGGCAGGCGAATCCACAATGGGCAACCTCGTCGTGGACGCCATGATGGAGGAAGTGAAGGCCGATCTTGCGATGTCCAATTACGGCGGAATCCGGGCCGAAATGAAATCCGGCGCCGTTACG
This sequence comes from uncultured Bacteroidota bacterium, assembly GCA_964410965.1. GTDB lineage: Bacteria > CLD3 > CLD3 > SB21 > JBBIRG01 > JBBIRG01. The sequence continues at coordinate 26,701 of CAYPIY010000008.1, read as the reverse complement.
CAGCGCGATGTTTTCAAGGTCATGCCGTTCGACAACAAGATTGTCGTGATGAAAGTGAACGGAGCCTTTATCAAAAACCTGATCGAGGAACGGGTGGCCGGAAACAGCACCGGTATGCTCGTCGCGGGCCTTCGTGTTTCAGTCGACAAGAACCTGCCCGACGGTGAACGCGTCACATCCCTCGAAATCGGCGGAGAACCCTATGACGCCGATAAGGTATATTCCCTCGCGATATCCGACTATCTCGCGGAAGGCAACTCTGGGTTTCAGTCGCTTCTGAAGGTGGACGAACAGTATGTTGCCCATACCGGCATATCCATCCGCGATGCCATCTCTAATTATATCCGCGAGCATACACCGATCAGTCCTAAACTGGACGGACGGTTCAAAATGATCAAGAAATCAGCCGACTAGCCCGGTCCTGCATAATCATTCAAAGGCAACTGGTATGGAGTTGCCTTTTTCTTTTTAAAGTCGGAATAATTTGTTATATTGGTACATGATTCCTCATTCCGGAAAACTATGCATATATACAGCCGGACTCTGGCTGTTATTTCTACCGTCTGAAAAAATGCATGCGCAGTCCTATGTGAAGCCGCCGGGCCGGAACCGGCCGGTCATCCAGTCCGAACGCGTGATCACAGTCGCAGCCGACGGCACGGGCCAGTTTACATCCATACAGGACGCGATTGACGAGGCGGATTTCAACACGACCGTCAGGATCAAGAGCGGCGTGTACCGGGAATCCATTCTGCTGAAGAGCTTCGTTTCGGTGGAAGGCGCCGGAACCGGTAAGACCGTGATTGTATCCGACCGGCCGGAACCGATCTTGTCGGCGTACAACATGAGCGGCGGGAAAGTTTCAAAAATTTCATTCGAGTTCCTGTCCGACATGGATTCGCCGGTGATGGTGTCAAAATTCTCGGTGTTTCTTATCGAGGATTGTACGTTTAAAAACGGTTCGACCGGACTTTTGATTTCGAGCAACAGCTCCGTCAGCCTGAACCGCTGTTCCGTGACCCATCAGTCGGGGGACGGTATCGACATCGTCCGAGAGAGTTTCGGCAAAGTCACGGAAAGCCTGATCGAACTGAACGGAAACCACGGTATCGGGATTCAGGACCGCTCGAGTCCTTCTCTTGAACAGAATACCATCCGGCAGAACGGCGGAAACGGGATTTCCGTCAGGGATTATTCGGTTGGAAAGATACTCGGCAATTTTATTTACCGGAACCGGATGAACGGCATCTCGGTTTCCGGATTCTCGGAACCCATGATACGCAACAACACGATCGCGGAAAACGGGGATTCGGCAACCGATCTGGCCAGCCCCCAAGGAAGGGGATTCGGAATCCTTATCAGTAAGGCAGGACTGGCTACCCTGACGAACAATATCATAACCGGCCATTCAGTCGGCATCGGGCGATTCGGGGACAGTGAAACGAGACTGTCGCATAATAATCTATGGCTGAACAGGATTCATTACCTGAACATACCCGAATATTCCACGGATCTTTCAGTGGAACCCGGATTCAGGGACCCGCTCCGGAATGATTTCCGGGTCGATTCCTCATCCGGTGTGCATCGGCGGGGCGAACAGGGTCTGACGATCGGAGCAGACTTCGACATGCGTCTGACCACCATGCGGAAACGGATCGAGTTCCTGAAAAACAGCGCGACCCAGGAACTCGCCCGCGGAAACTGGTACAATGCTTACCAGGCCGCTCAGGAGATCCTCGCGATAGATAGACTCGACAGCGAAGGAAAGCGGCTGTATGAAAAATCATCGAAGGAACTTGCGCTTTATTACACCGCCCGTGCGGCGGAGGAATTTCAGAACGAGAGCGTTAAAACCGCCGAGCATTTCATTAAAATGGCGTTGAATTATCAGCCCGATCATGCTGACGCTCTTGACCTGCGGTCACGGATCGAATCCGCGTCACAAACATCGCAGATGAAATTTATCGGTGTCATTGCGCTTATTCTCATTACGTTCGGCGGGAGTCTGTATATCCTTAAAAAACGGATTCAGAACAGTGAACTGAAACGGCAGGCGCAATGGTGGCTGGACGACGCCGAGGAACATCTGATTGTCGCCCAGAATCCCGACGGCGAGAAGCTGGCGCCCGACGACCTGAATCTTGCCCGGCAGAAACTCGGCGAGGCGAAAGAATCGTTCAGGACCAAAGCCTTCGAAACCTGCGAGCAGCTGGCCAACGAAGTGGTCCGGTACGCCGGGCGCGTGAAGGACGCTGTGGACAAATACCGCCAGCTCCAGAAAGACGCGCTGTACGAAGTCACCGCCGCCGAGCAGCTGATGCGGTCGCTCCGGGAAACCGGATTTTACGCGCGCTTTGAGACAGAATTCAGCCGGTATCTGAACGACCTCACCCGGGCCCAGGACGCGCTGGTCCGCAGGCAATATCATGTCGCGAAGGAGCTGGCAGTGTACATTCAGACTTCACTCCGGGGTCATCAGGATGAGATGGAGTCCGAAACAAGGGGTCAGCTCGGAAACCTGATCGCCGAAACGGAATCGCTGATCATCGCCGCACTGACCGGCAACAGCAGCGCTGATATTATCGTGGCCGTCATTGACTTCAAATCGGAACTGGAAGTGATTAAAAACGGATTCCAGGGCGGGCTCCTTTCGCCGGAAGAAGCCGGTGAGCAGGTGCGGCAGATCAGGGGATTCATCGAGGAAGTGCTCCGGATCGGAGGACAGGAAGAAACGGAAACTGTTGCCCGGCCCCCGAAAAGCCCGTACGAGATCCTCGGAATCAAGGATGACGCCACCATTGAACAGATCAAAGCCGTATATCATAAGCTGAGCATGATCTATCATCCGGACATCAATACGTCCCAGAACCTCGGAATCGCAGGAGACAGCCGGTTTAAGGAGATCAAGCAGGCTTATGACTACCTGATCGGCCAGAGATCCAGGTCAAAAAAATAAGGAAAGAATTTCAACTGAAAGTTCATCATCCGAAACGGTACATGTATGGTTTTTACAAAAAAATTTTTTTTCGGCCTGCTGCTGGTATTTGTCGGTATCCTCATGGCATTTGACCGGGTCAGCGATTACCGGTTATACTCAATCATCATTTTCTGGTCGGGCATCGTGTCAGCCCTGTTCGGCCTGATCCTGATGTACAGGGGAATCAAGCCCAAGGATAATGATTTCTGATCATTGTTTCAGATCAGCAGCGGACAAGTCATGATTCCGGAGAGAAACCATTTCGCGGATTGATCATGAAAAAAAAGCCGTCCCGGATTCAGGGGACGGCTTTTCATGATTATGGATATGACGAAGATCAGTGTTCCATATACTGGTTCAGATTGACAAGCGGAATGGTGCTTCCGTAGTATTCGTTGATCGTTTTGATGTATTCATTGGCAATGATGGCATATCCCAGAGTCGTAGGATGCACGCCGTCGAGGCTGAATAATCCGCCTGTAAGATAATCCGTTTTTACTTTGATTCCGCTTCCCACAGGATAACCGGCGCCCAGAGATCCGGAAACGGCGGCAATCCTGCCGAGGAGACCGTTTACGTCAACGACGGGGATGTTTCGTGCTGTTGCCGCGCTGTCAATGATCTGATTATAGCCGGTTACATAATTTTTTACAATCGCTTCCTCGGCAATGGTCATCGTATATTTGCCGGGAATCGGGTTTGCCGGGCTTAAACCGATTCCGGAGCCAAGCAGGGTGGGCAAGGCGCTGGACAGCGACAACATGAAATACTTAATATTTGACCGGGTAGTGTCCGGATCTTCCGCGAAATACAGTTTCCGTTTGACTCCTGGCGCTATCAATACGGAGTCCACATCCGCCAGTTTGACTGTCGTCATATAGGCGATCGAACTGACATCGGGGATGTTCGCGACCACGAAATGGCAATTGGGAATAGTTAATAAGCTGTCCAGAGCCTGATTATACATTGTTCGAAAACCAGGGAGGGCAGGATTGATCCCTCCGTCGTTGATGGAAGTCGGGGGCATAACACCAGCTGTTGCCGGGTTGCCGTTATTCCCGGCACCTCCGGTGGCGTAGCCCAGAATGTCATTGTTGCCCAGCCAGAATGAAACGAAGGTCGGCGAAAGGGATTTCGTCTGTTTGAATTGCGTACCCAAACCTCTGAGCACTAGGTCGATTAACGGATTGGTCGATGCGCCTCCGGAAACAATCTGCTGCCAGCTGGATCCGTTTGAAGTACCGGTCGCCCTGACGAAATCGTATAAGAACAGAGTCGGTATTCCCAGGTTATCGTATGGCGCGGCATATCCCAGGTTGCCGGGTACGGGTGCTCCGGCGTAAGCATAAAGAATAGGTTTACCGGCTGAGGTAAATCCCGTTAAATACAGGGATCCGGGCGTGCCCGAATCATTGATCGTGGGTTGCTCCCATGACGTTTTGCCCAGTTGTCTCGCAATCATGGACGGATAACTGTTCTGCTGGAAAGTATCTCTCAGGCCGCCGTTCTGGACGCCCGCCGTCAGGCTGTTTCCGACCGAAACATATTTTGTAAAATCCGCGTTGCCCGAATGATAACCCCCGCCGGGCGCGTCGGGATAATCCACCGAGCAGCTGAAGAAAGTCACCGCGGCAATGACTGCAGCCGTCAGGATGAAAAGTTTTTTTGCTGATTTCATATTGTATTAACTCCCAATACTTGGTTGACTGTGTTTGATTACTTTGCCCCGAAAGTATAGCCCAGGCTGAATGACAGCAGGTTGACATGGGTGCTGTAGATCCCGTCGTAGCCATCGACATTTTTGCCCTTGGTGCTTCGTTCCTTGAAATTCACAGCCATATAGGAGAGATCAACGTTGAAGGCCGGTGTGAATTTGTAGCTGACGCCGACGGCAATGTCATGACGGTCCGCGTCCGGCAGCAGGGGATTCACTGTCCTTGTGGGAGCCGGAGTATGGTCGTAAATGTAACCCGCACGGAGGGCAAGCTTGTCCATGGCCCAGTATTCCACGCCGTAACGGATCTGGAACGTGTTCTTATAATCTTCCTCAAGCGTTGAGGTCAGTGCCGGATTAGCCGGGAATTCGATCTTGACTTCCTTGAAGACACTCCAACCGACATAGCAATAATCCAGTTCTAATGAAAGCTTTTCGATCGGTTTGTACGCGATTCCGATAACAAACATGTTCGGGAACGTAATGGCCGTATTGCCGTCCTGCTTGAGGCCTCCGAACGCAGGATTGTTAAGATTCGCCTGCACATTGGCATCCACAACCTGGCTGAACGGGTCGGTCGTGTATTCGTCTTCATGCGTGATCTGTTTGAATTTTGCTGTGCCTTTATAGGTGTTTTTCACGGAGTGTTTGTAATGCGCTCCGAAAGAAATCTGCTCGTTCAGTTTGTAATACGCACCGAGATTGAATCCGAAAGAAGCCTTGTCGCTGCCTTCCAGTTCGACCTGGGCGACATCGTATATTTTAGTGAACGTGCCGTTGAAGAACGGCTGTGCGTTGTTCCGCTTCAGGGAAACGCTGGAATAGACATAATCCCCGCCAACGGATGCGGAGAAATGGTCATTAAATTTGTACGAAAAAGACGGCGAAACAAAAACGGACTGGATGGTAGCGAGAATCGAACGGAACCGGCCGCTGTACTGATTGTTTTTGTTGTCCCATTCCGTCCCCAGGCCGAACGGGGTGGAGATGGCCAGGCCGGCCGCCATGTTTTCGTTGATCTGGTACGTGCCGTGAATATGGAACGGCGGAAACCATTTTGTGACGGCTTTATCCCTTGCGTCGGATCCGGGAGCGGGATTCATTCCCGTGAAACGGCCCATGGACTGGACCGGCACCATTCCTGCATAAAACTGCCACTGGCCGGGTTTTCCGTACATCGCCAATCCGGCTGGATTGTAGAAAGCGGCGGTCGCGTCCCACGGACGGGCAACCAGTGCGCTTCCCATCGCGGTTGCATTCGCGCCCTGCTCATAAATCGAAAATCCGCCTGCTGATAAACTCCGGCCCCACAGTAAAACCGCAAGAGTCGCCGTGATACCAGCGAAAATCACTTTCGTCAAGTTTCGCTTCATTGTGTTCTCCTGATTGGTTAAGGGTAATGGACAAAATAGGATAAACGTCACAGACGTTCAAAAAGAAATATTGACAAAAGTTATCATTATTAATGATAATTGTCAAATAAAAAAACCAACGACTTCGCAGTCCCGAAAACCTTCAGGTTATCGTCCGGGATGTTCAGGCCGGCAAAAATAAAAAAAAAGGAAATGAAGGCCGATTGAAATAAAGGTCAGTGTTTTTCTGAATTCCGGGAATCAGGGTTTTGTAATGATCAGATCGTCAAAATCGACATGCACTTCGGGAAGCACGGCCAGGCCCACGCATCCCGTAGAAAAGGTCTGGTCTTTCAGTTTGGCGACTTCTTTCCCGTTGATGTACAATGTGATGTTTTCATTCACGCAATCCACGCGGAGCGTGTTTTCGCCGTTCAGGCTGATAGCGTCCGAACGGTCCCAGTCCTTCAGGTAGTTCCAGTTGCCGTACAGGTATTTGCCCGCGCAGTACTGTCCGTCGCCGTTGATATAGAAGAGGTAACTGTCGTTGGGCCCGTAAATCCGGAACATGATTCCGTATCCGCTGACGCTGGACCCGTCCAGCCATTTAGTTTTTACCGTTGCGGAGAAATTGTCGTACGGTTTGTCCAGCCAGGATGATGAACCGTATTCGGGATCGAACATGTGATAGGAGCCGTTCTTGATGTAAATGTAGGAATCCTCGTACCATCCGGTCCGGGCTGAAAAATCCTCATGAAGCAGGATATTTTCCTCATCGGAATAGCGCGTCGTCTTTGTGTTTTTCAGCGGGGAAGAAGCGGAATAGGTTTTCTCGTTTTTCGCCTTGGCCCGGTTGAATCGCTTTGAAATATTCAGGTAATCGGAATCGAACACGCCGTCGCTGTCGGAATCCAGCCATCCGATTTGCCCGCTGGTATACTCGCATATATGCAGGTCGCTGGCTTTCATGATGCAGGGATCCTTAATCAGTCCGCCGATTTCATGATTACCGTTGATCATGTTCAGCCGGCCGGATTTGTCGTCACAGCTGCTGGCTCCCTTGTATTCGTCGAGTGCGTTGAAAATATGGCCGGTTTCGTGGGCCACGACTTTCCAGACCTGGTTGAATCCCCAGCCGTTGCATTTGCTGGAGATCACCATGTAGGGTCCGCCCAGATAGGCCCAAGCGATTCCGGTCTGGTCCGCGAAATAACCGTCATCGTCATTTGCCGCAGGAACCATGAAGATGTTGAATCCCCAGTCTGTCTGGTATTTGTCCCTGAGGTCATTGATGTATTCGCGGTTGACCGTATAATCCTCCCCGCCGGAGTAACCGAGCTCCTGCATGCATTCATTGACCCAGAGGATGCTTTCATCCTTGGTCCGGTTGATGGGTTCGTACCGTGTGTTCAGGTGGATGATGTCGTACACGAACGTAAGGCTGGCTCTGTACCCCCCGTTTTCGGCCCACCAGTCCAGTCCTTTGTAGATCTGCCGCATCGCGTCGATTTTGTCTTCAAGCGTCCAGTCCTCGGTTTTTTTGTCCAGGGTTCCGTCGGATTCCACAAACAGCGTCCCGACGGCTACCGTACCGACCAAATATTCGCTGGTAAGGTAAAAATTTTTCTGGCCTCGGAGAATAAACTGGTTATTCAGATTAGCGAGGTCGGGCGCTTTCTGAGTGCCGTGATCCTTGTCCCCCTTTTCCTCCAGGGCTCGGGTGGCAACCGTTTTGATGAACTGGGCGTTCCACGTTTCGATCGCAAGATTCTGGTTCGTCGTATATCGTTCGGCTTCGATCGGGTAAAGCTTCTCGGTGATGACTTTGACTTTAGCCGTTTTTTTCAGCGCCGAATCCGATTGCGGCGTGAGATAAGCATGCATGATATTCGGCGGAAACAGATGTACGACGTGTCCGCCGTTTTTTTCGATCGCGGAAACCGCCTTAGTCAGGGTATCAAATTTTTTTGTGTTCAGAATCACCAGCGATCGATTGCCGTCAAAAGGGGATTGAGCGTGAAGTTCGTTCTGCGGTAGAGAAAGAACCAGGCCCGGGCAGAAAAGGAACAAGGCCGATATGAATTTATTTTTTAAACTCATTGCTTTCTTTCCTGAAAAATGATTGAATTATTCGCTTTTCGCTGAAGGGGTTTCGGCGTGTTCGGTATCGGGGCGGGTTTCTACGGTCGGAGCGTCGTTCTGGCTTTGCCTTGTTTTGAGGATGGAATCCACGATGGATCCGGTCTGACGGGAATCGGTCTTGATGATTTCGCCGTCCATCGTGATGAGCGGATTTCCGGGCACTTTAAATCTCCGTTTGGATTTCGACAGTCCCTCAATAAACGCCTGCCGTTTTTCCTGGGTATTCAGGCGCAGGCGGATCAGTTCTTCATAAATGCGGTTTTCGGGAATAGAGGTAAATCCATATTTATCGGTTTTCAGCAGATTGCTGATCATTTTGGGGCCGAGTTCGGGATTATGCATGATGATATCGATAATCTTCGCCCGTTGCTCGATGCTGATCTGTTTGCTTTCGATGTTCGTGTAGTCACTCTTGATTTTAAGCCCTTCTTCGCCGAGTTCGGCATAACGTTTTTTATATTTATAGAAGGTTGAGGTTGAGACACCGGCTTTCGCGCATGCAGTTTTGACCGGAACGCCTGAGGCGACTTCATCGATCAGGTTCTTCCTGAGGTTGAACAGCACCTCGGATGCGGCGAGGTTTTCCTTGACGGCGACAAAGGTGATATCATCATTCTGGGGTGCCCCCTGAGTGAAATTAAGAATATCATCCCGTACTTTCTCGACAAATTCCTTCGCTCCCAAATGGGCGTGGCGTTTAATGGATTCGAGAAAACGTTCTTCGCCGAACAGGTCGCGGTTGGGATTCATCGCTTCGGTGATGCCGTCGGTGTACGCGACGAGGATGTCATCCTCTCTCAGTTTGATGCTGTCGTTCTTGATCGTCTGACGGAACAGTTCGCGGTCGGACAGCGCGATACCGACGGGGAATCCCGCCGGATTAAGATAATAGGTCTGGCCGGTCGAAGTCCGGTGCAGGATCATGGGGTTGTGACCCGCGCTCGCGTAATGGATTTCCCGGTTACGGGAATCCAGAACGATATAATAGGTCGTTACGAACATGCCTTTTTTCATGTCGTCCACGACGAACTCATTGACTTTCGAAAGGACATCGCTGGGGTCTTTATTTTCACGCGCCTCGAGCCTCAGCGCGGTACGGATCATGGTCATCACAAGAGATCCGGGAACGCCCTTGCCGGAGACGTCCGCGACGGCGATGCCTATGGTGTGGTCGTCCACGCGTACAAAATCAAAAAGGTCGCCCCCGACTTCCTTGGCAGATTCGTAAAAGGTCGCCAGGTCGTAACCCTCCACGTCCGGAAAGACGGAAGGAAGGAGCATATGCTGGATTTCCTGCGCGACCTGGATTTCTTTCTGCAGTTGTTTCTGCTGCACAAGGCCGATCTGGGCTTTGCGGAACTTGGCAGCCATGTCCGTAAAGGCCTGCGCGATCTCGCCGACTTCGTTGGAGGTGTCGATGTCCACGTCGTCGGAGACCGTTTCATGTCCGGCGGAACGGATCCAGTCGGTCAGTTTCTGGAACGGACTGATGATGCGGGCCACGAGGAACGCGATACTGCTGTACCCGATCAACAGGATCACGACGGACAGAGTGATGCCCAATATCCGGAGGTCGAGGATTTCATCCAGGATGATCTGTTCCAGAACCTGAACATGAGCGGTACCGAGGCGGTTTTCCGGGCTGAACTGGTTTGCGAAATAAATGGGAGTCGATATATCATAGATACCTTCGCCGCCGCGTTCATATTTTTTTATTTCGATCTGCGTAACGAGGGGGTTGTCGCGCAGCCGGTTCAGGAGGGTGTCGGCCCCGTTTTCAGGCGGGCCGGAGTTTTCGATGAGGCTTTCCAGCACAATGCTTTCTGAGATTTCCGGAACGGCATATTTCCCGAGTGACGACCGGTCGGAGGAGGCGTAGACATTGCCGGCGCTGTCCAGTACGTATACGTTATGGATGAACGGGCTGTTATCCAGCTTGAACCTTTCGGCATTCTGGAAAAGGGTCAGGTCGTCGAAACGGATCATGTTTTCGGAACTGGAGGAAGCCATGGATGCGGATATGGCCACGGCTCTCTTGAGAATTTCTCTGATCATCCGCTCAGACTGAATTTTTTCAAAAAGGAAGAAACCCACGATGACGAGGATGGTAAGCGCGGCTGAAGATAAGATGGCATACCGGTGTTTCAGGTTGATCCGGCTGATGAACGATCCCTGCTGGGATTTGTCCTGTTTCCTGTATTTGGTCAGGCGGAGTTCGTTGCCCTCGGTGGTAACATGGTAGTCAATCTCATCCATCAGCTTCTGGAGCATGAAAATGCCCAGGCCGCCCTTTTTCCCGATCTTGACGTATTCTTTCATGTTCGGGGCTTTGGCGTTCCGCGGATCAAACGTCTTGCCCTGGTCGATCAGAACGATGACAAGGCTGTTGGTCTTTACGATTGCCCGGATCGTGACATAACCCCGGCCCGGTATATCCCGGTAACTGTGGCGGATAATATTGGTTGCGGCTTCGTCGGTTGCCAGCTTCAGACTGGAGATCACCTTTTCATCAAAGCCGTATTGCTTGCCGATCTTGACGACAAAATCGCGGAGTTCCGCCAGATATTTCATTTCGGCGGGAACTTTCAGTTCATGTTTTTGCGATTGTCGGAACAGCATGTCGTGGTGCTATTTCTTGTTGGTCTTCTGCTGGCGCATTTGTTCCTCGGCCTTGTCGATGGCGTTCAGCACCCGCTTGTTGTAAGGGTCTTTTTCGAGAATGCGCTGCCAGATGATGATGGCCTGCTGGTACTTGCCTTCAACATAGAGATCGACTCCCTGGAGATACCATTTTTCATAATCGCCCTCGAGGGTCTTGAAGGTCGCGAACCCCCGCACGATGGCTTTCTTGTGGTATTCCCTGACCGTTACGTTGTTCGGGTCGATCAGGAGGGCTTTTTCGAATTCCTTGATGGATGTCTCATAATCGCCTTTCTGATAGGCATCGAGGCCGTTGCGCGTGGACTCCAGGAACGTCAGGCGGCTGTTGATTTTCTTCAGTTCTGTGTCGATTTCCCTCTGGATCGTGAGGTTGTTCGGGTCCAGCGCGCGGGCCTGGCTCAGCATCTTGAGCGCTTCGGCGAAATTATTGCCGGCGGCGTTCGCCCGCGCCTTGGCGATGAACTGCGCGATCTTTTTATCCAGCGCGCTCCGCGTGGTCGTCATCGCGTCGAGGATTTCCTTGTTGTTCGGCGACCGGTCCAGCGCGTTCTGGAACTCGCTCAGCGCCGCGATGAAATCCTCTTTCTGGAAAAGCTGGCGCGCTTTCTGGAAATGCTCCATCACGAATTTGTTGTTCTGCTGGTCGATCGTGACCTGCTGCATGGCGTTTGCCGTGTCGGCAAGCTGTTTGGTAAGCTGTTCGTCCATCAGGATATTGATGCTGTCCAGGTAAATTTTGGCGTCATCACTCTCGGGGTCGAGTTTGGAAAGCTGCTCGTATTCAACCAGGGCCTGCAGGAGATTTCCCTTCCGGAACAGTTCCTGTCCCATGGCTTTGTGTTCCTTGATGGATTTGATACGGAGTTGTTCCTGGTTTTTCGCGACCAGCTTCCGGTCCTCGTCGGCGCGGAAACTCTTCGCGATCTGTATGCGCTCTTCGATCGTCTTGCCGAAAAACACCGTCAGACCGAGCCGGTGCAGCGCAGTGCCCTGTTTGTTGCCGAGGTTCAGCGTGTAATCGAGCTGGAATTTCTCGAACTGGACGAATTCGGTTCCGACGCCTATGGCGATCTGGCCGGCGTCAAATCCCGCCCGCGCGGTCAGCATACGGTGGATGGAAAACTCCCCGCCGACGTGAATTCTTGCCGTCTCGAATTTACTTTTATTGACGTCCACAGCGAGAGTGAATTTTCGGAGCTGGTCACCGCCGAAAATAAAGTCCCTTGCGATACCCGCGCGGATGTTAAGCGGCTGAGGATCATCTTCAAGGACTAACTTTGTTTTAGGTTCAATCAGGTTATGAAAATTAATTCCGAAGGACGTGTTTCGCAAAAACGCTGATTCAAAATCAGGCCGGTAGATCAAACCCAGATCCATTCCGGCACCGACATCGGAAACGGATTTCAGATCGTATCCGGCACTAGCCTGACGTACGATTTTAAAAGTCGTGCCCAGCGAAATATTCCAGGGAAGTTTTTTTCCATAGGATACATAAAACTCCTCCTGATTCATGTCGGACATGCCCTCCAAAACGTTGTCGGAATTAACCCTGGGGATGTCGGTAACGGCAAACCGGGAAACGCCCAGACCAAAGGTACCGAAATTCAGAAACGGATAGGTAACACTCGCGAAGTTGTAATAACCATCCAGAAGCGTGGAATGATAAAAGGATGCGTTTCCCTGCGTCAGATAATCCAGTCCTGCGGGATTCCAGAATACCGCCGAACCGTCGTTGGCGATGGCGACAAACGCCTTGCCCAGCCCCTGTGCGCGAGCGCCCATGCCCATTTCCATGAATAAACTTTGAGTGCCCCAGTTTTCCTGACCGCAGGCTGTTTGCAGCGGAATGGCGCTTTCCGTAATCCAAAGAGCTGAAATAAAAAATATAAACGGAATTCTGTTTTTCATGGCACCCGGTAAATTAGTGGTAACCATCATTTTCGGCATTCACATTAAGATAACTTAAAGTCGAGGTATTTGCAATAAAAAATATCATTTAAGTAAGATCGACTCAATCCTGCAATTCTAAGAGCATCTTATGCTTTTCGACGTAAGCGTGGATCTGTTCAGCCTCGCTTTTGCGGCTTCTGTAGCGAACGGCCAGAACGTTTCCCGTATCCGAAATATCCTTAATTTCAGCGAGGTGCCGGATCGTGGAGATGATTTCAGGCAGCCCGGAAGGAATGGTCACGATATAATCGCTGAAATCGCTATCCATTCTTTCGAGAATGCGTGTTTTCAGTTTCTGCAGTCCGATCCTGCGGTGGGCCGAAATGAACAGTGCGTCCGGATACTGCAGGGACAACTGATGAAGAAACGCCTCATCATGAACGGAGTCGACTTTATTAAATGCGATCAGGGACGGAGCCATATGGACTTTCAGTTCTTCGAGCACCTGGTTAACGGTTTCAAGCTGTTCATAATAAAGGTGATTGCTGATATCCACGACGTGAATGAGAAAGTCCGATTCCGCGACTTCCTCGAGGGTGGAGCGGAATGAGGCCACGAGCTGATGGGGCAGTTTCCGGATAAAACCGACCGTGTCGGTGACGAGGCAATGCTGTTCGTCATTAAGAAAAACACGGCGTGTCGTGGCGTCGAGCGTGGCGAACAGGCGGTTTTCCACGTACACGTTAGCGTCGGTCAGAGAGTTCAGCAGGGTCGACTTTCCTGCGTTGGTATAACCCACAAGTGAAACCTGGTACGCGTTCCGGCGGCTTTTTCGCTGGGTGAGCCGCTGCTGTTTGATTTTTTCCAGTTCTTTCTTCAGGACAGATATTCTTTTTCCGATGAGCCTCCGGTCGGTTTCCAGCTGGGTTTCGCCGGGGCCCTTGGTGAACACGCTGCCGCCGGCCTGCCGTTCGAGATGCGTCCAGATGCGTGTCAGCCGCGGAAGGAGATATTCAAGCTGGGCGAGTTCCACCTGGGTCTTCGCTTCGCGGGTTTTGGCGCGTTTCGCGAATATGGCGAGAATGAGCGCGCTGCGGTCAATCACGCGGCAATTTAGCTCTTTCTCGATGTTTTTTGTCTGCGCGGGGGACAGGTCTTCATCGAAGATCACAACCTGGATTTTTTTTTCCTTTACGGTGGTTACGAGTTCAGCGATCTTTCCCCGGCCGATAAACAGGCCCGGATCGATATTACGGACATTCTGGACCATCTGGCCGGTAACTTCGAGTCCCGCGGTGTCCGATAACAACGCCAGTTCCTCAAGGCAGTCCTCGGCCGGAAAAACGCTCAGCGACGGATGATTGATGCCGACAAGAAAAGCTCTTTCCCGCGCGGGTTCGGTTGAAAATGACGAAGGCTTCATGAATAAAAAAACCTGTCCTTTTTAGTATTATTATCGTATATACTGAACGATTGTTTGTGTGGATCCATTCCGGAGAATGTTAAGAAATTTTCCTGATAAATTCAAAATGAATTATTCCGATGATTCCTGTTGCATTCACGATTCAAAACGCGTACCGGTTTGGCGGGAACGCCGCAGTCTTTGATTTTCCTGAATCCGGAACCATTCTGATTCATGATACTGGTCTGAAAGGGTCTGACGTCATTATCCGTGCGGCGCAGGCGATATCTGGCGAAAATGAAGTCACCGCAGACCTGTTTGATGATCCCGGTAAGCCACTGTGTCTTGGGATGAGCTTTAAGGAACACGATAAGATTTTCAAATATGAAAAAATATTTTATGCAGAAAACGGCCTCATTCGTGAAAATGAGGCCCTGTATGAATGGAAAACATCTGCCGGATGTTATGTCCCTGCAGACGATTTATCAGGGGATATGGCGATTCCATGCTTGCGCACGAAAAAGCCGCTGGAGTCGGTCAGGATTTGGGATCTGGCCGTTGTTGGATGCGAAAGTGAAAATATCACCTTACAGCCGGATATTTCCTATTCTGAAATAGGAAAAATGAAAGAACGGATCCCGGCTTTAAAGTCCGGATTCGAAAAAACCGGGGCTTTGCCGGAAGTTACGCAGGATTCATCCCCCCGGGTTTCCTCACTGGAAAAAGAGGCCGGATATTACCGTCACATGATCTTGCATAACAATTTAACCGGTATGGTGTCTGAAGCCCCTGTTCATGATCTTATCCGCTCTGAGTCGGTTCCTGAAACACCGGCGGACCTTTTCCAGCCGGCCGTCCGGTACGCGGATCTGTTCCTGAAAAGGGAGCATCTGGACCTTCTTGTGGTTTCCTTGAAAGAGCGCTATCATACGGACGCAAGCGAGGGCTGGGATGAGCTTATGCGATTGATGGATGAACTTAACCGGGAGGAGGAAAAGCGGCAGCAGCATGAAGACCTTATGGCCGGCATCAGCCAGATTGAACGAAAGATCTCGAAAACGGAAGACGAACTGAAACTGGAACTTCACTCCCTTGCGGCGCAGATGAACGAAAAACGCCCGTGGGTCATCCGGATTCATGATTATGAAAAAGAACTGGAACTTCATCACCGTGAACTTGTGCGCCTGCAGAAAATCCAGGACAGGCAGAAACACGTGCTGGAACAGGGCCTGCTGGATAAAACAAGACTGGAGTTCCTTGAGCGCTGGATTGAGGAACATAAAGCCTACGTCGACAGGGAACACGCGGCTCTGGAATCCATTCATCATTCGGTCTGCCCGGATTGTCAGCGGGAACTGGAATCCGGAAAGGCCTCCGAACTGAAAAAAACGATCCAGGAGAGAATGGAATCGATCAACGGTAGAATTTTCCAGTACCAGATCGAGATGGATGAAATCCGGCATACCATGGAAAAACTCCGAGGGGCGTACGCAGAGTTTGAGAAAGAGATGAAGCAGCAGCCCGTGGTCTGGCATCAGTATTATACCACCGAGATCAGGCTCCAGACGGCGAAACAATCGGAAAAAGAGTACCAGGCTCTCAGGGAGCAGTCGGAGAAGATCAGGCAAAGCCTGACGACCAAAGCGTTCGCGAGGCATGAACAGTCGGCCGTCGAGGACATGCAGAAACAGATACTGAAAACCGCATATCAGCCCTCCCGGCACAGGGAGCTCCGGCAAAGGATCCGGGGGCTTCTGACCCGGTCCGCGGACTCTGTGCTTGCCCAGGGGCTCGTCAGGGAACGCAGGCGGCTGGAAGAGCAGCGCATGCGGATGTACCAGGGCATGCTCGCCGAAAAGAGCCTCATCCGTGCGCTGGCGAAGAAAAAATCGGAGTCGGAAAAATCGGCCGTTGAGATGTTCTTTGAATCCCAGAACCCGGAGCAGCTGCTGAGAAGTTTCAACGGGCTGTTCCGTTCATCCCCGCCGGGAATACCTCCCGAAATGATTCAAAGCCACATTCAGAAATTGTCAGCGGAGCTGGAATTGCTTCGGGAAAAGGAAGCATGGAAAATCAGGCTTATCGGCATCAGGGATCGGATAATCGAAGAATTAGACGCAATAACAGAGAAAGAACCGCCCGACGGAAAGGACGGGGCCGATACTGACCCTCAGTGTGCTGAAAAGAGATATCGGCAATGTCTTTTCAGCTTTGCAGGAATGTTTTACTGTTTCATGAAAAACATCCCGGATTCTTCTGTTCATCTGAAATTGTCAGGAAACGGAATGGTCGAAACGGAATGGGTTTCTTCGGGCCGAATCATGAAAACGGATTCCCTGCCGGAACAGGACAGATGTCTGCTGGAGATCTCTTTCCGGTTCGCAGAACTGATGATCCGGTTTTGCGGGGATCGCGGGGTTCCGGAATCTCTGTGGATCCATCTTCCTTTTTTATTGCATGACAATATTTTTATCAGTAACATCCTCGCCGTTGTGAATCATATAATGTTTTGGATAAAAAATACGGTCCTTATCTCCCATCACCCGGTTTTACGAAACAGCGAATGGTCCTTTTGTCGGCTGGTTTATGATCCGGACGGAATCACCGTGTCTTCCCGTACGGACCCGCAGGCATGAACATCACTTTATTTATTGCCAAAAAATACCTCTGGGCGAAGCGCAAAACGGGATTCATATCCGTGATTGCCTGGATATCAATTGCCGGAGTATCGGTCGGTACGGCGGCGCTCATACTGACGCTGTGCATCATCACCGGATTTGAAGAGGAACTCCGCACGCGGTTCATCAGTTTTGACGCGCATATTCGGATTAAAACCTTTGACGCAACGGGATACATCCGGCAGCCCGAAAAAGTATTCACCAGGCTCCGGCAGTATCCTCAGGTTACGGGTGTCTCTGCGTACATCGAAAAGGAAGCCATGATCCGTTCCCGGAAAAAGACGGAAGGCGTGATCGTGAAAGGGATTGACGAAAGAACTGTGGATCAGGTGCTCGGCATACGTAAAAACATTATCAGGGGGTCGTTAAACCTGAAAAGGCCGGATACCGCCGGAACCGGCACGAAACTTCGGGCACCGTCCGCTCTTCCGGGTATCCTGATCGGGAAAAAACTTGCCGATAAACTTGCGGTCGATGAGGGGGATAGAATCACACTGTTTTCTCTCCAGCATGCCCTGGCATTTGTACAACAACCGAAAGTCAGGCAATTTACCGTGACAGGAATATACCGGAGCGGGCTCGCCGAATATGACAACGTGCTCGTTTATGCCGATCTCGGGGAAACGCAGCGTTTTTTTGACACGGGGCACGGGATTACGGGATATGAAATAAAAACCGACGATCTCTTTTCTGCCGGGCCGCTGTCCCAGCAGCTCAGCAAGGACCTCGGATTTCCCTTTTTCGTCAGGACCTGGTTTGATCTTCACCGGAACCTTTTTGCGTGGCTGGAAAACAACAACTTCATCATGACGATCATTTTCAGCCTCATCATCCTGGTTGCCGCGTTTAATATCATCGGCACGCTGTTCATGATCGTTCTCGAAAAGACGAAGGACATCGGCATCCTCAGGTCCATGGGAGCGCGGGCGAGGGACATCCGGAGGATATTTCTCTTTGAAGGCCTGTGGATCGGGATGATCGGGGCGGCTCTCGGAATCGTTCTCGCGCTTCTGCTCGCGTATGTCCAGCTGGAATGGAAAATCCTTTCGCTCAAATCGGACGTGTATTTTATGGACTCCGTGCCCGTTGAACTGAACGGTTTTTATTTTCTCTGGGGCGGATTGTTTTCCATCGGCCTTTGCATGCTCGCCGCATCGGTTCCGGCCATCCGCGCGGCAAAACTCAACCCGGTCGACGCCATACGGTATGAGTAACCCTCGGGATCCTTCATGAATTTTGAACAGCTCATCGCGTTCCGTTACCTTCGTCCCGTCAGGGGACAGTCTTTCATTTCCGTGATCGGGCTGATTTCCGTGCTCGGAGTTACGGTCGGCGTCGCGGCGATCATTATCGTTCTGTCCGTGCTGAACGGTTTTGAGCACGAGGTCAAATCCCGGTTCATCGGGTTTGATTCCCACCTGAAAATCAGGGATGTTCAGGAAGAATGTTTTGCATGGACGGACAGCCTGGAACGGATTGTTTCCGCGGAAAGAAAGATCCGCCACATATCCCCGTTTGTCACCGAGAAGGGCATGATCAGCGGGCAGGGCGGCAGCCATGTCGCGTTTATCCGCGGCGTTGATCCGGAACGCATACTCCGTGTTACCGACCTTGAAAACAACCGGTCCGCCGGGAAGTTTCATTTTCAGACATCAGAGCCGCTCCGCGGCATCTGGCTCGGGTTTAATCTCGCGCTCGAAACCGAGACCTCGGTCGGCGATACGGTCACGGTGATCAGCCCGTCGGGCGTGGTCAGTCCGTTCAGCGTTCCCTCGGCGAAACGGTTTGCCGTAACGGCGATTTTCAAAACGGATATGTTTGAATACGATAACGCATACGCGTTCATCGACAGGGACGATGCGTCCGCGCTTTTTGAGCGGGAGGGAGCGGTCGACGGTGTCGATCTGAAACTGGATGATATCGAAGACAGCTGGACGGTTCAGGAATCATTATCCGCAGAACTCGGGGATTCATTCGCCGTTGATACATGGTACGACCTCCATGCCGACCTGTACAGCGCGATGAAAGTGGAAAAATGGGGATCCATGGTGCTGCTCAGCCTGATCATCCTGGTCGCCGGATTCAATATCATCAGCACGCTGATCATGCTGGTCATGCAGAAAACCCCTGAAATCGGGATCATACGTTCGATGGGTGCCTCGGCGGGCATGATCTCCGGAATATTCATCCGGCAGGGGCTGTGGGTCGGCTGTTTCGGGATTCTGATCGGATGCATCCTCGGATACGGGATCTGCTTTCTTCAGATTCAGTACAGTCTGATTCCACTGCCGTCAGGAGTTTTTTTCATTGAGGCGGTTCCGGTAAAACTTAAATGGGTTGATTTTTTCATAGTTCTGTCTGTATCTTTCGGATTGATACTGTTTTCAACATTTTATCCCGCCCGCAAAGCCGCCGGGCTGTTGCCGGTCGAAGCCCTGAGATCAAAACAATAACGAAAGCTGAACATGAGATCAAAAAGGAATTTGAAATACCGGATATTGCCGTTGATCATGATCTTCGGTTTCTTGATACTGTACGGAGTTCCGGCGTTCGGCCAGCGAACCAAGGTCAATGTGCTGACGCACAAATATTCCAGGGGGGACCGGTACCGCATCAGCGTCAACCATTACCGGACTTTTACAACGGAGCAGGACAAGCTGAATCAGTCCTCGTACGGGGAAACGAGTTATGACCTTTACCTGGAATGCGAGGAGAGCGACGGAGACGTGATGGACATCCGGGCGCATGTTGAATTCACGCGTGTTACGCGGGACGGAAAAAACCTGACATATCAGCTGGGACAGTCCCTCAAGCAGCAGGCTGTGCACTTTGCGTTTGACAAATTCGGGCGGGTTCTGGCAGAGTCGGTGAAAGCTGCGTCCCCTGGCGCATCCGCGCAGGATACCTCATGGATCAGGGATTTTGAGCTTTTTCTGGTCCAGTTACCGGACTATCCGGTGAAAATAGGCGATCAGTGGAATCCGGGCAAAACGGATTTTGCGGACCGATACATGAAAACGCTTAACGAAAAGATTTCGATTGCCAAAACCGTTTCCAAGGGCCATTACCGGCTGGAAAGCATTGACGGCGGGATCGCGATGATCACGATGGACCTTGAGGTTTCCGGATCGGGAAAGATCCGTGAATCTGACCGGGCCGTTATGGAACTTGACCTGCTGATCCATATGATGGGCAATTATTTTCTGGATATCGCAGGAGGGAAATTAGTCAACGGGCAGATCACCTCGGAACTGGCAGCGATCGGCACACATGCGGGAAAGGAAGTGAATTTCAGTGGAACCCAGACCATCCATTTCAACCATGACAAAACCAAGTAACCCGCCGTCGGAACCGGTGATCCGGGCAGAGGGCATCGGCAAGACTTACCGGTCGGGACGCGAGGAACTTGTCGTTTTGCGTGATATAAACCTGGCCATCAGCACCGGTGAATTTGTAACGGTCGTCGGTCCTTCCGGAGTGGGCAAGAGCACACTGCTGCACATTCTGGGAGCCCTGGATCACGCGACCACCGGAACGGTGCGTATCGGAGAATCCGTTCTGAACGGCCTCCAGGACAGGCAGCTGGCGGCGATCCGCAACCGCCGGATCGGATTCGTGTTTCAGTTTCATCATCTTCTTCCCGAATTTTCCGCACTGGAGAACGTCATGATGCCCGCCATGATCGGCGGCCGGCCCCGCGCGGAGGTTCAGCCGAGAGCTGAATTCCTGCTTGAGGAGGTCGGGCTCCGGGCTAGGATGCTCCACAGGCCAAACGAGCTTTCCGGAGGCGAACAGCAGCGTGTGGCCGTAGCCCGCGCGCTGATGAATCAGCCTGCGATCATCCTTGCCGATGAACCCTCGGGCAACCTTGACCGTCAGTCCGCGGAAAGCCTTCACAGCCTGCTGATCCGTCTATGTGAGGAAACCGGGCAGACATTTGTTATCGTCACCCATAACGAGCATCTAGCGGAGCATTCCTGGCGAACGCTGAAAATGTTTGACGGCACGATCACCGAAGACATTGTCCGGACGGCGTAAGGGGGGTTGACTTGTTCGCGTTCCTGAACACCCTGATTTTATCGGCCCTGGGACTGGCTCTCATTCCCGTCATCATTCATTTGCTGAACCGCCGGAAATCCGTCAGGCTCCCGTTCAGCAGTCTCCGCTTTCTGAAAGTACTCCAGAAAAAGCAAATCCGGAACATCAGGATCCGGCAGATCCTGCTGCTCATTCTGAGAACACTGATTCTCTTGTTGGTCGTAATGGCATTTGCCCGCCCGGCCTGGCGCACCGGTCGTCAGACTGCGATTGAGGCGCATGAAAAAACATCGGTTATTCTGATTCTGGATCATTCCATGAGTTCCGGATGGGTTACGGAACAGGGCATGGTTCTGGACCGAATCAAATCCATGGCCATGGAAATCGTCAGCCAGTTCAGGGAAGGGGATGAGGCCACGATCCTCGCCGCACCGGGATTTCAGGAAAATACACGTCCGGAGTTTACCCGGCAGGCGGGTGAACTCAAATCAGTGATCCAGCGATTGACTGTGGTGCACCGAAAATCCGACTTGCCGGAAAAAATGGACGCGGCGTATCAACTCATGAAAAAAGCCCGCAACCCGAACCGCGAGATCATCATTTTATCCGATATGCAGAAGAACTCATTTGAAAGCGGGGGAACGTTTTCCGCTGAGGCGAAAAGTGAGGATATACCCGTACACTGGCTATTCATCGATTTCTCCCAGACCGAACCCCGAAACACCGGAATCGACACCGTGCAGGTCGTGAGCCGGATCATCGAAAAAACGAAGCCGGTCAGAGTCCGGGTCAAACTGAACAATCATTCAGCTACGCCGGCGGGAGAGATTGCCGTTCGGATGTTTTTCAACGGAAAAAAAGTTCAGCAGCAGGTGGTTTCCGTTCCGGCCGGGGAGTCCGCAGAGTTTGAAATGTCAGCCCTTCCGGGGTCCGCCGGGTACATTTCCGGCAAGATCGAAATCGATGACGACCCGTTGGTTCATGACAATCAGTATTACTTCACTTTTTTTGTGCCTGAACAGATACGGGCGCTGCTCGTGCAGAACAAACCATCCCCCTACAGGTTCATTGAACTGGCTTTGGCCCCTGCACCTCAGTTTCAGACTCCGGTCACGATCCGGACGGTTTCTTCCGTCAACCTGCCGGGGTTGAACTGGAATGAGTTTGATGTGATCGTTTTCTCCAATCATCCGGGCTTCGATGATATGCAGATCCGGCAGATGGAAAGCTTTCTCAAAAAAGGTAAAGGCGTGTTTGTCATTCCCGGTCCGGATTCCGATGTCAGGTCTTATTCCGGAGGGCTGTTCAGGCATTTCGGAATGGGCGTCATCCGGTCCGTCGCGGATTTGCCCCGGGGAAAAGGTCAGCCGCCAGGTTTCGGGGAAATGAACCGCACACATATACTGATCCAGGGTATTTATGAGAAGAACACAAAACCGGACCTGCCGGTACCCGAATCGCCAAATTTTTACAGATACTGGCAAACGGAACTCAGCGCGATATCCTCACCCGTGATTCAGCTCACGAACCGTCAACCTCTGCTGGCGGAGATCCGTTCCGGGCCGGGAAGGTTGCTATTCCTGTCATCCGCAATAGACCTGGACTGGAACGATCTTCCCCTTCGTGGCGTATTTCCGCCCCTGATGCACCGGTCCGTACTCTATTTATACTCCTCTTCAGCCATGCCCCAGGCAAATATGAAATGCGGTTATCCTGCAGAATTCCGGATACGTTCGATCCTGTCCGCGCAGGCTTCGGTCGTGGATGAATCAGGGCGTGAATATAAACCCGGGATTAAGCCTCTCGGGGATGAAACCCTGGTTCGTGTACCCGGATTCGATCAGCCCGGATATTACCGCCTGGCCGAGCAAAATAAAAATGTTTTTGTGTTTTCGGCCAACCACGATCCCGGAGAAGGAAGTCCTCAATCGATGAAACGGGAAGACCTTGCTGCTATTTTTCGGGAACAACCTTATGATGTTATTCTTTCAACGGAATCCTACCAGGATTTCATATTAAAGTCCAGGCTGGGTCATGAACTGTGGAAATGGATTTTCGGAATCGTTCTGATCTTGCTGATTGCCGAATTGGCTATCGCACAAAGCCACCGTTTTGAGAAAAATAAATAATAAAAACATTGAAAATACGGGCTTAATATGCGATATTATTACTGAAGTGAATTGTATCAGGTTTCCATTAAAATGAAGTATAAAAAAGCATCATGAAATAAAAATTTGGCGAGGGATCATGGCTGGTGTCGGTATCAATTCCAATGTGCAGGCGGGCAAACGGGTTTTTCACGTACAGACCGCGACGATCAAGTCGAATTGCGTCGTACGTTCCGAAATTTATGAAAAGGGAAGGCTGCTCACTTTTTTTGAAAAAAAAATCGAACCCAGCGACCGGGACCAGGCCGTCTCGCCTGAACAGCTCCAGATCATAGCGAATGAATTTCACCAGGACCGTGTTTATGAGCTTGAAATGCTGTTCGACATGTCCGCCAACGTACGTACGATTAAACACGCCCTTTCCAACAATAAAATGGGCGTCGTGTTTCTGCGCCTCAACCTTGTTGAAGACGCTATCGATGAATTCAAGCTTGCGATTGCTCACAATCCGAAATTCATTGAAGCGTACACCAATCTCGGTAAAGCCTATATTGAAATCGGCGAGCATTACAAAGCCGTCGCCATGCTGAACCAGGCGTTAAGGATCAACTCAAAATACCCGGACATATTCAACATACTCGGACTGGCCTATTACATGATCGGTAACTTCGAAGAAGCCCTTACTGCGATCAATAAGTCCCTGTCCATCAATCCGAATTTTTACGATGCACTGATCAACAAATCGGTCGCTCTCATCGGCCTGATTAACACGCTGGAGAAGAATACCGATGGTTTTTCATCGGTCAAGGAAGAGCTTAAGACCACGGCCGAACATCTCCAGCGGGTACTGAAAGATTCGGATTATCCCAATCTGGAGCGGATCCCGATGCAGGTGCTGACCAATCAATTCGATCTTGCACATGCCGACCTTCGCGATCTGAAACAGTTCATGAAATACAAGAACAGCATCGTCGATGTAACCGATGTTTTTTACCTGAAATTCATGTTCGGCGGAGAAGGCCGGAACGACGCGATCATATCCCACTATGAAAAACTGCTTCAGGAACGCATCGAAAAAAACCCGAATTTCGCCGATCTGCACAATACCATCGGCATTCTGCACCTGATCCAGTGCCGCAATATTTTTCTGAAAGCGATCGACGACTTCAGAAAGGCGCTGTCGATCAATTCCGAATATGAGATGGCAAGAAAGAATCTGAAATTATCAGAGAATGACGGGAAAGGCTTTCTGATTCTTTTAAGGGCAATTTTGAAATAGGCCTGTTTTTTCGCCGTTTTACGGATTCTTCAAGGATTTGCATCCGGATCTGCAGAAAAGGTATTTTATGTTTTTTTTTATTTTTAAAAGAAATTATTGCTTTCGCGGGGCGTTTATTGTTAAAATAGGTTAAGTTGGTTTTACCAAAGGATTATATGCGGCGACGGTTACCATTGTTTTTATTTCTGGTCTTCGGGTATGCTTTTTCTGCGGATGGACAAACGTCGGCACAGAACTTTGCTCTGGACCGTTACGAGTTCCAGGCGGATCGGATGAATCAGGTCCGCGCAGGAATTTCAAACGATGAAATACGATTTAACGGAATCAATATCCTGATCAGCGGCGCGGCGGACGGAATCGTTATCGAAGCTCTTTCCATCCGTTCAAACGGCGGGGATGCCGATTTCTGGATTACGCGCGATTCATCCCTCTTCTTTTCTGTAAAAAACCCGCAGACGGCCTTGATCAGGCGGATGGGTCCTAATCATCAGATTATTTTGCATCGGGATGTTGTGCCCGGGGAGCTTCTGAATCTGTTTCTCAATTTTCGCCTTCAACCACGATATGATAAGTCAGATTCCGGCTTAATCCGGGACCTGTTTTCTGTGGAAGTCTTTCATTCGGGCAGTCCTGACCGGATTATCCGGATGCAACCCGCTCAAACCATTACTGTCAGGCGCTGACGCATGAACCGGGGCATCACAAAAATTTTTCTGCTGACTGTTTTTTCCTGTATGTGGGCAGGGGGAACCGGCAGCGTTGCAGCCAGGCAGGACAGCAGTGGTATTTACCGTTGGACGGATTCGGTGACTTACAACTGGGAAGATGTGACGAACGGCACGGCTCTGACACTGACGCAAAATTCAACCACCGGTCCCGTCAACATCGGTTTCAATTTCGTTTTTTTCGATACGACCGTTTCGCAGGTATATATCAGTTCAAACGGTTTCATCAGCTTTAATTCACTGTCGTCGTCATTCGCGCAAAACGATTCCATTCCCCACAGCAACGATCCTTTAAACATTATCGCCGCTTACTGGGACAGCTTATCCATCAATTCCGATATATCCAAGGTTTATTACAGGACAATAGGATCTGCGCCCAACAGAAAATTTGTGATTACCTGGTACCAGTACGACGACGCGAACATTATCGGGGGTCAGTCGCTGACGTTTCAGGTCATTCTGTATGAAACAATAAATCTGATCAAACTGCAATATCAGACCCTGCTCACGACGACACCGGGCCTGACCGCGACCGTCGGTATTGAGCGGGCTTCGGGTACTTCCCTCAAGGGGCTTCAGTATTCGTACAACGTTAATCGCCTGCACAACAATCTAGCGGCGCTGTTTCACACGAATCAGAATTCGACGGCCAAGGCAGGAATCTCGCCTCGTCAGATTAAGACATCCAGCGGATTAAATGAGTTTGTCTATTCAGTCCGAACGACGAGCGCACCGGATTCAATGGGACGTTTTGATTCCGTTCTGATCGCTAATCCGTTCACGGATAAAATTCTGACGGTGACTGACATATCGATAGACGGCGCAAGCCAGTTCATCAACAAGTCCGGCAACCGGCCTTCAGGATTCGGATTTGCCACATGGAACTACAGCGCAAGTACAGATACGCTCAGCATACGGACATGGTACGGGGCGATACGGGATTCTATTAATGTCTCGTTCGCGGTTGACATCCCCGATACTACGGGCAATGCATTTGATTTTCCTTCGTTCATTAGCAATACCCTGATAGCAAAAAACAGGATCGCAGCAGATGATGACGGACGGTCCATATCGGTTTACACGGATTCACTCTATACTCTCAGGCTTAACTGGGTAAGGTTTGACAACGGGAAATCCGCAACCGACACGACGATTACCGCCGATGATTCCATCCGTGTTTATGCGCTTGGATTTGACCGGTTTGATAATTTCGTACGACCGGTAAAAGTGAATTTTCATCTCCGCGGAGGAAGCGGATTTCTGGCGGGTGATACAACCGAATCGGACAGTTGTACATTCTACGGGACTTTAACCGGAGGAAGTTACATAACGGCCGATTCCTCAATTTTTAACGGTCAGTCGGGAACCATTAATGTAATACCGGGAAAACGGGATACTCTGGTTATTCGAAACGCACCCGGAGGCAAAGGTAATTCTTATACGAATGCGATTTCATTGCCGGCGGATAGTCTCTTAAAGTTATACGCCGCCGCTTATGACAAACAAAATAATTATATTAAAGACGCTACTGCGGCCTGGACTTTAACCGGTGGTTTAGCGGGTCAGTTTTCTTCTTTACAGGCAGACAGCGGGATTTCATTTAATCCTTCTTCAATCAGCGCCGGTCGTGTAAATGCTGATGCGGGTTTTTCAGGTGATTCTACCGGCCTGATTATCATCATTCCCGGTGATACGGTGAAGCTGGTGGTGGAGACCAAGCGTGACGGCAGCGGTA